>NZ_CAJGZQ010000074.1 GCF_904846185.1 Psychrobacter immobilis | reverse complement strand
CACTTGTTTCTATTTATACCATTAGCACTTAAAGCTTATTCGTCTATAGTGGTGGAGCCAAACGGAGTCGAACCGTTGACCTCCTGCGTGCAAGGCAGGCGCTCTACCAACTGAGCTATGGCCCCATATATAAATGGTGGGTCTAAGTGGACTTGAACCACTGACCCCCGCGTTATCAACACGGTGCTCTAACCAGCTGAGCTACAGACCCAAATTACGCTTGTATAAACGTAAGCTTAAACTAAAGAACAACTTGTTGTGAATTCTTGCTGACCGAATGCTGTCTATAAGGAGGTGATCCAGCCGCAGGTTCCCCTACGGCTACCTTGTTACGACTTCACCCCAGTCATCAACCACACCGTGGTGATCGCCTTCCTAAAAGGTTAGGCTAACCACTTCTGGTGCAATCAACTCCCATGGTGTGACGGGCGGTGTGTACAAGGCCCGGGAACGTATTCACCGCGGCATTCTGATCCGCGATTACTAGCGATTCCTACTTCATGGAGTCGAGTTGCAGAC
>NZ_CAJGZQ010000073.1 GCF_904846185.1 Psychrobacter immobilis | reverse complement strand
GATCTAAACCCTATCGAGAAAAAGTGGGCACAGGCTAAGTTTCTACGCCAAGGGTGGATGGAGAATAATTTACCAAAACTGTTTCAGGATATGGGCTGTATCTCTTTTATTATAGACTGACTATATCATTAAAAGATGCTTGATAACCTTATTTTCTTCTTTAATTTCGTTAGATAACAACTCTACTAGTCTCGAAAAATCCATTAGAGCTTGTCTCAAATGTCTTAAGTTCAAATAAGCAGAACGTCTATAATAGTCTTTAATTAGATCTATATTGCTATTGAATAAATCTTGGGTAGCCTGACTCTCTATTTCCTTAATAAAGTTATTAATTGCTAAATCAAGACGAGGTTGAATTTCAAAAGTTTTACCAATTAGTTTTTCTTTTATACGTTTATAACTAACATCAGATGTTTTCTCTTTGTTATAGTCAGTTTAATATAAAATCGATACAGCCCATATCATGAAATAGTTTAGGCAGATTATTTTCCATCCATCCTTGGCGTAGAAATTTAGCCTGTGCCCACTTATTCTCGATAGGATTTAGATCA
>NZ_CAJGZQ010000072.1 GCF_904846185.1 Psychrobacter immobilis | reverse complement strand
CAACACATGCAAAAGATGGTAAAAATGGTTTATTGCCTTGGGTTAGCGTAAAAGAAGCTTTTGTAGGTTTGCCAGATCCAGATGGTGAAGATGCTCATACTGTGCCCAATAATGAGTATTCACAGTATAAATTGGTTATGAATGGATATATAGGAAAACGCCCAGTCAACCCAGATTTACCCGCTCCCACAGTAACTGGGCGTGGTGACCGTAAAGGTGGTGTTGTAGTTTTGCCACATCCTAATGGTACGAGAAGAATGACAATTAGAGAACTTGCTACTATTCAAAGCTTTCCTACTGACTTTCTATTTGTAGGTGCAAAGACAGATTGTTATCGGCAAATTGCTAACGCTGTTCCTATAGGATTATCCGAAGCAGTTGCAAGGTCTGTCTTAAAAGAGTTGACTGGAGTTAGAAATGATTAAGAAACCTACTGTTGCATCACTATTTAGTGGGGCAGGTGGATTAGATTTAGGTTTTAAAAACGCAGGTTTTGAGCTTATATGGGCTAACGATTTTGATGCTGATGCTGTTGAAACTTATAAGGCTAATATCGGAGACGAGTGTGTATTAGGTGACATATCTGAAATAAAATCTGAGGATATTCCTAAAGCT
>NZ_CAJGZQ010000071.1 GCF_904846185.1 Psychrobacter immobilis | reverse complement strand
TCGCAAACTGCGCCATCTTGTTGAGAATATGTTCGCAAGGCTCAAACACTTTCGTAGTATCGCCACTCGCTATGAAAAGTTAGCTCGTAATTTTAAGTCAATGCTTTATCTGGCGTGTACTATCGTTCATTGTAAGATGAATTGAAGACACGCCCTAGTAATCTAGATTTTTAATGATTTATTGGTTCAATATTTATAATGAACGTTTACTTTGAGTATTTGAGGAAATAATGTGCAAGTCTTTATAAGAGTTCTTTCATTTTTAGCCTTGCTAGTTTCAATAGGGTGGTTATATTTTGAGCCGGGATTCGAGCCAGTATTAACTACGATCGTTAGTCTATCAGCTCTAATATCAACATTCATATTTGGGAATAAAGCTAAAGCTGAAGAAAGTCAAAAACAGACTGTTAAGAAAAATTCATCAGGAATTCAAGTTGGTGGGGATTTTTCAATTAACAGTAATAATGATACTAGGGCGTGTCTTCAATTCATCTTACAATGAACGATAGTACACGCCAGATAAAGCATTGACTTAAAATTACGCGCTAACTTTTCATAGCGAGTGGCGATACTACGAAAGTGTTTGAGCCTTGCGAACATATTCTCAACAAGATGGCGCAGTTTGTATAAGTAGCTATCAAATTCTGGATTAGGTGCTTTAGTATTGCTTC
>NZ_CAJGZQ010000070.1 GCF_904846185.1 Psychrobacter immobilis | reverse complement strand
AACGTGGAGCAGAACTCGTAGACGACCCTTTTGCCAATTCCGGATTTATGGAACTTCGCAAGGCGGTCTTGCCTGGAGCCGAGTTCGACGCGCGCGGGATGGAATCAATTGCCTATGATATTCAAAAATATCTTGAGCGCATGGGTTCAAGTGTCGCTCTGAAGACATTCGCGGAATTTGCCGAAGTGACGCAGAAGGAAGATGCGTTTGGGCCGGACGGAACGTTGAACTATATGAGTCATGTGCCCGCATTCGTAGAATCAGCGAAGTCACCATCTACACCCACAGATATGACGTCGTTCATCGAGCTGAGGGAAACCTATCTCGATATATTCAACACAGTTTTCAACGAGCATGGGCTTGATGCGGTCATCTACCCGCAAATGCAGGGTCCTTTAGGTCCGCTGCACGGAGACGAGACCATCGATGGGATGGTAGTCAGCGAGGTTAATATCGCAGGCCTACCAGCGGTGACGATACCAGCTGGCTTTTACGCCTCCGGTGCCCCATTCAATCTCGTTATTGTTGCGCGGCAGTGGACCGAAGCCGAGATGCTTGCCATCGCGTACGCCTACGAACAGGGAACGAAGCATCGTAAGGCGCCAGAACTCGAAAAGGCCTAGTGAAACTCTGATTAATACCAGGTAAATCGCCGCCTCTGGCGGTGCGATTCAAAAG
>NZ_CAJGZQ010000069.1 GCF_904846185.1 Psychrobacter immobilis | reverse complement strand
TTATAGATGGCATTCGGTCAGCAAGAATTCACAACAAGTTGTTCTTTAGTTTAAGCTTACGTTTTAACAAGCGTAATTGGGTCTGTAGCTCAGCTGGTTAGAGCACCGTGTTGATAACGCGGGGGTCAGTGGTTCAAGTCCACTTAGACCCACCATTTTATAATGGGGCCATAGCTCAGTTGGTAGAGCGCCTGCCTTGCACGCAGGAGGTCAACGGTTCGACTCCGTTTGGCTCCACCACTATAGACGAATAAGCTTTAAGTGCTAATGGTATAAATAGAAACAAGTGATTTATCTTTGAATAAAGACACGATTACTTCTTTCTGTTTTATACAGAATCTGTGACTCGACGAGAGCATAGAGACTATTTAAAAACATAGATATGAGTCTGGGTTAGGAACACGTGTTCACGCGTTGTTCCTAACCTTAATCACTCACCTCTTAACGACATCAGTTGTTATCCCAGGGGTGAGTGATTAAAAAAAGTAAAGAGAACTGAATCAAGCGTATAAACATAGGTGATATCGTTATCATAATTAGACTTTATAACACTTAGCAGTCGAAAGACTACTTGGGGTTGTATGGTCAAGTAATGAAGCGCACATGGTGGATGCCTTGGCAGTCAGAGGCGATGAAAGACGTGACAGCCTGCGATAAGCTTCGGGGAGGCGGCAATATCCTGTGATCCGG
>NZ_CAJGZQ010000068.1 GCF_904846185.1 Psychrobacter immobilis | reverse complement strand
ATACTGACACTGAGGCTCGAAAGCGTGGGTAGCAAACAGGATTAGATACCCTGGTAGTCCACGCCGTAAACGATGTCTACTAGTCGTTGGGTCCCTTGAGGACTTAGTGACGCAGCTAACGCAATAAGTAGACCGCCTGGGGAGTACGGCCGCAAGGTTAAAACTCAAATGAATTGACGGGGGCCCGCACAAGCGGTGGAGCATGTGGTTTAATTCGATGCAACGCGAAGAACCTTACCTGGTCTTGACATATCTAGAATCCTGCAGAGATGCGGGAGTGCCTTCGGGAATTAGAATACAGGTGCTGCATGGCTGTCGTCAGCTCGTGTCGTGAGATGTTGGGTTAAGTCCCGCAACGAGCGCAACCCTTGTCCTTAGTTACCAGCGGGTTAAGCCGGGAACTCTAAGGATACTGCCAGTGACAAACTGGAGGAAGGCGGGGACGACGTCAAGTCATCATGGCCCTTACGACCAGGGCTACACACGTGCTACAATGGTAGGTACAGAGGGCAGCTACACAGCGATGTGATGCGAATCTCAAAAAGCCTATCGTAGTCCAGATTGGAGTCTGCAACTCGACTCCATGAAGTAGGAATCGCTAGTAATCGCGGATCAGAATGCCGCGGTGAATACGTTCCCGGGCCTTGTACACACCGCCCGTCACACCATGGGAGTTGATTGCACCAGAAGTGG
>NZ_CAJGZQ010000067.1 GCF_904846185.1 Psychrobacter immobilis | reverse complement strand
GGGGCTGTCCTAGATAAGTAAAATTATTTAGGATAGCACTATGAGAAAAAGCAAACTAAGTTGGTATAAACAAAACAGACTAATCGAGTTATTTGTTGCCGGTTCAACCGCCAGAACAGCAGCAAGCTTAGTTGGTGTTAATAAAACCACAGCCAGTTATTACTTTCATAGGCTAAGACGGCTTATTTACGAGAATAGCCAAGACCCTGGTCTATTTGAAGGCGAAATCGAAGTAGACGAATCATACTTTGGTGGAACCCGCAAAGGCAAGCGAGGGCGAGGTGCTGGTAGCAAAGTGCCCGTGTTTGGCCTATTAAAGCGTAATGGCAAGGTCTACGCTTGTATTATACCCAATGCTAAAGCAGATACTTTGATCCCAATCATAAGAGAAAAAGTGAAGCCTGATAGCATTGTTTATACTGACTCATTTAAAAGCTATAACGCATTAGATGTCAGTGAGTTTACTCATTATCGTATCAACCACTCTAAAACCTTTGTTAATGATAAGAATCATATTAACGGCATAGAGAACTTCTGGAACCAAGCTAAACGGCATCTACGTAAGTTTAACGGGGTTCCAAAAGAGCATTTTCACCTCTATTTAAAGGAATGTGAGTGGCGTTTTAATCACAGTGACCCAAAGTCGCAATTACTACAATTAAAACAATGGGTTAAACAGGGTTTGAACTAGTTATCTAGGACAGCCCCT
>NZ_CAJGZQ010000066.1 GCF_904846185.1 Psychrobacter immobilis | reverse complement strand
TAGGGCGTGTCATCAATTAGCATAGATATTTCAGAATAAGCTATACTTAGATCGTATTTAGGAATTTGAGCTCAATGACTATGACAAGACGACATGCCCTACGTGATGACCAATGGGAGAGAATTAAAGACATTCTACCTGGTAAACCAAGTGACGTTGGTATTACTGCAAAGGATAACCGCTTGTTCGTAGAAGCGGTTCTGTACCGTTACAAGACCGGCATACCTTGGCGTGACCTACCTGAACGCTTTGGCGACTTCAGAGTGATTCATACTCGTTTTAGTCGCTGGTCAAAAAAAGGCGTATGGGAGCAGGTTTTTAATCAACTCTCTGAACAATCCGATGACGAATATGCCATGCTAGATGCCACGATTGTTAAAGCCCACCAGCACAGTGCTGGAAAAAAAGGGATCAAGCCATTGGACGCAGCAAAGGTGGACTGACGACTAAAATACATACTCGTACAGATGCGCTAGGCAATCCTACTGGCTTTTATCTAACAGGTGGCGCAGCTCATGACCTGTGTGGCTCAGATGAATTGCTTGATGTCAGTATTAGCCAAACGTGGCTTGCCGATAAAGCTTACGATGCTGATGCCCGCGTTATTGAACCGATTAAAGCAGTGCAAGGTAATGCAGTTATACCATCTAAGTGTCATCGGCTGCAGCCAAGAGACTTCGATAAAGAGCTTTATAAAGCACGGCACCTAATAGAGAACTTCTTTGCCAAGATTAAGCAGTATCGTGCGATTGCCACTCGCTATGACAAGTTAGCCTGTCATTTCTTAAGTGCGGTTCATCTAGTTTCTTGTGTCGTTTGGCTTAATTGATGACACGCCCTAG
>NZ_CAJGZQ010000065.1 GCF_904846185.1 Psychrobacter immobilis | reverse complement strand
CTCATGTCTTTGTTTTGGACACTTTTGATCACTTGCGCTCGAAAGTCTGCTGAATAGGTCATGTATTCTTCTGCCGTGTCGCTTATTTTAAAAGTATTGTATCTTATTTATAAAAGACTGACTATAACTCTAGCAATACCCAGTTTGAAGTATCTTTCATCGGTACTATTATCTATTTCTAATAATAAATAAGTATAAAGCTCATTAATTTTAACCTTTTGATTTGTTCCTAGAGCAAGTATTGTTGCTCTTCTAAAGCATGCTAAAATATCTTGGCTAGCAAAATTTTGATTTAAATCCATAGATGTTGCTGAATCAATAACCTGATGGACGTATGTAATATTTCTATGATCATGGTATAATCAAAGTATATCAGCAACTCTATTTTTCAGCAGTGGTTCATGAATATCGTCTATTATATCTGTAAGCCATTCTATTTTATCTGTTACGATATTTTGAATGTCCCCATAAGGAAATAATTTATTATTTGCATCAAAATCTAAATGACAAAGCTGTGCTAATAAGTTGAATATTTTTGCTTGGCTTTCTTTACTATTATTTGTAGATTCTTTAGCTAAAGCTAAGAGATGTTCAGTTAGTGAATAATATCCGTAATATTCACCGTCTGCTATTTCATAGTTCCAATTTTCTTTTTTTAATTTCTCTTTAATATTCATTAAAATCAATCCTTTATTATAAATGTGGTATTTTAGAGAGACTAGTTAAGTAGTAACCTCTAACTTTTAACAACTAACTAGGGCGTGTCATCAATTAAGCCAAACGACACAAGAAACTAGATGAACCGCACTTAAGAAATGACAGGCTAACTTGTCATAGCGAGTGGCAATCGCACGATACTGCTTAATCTTGGCAAAGAAGTT
>NZ_CAJGZQ010000064.1 GCF_904846185.1 Psychrobacter immobilis | reverse complement strand
TATAGTAGAGTTCAGATAAAACCGATACAATACATAAAAACTAATCAACTATTCAGATAAACCATGACTTATTCAATCGACTATCGTAAACAAGTGCTGTCTAGCATCGATAATGGTCTGACTGTTAGAGAAGCTGCTGCTTTTTACGCGCTTAGCACCAGTACTATACATAGCTGGAGACAGAACTTAGAGCCTAAGAAAGGACGAGATAAAGCCCCGACTAAAATACCTGATGACGCTTTGCTTCAGGATGTCAAAGCGTATCCTGATGACTATCAATATGAGCGCGCAAATCGTCTGGGCTGTAGTAAAACCGGCATTTATCACGCTTTAAAACGATTAAACATCAGTCAAAAAAAAGACACTAGAGCATCCAAAAGCCTGTCTGGAAAAAAGAGCTAAGTATCTCAATCACTTGAGTGATTATATAATTCAAGGCTATCCCATTGTTTATATGGATGAAAGTGGCTTTGAGCATGAGACCATCAGGCCTTATGGCTATGCTCCGATAGGTAAGCCTTGTATCGATCGCTACAACTGGCAAGGTAAAAAACGTACCAACGTCATTGGTGCCCTGTACGAAAGAGTACTATTTGCACTTGATTACTTCGAAAAAAACATCAATGGAGATGTATTCTATAACTGGTGCAAGTACACGCTAATACCGAGCCTAAAAACCAAGTGCGTAATCGTAATGGATAACGCAAGCTTTCATAAACGAGTACAAAAGCTGCTTAATAGACACGGCCATCGCCTTTTATTTTTACCACCCTATAGCCCTGATCTAAATCCTATCGAGAATAAGTGGGCACAGGCTAAATTTCTACGCCAAGGATGGATGGAAAATAATCTGCCTAAACTATTTCATGATATGGGCTGTATCGATTTTATATTAAACTGACTATA
>NZ_CAJGZQ010000063.1 GCF_904846185.1 Psychrobacter immobilis | reverse complement strand
TATAGTCAGTCTTTTATAAATAAGATACAATACTTTTAAAATAAGCGACACGGCAGAAGAATACATGACCTATTCAGCAGACTTTCGAGCGCAAGTGATCAAAAGTGTCCAAAACAAAGACATGAGTATTCGTCAAGCTTGTATTTTCTATAATGTTAGCAAAACAGCACTACAGCGTTGGTTAAAAAACCCAAGTATTAAGAAAACTCGGGATAAGCCACCCAGTAAAATACCGAATGAGGCTCTTCTCAAAGACGTCGCTCAACATCCAGATGATTATATGTACGAGCGAGCACAGCGTCTAGGCTGCAGTAAATCGGGTATTGAGATTGCCTTGAAGCGCCTTGGTATCAGTCAAAAAAAAGACCTTAGAACATCCAAAAGTGTGTCCAATAAAAAGAGCGATATATCAGAGTAAGCTTGATAGCTTTAAGCAGCAAGGCTATCCCATTGTGTATATGGACGAAAGTGGCTTTGAGGCCGAAACTATTCGCCCTTATGGCTATGCACCAATTGGCAAACCTTGTATTGATCGCTACAACTGGCAAGCAAAAAAGCGTACTAACGTCATCGGTGCTCTGTATGAAAAAATGCTGTTTGCGCTTGATTACTTTGAGAAAAATATTAATAGCAGCATATTCTACCAATGGTGCAAACAAACACTAATCCCAAGCCTTAAGACTAAATGCGTTATAGTTATGGATAATGCTAGATTTCATAAAAGCAAACGTATTCAAAAGCTACTAAACAGGCACGGGCATCGTATTCTTTGGCTGCCGCCGTACAGCCCTGATCTAAACCCTATCGAGAAAAAGTGGGCACAGGCTAAGTTTCTACGCCAAGGGTGGATGGAGAATAATTTACCAAAACTGTTTCAGGATATGGGCTGTATCTCTTTTATTATAGACTGA
>NZ_CAJGZQ010000062.1 GCF_904846185.1 Psychrobacter immobilis | reverse complement strand
CGAAATACAGTCTTATCATTGTTAAAGAACACCAAGTGAAGGCCCTCAATCAACACATCCAGGCCAAGCGCAAACAAACTGGCTTGAGGTCGAGCGTTTGACTTTAACTTGCGCTTTAACGGCTTATTTTTGTCTTTATAAATACCGACTTGATAAGCCCAACAAAATGCTAAGGCGTTCACTGCGACTAATTTACTGACCCGATCAAGATGGGTTAAGTGGGTATCTTCAAGATTAAAGCCACGGCCCTTTAGACAAGCAAATAAAGTCTCAATCTCCCAACGCTTAGCATAGCTTGTCATCGCATCCACTGTTTCTAGTTGATTGGTGGCCACAATCACTAAACCGTAGTCTTTATCACGCTTGGCAAATACTCGAACCAAACAACCATCGACAGTCAGTATTCGTCCATGTCGATATGTTTCTTGATGGCTAACATGGCGTAATAACTCTTTAATCTGTACCAACTTGCCATGATGATTCTTAACTTTACTGTTCTTCTTAATCCGTATGGTAAAGGGTATGTGATTATTGGTGAGCCAGTTAAACCATTTTTCGCCAACAAACTCTCTGTCCGCTACTATCATCTCAAGGTTATCTTTGCCAAATTGTTTGATAAACCGCTCAATAAGTTCACAGCGTTCAAGATGGTTTGTATTACCTCGCTTATCTAGCATTTGCCAGTATAAGGGGATGGCTATCCCTTTATATACCACCCCTAGCATAAAGATGTTGAGGTTACTTTTACCCCATTTCCAGTTGGTGCGGTCAATGGTTAAGGTGAGTTTGCCTAGCCCAAATAGTCGATATATCATTAAAGCCAGTTGATCGTAGTCTATCCTCGCTTCGGCAAAAAATCGCTGTAGTCTGCGATAGTGACTGTCGGTCTTGCCACCCTTAGGAAGGTGTCTTGCTATTTTTTTTAAGATTACTGCTTTGAGCAGTAATCAGGGCTATT
>NZ_CAJGZQ010000061.1 GCF_904846185.1 Psychrobacter immobilis | reverse complement strand
TTTGCTGACGACAATAGCATGATGGCACCACCTGATCCCTTCCCGAACTCAGAAGTGAAACATCATTGCGCCAATGGTAGTGTGGATTCGTCCATGTGAGAGTAGGTCATCGTCAGCTCTCTATTCTAAAGTAAAAGCCCCCAACGTTAATTCGTTGGGGGCTTTTCTTTGTCCGTTTTGGTGCTGGATATTTCTAATATACAGTCTCTAGTTTTACTCAGTGAAATGGCCATAAAAATAAATACGTTAGTCTTGACCCAGTCCAAAGCCCTCGTAGACTGCCGCCCAATCGAAAGGCAAGTGGTTTGGAAGCTTAGATAATCAAGCTATTTCACACTAAATAGAAATTACCTCTTGACTCAAGATTTAAAGCGTCTATAATACGCCCACACAAGACGAGCTGGCAGTGATTAGTGTGTAGATTACACATAAATAACCCAGTTAACTTGAAGAAACAAATTATAAAAAAGCTTGACAATTCAAATCATTATGATAAGATAGTCGGCTCGCTAGATGGCTTAACCGGCAACGGACTAAGACAGATAGTGAAAGCAATACCCTATATATCAGTTACTGGACGACAGTGATTGAGCACTATTTAAAAGCATAACTAAAGAACAACTTGTGTGGATTTTTGCTGATTCAGAATGCTAAAAAATAAAGTTGGTTTTAACTCCTTTTCGGAGTTCATTCTAACTATAAAAATTATCATTTAAGACAGCAGAAAAACTCAAAGTTAATTCATTACGAACATAATTTTTAGCGATTTTGCCAGATTAGATGAGCCAAGTTTAGAAGCTTCTTTAAAGAGCTTCATAGCAAGATTAAACTGAAGAGTTTGATCATGGCTCAGATTGAACGCTGGCGGCAGGCTTAACACATGCAAGTCGAGCGGAAACGATGATAGCTTGCTATCAGGCGTCGAGCGGCGGACGGGTGAGTAATACTTAGGAATCTACCTAGTAGTGGGGGATAGCACGGGGAAACTCGTATTAATACCGCATACGACCTACGGGAGAAAGGGGGCAGTTTACTGCTCTCGCTATTAGATGAGCCTAAGTCGGATTAGCTAGATGGTGGGGTAAAGGCCTACCATGGCGACGATCTGTAGCTGGTCTGAGAGGATGATCAGCCACACCGGGACTGAGACACGGCCCGGAC
>NZ_CAJGZQ010000060.1 GCF_904846185.1 Psychrobacter immobilis | reverse complement strand
CTGTCTTGGCGATTGATAGCCCAAACCCTTTTGAATCCTCGTCTGATTGTAGTACAGCTCGATATAACTGATAATATCATTGATGGCTGTGAACCTTGTTTTATAGTCTTGATGATATACCAGCTCATTCTTTAATGTGCCCCAGAAGCTTTCTATCGGAGCGTTATCGAAACAGTTGCCTTTGCCGCTCATTGAGCCTATAAATTGATGCTGCTTAATGGTCTTGTGGTAGGCGTGACTGCAATACTGACTGCCTCTGTCTGAATGAACGATTAGCCCTTTGCTTGGACGTTTACTCTTGATGGCCATATTTAGTGCTTTGCAAACTAAATCTGCGGTCATACGCTTGTTAATAGCGTAACCGACAAGCTCTTTGGTGTATAAGTCTTTGACCCCTGCTAAGTACAGCCAACCCTCATTCGTCCAGATATAGGTGATGTCGCTGACCCACGACTCGTTAGGGCGCTTAGCATCAAACTTCTGATCCAGTACGTTTGGATAGACCAGCTTGTTGTGATTGGAGTCGGTGGTGACTTTAAAGCGCTTATGACTACGACATTTAATGCCGTGTTGCTCTTTGATGCTTCTTACCATATACAGGCTAATGTTATGGCCTTGCTCGCTTAGATGAGCATGCAGTCGATCTGCGCCATAACGTTCTTTCGTTTCATTGTGAGCCGCTTTAACCAGTAATTCAGACTGGTTGCGATGTATCTGTTGGTCGCTGAGATCACGACTTAGCCAGTCGTAATAGCTTGATGGCTTAACCCTTAACACACGGCACATAGTGGTGATGCGAAAGAGGAACTGGTTGTCTTTGATAAAGGCGTACCTGACTAACTGTTTCTCGCGAAGTACGCCGTCGCCAACTCGAGCATAGCTCTCCCCTTACGTCGGGGCGAAGCAGTGCTTCGCTTTATCCCTCCTCATTTAGTATTTCGCGTTCCTCTTCAGCCACTTTGAGCTGCCGCTTGAGCTGCTTTATTTCTTGAAGAGCACTCATAAGATCAGGATCGTATTGCTTTGTGCCGACAAGCTTGCCTTGATTGGCTTTGTTATGCCAATTTGATAGCGTTTGCATGGCAATGCCAAGCTGCTTTGCAGTGGCTGAGATATTGCCATTATTGTCTGATATCTTCTTGACGGCCTCGGCTTTAAATTCGTCACTGTAGGTTCTTACTTTCTTGGTCATAACAAACTC
>NZ_CAJGZQ010000059.1 GCF_904846185.1 Psychrobacter immobilis | reverse complement strand
CCAGCTGCGCCCACGATAGCGAACCGTTTAGCCACTCTATGCGCTTGTGCTGTCAGGTCGCTATATTGACTCATAAAGTCACTTACAAGCTGCCCAGCGTTGGCGGTGGTCGCTGTCTTGTCACTGGTGATATGTTCTAGCCATGCAATGCCAGCTGATCCATAGTAAGCGTGTGATAACTCGTTGATCTTATCGGCTTGGGCTTCGCTTGTGTCTGCCAGCACCAAACTATCAAACGTCTTTAACCCTTTGCCAGCATCAGCATTTATATGCGCCACTCTAACCTCAATACCTGCATTGGTTTTCTGTGCTGCTTGTGCCATGAAGTTTTGTAGCGACTCCTCACCATTAGACAAAAAGATAATGCGCCATGTTTTAGCTATGCGATTGTGTCCAGTGGTGGTGCTGCGTCCCTTACCTTGACCATTAGCCAGCATATAAACGGTTTTACCTACTATTTTGGGATCACATTCGCTGATTTCATCAAGTGGTAAAAAGCTGTCGTTATGCTCGCTTGCTGTGCCCTCCAGTGCGTTATCAGTGCTACGCCATGTCTTAACGTACCTGTCAGGGTTGCCCCATACGCTAGCAGCCAATTTTAGCGATAGGGACTTACCCATGCTTGATGATCCTAAGAGGTGAAAACCGCCCCCGTCATACTCTAATAACTCCAGTAATTGACCTGCAAACGCGCAAGCAATAGAGAAAACAAAACGGCTTTGTTCGGCAAGTGGTTTGCATAAGTTATCACGCCACTGGGCTAATGTCCCTTGCTGGGCTAGGGTGCTGTTAATGCTATTTGCAGACTGATAGACGATAAGCTGCTTACCATCACTGCCTATTGCCCTGTCAGGTAATATATATTGCTTATCGTGCCAGCCTAACTTATCAACACATAACGCCCGTTTGTGAATAGGGTAGTTTTGAATATAGGTGTCTAAGTAATTGCGCTGTTTGGGGTTGGTGGTAATGTTCAAGCCTTGACTGGCTAACTCTTTGCGGTATTCCCTTGCATCACCTTGCAGTAGTGATAACGGCATTGACCACGTATGTAACACGCTGTCATCATCACGCCATTGCAGTAACCGCCCCCATGTACCGCTGCTTGTGTCCCGTGTCTTAGCGATAACCTCAATCGGTGAACAAACAAACGCCTTAGACTTGAAAGCAATGTTTGCTGGGTCGTCATCGTTATACTTCACAAAAAA
>NZ_CAJGZQ010000058.1 GCF_904846185.1 Psychrobacter immobilis | reverse complement strand
ATTGAAGTTGATCCCAAAGCGTATCTGTTAGTGCTGTTCTTGCCATGACTTGTACTTCTCGCAGCGTCTCAATAGATGCGGTATTGTAACTATTATTTATGGCTTAACCAATTGAAGACACGCCCTAATTACTGATATTAAAAAACCGCTACAGTATTTTCTGTAGCGGTTTTTTGGCCTAGCCAAACTTAAATCTTAATACTCGATAAAAATTGTTTGTTATAAACTCACGTTTCTTAACAAAGTAACAAGTCAATTACGTAATTAAAATTACACCAAAAATAAATACTGATAGTAGAAGTACTAAAAAAAATTTCCACCCACTTATATCTTTGTTTCCAAAAACTATCGCGAGGCGTCCATAAGAGTAAAAATTAATACAAAGCAATATAAAGAAAACCAGTATTTTGAATATAATCCATAGGTAGTTGATCATTTCAATAGGTAGAGGTAGTGCGTACTTTATAGAGGTAGTTTGTAGTTCATCTAGAAGCAATACTGCTATACCTATTTCACCTATATGCTGAAGTAATACCTTTCCCATATCTTCATCTTTGAGATTTATCTCACCACTATGTAATTTTCTGATAATAGTTTTTGCATAAATCGACCTGAGAAAAATAAATCCTGCAAAAATAAAAGTAGTTAATATAAAACCTATATTTAGTAATATGTCATTGTCTGTAATTGCTAAAATATTTATCACATTAACAATATCTTTTGTTAGTGTGCTTAGTAGCATACCTATTAACACCCAAAAACTACTTAAGAAAGTAATTTTCAATCCTCCTATAATATTTTTATTAACATTTCTTTCCAAATCACTAATACTGCTTATTGTGTTATTTAGAGTGCTTCTGATGTTATTGTTATCTTTCGAAAACATACATTTCAAACCTTCTTCTAACGCACTTATATTCTGCCTATTTATCTCGCTAGATTTAAAAAGATATTTAACGTTGTCTTCAATGCTTTTTTCATCATTCCATTCGAAGACCTGTATTAAGCTTCCCGCAGTAAAATCAATGGAGCTTTTTATACCATCAGGCTTTATCTCAGAAGTAGAGCCATATTTTTTTGGCTTCTTACTATAGTCAGTCTATAATAAAAGAGATACAGCCCATATCCTGAAACAGTTTTGGTAAATTATTCTCCATCCACCCTTGGCGTAGAAACTTAGCCTGTGCCCACTTTTTCTCGATAGGGTTTAGATC
>NZ_CAJGZQ010000057.1 GCF_904846185.1 Psychrobacter immobilis | reverse complement strand
TGGTCCCCCCATCTTCAAACAGGATTTCTCGTGCCCCGCTCTACTTAATATGTTAACGCTAATGTTTCGAATACAGGACTATCACCTACTACGGTCAGCTTTCCCACGCTGTTCTTCTACATTAGCACTAATCGGCTTCTCCCCGTTCGCTCGCCGCTACTTGGGGAATCTCATTTGATGTCTATTCCTAAGGGTACTGAGATGTTTCACTTCCCCTCGTTCGCTTCTTGTACAAGTACAAGATACCTACCTTATGGTAAGTGGGTTTCCCCATTCAGAAATCTCCGGATCACAGGATATTGCCGCCTCCCCGAAGCTTATCGCAGGCTGTCACGTCTTTCATCGCCTCTGACTGCCAAGGCATCCACCATGTGCGCTTCATTACTTGACCATACAACCCCAAGTAGTCTTTTAACTTCAAAGTGTTATATAAGTCTAATTATGATAACGATATCACCTATGTTTATACGCTTGATTCAGTTCTCTTTACTTTTTTAATAACTCACTACTGGGATAACAACTGATGTCGTTAAGTAGTGAGTTATTAAGGTTAGGAACAACGCGTGAACACGTGTTCCTAACCCAGACTCATATCTATGTTTTTAAATAGTTCTTACGCTCTCGTCGAGTCATAAGTTCTGTATAAAACAGAAAGAAATAATCGTATGATGTAATATCTGAATTATTTGTTTCTGTTTATGCTTGTTTATATAGTTACTATCGTATTTATTATGGTGGAGCCAAACGGAGTCGAACCGTTGACCTCCTGCGTGCAAGGCAGGCGCTCTACCAACTGAGCTATGGCCCCGTAAATAAATGGTAGGCCTGGGCAGACTTGAACTGCCGACCCCCGCGTTATCAACACGGTGCTCTAACCAGCTGAGCTACAGACCCAATTACGCTTGTTAAAACGTAAGCTTAAACTAAAGAACAACTTGTTGTGAATTCTTGCTGACCGAATGCCATCTATAAGGAGGTGATCCAGCCGCAGGTTCCCCTACGGCTACCTTGTTACGACTTCACCCCAGTCATCAACCACACCGTGGTGAACGCTCCCCCGAAGGTTAAGCTATCCACTTCTGGTGCAATCAACTCCCATGGTGTGACGGGCGGTGTGTACAAGGCCCGGGAACGTATTCACCGCGGCATTCTGATCCGCGATTACTAGCGATTCCTACTTCATGGAGTCGAGTTGCAGAC
>NZ_CAJGZQ010000056.1 GCF_904846185.1 Psychrobacter immobilis | reverse complement strand
ATCTAAACCCTATCGAGAAAAAGTGGGCACAGGCTAAGTTTCTACGCCAAGGGTGGATGGAGAATAATTTACCAAAACTGTTTCAGGATATGGGCTGTATCTCTTTTATTATAGACTGACTATAGTTATGCGGTAAAGTAAATATCTTGTCAAAACCCAAGGTAAAGATAAAGGTATAAACCAAGAAAAATAGCAGTAACGCTGCTTCCATCATAAAAGCTTTGATTAAACCAACATCATACCAGATCATATAAAGTGGTAAGCAAATCAACACCAATCCGCCTTCAAATCCTAATGCATGCGCACTGCGAATGAGTAAGGTGCGCTTTGCCACCTGCTTGCGACGTTCCCACGCTTCAAAAGCTGTATTGTATAAGAAGTTCCAAATCACTGCTGCCAATGACACCATCACAGCGACTGGTAAAGACTCTGACGCATCGCCACCGCTGAGTTTCATCAATACGAAAGTAGAAGAAATGATAGCGATAAGCTCGAAAATAGTCACATAGACGATACGACGTTTGAGTGGGGATAAAGTAATCAACCAAGACTCCAAAGCACTTAAGCGTAAACAAAAAAGTGCCTATCAAAGTATCGGTCCGTCCCGAGATAGAAAAGATAGATTCATTGCAGAGCCACGGTTTCCGCCTGCACCTATATTATACATGAGATAAATTTATTATAAAGCCATTTGGAAAACCTAGCTTTTAGCTACTTCCCAAGACTGGTTAAAGCAGCATTATTTATTAACTTCCTATATTTTCCTTTAACCCTTAATACTCTAGACTGATGTATATAATAGGCAAGTCTTTTTTTTCTAACCTCCGTAACCTCATTATTCTTTCTAAAGAGGTCTATAAAATCAAAGAATAAATCCTTCATAAGGTAAAATATGAAATATATCAAAGATACAAATAATAAAGTATAAAAAATCATAAATGATAAATTAAAGAAAAATTGTGGGTCTTTTGAAAAAAAATCTGGACTTTTACTTTGTACATTTGCATAATAAGATGCCAAAAATCCTATACCACCTGTTGCAAATATAGTAAAAATACCTTTTACACTAGCAACTTGATCTAAATCATCTTTGTGATTAACGTAGCTATTATAAGTTTCGAATACATATTCAATATCTTTCGGAGCGAATAGGCAATTAATCCAATGTATTCTATAATCTCTTACTGTAAAATCTTTAAACTTATTAAAACCCTTATAGTAGAGTTCAGATAAAACCGATACAATACATAAAAACTAATCAACTATTCAGATAAACCATGACTTATTCAATCGACTATCGTAAACAAGTGCTGTCTAGCATCGATAATGGTCTGACTGTT
>NZ_CAJGZQ010000055.1 GCF_904846185.1 Psychrobacter immobilis | reverse complement strand
TGAGCTGGTATATCATCAAGACTATAAAACAAGGTTCACAGCCATCAATGATATTATCAGTTATATCGAGCTGTACTACAATCAGACGAGGATTCAAAAGGGTTTGGGCTATCAATCGCCAAGACAGGTGTGGTTTGATTATTATCGTCAAGCTGCGTAATTAAAATCTCCCAAGTTTATGTATACGGATTTGACGGCAGGGGTCATTTTAGCCGCTGATTAAAAAAAGAGGTATGGAAGCATGTGTACTCAGCTGTCTGAGGGGTCTGTCAACGAATATGCCATGTTAGATGCCACCATAGTTAAAGCCTATCAACACAGTGCTGGAAAAAAGGGATCAAGCCATTGGACGCAGCAAAGGTGGACTGACGACCAAAATACATACTCGAACAGATGCGCTAGGCAATCCTACTGGCTTTTATCTAACCGGTGGCGCGGCTCATGACCTGTGTGGCTTAGATAAGCTATTAGATGTCAGTATCACTCAGACATGGCTGCCGATAAGGCTTACGATGCGGATGCCCGCGTTATTGAACCGATTGAAGCCGTACAAGGCCATGTAGTCATACCATCTAAGTGTCATAGGCTGCAGCCAAGAGACTTCGATAAAGAACTTTATAAAGAGCGGCATCTGATCGAGAACTTCTTTGCCAAGATTAAGCAGTACCGTGCAATTGCTACTCGCTGTGATAAGTTAGCCAGTTATTTCCTCAGTGCAATTCATCTGGTTTCTTGTGTCATTTGACTTAATTGATGACATGCCCTAATTCTTTTGAATCTGTAAGAATGTTCTATGGCAACTGTTTTGAGCATCTTGGAAGTAATTTAGATATCATTGCATGCTTGAACAATATACAAAATGGTAGAAATTATGACCAGTTTGAACGGATGAATTTAAAGCAATACAACTCACTTGATAAAGCAAATAAGCTGGGACCTCTAAGGAATACACCAGAAATATTTGATATTTTTAAGTCTTTTGATAATAAATTACGAAATGCCTCTCATCACGGGCATATGGTCTGTGAAAATAATATCGTTAAATTTAAGCTGAATCAAAATAAAGATTATGATGAAATCACATACACAAATTATTTAATAAAGTGTAAGTCTATATTTGACTCTATGTGCCTTGTTTTGATGTTAGAGTTATTTTTCAAAAGGGTTATATGTGAAAAATCTAAAACTCCTAGAAAAAGTACATTAGGCAATGCAATAAGAAGAAGCATGTATAAGATCTCTGCACACGACAAAAAAATCATCCCCACCCGATTTTCATAGGTTTAGGGGTTAAAAAGCTAACTAACTGTCGAAATACAGTCTTATCATTGTTAAAGAACACCAAGTGAAGGCCCTCAATCA
>NZ_CAJGZQ010000054.1 GCF_904846185.1 Psychrobacter immobilis | reverse complement strand
AGTACTTTATCGGATAGCTTAAAATTATTACTCATATCTAAAGTCCTAACGACTTGTAAGAGTAACATTTTAGGCGTATCTATCGTCCAATTGCAAGCCTCGTTTAGACCCCATTCTCTTAATGCTTTGGAACATATAACAAGCTCTAAGCGCAATGACCTATCAGCATATTCAAGCATTTGTGGTGTTCTTAGTTCATCGGGGTAATTACTTTTTTTGCTGTTTATTTCATCACCTTTGGAGTAACACTTTAGGTAAGAGAACTTAGAACCTTTACCCCAGTAAAGAGTATCACCGCTAAAAACACCTTTACCACGATAGGGCATGCTTATCTTTTGTCCTGCTGCTCTAATCCAGGCTTTGACATCATATTGATTTTTCAAGAACCATGTTTCGTTTACATCTACCCTAGAGACTGTATAACGACCTTCGTTAATAGCATCTAATTGTTCAATGGTAGGGCTTAAACCATCATCAGCCATTATTTCGTATAGTTGGGAAAAAAACTTTGACATAAGGGATACAAGGTCATTAGTACCAAATAGATTGTGACCTTGCAGCCATTTTGAAGGGTTACCAGAGACTTGTATTGTTTGGGGTGTCAGTGACTTAATCATAAAATTCATTTCATAAGAACCAGTAACAGGCAACCAAGACTCACTCAACCACTCAACATTGCCATCAGCATCTAGCTTGGCTATGCAGCCACCGCGTAGACTATTATCACAAGGGAGCTTTGCTGTAACCCAATCAATCATTATTTTTTCTCGCTATATAGATTTGCCATTTCTCTATTTACTGTAGCTACTTGCTCATTAGCGAGGGCGGATAATCTGGAAAGGATCGCAATGGCATCTTTTGAGTCTTTTTTTTCTTCAACCGCTTTAAGTGCTGTAACTAGCTCTTGGAGGTGTGGCGCGGCATCTTTGAGAATATCTACGATTATTTTGGATTTTGGCGTTTTAGTAAGTCGAGACAAATCTTCTAAGATAGTGTGTAAATCTTCATCAACAGTAAGAGCAATTCGTGGTTTTTGGCTAGGCACTAGTCTTTAACTCCTCATAGGCAACAGAGATAAGATATTCTAATTGACCAATCTCAGTAATGAAGTCATCAGCCATATCATCAGACAACACAAGCTCACCTTTGTTTATATCTTCTCTAAGGTTACTAACGGCAAGATTAAGACAATCTAAGGTATTGTAGTCCATATTTAAAGAAATCATTTTTGGCATATCCGTATCCTATTAGGAGTAACTATTTTGATTATAGTAGCATCAGAATGTTAGATAAGCAACAAATACGTCAAAAAAGTGAGACAAATTCCACACCCCCCCCTAAAACGGCTACAAGCCATAAGGAACAAGGATTGAAAGGCAATAGAGGTCTGCAATGGAGTTATCATTTTGAGACAAATTACACGTATTACTAGTAACGTGTAATCCTCAGAGCCACCTCCTCCTCGTCGTCGCCTCCTCGTCGTCGTTCAGCTCTATCGTCATCTTTGGTTTATTGACAGTTTCTGCATCGCGGTATGCCTTAACGCTAGTCAATAACGAAAAGATGTTATTGACCGCTACAGGCTAATAATTGAGGAATCTCTATCGTCATTTATCAAAAGACTGTAACTAAAGGGCGAGGGGACTTATGACTTTGCATTGTTAGCACTTCAGCATGAGCCATTGGAACAATTAACAGACAATAAAAAACCCCCATGAGGGGGCGTAATCGGTTGTTTACTATCAAGCGCAAGCAACAAGACCTTGCTCATGCGCCCAATCAGGTATACCAACTGGCTCAGCTTCTAAAATTCGGATCAGAGGAATAACATTATCAGCGACCTTCTCAACATCACGAACCAACGCAATATCTATGTCATATGCTTGTAGCTGCTTTCTAATACGGTAGAAGGTAGGTCTGGTCATTTCTTGGCGCAAATCTTCACCATAGAGCCAGAGCTTGTAATAAGTACGTAGTTTTCGGGGTAGTGAATCCAGTACTTTATCGGATAGCTTAAAATTATTACTCATATCTAAAGTCCTAACGACTTGTAAGAGTAACATTTTAGGCGTATCTATCGTCCAATTGCAAGCCTCGTTTAGACCCCATTCTCTTAATGCTT
>NZ_CAJGZQ010000053.1 GCF_904846185.1 Psychrobacter immobilis | reverse complement strand
ATCTAAACCCTATCGAGAAAAAGTGGGCACAGGCTAAGTTTCTACGCCAAGGGTGGATGGAGAATAATTTACCAAAACTGTTTCAGGATATGGGCTGTATCTCTTTTATTATAGACTGACTATACTTGATAGCATTATAGAGTCAATTTCTCGCATACAAATCCGAGATAAGTTTATCAATGCAAACACTTCATTTGGCTCAAACTCGGCGTAACTTTTTTTAGCAAAATCAAAGCCTTTTAATTCTGTAGTTTTTTTTGACCAATAAATATTTAAATAATTGGAGTCATTTTTTATTAGTGAGCGATATCCTTCACTCAGATCTTCTCGAGCATGTGCTATATGATTTCGTCGTAACCTTAAGTATTTAATTGTTTTGATTATTCCATTTTCTGGTTCATTACCTAGCCAACTGGTCAATTTAAGTTTGAACTGTTCTTCTGGTTCCTTATGCTTTATTGCATCATGAACTGAAGGTATTATTTGAGCTCTAAATTCTTCAATCTCCTCTAAAAAACTTAATAAATACTCTACTGAGGCAATAACACTCATACTTACTAGTGTATGGAATGATTTATTGCGAAGCTCTGCTAGTGCACCAACTTTAATATGAAGACGCTTTGAAAACTCATTCTCAAGAAATATTTCTGTTGTGAAAGAATCTGAAACATCTAATGTTATCTCTGAAAAAATATTATTCACTTCAACATCTGAAAATAAGAAATAACAAAGCTGGTCGTTCATTTCTTCAAGCTTTGATTCAAACCTTCTTAATATATGAGATTTCAATTACTTACCACTCCTTATATTTAATTCCTAGCTCACGTTCACGCATGGCAAATAATAATTCGTTTAAAATATACACAAGCATTAGCTATAACTATAATGACCTTCTAATCAATGTTCTAATCCAAGACATTGCTGTCTCAATAGCCCAATCGGTTTGCGCAATAGAAAGCAAAGGCATTGGCTCACTGCCAGGCCCGTGACCCAAAGTATTTCTTACTTTACGGAAATAATCCTTAAGAATATCAGCTTCCCAAGTGTCTATATATCTTCCATTATGTTTACTCACAAGATTATCTATATAGTGTGAAGCTCCTTTTTCATTTCCTGAAGTTAAATTTCTTTGATCCGATATTATTTTTATTGCACTTTCTAAAGCCTTTGCAGCAAATAATGCAGGGTCTTTGTGACTTGAGTCTCTTCTATCTAACGCTTCTTTCATGTCTAAATTAACATTTTCCAAAGAGGATCTGAAACGAGATTCCAAAATGGGTTAGCTATATTTTTCTCAATAACCTCATCGGTAGAAACCTGAATAAAACCATTATGCAATGTCAGCGGAGCTTTTGCACGACGAAATCGCTCATTAATTTCTTCAACTTGAGATACATATGTATCATTCAAATTTCGACTCCATATTTTTAATCGTTCTACCGTACTATTATTAGCATGTATTCTGTGACTAGAATTTGCATCGCGTACTTTTGCATGTGATAAAGCTCTAGGTAGACTTGCGTTAACTCTTTCTAGCTCTTCATATCTTATACGCATTGCAAGTTCGACAAAACTTACTCTTTCCTTCATAAACGTATCTGGTTCATTAACTATAGAAGAGTATTCAGACTTAACGAATTTCTCACAGACATAATTCCAGCTAAAGAATCCACTCACAGGCACAGATTGACCTAAATGATTTTTACTAGTATATGAATAATACCTTTTAAAAAGTTCATCTACTCCTAACTCTCTAGCTAAATTATCATGCAACGTTTTCCATTTTTCTACATTTTCTTTGATAGGTTTACCATCAGACGTGTAGTATGGAATTGCTTCCTTTACAACACTATATAACTGATTAAGAAGTCGTAATTCTGACTCCGAAATAACTTTCCAAATTGGAAAACTTAAGTATCGATAAGCAAATATATCCGTTAGCATCTTTCCGTTCCGACATTTAATTTAAATTTATCATACTACCTTAGTCGACAATATAGAACCATCAGAAACAAAGAAAACCCCCTTCTGCTTTTGCAGAAGGGGGTTTTACTTTGAATAGAGAGCTGACGATGACCTACTCTCACATGGACGAATCCACACTACCATTGGCGCAATGATGTTTCACTTCTGAGTTCGGGAAGGGATCAGGTGGTGCCATCATGCTATTGTCGTCAGCAAAG
>NZ_CAJGZQ010000052.1 GCF_904846185.1 Psychrobacter immobilis | reverse complement strand
ACTCATGTCTTTGTTTTGGACACTTTTGATCACTTGCGCTCGAAAGTCTGCTGAATAGGTCATGTATTCTTCTGCCGTGTCGCTTATTTTAAAAGTATTGTATCTTATTTATAAAAGACTGACTATAATTTAAATTTGATATGTCAAAGTGATGCTTGTTCATCCTATTTTCTATGGCCGTTCGTGGATGAATATATAGCTACTACAGAACCTCATCTTGCTAATGAACCTGATACTCTCATCGAAAAAATATATACCAAAAACTATAAAAGCTATCTTAATAAAATGAGCAAGCAGTCAATTAAAGACAAATTAGCTGTGAAAGTTTATTTTGAAAGCCCAAATCTAGATGACTCAGGCTATGTCATTAGATTTGTGAATAAAGAATCGCCACTTAAGAATGCGATTCAAGAATACTTAAACGGTCTAACACCAGAGGAGAAAAAGCTAGGGTTTGAATCTAGCAATTTTGGTAACGACAGCTTTCAAGTAAAGATTAAAGATAAGACTGCTTTAGTAAATTTTACAATTAATGAATTAGAAATCATAGGTCCAGAACAAATCTTAAAATTTACTTACAATATTTCCAAAACAGCAGAACAGTTTAAAACGGTTGATGAAACAGAAATTTGCGTTAATAATATCTATAATTATCAAATGGCTTTTTTGGCTAACGAAGACGCCATAGATTGTCCTTTTAGTTTCTAATATAAACACAATAATTGACTATTCATAGGTTTGATAGTTATCAAACCAGACAGTAGTAGATTTGCATACAAGTATCAGACCATTACTTAAACAATAAGATCCTGATTATTCAACGATAGGCTAATAATATGTTTGTTCCTAACTCAAACTCATACATAACTACTTTATTATTATCTATCGCGGTTTCAATTTGTGCTTGTTCCTCTAATAATACTTCAGCTCAAAAAGATAGTGATAAAAATTCGGACTATAAAAATAATTTAAGGTCAAACCCAACAATTAATCCTACTAACTCCCAAAATCCTACCGAAATAAAAGATAAACGTATTAGTGAGTCAAAACAAAGTAATAGTGAGTCAAAATATTTCACTCAAACTGAAATAAGTGAACTCAGTCAAGCTTTTAAGCATGATTCATGTGATATGACTAAGTTTAATCAACAAAATAAAAAAAATAGCTTTTCAAATAACTATGGCAATCCTTATGCAGACGGTCAAGATAGTATTGATGAACTAAATGAGACTAGTAGTTGCTTACTTGTTCAACATGCTAAAATTAATACTTTCAATAATAGGTTTTTAGTCGATGATAAACACTCTAACAAACTTCAGTCTACCGAAGTTGACTTGAAATCTAATATAATCAACAAGATTATTTTCAGTATAGACTATTCTAAATTTCCACCTTGTAGTTTATATCAAAAAGAAAGCCCATTTATGATAGTCTTCCTGAAAAACGATTCAGGTGACATTGAAAGAAGTATTGTTAAAAGCGAATATGAAAATTTTGACTGCTATGAAAATGCAATGACAAATATGCTTGCAATTAACAAGCAGTCATTTGAGATTGATAAAAAATGGCAAGGGTTATACGGTTATAGCACTTACCAAACTGTTGAGAATAAAGGCACAGCTGTCGGAGAAAATTATACTATAAGAATATCGAATGACGAATGCCAGATTGATATTGTGGGATACCAAGTAGATCGACACTTTGCATGTTTTGTAACTCAAAATGATGATTCTAACTACATCAATATATTTCAACTTGATAATAATAATAAGTTTGGTGAAATTAAGTACAAGCAACCTAATGACTATTCAATCAATGTTACATACTATGATGACTATATATCATTGGATGAAGTTGATAATCACTTCTATCCATTAGAAAAAATAGAGTAATTTTTTGCCAATACAAAGGTTTTCTATGCGTATTTCTTTTAGGAAAATAGCTTTAGTTATACCTATTATTATATTGCTAATAACAGGTTGCAACAACCTAGCGAACTCAGAACTCAGAACTCAGAACTCAGAACTCAGAACTCAGAACTCAGAACTCAGAAGTCAGAAGTCAGAACTCAGAAGTCAGAACTCAGAAGTCAGAACTCAGAAGTCAGAACTCAGAAGTCAGAAGTCAGAAGTCACTGTTAACCAAGAATCTAATAATATTAAAAATAACACTACCTTAAACTGCGATGATTTCGAACTCAGTAGTGATGAGCAGATACTTTGTGAACATTGGAAAAATTTTAATTATTTTGACAACTCAATAAATTTGGAAAAAATTTTAAAATATGACAGCACTAATTAATAATATTCGTGACTTATCTCCTATAGATTTTGCATTTTCAGCATCCACTAAGATTACATATAAAAATAAGGTATAGTCAGTCTTTTATAAATAAGATACAATACTTTTAAAATAAGCGACACGGCAGAAGAATACATGACCTATTCAGCAGACTTTCGAGCGCAAGTGATCAAAAGTGTCCAAAACAAAGACATGAG
>NZ_CAJGZQ010000051.1 GCF_904846185.1 Psychrobacter immobilis | reverse complement strand
GTAACCTAACTGAATCAAGGTTAAAGGTGATATCGAAATATTCTTTCTTTTATTCTATAAGCTTTCGCTTATACAAGATAGATTAATTAGAGCTTTCATACAAACCACTTGGGTGTTGTATGGTCAAGCCAAACGAGCAATTAGTACAGGTTAGCTACATGCATCGCTGCACTTCCACACCCTGCCTATCAACGTCGTAGTCTTCAACGGCTCTTTAGGGAAATCTAATCTTGAGGTGGGCTTCCCGCTTAGATGCTTTCAGCGGTTATCCCATCCGAACGTAGCTACCGGGCAATGCCACTGGCGTGACAACCCGAACACCAGAGGTTCGTCCACTCTGGTCCTCTCGTACTAGGAGCAGATCCTCTCAAATTTCCAACGCCCACGGTAGATAGGGACCGAACTGTCTCACGACGTTCTAAACCCAGCTCGCGTACCTCTTTAAATGGCGAACAGCCATACCCTTAGGACCTGCTTCAGCCCTAGGATGAGATGAGCCGACATCGAGGTGCCAAACACCGCCGTCGATATGAACTCTTGGGCGGTATCAGCCTGTTATCCCCAGAGTACCTTTTATCCGTTGAGCGATGGCCCTTCCATACAGAACCACCGGATCACTAAGACCTACTTTCGTACCTGCTCGACTTGTGGGTCTCGCAGTTAAGCGCGCTTTTGCCTTTATACTCTACGACCGATTTCCGACCGGTCTGAGCGCACCTTCGTACTCCTCCGTTACTCTTTAGGAGGAGACCGCCCCAGTCAAACTACCCACCATACATTGTCCTCGGTATTGTTATACCTGAGTTAGAACCCCAACATGACCAGGGTGGTATTTCAAGATTGGCTCCACCGAGACTAGCGTCTCGGCTTCAAAGCCTCCCACCTATCCTGCACAAGTCAGGTCAAAGTTCAATGTAAAGCTGTAGTAAAGGTTCACGGGGTCTTTCCGTCTAGCCGCGGGTACACAGCATCTTCACTGCGATTTCGATTTCACTGAGTCTCTGCTGGAGACAGCGCTGCCATCATTATGTCATTCGTGCAGGTCGGAACTTACCCGACAAGGAATTTCGCTACCTTAGGACCGTTATAGTTACGGCCGCCGTTTACTGGGGCTTCGATCAAGAGCTTCGCTTACGCTAACCCCATCAATTAACCTTCCAGCACCGGGCAGACATCACACCCTATACGTCCACTTTCGTGTTTGCAGAGTGCTGTGTTTTTAATAAACAGTTGCAGCAGCCTGGTATCTGCGACTGCCAACAGCTCAAGGAGCGTGTCCTATCACCATCAGCAGCGTACCTTCTCCCGAAGTTACGGTACCATTTTGCCTAGTTCCTTCAGCAGAGTTCTCTCAAGCGCCTTGGTATTCTCTACCTGATCACCTGTGTCGGTTTAGGGTACGATTCGTTTATAACTATTGCTTAGAAGCTTTTCCTGGAAGCATGGTATTTGCCACTTCACTGTACAAGTACAGCTTGCTATCAGATCTCAGCCATGTAACAACCCGGATTTACCTAAGTTGTAAGCCTACATCCTTTCACCTGGACAACCAACGCCAGGCTGACATAACCTTCTCCGTCCCTCCATCGCATTATAAACAAGTATCGGAATATTAACCGATTTCCCATCGACTACGCCTTTCGGCCTCGCCTTAGGGGTCGACTCACCCAGCCCCGATTAACGTTGGACTGGAACCCTTGATCTTCCGGCGTGCGAGCTTTTCACTCGCATTATCGTTACTCACGTCAGCATTCGCTCTTGTGATACCTCCAGCATGCCTTACGACACACCTTCACAGGCTTACACAACGCTCCCCTACCACTTGAAAACAAATTCAAATCCGCAGCTTCGGCTCCTAGTTTGAGCCCCGTTACATCTTCCGCGCGGGCCGACTCGACTAGTGAGCTATTACGCTTTCTTTAAAGGATGGCTGCTTCTAAGCCAACCTCCTAGCTGTCTATGCCTTCCCACCTCGTTTCCCACTTAACTAGGAATTTGGGGCCTTAGCTGGCGGTCTGGGTTGTTTCCCTCTCCACAATGGACGTTAGCACCCACTGTGTGTCTCCCGGATATCACTCATCGGTATTCGGAGTTTGCATCGGTTTGGTAAGTCGGTATGACCCCCTAGCCGAAACAGTGCTCTACCCCCAATGGTGTTCGTCCGAGGCGCTACCTAAATAGCTTTCGGGGAGAACCAGCTATCACCGAGTTTGATTAGCCTTTCACCCCTATCCACAAGTCATCCCCTGGCTTTTCAACGACAGTGGGTTCGGTCCTCCGGTGTCTGTTACGACACTTTCAACCTGCTCATGGATAGATCACTCGGTTTCGGGTCTATACCCTGCAACTAAACGCCCTATTAAGACTCGGTTTCCCTACGGCTCCCCTAAACGGTTAACCTTGCTACAGAATATAAGTCGCTGACCCATTATACAAAAGGTACGCGGTCACCCTAATAAATTAAGGCTCCCACTGCTTGTACGCACACGGTTTCAGGTTCTATTTCACTCCCCTCACAGGGGTTCTTTTCGCCTTTCCCTCACGGTACTGGTTCACTATCGGTCAGTCAGGAGTATTTAGCCTTGGAGGATGGTCCCCCCATCTTCAAACAGGATTTCTCGTGCCCCGCTCTACTTAATATGTTAACGCTAATGTTTCGAATACAGGACTATCACCTACTACGGTCAGCTTTCCCACGCTGTTCTTCTACATTAGCA
>NZ_CAJGZQ010000050.1 GCF_904846185.1 Psychrobacter immobilis | reverse complement strand
TGATCTAAACCCTATCGAGAAAAAGTGGGCACAGGCTAAGTTTCTACGCCAAGGGTGGATGGAGAATAATTTACCAAAACTGTTTCAGGATATGGGCTGTATCTCTTTTATTATAGACTGACTATATATGAAGCGAATATTTACCCTAATTTAAGAATTGAGTTAATTGATAAGAACAACACAGATAGTTTAAATTTTATATGTACTAGTGATTCTTGCGCATCTTATTTTTTATGGCCATTCAAGTACAAGCGACTGTCACCTCATAAATCGATATGCTAAAAATTACGAAAACTATCTTAATAAAATGAGCAAGCAATCGGTTAAAGGTAAATTGGCTGTAAAATTTTATTTTGAAAACCCAAATTTAGACGATTCAAGCTATGTTATTCGATATGTAGATAAAGCATCACCACTCAAAAACAGCATTCAAGAATATTTGAACAGTTTAACGCCAGAAGAAAAAAAACTAGGATTTGAAAATGGTAATTTTGGCAACGGAAGTCTTCAAGTGAAGATTGAAGATAAGGTTGCCTTAATTAGCTTCACTGCTGATGACTTGACAAGAGATCTGAAATCTCCGCAACAGGTAATAGACGTTACTAACTCTATTGCTATGACAGCAGAGCAATTTGACACTTTCAATGAGGAAAAAATTTGTGTTAATGATACCTATAACTATCAAATGGCTTTTTTTCGCTAATGAAGAGCTTGTAGCGTGCCTTTTTTAATTCCTATCTGAGCTACTTATCAGTTATCTATACTTAAAACCAAACAAAAAAATCCGACCACATTAAGTGATCGGATTTTTAATATTTGGTGGAGATTGCGGAAACTAAACTATAGCTGTAAACCATTGATTTACATTACTATATTAAATTTAAAATAAGACAATACCAACCATAATACCAACAATCGTTTTTGAATTTGCTGTTATTCAATGTTTACCCTATCAGCTAAAAATTATTTTGTAATTGTTTGCACTATCTGCACGCCCTCACGATACCTGTCGCAAAAGTCCCTTATGCTGCCTCGCGATACTTGTCTTGAAACTATCCAGCATGGGCAAAATATGCCCCGTGCGCGTACTGTTCCATAAACTACCCCTTAACGTGTCCAACAATTCATTTTTAACCCTGCTTACGATGTCCGAAAATTGCCCCTTTTATGGACTCCGAAAACTAAATAACCCCAAACTTGGGCGCATCTATTCCAGCTTATAGCGGTGTGTGATTTGGTTTTGAATGTTAGGTTTTATAAGGTTTTGAATAACAAGTTTTGACAAGTCGGTGGCTGCATTAATCGGTTTTGAATGTACGGTTTTATACGGTTCTAACCTTATGGTTATCTTGGGGTGGTAGGTGCTGCCAATGTTGGGTTTTGCTGGGTTCTACGATGTCCAAAAACTAACCGTAACCTTACCGTTTTTCTCATGCTCGTACTTGTTAAGAAACTACCCTTTGCATGAGATAGGCGCAAAACTGCTCACATCTAAAAACTAGGGGTTTTCTCAGGTTTTGAGTGCTGCCAATAACAACATGCGCGGCGGTGCTGGACTGCTTGAATGCGATACGTCCAAAACTGGACTTATCTAAAACCTTAGGGTTTCCTTAGTTTCTTTACACTATAAAAAGGGCTTGGTAGTGATCGCCTAACGTGTCCGAAAACCTAGATAAACATTAACATTTATTAACATGCTGGCAGTGCTCAAACTAGTTTAACGATAAGCATTTATAAACATCAGGCATAAAAAAAGGCAGACGATAAACGGCTGCCCTTTGTAGCAATAACCACTAATCAATCAAGCTTCTAGTTCTGCCTTAGGGGTTAAAGTAACTTGTAAGCCCATACCATCAATAATTTTTAGCATAGTGTCAAAACGTGGCTTTTCTGATCGCAATGTCTTATAAAGACTTTCACGTCTTATGCCTGTCTTTTCTGCCAGCTCATTCATGCCTTTTGCTTTTGCCACATCATTTAAGGCTTCGATAAACTCATTAGGTGCACCATCGCTCAATACTTCGTTCAAGTAAGCATTGATAAGAGTTTCATCTGTCAGGTATTCCGCTACATCAAATCGGCTAGTTTTAATATTAGTCATTGGGGTGTTCCTTTTCTTGATCCTTAACTTGCTGCCATAAGGTGCAAGCCTTAGAAATATCGTTTGTCTGGCTGTCTTTACTGCCCCCTATCAACAATAGATAGAGGGTATCGCCTTGCTGGGCATAATAGACACGGTAACCATTGCCTTTGAATATTCGCATCTCATAGATACCGTTCGTATTGGCTAATGGCTTATGGTCACCAAAGTTACCGCCTTGGGCTCTCTTTATACGTGCCAATATGCCAACTTTGCCTAACGGGTCTTTTAGCTTGTGCAACCAACGTTCAAACTGTTCTGTTTGGTCAATATTAATCATAGGGTTAGATTATTAGTAAACTTATAATTTATTGTAAACTTTTGGATAATATATAACAAGCTATGACTGTGCATGCTGTGTTGTTTATTGTTGATCCATAAAAAAGGCAGACGATAAACGGCTGCCTTTGATTGTTTTTGTCTGCATCTGCTTTTTTGCTTGGGACACTTGGGACAACGGGACAACGCCCGTGGTTATTGGCTTGTAGCTGTCCCAGCCCCTTTTTTGCCCTTGGGACACTTGGGACAGATTAACAAATTGAGCTACTTTGTCCCAGCTGTCCCAGTGGTGTTTTATTGCTTGGGACAGTGCCTAGCCCTTGCGGTGTATGGGTTGTCCCAGTTGTCCCAGCTGTCCCAGTGCTTTTTGTAGTTTCACAACTTAATATCTCACTTTTGACCGCATAAACACGTTGACGGTTCTTTTTGAATGGTAAAGGTACTCTACACGTTTTACGGTCATTCTCAGTTACGTTCAATAATCCAGCTTCATCTAACACTTGCAATACTTTGCTTTTGTTAAATGGTGAACAGACATCATCAAAGGTACTGGTAGAGAAATAATATTCCCCTGTGTCGTAATTGTGATAGCCAACGCGGTTATTGATTTTAGGCTCAAAGTCTTGGTATGTGTGAATGTGGCAAGGCTGAAAACGACTTGATCCATGCTGTTCAATAAATGCCTTGATATGATCTATGATTTGGCGTTGTTCGTGTTCACCATCACGCCCATAGTTATCAAGCCAATTATCTAAGCAAGTCATCACGGCTGCGGTTGCTTGTCCTACTTGCCAGCCTGTTATACCTGCCTGTGTTGCCAGTTCTCCAGCTGCGCCCACGATAGCGAACCGTTTAGCCACTCTATGCGCTTGTGCTGTCAGGTCGCTATATTGACTCATAAAGTCACTTACAAGCTGCCCAGCGTTGGCGGTGGTCGCTGTCTTGTCACTGG
>NZ_CAJGZQ010000049.1 GCF_904846185.1 Psychrobacter immobilis | reverse complement strand
TATTTGAGTATTTGAGTATTTGAGTATTTGAGTATTTGAGTATTTGAGTATTTGAGTATTTGAGTATTTGAGTATTTGAGTATTTGAGTATTTGAGTATTTGAGTATTTGAGTATTTGAGTATTACTCCGTTTCTTTAGCTACAACAGCTATCAGTTGACGCGAGCACTTAGCCGTAGCTTGTATTTCAGAATAGCTATGCCCAGATTTTAGGAGGCTAGCAATAATCTTACGCTTCTCGGTATCTTTCCTACGTCCTGAATATTTACCCTCTGTCTTAGCGCGAGCAATACCTTGCATCTGACGGTTACGCCGATCTTCATAGTTCTTTCTAGCAATATCAGCGAGAATATCAAGCACCATTGAGTTGATGGCTTGCAATACGCTAGTCATAAACTCAGTATTGTTCTCAGGCTGCAAGGCATATATGAAGTCGGCAGCTCTTTTGATACTACCGCTAGCTTTTTTTCAGACAGCATTTTTTTAAGGTGTCCCAATCATACTGATTTAAAAGTGCTAAGCGGTCTACCATTAGTCTATACCCAAAACATAAAACCTTTAAATGATAATCTATCTATCATTAGACTTTTTTATATTATTAAATGATAGTAATATCTTGTTATTATCAATGAGCACTAATTATTAAGTCTAAATAATAGAGGTGGGTTATGACTGTTCGTATTTATGTGAGAGCCAGCACTAAGGATCAAGACGCTACCAGAGCATTGGCTGATTTGGTGGCTTTCAGTACAAGTTATGATGATAACCATGTTGAGTACGTCGAGCATTTCAGTGGTACAAAGCTCGATAGACCATTATTAGCCAAGCTGCTAAAGGACGCTGAGCAAGGCGATATTCTACTGGTTGAAAGCGTGGATAGATTAAGCCGATTATCTCAAGATGATTTTGCAATTCTAAAGCAGCGTATCAAAGACAAAGGCTTGCGATTGGTGGTGGCTGATCTACCAACGACGCATACAGTTAATAATGGCATGACAGGTGAGATCCTAACAGTGATTAACCATATGCTGATCGACTTATTAGCAACGATGGCAAAGCTTGATAACGACAAGCGTAGAGAGCGTATCAAGCAGGGATTGGCTAACAGTGGCTATAAGCCCTCCGGTAAGAAGCCTAATACAACGAAACACAATCGTATTAGAGAATTAGACAGTCAAGGCAATATGACAAAAGAGGAAATCGCTAAGGCAGTTGGTGTTGGCGTAGCTACTGTTTACCGGGTGTTAAAGCCAGGCTCATAGCTGAGGTATTTTATTTTATTTTTTTTCATAAACAGCTGATATATAAGGCTTTACACGCGAGGCAAGAAGGCTTTATTTGCAGAAATAGGTACTCTATTACTACGTAGCTGTGTTAAGAACGGTGTATTTTCATCATTCAATTTCGTTCAATTATGCCCACTTAAAACGCCCTTCGATCTTTATCTAAAGACATCACAGCGTCATATAAAAATCGATTTAATGCAATGAGGCTTCATTATAATCATTATATTGCATTCATAATCGCTTTTCTGCAAAATGGCTTATCTATAATCGCTTGAGCCCCTCATGATGAATACCCCTACTTCAGACCCTATTGGCGCAGCATGGCTTATCCGTTATGCCAGCATCGAGCTGGTGTCCCCTTTATATGTCAGCAGTAGTATCGGTGGGCGCAGGCAAACCTATAAAGACGGTGATGTCATCCATAACGCTTATCAGGAAACTGCGCGGCCACTGGACACTATCATTGCGCACTTACAGTTTCACATGCGTCATGAAGTACTGAATTTGGAGTTACTGGCTCGTCTGTTTGAGCAGATAGGGGCTAATGACGTACAAGCATGGGTAAACGCTGAGCCCACAGGCAGCTATGCCCGTAGAATGGCTTTCTTGTATGAATGGCTCATGGGTCAGCAGTTAGCAGTACCGAGTAATTTAGGCGGTAACTATGTGGATGCTCTAGATGCTAAGAAGCAGGTTACTTCAAGCCCTGCGCATGTCATAAAGAATGCTCGTTGGCGTATCAATGACAATCTTGCAGGAACCCGTCATTTCTGTCCTCAATTGGTGAAAACAGAGTCGTTTACGCAAGCGGCAGCACTCGATATTGCCACGATGGTTGATAAGCTTAACGATGAATTTGGACAAGACTTACTGATGCGTGCCTCCGTATGGATGACATTACGAGAGAGTAAAGCCAGTTTTACTATAGAAGGTGAAGGGAAAGAGTTAAAACGTATTGAACGTTTCGCCGATGTGATGGCACGGCGTACCGGCAAGGGCGATATTCCGCTTGATCCTGAGTCGCTAGCAGAGTTGCAACAAGAGATACTTGGTAGCAAAACGGTCATCCAGCAGTATGGCGTCCGTCAATCTCCAGTTTTTGTGTCGCATACTCAGGTCAATGGCTTTAAAGAGATTGTGCACTATATTGCGCCACCTGCTGATGACATTGCTGAAAAGCTCAAAGGGTTACAGGCATTTATGGAAAAGACCGAGGGACAATCGGCACTGATACGTAGTGCGGTTGCTTCCTTTGCTTTTGTGTATATTCATCCGCTAGCGGATGGCAATGGCCGAGTACATCGCTTCCTAATTAACGATGTACTCAGACGCGACCAGATCATTCATGAGCCGATTATCTTACCTATATCGCAAGCCATCGCTGAGCATCCCTCAGACCGTCATGCCTATGATAAAATTTTAGACCGTGTATCCGTGCCACTTATGGAGCAAATCCGTGATCATTACAGCTTTGATAAACAAGCGATTACTTACCCTGATGGTATTCGCTCAAACTTAAATTTTGAAGACAGTCACCTTATTCAACCGGCATGGCGCTTTATGGACCTGACGCCTCATGTTCAGTACTTATCAGGACTGATTGCGCATGTTATTGAAAAAGAGATGCATAACGAGTCACAGTACCTAAGACAACATGACCATGCACGACTGGCGATAAAAGAGATTATTGAGATGCCCAACAGCTATGCCGATAGAATCATTCGTAGCATGCTGCAGAATAAGGGTGCTAAAAGTAATAAGCTATTGAAAGATTATCCGTTTTTGGCAAATGATGAGGTTTGGGACGATATTTTTGCTGTCGTTGTAGAAACCTTTAAAGATGAGACAGATGATTTGAATAGGTAGGGGAAACCCTGCTATACGCAGGGAAGCCTACTTTGATAATCAATCTGGTATAAATATCATCGTTGCGATGATGATTCGGCTATAAGAGATTCGGCTGAAATACCATAGCCTAAAACGTAATCAATATTTTTCTTGACCCTATTTACGCTAATAAACTACTTAAAACAGACTGTATAAAAGGAACTGCTGATAACAGACCATTGTAATTTGACAAGCCTTGATACAGATAGTCAAAATGATTTTGAGTATTTGAGTATTTGAGTATTTGAGTATTTGAGTATTTGAGTATTTGAGTATTTGAGTATTTGAGTATTTGAGTATTTGAGTATTTGAGTATTTGAGTATTTGAGTATTTGAGTATTTGA
>NZ_CAJGZQ010000048.1 GCF_904846185.1 Psychrobacter immobilis | reverse complement strand
TGCTTTGAGCAGTAATCAGGGCTATTATCATTAGGCTCAAACATGTGATTCTTGCCTTGTTCATACTCAGGTTTTGGGTTAAAGTTTCACTAAGTCTGTTAAAGTTTGGCATGGTCTGATTCGTCTTGAAAATTACTATTATGCCTTTGCTTTAACAGACTTTTTTGTTTTTTTGTCGTGTGCAGAGCAATAAGACATAAAATGCGCTGATATGAGACTGATAGCTTCTTGTGAATAAAGTAGTAGTTTACACCGCACATACTTCTGAACGGACGATAAAGCGCTTACCTTCAGGTATCTCAAGCGAAAAACTGGCCCCGCGTCCATCGACCACATCGATGGTTAAATCCGTATGTTGCCAAAGTTTATGCTGCGCTTTACCCATATAAAAGGGACAGCCAGCGAGCTCACCGATGAGCACGTCTTGGCCGCCCACTTTAAACTCGCCCAATGGATAACACATCGGTGAGCTACCATCGCAGCAGCCGCCAGATTGATGGAACATCAGGTCACCGTGTTTGGACTTTAATAGCTCAATTAACGCAACGCAGGCTTCTGTCGCTTCAAGTTTCATAACGTGCTCCTTATTTTTAAACTTTTACCCAAACTAATCGGTAAAATATAAAAGGCCGCATCATCATCACTCACATCATTAATAGCATGTGGCTGAAAACGATACGACCTGTTATTTGTGACCAAACGTCGTAATTATCGAGATAGTTTCTAAAAAATAAAAATGTCTCAAATAATTGACATGTCTACATAGAGTAATCAATGACGATGCGACCCTCAATCTTACCATCACGCATACGATCAAGAATGTCATTGATGTTTTCAAGTGGCTCAGCGGCAACAGTCGCTTTTACTTGACCTGCCGCTGCCATGTCGAGTGATTCTTGTAAGTCGAGACGGGTACCAACGATTGAGCCACGAATGGTAATACCATTTAGTACCGTATCAAAGATAGAAACAGGGAAGTCGCCTGTTGGTAGACCATTACAGACCAAAGTACCACCGCGGCGCAGCATGGTCAGCGCTTGATCAAAGGCCTTAGAGGAGACGGCTGTCACTAGCACACCATGAGCACCGCCGATCTCTTCTTGCAGATACTCACCAGGATCGGTGTTTTTGGCATTGACGGTGACTTTTGCCCCCAGTTTTTTGGCAAAATCGAGCTTTTCATCGTCAATATCGACGGCAGCAACGTTCAGTCCCATGGCAATGGCGTACTGTACCGCCATGTGACCAAGTCCACCGATACCTGAAATGACGACCCAATCACCTGGTTTGGTGTCTGTCATTTTCAGACCTTTATATACCGTCACACCCGCACATAGAACTGGTGCAATCTCAACAGAGTCAACGCTCTCAGGAATAATGCCAACATAGTCAGCATCTGCCAATACGTATTCTGCAAAGCTACCATTCACTGAATAACCAGAGTTCTCTTGACTTAGGCACAGGGTTTCCCAGCCGCCTAGGCAATGCGTACAGTGACCACAGGCAGAGTAGAGCCAAGGCACACCGACACGGTCGCCTTCTTTAACATGCTTAACACCTTCACCCACAGCAGTGATCAGGCCGACACCTTCATGACCAGGGATAAACGGGGGGCTTGGTTTGACTGGCCAATCGCCTTCGACAGCGTGCAGGTCGGTATGACAGACACCTGATGCCTGCATTTTTACTACAATTTGACCAGGACCTGGGGTAGGGATATCAACTTCTTCAATCTGCAGAGGTTGGTTGAACTCATGCAGAACCGCAGCTTTCATTTTATTACTCACGTTGCATTCTCCTTATCGTGGATAGTGAGTTGATAGATGTCATATCTACCAACTCATTACTTTATGGTGGCTGCCATAAAGTGCGTGACAGACAGGCTTAAAAGAAGCCCATCTTTTTGGGACTATAAGAAACCAGCATGTTTTTGGTTTGCTGATAATGGTCGAGCATCATTAGATGGTTTTCGCGGCCGATACCCGATTGCTTGTAGCCACCAAATGCAGAATGCGAAGGATAGATGTGGTAGCAGTTGGTCCACACGCGACCTGCTTGGATGCCACGTCCGAAGCGATAGGCTTTATGTACACTGCGTGTCCAGACTCCAGCACCAAGACCATATATGGTATCATTGGCAATGCTCATGGCCTCTTCGTCGTCTTTAAATTTCGTGACGGCAAGTACTGGTCCAAAGATTTCCTCTTGGAACACGCGCATGTCGTTAGTGCCTTCAAAGATAGTGGGCTGCACATAGTAGCCATCTGCAAGGTCGCCGTCATGCTTGGCTTGTTCGCCACCGACCAATACTTTGGCCCCTTCTTTTTTACCAATATCCAGATAAGATAGGATTTTTTCTAACTGGTCTGTGCTGGCTTGGGCGCCAATCATGGTATCAGTATCTAATGGGTTACCCATTTTGATGGCTTTGACGCGCTCGATACAGCGCTTCATAAACTCATCATAAATGCTCTCGTGTACTAATGCGCGCGACGGACAAGTACAGACTTCACCTTGGTTAAGCGCAAACATCACTAGACCTTCGACCGCTTTGTCCAAGAAATCATCGTCTTCGTCCATGACATCAGCAAAGAAGATATTTGGACTCTTACCACCCAGCTCTAGGGTAACTGGAATGATGTTTTCACTGGCGTACTGCATGATTAGGCGACCAGTAGTCGTCTCACCAGTAAAGGCAACTTTATTGATACGTGGATTGGAGGCAAGCGGCTTACCAGCTTCAACTCCGAAACCGTTGACCACGTTGAGGACACCTTTTGGTAAGATATCAGCAATCCCGATCGTCTCTAGCATAAATAGGATAGAGGCAGGCGTTTGCTCTGCAGGCTTGAGTACTATACAGTTACCAGCAGCAAGCGCAGGGGCTAGCTTCCATACTGCCATGAGGATCGGAAAGTTCCATGGGATAATTTGGCCGACGACACCAAGTGGCTCATGGAAGTGATAAGCAACCGTGTCATCATCAATTTGACTGATGCCGCCTTCTTGTGCACGAATGGCACTGGCAAAATAGCGAAAGTGATCGACAGCTAATGGAATGTCTGCTGCTAGGGTTTCACGTACAGGCTTGCCGTTTTCATACGTTTCGGCAATGGCGATGGCTTCTAAATTGGCTTCCATCTTATCTGCAATTTTGAGCAGTAGATTGGCACGTTCAGCGACACTGGTTTTGCCCCAAGCGTCTTTGGCAGCATGAGCAGCGTCTAAGGCTTTTTCAATATCCGCTTCTTTTGAACGGGCGACTTGGCAGATGACTTTACCGTCAATGGGGCTGGTGTTGTCAAAGTATTCTCCATCGGCTGGTGCGACCCACTCACCATTGATAAAGTTGTCATATTTTTCGCGGAATTGGACGGGGCTGTTTTCTGTATTGGGATAGGCGTGTAGCATTAACGACTCCTTGTTGTATTAATTTATAAAGCAAATAAACGTTCAAGCCTTTGATATATGATCTTTTGAGGTCATATCTATAAAGTCACTTGCACGGTTTTGCTGGATCTCCCTGATCAGGTTGTCAGTCTATCCTACTGAACTTTTATACATATAGATAGGTACTTTTAGTAAAGCAAATCAGGTTGTTTCATAAATTTAGGCTCTGCACACGACAAAAAAACAAAAAAGTCTGTTAAAGCAAAGGCATAATAGTAATTTTTAAGACGAATCAGACCATGCCAAACTTTAACAGACTTAGTGAAACTTTAACCCAAAACCTGAGTATGA
>NZ_CAJGZQ010000047.1 GCF_904846185.1 Psychrobacter immobilis | reverse complement strand
AAGTACGAATGAGATTAGGATCAGCTTGCTTGATTGGTGTCACACCTAAGCCTAGGTTACGAATCCAACCGGCTAAGGTCTTATCAGTCTTTCGATCATGTAATTGCTGTAATTCAGCGTCAGTTACTCTGATAGTAATCTCGCGTGAACGCTTATTTGGTTTACTCTTATTATTCATTAATTTTTAGCCCAATTATAAAAATTTAGTTTGCGAGAAAAACTTTACTGGTATGCTTACTTGAGCAAAATTATGTAGACAATAATATAAATATAATATCGTACTTTGGAATAGGTTATAGAATGAATAAACCTGATAATCAGACCATCTTGGATTTCGTAAATAATACATACGGTAAAGATGTTTTAAGTAATCTTAAAAACATTCACCAAGGAGGTACAAACAACCAGAAAGGTCGTGATTATGAAAATTACTACCAACTCTACAGAGTTTTTCAAACAGCCGCCAATGATGATTATGATTGCAAAAAACACGTCATTGAAACGCAGCAAATCGGTTTTGTAGACGATATCTGTCATATTGATTATGAAAATCAAATAAAATACAACTATCAAGCCAAAGATTCATCTGGTGTTGCGGCTGATTGGACTGACAATATAAGTGAGAGATTTAGGAAGCAAAGAGCGATTGATGCTTCGTGCTTTGGTGTCGATATTACGAAAAATTATTTGTTAGTATCAGATGAATCTAAAGCTAATAAAAATATTGATAAAATTCCGCCAGACTTGAAGCTCCATGATACCTGTGAATATTTTGAAGCTCATTTAAACACTTTGTCGTTAATAGAAAAAACAGATATCTCAACATACATTGAAAAGTTGACTGGAAGAAGTAGTCAAACCACCACTGACTACGCCTGTAGTTTAGTACTTGGTATACTACAGTCTGGAAACTACAATACGATAGACGATGTGTTCTCTAGAGCTGAGTCAGAAGCTCATCCAAATCCGTTTATAAAGTTTAGAAAACCAATAGGAACTCACAGTATTCCCGACTGGGTAATACAAATTCTGACAAACTATTCTAATATCGTTAGGTATAGTTTAGAATATGAGACTCTTATCTTATGCATAAATGAGTCTCTTACTGTTGAATGTAAGATCGAGTCGATTATAGCGATACCTGTTGAGACATCAAAAAATATAATAACTATCAAAGACTTAGCATTTTTATTGATGTCTATCACTGCTCAAGATATTGAGCACTCATTAAGCTCTTCTGAAGATGGAGAGGTATAATATGAATATGAATATGAATCACCGCACATACACAGAAATAGCTACACCACGTGCTAAAAGACAACTCCAAGGGCTTTTAGATAGCATTTCTGCGCCTACGATTTATCGTGAGAGTATGATAGAACTAGGAAAGTTGTTAGCTGAAGCTGTTTTACCTTCGTTAGGAAACGAAAGTACTCTTATCGTTTCTACAGCAGAAGATGCTGACTATTTACAGTTTGGTGTTTCATCATTATTAAAAAGCCAAGGAATAGATACTAAATTAGCCGTATTTTGGAATCATCACTATCAGCTATCCAATAGCTCTAGTGTAGCTCCTATAGTTCATAAATTTATCGAGACAGGCTATAAATCTGTCGATAATATTATAGTAGTAAAGTCTGTGATGTCAGGCAGCTGTGTAGTTAGAACTAACTTGATTGAAATGTTAGACGAGGTTAAAAAAGTTAATAACGTCTTCATACTATCACCAGTCGCTCATACGCATTCAGAAGAAAAACTCAAAAAGGAATTTCCTGAATATATATCAGATAAGTTTAAGTTCTTTTGTTTTGCCGTAGATGATAAACGTGATGTTAGCGGAGAGGTTGTTCCAGGTATCGGTGGACAGATATACGATTTACTTGGGTTAAGCACACAGCCGATTCTTAATTCTTATATGCCAAAAGTGGTTGAAGATCTCGTATTCTAACTAATCTAATCTCTTTTCTACAAAAAAATATGGTTAACACTTCTTCAGTGTTAACCATATTTTTTTGCTTTTTAGGATGGTAATTTCTTTAAAGGGGGTCAAGGGGGCGAAGCCCCTTTGTCAGCACCTAAGAGGGAATATTGCAACGAAGTGAAAATAGCCCCCTCTTAGGACTGCTGGCTTAAAAAATTTTATAAAATAGGTAATTGATATAATTGCACTATTATTATATTGTCTGTAGATGGTTTATAGCTATTGTGGGTAGATAGTTATCTTTATTGTCTGTAGTGAGTTCTCACTGATTGTTTGTAGAGGGTTTAATGATGGAATGTGTCAAGCAGAAGAATCAGAATCGAGTGGAAAACATGAGGCGTGTTAACCTCAAAAGAACAGCGAGAAGTCATGCAATAGTTCTCTTCCTAAGGATTATAGACAACATAGGGAATCTGCATGAGGTGATGTATTCCTATCATCTAAAGCATTTATCAAATGATAAAAGAAAGGAGTTATGGCACGCTTTTTGTGACTTGCCTAATATAGATAAAATAGAGAAGAGACAACACGACAATATACATTTGAATGAGCACTCTCTAACGTCATACAGTGCTGACCAAGTGCTTAAACTAATGGGTATTAATTTCAACAAAGGAAAGCTTAAAAGGTTTGCTTCCAAGGATCGTAAGCAAAATAAGGAGCTGGCTCAATTGGTGTTATCTGTGGTTAAGAGTGATCCTAAAGCGTATAAAGAGGCTTTGGATCTGTTCATTAAGTACTGGATAGAAGATTATGAGTTAAGGGATAAACAATCTACTGAAGCTTAAAGTGCTTTTTTAATCCTTATTTATAGTCAAAAAGGTTTTTAATGTTTTTAAAAGCTTTTAAAAGCTTTTACGTTCGCTGTAACCTTTGCTAGCACTAGCTCTTAACGCCCATTCAATTACGTTTACCGACCCATTCAATTACGTTTACCGACCCATTCAATTACGTTTACCGACCCATTCAATTACGTTTACCGACCTTTTAATTACAAATGATTGTAAGTTGTAATTAAATAGACCTATAATACTTTAGGCTTCTACGAGTGGGTAAAAAAATGGGTGATTGTAAGCTAGTAACCAAAGATAATAAGTTAATTAGTGCTAGCTACTCGCTTGGCATACCTGAACAGCGCATTATATTTTTGGCGATTATTGCAGCAAGGGAACAAAAAAAGCTGATTGATGCTAGGGGTATGCTACAAATTCACGCAAGCAGTTATCAAGAACAATTTAAAGTAGAAAAGCATACATCTTACGGAGCTTTAAAAAGCGCAACTAGGGGATTGTTTGATGCTTACTTCGAGTATGACGATATACATGAACAGACTGGAAAGCCTGTTCATCATCTTGTTAATTGGGTTCAAAAGATAAGCTATATAGAAACAGCTGGTATGATTGAATTGCAGTTCACAGATGCCGTTATTCCATTGATAACAAGGCTTAGCGAGCAGTACACGGAGTACGAATTAAAACAGGTTAGTGAGTTGCAAAGCGAGTATGCAATTAGGCTCTATGAGTTAATGATGCAGTGGAAAAAGGTTGGTAAGACAAACAAGATAGCACTTGATGACTTACGTGCAAAACTGGGGGTCGAGCCTAAGCAGTATAAGCAAATGTGTAACTTTAAAACCCGTGTTCTAGACCTTGCTATCAATCAAATTAACAACTTTACAGATATTACAGCCACGTACGAGCAGCATAAAACAGGACGCGCGGTTACTGGCTTTACATTCATATTTAAGAAAAAGCAGTCCATTGAACATGTTGCTACAGCTAAGAATAAAGCCAGCGATACTGACACACTCGACATATTCCACAATATGACAGACAGTCAAGTAGCCACGTTTAGCAGCAAGCTTGCAAACTTACCTGAGCTTGGTAGCAATGCGCCAATCGGTAAAAGTACCGCTGAATTTGCCGCGATTATCGCCAGTGAGCTTACAGACAAAAATAAGCAAAGCAAATACATGCCTTACTTAGAGAAGATGGGTTATAAGAAATCTAAGCCTCTTAAAACCGCCTGATTCTAGAATGGTCGAGGATAATGGAAGGGCTTTGGTATTGGCATTTTGAGCTCCCTTTTATCGGACTCTGACTGATATTCAGGTAAGGTTGCTGTGATATCAAGCTCTAACGGTTCAGGGGCTTTAATATCGCCATAAAGTGCTCGATGATAGGCTTCTTTCTTAACCATACCTGTTTGCCATACCTTTAAATCATTTTGATACTGCCTACTGGTATTTTGTTCAAAGTGGTCTTGGTAAATCTCTTTGATATGTCGCTGTGCCTTCACACCATCGAAATTTTGCTCATAAACAAAGCCTTTGAGCCTAATATTTTTATGAATACTAGGATGAGATACGCTGATTGAGCTTTTGGTTTCGCGTTCAACAGTTAAGCCCCATCGTTTGAGCTGGTAAGACACACCGAATCTTTCATTAATTAGGTTTTCATCTAAGAGTCTAAGCATTTTTCTATCAATCGCTTCTTTAAGCAAGTGGTGGCTTGGTGGGTTCTTGATAATCTCATCGTCTTTTTCTTCGTTCTTAGTTTTCTGCTTAGAATCATATGGTGTAGGACGTGGAGCATTATTAATATAGGGGTTAATATTACGTTTGCGTATAGGATCATCAGGGTTGGTGAGTTCATACTCATGATTGATGATGTTTTTAAATGCATTCACTCGTACCAAGTCAGCTCCTGCAAAGAATGGCTGTAAGCTTTTACCTGACCTAAGCTCTTGACAAGGAATTACAAAGTTAAGTTCCAACCGCCCACTTTTCTCATTACCTTCAATCACTTGGCCATATTCATTTATATCAGGATCTGTGTCCTTATCGCTATGCTCTATCCATAGAATATCGTACTGATCTGGTTGAAGACCAACAAACAGTGTCTTCTCAAAACGCTGCATAATATCTTTTTTTTGCTTATCGGTGAATTGATCTGCTTTTTCAGTAAAAGATAAAACACCTGATTTATACTTTTGCTTGAAGGGTGTAGCATTAATTAGCTGCTCAGTCATCATAGAATCGCCATAGAGCACTTTAGCACCTGCTCTCTGCCTATCACTACCTAGTAGGTAATTAATCGGCCCTGCACCCGATCCCTTGCCGTGACGAAAAAATTTTACTATCATTTTTCTCCATCCTCGAGACTTTGCTTAATTAAGTTTGTTAAAGTTTTCCTTATAGCTTTGATTTCGGCTAGTATGTTTTCATCTAATTCGTTATTAGTATTAGCATGTTTGGCAATTTGATTGAGGTTAGATCCTATACGACCTAAAGTACGAATGAGATTAGGATCAGCTTGCTTGATTGGTGTCACACCTAAGCCTAGGTTACGAATCCAACCGGCTAAGGTCTTATCAGTCTTTCGATCATGTAATTGCTGTAATTCAGCGTCAGTTAC
>NZ_CAJGZQ010000046.1 GCF_904846185.1 Psychrobacter immobilis | reverse complement strand
AACTACATCCTTCTTAGCTTTTGGCTTTTCATGAACAGTAAAACTAAATCCTGCAATTTTGCGACCTTTTTTCTTTTGAGTGTAACTAACATTGAGATCTGATTTTTCGTTTATCTCTTCAACAGCAAGGTTTAAGACCCTTTTTTTGAAGTTGCTCATAGTTTGATATTCATCAGATTCTAATCCTAACTGACCTCTAAACTTCTCCAATTCAAAAACAGGTGTTTTTTTGGCTTGCTTCCATTGAACCAGCAGCTCATAGAGCCTTACTGAGTAATTACTATCCATTTCAGCTGTTTGTTCTAGTAAATATTTAGTAAAAAACTCTTCAGCCCCATCAATCCGAGTAATCCCTTGTACTACAGCCGGAGTAAATACAACTTCAATCGCTCCTTCGTCATCTAAATATCTAACTTGGGATAACCAGCGAGATTTAACTAACTTACCTTCATCATCAACATAGCTAAAACGTCTGTTAAATAACGTATCTTCAGCGTCCTTCATCATTAGATAACCGTTTTGGCGAGTAGTATTAAAAACTTCAGCATATCTTTTAGCATCAATACGAAGTGGTATCTCTGCACTCAACCCTGTACCAGTCTCTCTAGCGTCTACAACGGCTAACTGCACAATGCGTATTTCTGATAGTTTTAGATTTTGTAGTACGGTGTTTAGATAGTTGGTTTTCACCACTAGATTAGATTTAGACATAATAACCTTCGTATTTGAATACTTATATTTAACTGTATCTTAGAATACACTTTTATTCAAGTATTTAAATGGTAAGTAAACGTATTCGAATGGGTAAGTAAACGTATTCGAATGGGTAAGTAAACGTATTCGAATGGGTAAGTAAACGTATTCGAATGGAGGTTGCAGCCCTTTAATAGCAATGGATACAGAGGGCTTAAAAGCATTTAAAAGCATTTAAAAGCATTAAAAGCATTTTCTTATTTTTTTTACTAACTAAAAAGACAAAAGAAAAAAGCCTAGTTACCTCAAAATATCAGGAACTTTTTGTACTCTTTTAGATCAGGTCAGGTAATTGATCAATTCTTTTTAGTTTACGTATCAATTTGATTATAACCTGATCCAAAGCAGTAGTATTTTTCCAACTTTGCAGTTCTTTTAGCATTCTAGTTAAATTTATTCTTCTTAAACCTTAGTAACCAGCTATAGAAACCACTCTATATGCCTACAGAATTAGATTTAAAAGTACTCAATCTCTATTTTGGTACATACTTAGCATTTCAATATTTAAACCTTTCTAAAGCGATTCTACGGCTTTCTAGCTGCATTACTTCGTTTACTCTACCAATTTCTTCTTGGTTTAACCCTTCAATAGCCGCTAAGTAAGGCTCAACACGTTTTTTAAGAGTGTCATAGCTCGCTTCTGCTACGCTTTTATCATTTCTAGCTTTCTCATAATCCATTAGGATGCTGTTTGCCGCTTTCACAGTCGGTTCTATTTGCTCAATAACGGCTGCTGTGACCTTCTCACCATATCGAGCCTTGCTTTCAAACATTTCAGGCTTAGGCGATACGGGTGTGATACTGAAATCTCTCGCGTGATTGATGTCGTGGTAATACTCCTTGATGCTGGTATGCTTGGCTTTAGAGCCTTCCTTGCCCCTCGTTAGACCTAAATCAGCGACCGTATTGGCAAAGTCGGTTTGCATCCTGCTTAGTTTGACTCGACCGCCTAGAAAATCTTTACAGTTGAGCTTTCCCTTTGGATCAATGGGAACCACATAAGCGACCAGGTGGGGTGTACTTATGTCCCGATGGATACTCACACAAGCAATATTTTCTGCTCCATGCTTATCACTGAGCCACAAACTCACTCGCTTAAAAAACTCATCTTCCTTGCTGGTTCCCCAACCTCCCCATTCAGGACTGGCAGTTATTAAATACTCAATACATAGCACCGCATCAGAGCGTCTTTTTTTAGGGAGCCGATCTTTTATTGCCTGTTTGACTGCTTCAGGAGTAGCCACACTATGATGATTTTTAGGGGTGCGATTAGGGTCGGCATTTGGCGTTTCTATCGTTCGGTAGTTGTGTGCAAGACTGCTAGCAATGTTGCCCATTGTCTTTAATTTTGCTGTCCTCAAAATTGCATAGTTCATTGCCACTTTTTCCTGATAATTGGGTGTTATTTCACTAAAGTGTACTTACTACACCATAAATCCACCTGTTAGGAAAGCGTCATTTTTAGAGCAAAAGACGGTGAAAAACAGCTGTTTTTCACTTTTTAGAAGCTAAGCTGTATACAATTTGTAGACAGGTTTTTCCTTTTTAAATCAATGGCTAACGTTAATTTTGTTTGCACTTTGTATACAACTGAAATTCAATAAACCTAACAATATCAGCTATTTGGCAGTCCCTTTAGGGTGCGTATAGTGTAGTCATTAAATTAGGCAGAAAATAACGGATATTTTATCTGTCATAAAATCTGCTACAAAAAAGGGGTTATAAGAGCGTTACTCCTTGTCATTCACTGGCATAATCTTAGGTTGGTATAAACAATTTATTCACCTAAAAAAATTATCTGTCGCTACAGATAATTCTAGTAATGGAGTCATTTATGAGCATGAGCGGTGTATCAATAACCAGTCGTAAAGGTCTTCAGTTTGAAGGCACTCAAGATGCGTATACCAGAGTGGTTGTACGACTCAATTTGCTTTTGATGAAAGACAAAACCCATGAAGCAGCGGTTAGGGAAAAATTAATTGAAGTGATGAAAGAGAGGAACAAACTAGGTAAATATTCTGCTTCTGATCTGTATGTCATGCAAAAAAGCATTGAAAAGACGGTTGAGGACTTTCTGGCTGGATTGGATGAGAAGTACATCACTGCTTAAATGCACAGCACACGAAAGATATTGAGATTTAATCACCTATCGCTTATATTAGGGGTACAAATATAAGCGATAGGTGATTACTATGAGTACGACTAATTATAATATACGGCTTGACCAAGATTTGAAAGACAGGTCTTTTTCTGTTCTTGAGAGCTATGGCCTAACGCCTTCACAAGCCATAAGACTGTTTTTGAACCAAGTCGCCGATACTAACGCTGTTCCCTTGTCTTTTGATTACCAGCCTAAGCTCAACGCGCAAACTCTCGCTGCTATTGCAGAGGTTGCCAACGGTAAAGGCACTAAGTACGACAGCTTTGGTGATTTGATGGATGAGCTAGAAGGCGAGGCTGATGAGATCCATTGAAGTATCAAGTCAGTTTAAGAGAGATGCCAAGAAGAATTATCTAAGCTTGCTCACTCCTGCATGGGGCGAGGTGCTTAATTGTTTGACTAACGATATACCGCTACCGGCCAAATACAAAGATCATGCGTTGACCGGCAATCATAAGGGATTTAGAGACTGCCATATCAAGCCTGACTTGGTACTTATCTACCGTGTTCAGAGCGATACGGTAGATTTCGTTAGGTTGGGTAGCCATTCAGAGGTGTTTGATTGATTAATATTACTCAACTAAAATTTTGTAGATAAAAAAGATCTTTGGTGTTTACCAAAGATCTTTTTTATCTATTGTAAGTAAGGTTCTTACATCATTTTTATAAGAATAGTCAAAGGTTTAGCGTATTTTCACCTGAATTAAAAGAATAAATAAGTGGCATATCCTGCAATCATCGCCATGGTAAAAATTACTGCTACAAATGCCACTAAAAGGTTTATTTTGAATAAAGATCGCAACAAAATAAGTTCAGTCAAGCTAGCTCCAGCACTGCCGATGATTAATGCCAATACAGTTCCAGAACCTACACCTTTAGCCATCAGTGCTGCTGCTAATGGTATAACCGCTTCAGCACGAATATATAATGGCACACCAATGACAGCAGCGATAGGAATAGCAAAGGGGTTGTCAGGACCAGCATATTGAACCAATATCTCAGTAGGCATGAAGCCATAGATGACACTACCAATTGCAATACCAATAAGTAGGTAAGGAAGCACATCCATGAAATCCTTCCATGCTTCCTGCCACAGACCACTATATTTACTTTCTTTCGCGACTACTACAGTAGATTGGCCATTACAGCAGTTAGAATGAACATTAGTTTTCTGCCCAACGCTACAGGAAGCTATCTTTGGCGTTGTATCATGATCTTCAGTTCCACAACTTGATACCGCTGGTGCAGTACCGCACGAACTTACTAATGAACCACATCCACCGCTATCCTTTTCGATGTTAGACCGACGTACATAACGTTCGAATCCTAGCATATGAAGTATCCAACCAGCACTTACCGACACGACTAAAGCTGCAACCACGTATATCGCAGTGAGGCTTAATCCGAAAGTAGCAATCAACAAAGCGACAATAATAGGATTGAGTAATGGAGAGGCAAAAAGAAACACCATCATTGGCCCAAACCCAGCACGCGCACGTATCAAGCCTTTTAACATAGGAATAGTCGAACAGCTACAGAAAGGGGTAATGGCTCCTAAGCCCACAGCGATAAAATAACCACGACTGCCTTCAGAGCTCAACAATGACTCCACTTTAGACAATGGAATATGGCGCTGAAGAACACCGACTAGTAAACTAATACCAATAAATAAAACCGATAGCTCTACAGCTAGGAAGGCAAACATTCCTAAAGTATCTTGTAGTTGAGGTGACATTGTATATTACCATATTTCTAGATTAATCGAATTAACAATTAGTTTAATTGTATCTTTTAATGCTGTCAACTATAATTCTAAAAATATCGAAATAAGGAATGGAATCATGGATCATGAACAAGTTGCAGCTAGCCTAGCTGAGTTAGGAAATAGTCATAGACTGGCTATATTTCGCTTTTTAGTTAAAGTAGGTCATGGCGGTGTCGCTGTTGGAGATATACAGAAAGAATTAGATATTCCAGCCTCAACACTATCACATCACATTGCTCGTATGAAAAGTGTGGGGTTTATCCGACAGGAAAAGCATAGCCGTACCATTATCTGCATACCTGAGTACCAACATTTAGAAAATTTAATCAGTTTCTTACGAGAGGAATGTTGTGCAGGTATTAAAATAAAGGATTAAAGATAACTGTTTAAAGAAAATTCGATTTTATATATAGGAGCTTTTCATCAAAGATACCTATTACAGTTTCCACATTACCCGCTTTAATTACATCGTTTATTTTTAAAGCTTGTTATTTGATCCTGTATAGCGCAACAATTACAAATAAAATGTGTATGGTAAGTACACTATGAAGTACATCGTGATTATTCCAGTTTGTTAAAACGTTGATATTATTATTAGCCCACAGCTGAACCTTTAAGTCCTCACCAGGGAACCGAACTGGTCAAACACACTCATAAGGCCTAGTATTCAAGATATTCTTTGATAGGACGCTTTTTAAACTGTGAAGGGTCTTTTTTGAGACGATTAATCATTTCAAACTCCCAAGCGTTCGGGTCTTGACCTGCTGGACTAGTAGAACTAACCAAATGATTATAATCGGCAATGAACTGCTTGTTACGTGCAATACGCCCCAGCTGCTTATCGCTTAATCCTTCAACCGTAAACATATCTCCTGTACTAACGTCGCGCTCCTTATTAACTACATCCTTCTTAGCTTTTGGCTTTTCATGAACAGTAAAACTAAATCCTGCAATTTTGCGACCTTTTTTCTTTTGAGTGTAACTAACATTGAGATCTGATTTTTCGTTTATCTCTTCAACAGCA
>NZ_CAJGZQ010000045.1 GCF_904846185.1 Psychrobacter immobilis | reverse complement strand
AAACGGCGTACGAAGTTCTTATTGATGCTGAAACCTCTTTATTTAAGCGTTATTTTACATTTCTCGATGAGCGGGATGGTAAGCCAGTTAAGTCTCATTGGGTAAGTCAGGCAAAGTATTTAGATGATGAAGCAATCATAGAAATAATGCTTACACCTGCTGTGGTTAAAGAGATTACACGTATTGATGCTATAGAAGCTAAAACCCTATTCACAAGATTTGCGCTTGAGCAGGTAGCACCAATGAAGAGTGTGTACTCTGTTAGGTTATACGAACTACTCAACCAATGGAGGCAAGCAAAAAAGGTAAGCTTTGATCTGGACATTTTCAGAGGGCAGTTAGGTGTTGAAGACAATGAATACAAGGCAATGAGCGACTTTAAAAAGCGCGTTTTAGATCTTGCAGTGAAAGAAATAAATGAAAAATCAGACCTAAAAGTCAGCTACGAACAGGTTAAAAAGGGCGTGGCTATAGCAGGCTTTAAATTTAAGGTATTAACTAAGGCTCAGCCAAAAAATGCGAAAAAAGAAGCTGTCAGAGATGTGAACACAGCAGATATGTTCACGATTGAAGGGTTGAGTGATAAACAACTAGCGCGTATCGCTCGTAATAAGCAGTTTATAGCAGACTATAATCATATGGTTAGCTCTACCAGCGCCGCAGGTCAAGATCAAACTGCATGGGACTTTGAAATGATAAATCGTCTCAAAAAAGATGCATCACAGTTCAAAAAACGACCTATTAGAGATTATCTTGAATACAAGTAAGGTGGGTATTTTTTAAAAGCAGATCCCAGCATCTCGATCAACCTTGTCATGGAATCGACATAAATTTACTGATAGCTGGAAAGTGAATAGATATGAGCCAAACTGATTAAAAGATTTCATGTGTTGGTTCAAATCTAGAACATGTCTAGGCAATGAAAAAGCTCTATCCAATGCTACAAAGTACCCCTTACCTTCACGAGAGTAGTTAAATTCCTCATCTATTGGCAAATAGAACAAGTGAGAAAGCTGATAACTGATTAAATTGTCATAAAAATCGTTAATTTTCTTTTCACTTTGATGGTTATCACGAAGTTTTTGTTGATATTTTTCGATACTAAATATGGGCGCTAGAACACAATCTATTGGACTAACTCTAGTGTTCCCAACATCCATATCGCATGTATTACTTAATATAATACAATTCGCAGTAGGTACAGTGAAAAAGCTTTCGCCCATCCAAGTAGGAAAGGGAACATTTTTTAGTATGTCCCCTTGGAGGAAAAAATCATTGTTGTTGTAAGAGAATGGATCATTTAGGACTCGATTACTTTCCCAAAAGCTTTTAAGTGCAATCCTTATGGCTTTTCTTGTTGAATCTGTTAAATATGAAGGGAACATCCTCGAAAAATCGTCAGCTGAACTCACAATTATTACCTGTCTAATAATTTAAAATAAATCAAGTATGTTTTCTGACAAAATTCTAGCGAAGTCATCATCTAATGTTTTTGTATTCTTACTCATTCTATCGAAAACTTTGACTAGCATAACGTCTATGTTATCTGACTTAGTTTCAGTAACGGAAGAAAAAGTTTGAGCAGATTTTTTCATAATAATATGCTCATCGGACTTAGTAGGATTGTAATAATTATTATGACTATGCGCTGTAGAGGTTGCAGCTAATGCTGACATCATTATAATCCCGCTCAAAGTCGGAGAGTTTCTAGATGCTGTGTTTACTTGATACATAGTTATAGTTTCCTTTTATTATCAGGGTAAACATTCTTGAATTCTTTATAAACACGTGTGTGCAATCCTTCGAGATTTTCTTCTATTTCGTGCCTATCAAAAGAAGTTACGTTAGCTATTAAATCAATAATTAATAGGAACCCTGTCAATCGTGTTTCCTTGCCATCTACATCACAAACATTACGAACTCCTACTTGTGAGGAGGCTCTTAACATAGTGGTATACATGCCATCCGTAGATTCTGTCCTTAATTCAAAGTTATCTTCAAGATTAAATTCGTTTTCTCCTAATGAAACAGAGAAACTCAAGTCATCACTAGATAGGTAGTCTTCATTAAATAAATTGGTATATTTCAATGAATACCTTTGTATTTCTGATGTTTTATTCTTAGTTTCTAATATATTGATTACTTTTAAGACTAGGGGCTTAAATTCTTTCCAGCCTTGGTACTGACCAGTAACATAGTTTTTGAGGATCACTAGTGAACCATCAGACACTAATAAGCTAAAATCTTTGTAGACTACTTTATAAGAAGGAACATAATAAAGATCGTTTTGCTGAACTTTTATTTCCTCAGGGATCTTGGAGCCTTCAGAAGTTTCAACTTTTACGGAGTTTGGGAACTCGTTATTAGTTTCCAAGAGTAGTTTAGTTGCTAAGTTATTTTCAGGTTGAAAACGGATTTCAAATGCAACCTCTAGCAATGGTATACGAGACATTATCTTACCTTAAAAAATAATTAACAATCGTTAAGATTTTTTGCTTTAAATGGTTTTTTTCAAACCGTAGCAAGGTTTGTTCATAATTATAGACAAGGTATCATACTATGAATACCAATATAAACCTCTAAAATGTTTTTTGGTTGCGTCCCTCTGACTAAGAGCGCGTTTTCGAGAACTGTGATATATTCACCTAACGGTTCATATCTCCCAATTCTCAAAACACGTTGGGGACACCCCAAACCCCAAAAAACCACCCTCAAAATAGGCAGTCGTTATGGCGATATACATGGCAAGCACCAAGTCAATATCGAGAGCAAAAGGACAAAGTGCGATTGCGGCCGCTGCTTATCGTGCTGGTGATAAATTGCTTGATGAAGACAAAGAAAAGGGGAAAACACATGACTATGAAAAACGCAGTGGCGTATTGAGTGCCGATATTATTTTGCCCTCTAACTTAGCTGATGGTGAGATTAGCAGAGCCGAATTATGGAACATGGCAGAACGTAATGAAACCCGAAAAAATAGTCGCGTGGCTCGTGAATGGTTGGTTGCCTTACCGCATGAATTGAGCGAACAAGATCGCAAAGACTTAGCCCATGACTTCGCCAGAACCTTAGCCGATAGATATCAGGTGATCGCAGATTGTGCGATCCATGTACCAACCGATAAGGAAATCGAGCGCGGTGCCAGTCCGCTTAACTTCCATGCTCATATCTTATTGACCACGCGCACGGCCACCATCGACGATGACGGCAAAATCTACCTCACCAAAGATAAGGCCGACAGCGAAATATCAGACGACGACCGCAGAAAAAAGGGCTTGCCGCGCATGAGCGTAGAAGTGAAAGCCGTGCGTGAGCTGTGGGAACACAGCGCCAACAAGGTATTAGAAGCAAAAGGCCACAACCTGATCGACAGCCGTAGCTATAAGTCACAAGGTATTGACCTCGTGCCGCAAATCAAGATGGGGAAAGACGCAACCCACATGGAGCGTAAAGGAATACCGACCGCCAAAGGTCAGTTTAACCGTGAGATTATCCAATCTAACGAGCTGGTTTGGAACAAACACCTAGCCAATAACCAAAAAACCAATGATAAAGCGGATCGTACCATCGCCGACCTGCGCGAAAGCAAGCTATTCATTGTCCCAGACATGCCTAAGCCTAACTTTAAGCCTAAAAAAGTCACTCAGGAGAGAATAGAAAGCGCCAACAATACGGTAAATAGACTAAAAGCGATACGACTTAACCGTGAGAAGGCACAGCAGGTCGAGCAAGAGCGCCTACAACAGCAGCAATTAGAAATAGCGGAACGGAAAGAACGGGAACAGGCCGAACAAGAGAAACTAGAGCGCCGAGAGCAAATACGCGAAAGGATTGCTATGGAGACAGGGGAGTTTAAGCACTTCTATCAGCAGCTAGAACAGCAGCCCCTTAGTGTTGATCAGTCGCACTTGCAGAAAATCGATCAAAATAGCGAGTTTGGAAAGCACCTTGTCGCCATTCTAGCCACAAATAGCCACATGCAAGCGCTGACACGCTATCAAGAAGATCCTAGTACTACCAAACACCAAAGAACGCTTGCAGAGCTACAGTATGAGCGTTTAGGCAATGATCTTATCTCACATTCACAATCTGCTTTAGAGAATGTAAAAAACTCGCGACACAGTTTGTCGCAAAAGGCCAATACAGCGGCATTAAAGGGCGTATTTGATGCTATGGTACCTGAGCATAAGCAAAACCTCTCTGAAACGCAGCAGGAGCGCCTACAGAGCGTCTCAGTAGCCATTAATGACCATAGCCATGATATCAATCGAAGTCGTGGCATGACCCTAGGATTTTAAATATGACCGACAACGCCCAGTCGATTGAAATAGAAGAATTGGTACTCACCCTTCACGCACTGATTGAACAGCAGCAAGAGCTACTAGCATACAGTCAGGAGCAGGGTAAAACCAACAATGAGCACGTACAGCAAATATCAGCAATGATAAAGCAGCTCACTGGGCTATTAAAAACTTATCAGGATAAAGAACAGCTAATCATAGATAACACCAATGTAGCACTCAAAAATAATATCAATGCTGCTTTTCAGCAAAACCAAAAATCTTACCATGCACTGATAGATCAAGGGTTTACTACGCATATAGATACAGCCACCAAAAGACTATCAACGGTTGCTGTTAAGATTGAAAAGCAAATTGATGATCTTGATACTGCTGCTCATAACTCAAAAACTGAATTTGAGAGTAGACAGGGCTTTTTCAAAATGTATGAAGATACCTACGATACTCAAAGCCGAAAGATGAAAGAGAGCGTAGATAGCACAACGACTGCTGTTATCGACAGTACCAAAGAGAGACTTGATGATGTGGCTAATGACTTTAGCTATAACTTAGTCAAGAATCTTAGCTGGAAGATAACGGCTATGCTTGGAACTGTCTGCCTTTGCATTATGCTGCTAACGTTTGGTTCAGCTTGGTTGTTTATTCCTAGCAAGGCTGAAATTTCTCAAAGGCAGTCTCAATACAATGCGCTTGAGAGAGCTCAATTATTTAACAAGGTTATTCAAGCGGATGATGGTTACTACGCAGAAGTAGATACAACCAAATGTAGAAAAGATTTTAAATCTAAGTTTTGGGGTAGTTCGACTTGGTGCAAATTTAAGTAATTATAAGCCTGTTTCTAAGTAGTAAAAAAACAGCTTTTTATTTTTAGTTATCAACAACCAAAAATGTTTTTAATGTTTTTAATGCTTTTAAAAGCTTTTAAGTCGGCTATAAGCTTTGAAAACATTGGCCTGTGGAGGTCATTAACGGACGTTTACCTGTCAATTAACGGACGTTTACCTGTCAATTAACGGACGTTTACCTGTCAATTAACGGACGTTTACCTGTCAATAAGGGTCTTTATTTGTTTACGTCCCTTAAAAGACATGATAAATTAGTGTCATTAATAAGATATGGGTTTATAGACATGAGCAGCAAAAAATCAAAGAATGAGGTTGTTAAAACTCATAGATTAAATACAGCTCTACAAAAGTTATCACTTGCTGAAATTCGACTTATGCAGTTAGCGATTATAGACGCGAGAGAAACAGGCACAGGCATAGATACCGTAACTCCCTTACCTATTCACGCAAGTCGCTATGCTGAAGCGTTTGGTGTTACAAGACAAACGGCGTACGAAGTTCTTATTGATGCTGAAACCTCTTTATTTAAGCGTTATTTTACATTTCTCGATGAGCGGGATGGTAAGCCAGTTAAGTCTCATTGGGTAAGTCAGGCAAAGTATTTAGATGA
>NZ_CAJGZQ010000044.1 GCF_904846185.1 Psychrobacter immobilis | reverse complement strand
ATACTCAGGTTTTGGGTTAAAGTTTCACTAAGTCTGTTAAAGTTTGGCATGGTCTGATTCGTCTTAAAAATTACTATTATGCCTTTGCTTTAACAGACTTTTTTGTTTTTTTGTCGTGTGCAGAGAATAACTTTATAAGCTGACGATGATGCAGCTTTACCATCAAAGCTAGTATCTGCGCCTTTGGTATTACTTGACTGTAAAGCAAGTAATACATCTCCATCTTTAGTTTCATAACCGGCATAAACTGTATTTTCGTTATTACTATCATACTGCTTAGCTAAAACTGATTCGACAGGAAATTCACTATCATTGACCCGTTCAGTAGAGCATGATGACAACATTGTGGCAGTTGTAATAGAGATAGAAAGGGCTACTAATTTATTCATATTTTTAGCTTCTTGATAGATAACTGCGAATAGTTGCGATTGATTATGAGCCGTCATAAGCTGCAATCATTTTTAATATTGTGATTTTTGATGCATAAACGAGATACAGAAAATAGTAGATTATACTAACGGTTTTACGACAGGTGAACCACTACTTTTGAACAGATATAACGACACTTTGTTGTTAAAACTGTTGTCAAAGTAATAGCTTTAAAAGTGAGAATTTTCGAAATTAGTAGCGATATAAGAGAAAGTTCGAAGCCTGTATAGCGCACCGATCATAGATAGAATATGTATGGTAAGTACACCATAAAGTACACTGTGCCTATCTCAGCAATTCAAAACCTTGATGCCATTAGCCTATAGCCCTATGTTCAAGTCCTCACTAGGGTACCGCATCCTTTTCACTCTATAAAATCCATAAAACGCCAAAACCAGTAATAAAAGAATGCTATAAATATAATAAAACCCATATTCATATACGTATTCATACCCTTTATAGTGTCCAAAGTCCCTTTATAAGTGATCACCTCCTTAATTCCAGCTTCGACATCTTCCACATTAAGACTTACCATCTGTCTAATTCCATTATGGAACCCTAGAAAATCTTTCTGTATATACCACCCTATCACGGCTTTTTTACCTTCAATCGGTTCTAAATATTCTTTGCCAAAACAAGAGGGGTCAGTATCAAAAGCTGAATAGCTGCACCCATATACTTCTTTACGGTTAAGATTACTGAGATCTAACAACATAAAAATGTGATTTCCCTCACCTACGTCCAAACTGCCTACAATACCTTCGCTATAATTAAGCTCAGACTCTAAAGGGAAGTCTCTACCTTGCCAACTCAGTATTGCCCAGGCTATTAGCCCTATCCAAGTTAATAGAAGAATGACTATTTGAACTTTTCTAGTTAATGTTAATACTTTGAATTGTTTCAGTCGTTTTGTTAAGTGTTTCACTTAATATCAAGCCCTTTTACTAAATCGGCCATTAAATCCTTATCCGTCTGTCTAGTCAAAAAATCCAACAGATTATCGGCTGTATATTCCCTTAAACCGTCTACTGAATCCTTCTCTAAAGCATCTACAAGAAAAGCACCCAGTAGTATTTTTTGCCGTGTTAGCTTCTTATCTAACTTCTGCTTCTCTCTATTTATCTTAAGCTCAAGCTCATTGATCTTCTGCTGTTCTTTTAGATCATTACCACCAAGTAAGCTCATACCCTTCTCCTAGATTATCAAATTATTTACTTACCTAACTATAGCAACTTCGCCAATACCTAACAACAGTTTATGATATAGTTATTTGACAGATGGTTGCGTCCCACTGACTAAGTGCGAGTTTTCGACTTCACAAATGTTTATTACCTACGGCAATACATTTATGAAGTCAAAACATCGGCAGGGGTAAACCCCCACACCCCCAACACTACAAAAAGACGTAGTGCCAAAAACCTAAAAACTGAGCTTGTAGAAATGGCTATTTTTATCGCATCGACTAAATCAATATCTCGAAGTAACGGACAAAGTGCTGTTGCCAGTGCGAGCTATCGCGCAGGGGTAGAACTAGAAGATAAGCGATACGGTAAGACCCATGATTATTCAAAAAAGCATGGGGTAATAAGTGCCGATATTATTTTGCCGACAGCGTTGGCTGCTGCCAACGCTGATATTGGTCGTAGTGATTTATGGAACAAAGCGGAAGCTGCCGAGAAGCGCAAGGATGCGCGTGTGGCTCGCGAATGGCTGGTCAATCTACCGCATGAATTGAGCGCAGAAGACCGAAAAGAGCTAGCGCATACCTTCGCCCAGACACTAGCCGATCGTTACGGTACGATTGCCGATTGTGCTATTCATCAACCGACACAAAAAGAGATTGATCGGGGCGCAGACCCTCGCAACTTCCATGCTCATATCATGTTCACTACTCGTACCGCAGAGATTGACGATAACAACGAAATCCTACTGACCGACAAAGCGACCATCGAGCTATCCGATAATAAGCGGCGTTCGCTTGGCATGGAACGCGTGAGCCATGAGATCAAAGAGGTTCGCCAAATATGGGAGCATATCGCCAACGAAAAACTAGCCGAGCATGACCATAAATTGATAGATAGTCGCAGCTATGCCGCGCAAGGGATTGATATTGAGCCACAGCTCAAAATGGGGTCAGTCGCTACCAAGCTAGAACGTGACAAATACGAACGAGAGCTAAAAAAAGCAGAGCAAGCCAAAGAAGAAGGTAAGCATTACGAGATTGATAAAACGCCAGCAACACAGCTCGGCACCATCAACGAAATAATCAACGAGCGTAACGAGCTGGTGTGGGACGTAGCGCTTACCAAAAATCAGATGGTAAATGATGCCGCTGATGCCATTATCTTGAATGGTCATAAGATTGAAGACGTTGAACACAGCACACCGCCACCAGTACAGGCGATCCATAATGATTTACCCATGCCAAGCAGGACAACCACAGCAGATGACCCTATCAAAGAGCCTGAACCGCCACCTGCGCCAAAGCCTAAAGCACCCACGCTAGACGCGGTGGCACAAGCTATGGCGATGGCAAAGGGCATTAAGACTAAGCGCGAGAATGAGCAAAAACAAAAAGAGGTAGCATTGGAGCAGCAGCGACAGCGCGACCTTGCCGAACAACAAAAACGTGAACAAGCCGAACGTGAGCGCGTTGAACAGGCACGAGCCGACAGAGCAAGGCAGCTTGCGCTTGAAAACAAGCAATTCCTTGCCGACAAAAAATCACTGTATGCAGCTGTAATGGCACAATTGGAACAGCATACGCAGAAAGGGATTGATCCAAACAGCAAGACCGGCAAACTTATTTTAGCGATTTCAGTCGCTAATGAAGTCATGCACAGCCTCGATAAATACACGGATAACCCAAACACCACACAAAGACAGCGCGAGCTTGCGTCAAATGAGCGTGGCGCGTTAACGGACTTAGTTAACGACAAATCACAGCAAGCATTGAATGAGATTAAAAATATACACTATACCAGTGAGCGTAAAACGCACACAGCAGCCCTACAAGGCGTTTTAAGTGAATTTGTAGACAATCACAGCCAAACCATCGAAAAAACTCAGAAGCAAGCACTACAGAGCGTCCAAAAAGAGATTACAGACTACAGTAACGAGATTAATCGCAGCCGCAGCTATGGATTAGGAAGATAAAAATGTCAGAGACACCCAACCTTGAAGACCTACTTACCGCCATTGCCACATTGACAGAACATAATACCGCCTTGTTAGAAAAAATAGAGGCAACAGATCAAGCCACCAAAGACAGAGACGCAGCAACCGCCAAGCTGGTAAACAATCTAACAGCTCAGCTCAAGGATTATCAAGAACGAGAGAATGTCATCAAATCAGCGATTGCTATTGGTGCGGCTAAAGAGGTTAGCAAAGAAGTGTCTGCGGTGCTGAATCACTACCATAACCAGTTAACGCAAGGCGTTGGTGGTCATGTTGAAAAGGCGAATCATCACTTAGTACAAACCGTGAACCTAGCCACCACCAGTATTAATGATTTAGCCCTATTATCGTCAGATATGAAAAAAACCTTTGATGCCAACTTTAAGAGTTTAAGCTTTTTTTCTACTGAGTTTGAGGAACAAAATCGGCAATTAGCCAATGATGCCAAAAACACGTTAATCAGTGTTAGAAAGGAAGCTAGAGAAGGCGCTGAACGATACACCAAAGAGTTATCAGATGAGTTTGCTAGATCACTAAGTTGGAAGGCTGCTGGTCTGGTAGGTGCTATATGTGCTTGTATATTTGCTCTTACTTTATTTTCTGTTTGGTTACTTGTGCCTAGCAAAGCAGACATTGCAGAGCGTCAAACTAAATACAATAGTTTAGCAGCAGCTAAGATTGCTCATAATGTGGTTAACGGTCCAGATGGTGAATTTTATGCGAGAGTCACTCCGAATACTTGCTTTACAGGTACAGATAAGTATCGATACTGCAAATTTAGATAGGTAAAAGCTCTTGTTCTTTTAGTTAATAAAAAAAAGAAAAAAGGTTTTTAATGCTTTTAATGCTTTTAATGCTTTTAAGTCCGCTACATCCCTTGGTATTAAAGGCACTCACGACCCATAGAACGTAGTTTACTTACCCATAGAACGTAGTTTACTTACCCATAGAACGTAGTTTACTTACCCATAGAACGTAGTTTACTTACCTTATAACGATATCTATTTATTTATCGTTATAATGGTGCTATATTATTTATCGTTATATAGTTAGAGGGGCTAAGTTGATGAAACCAAGTGTGAATGCAGGTAATAATAAGATGGATCTTATAGTTAAGACAAACAGGCTAAATACAGCAATCCAAAATCTTACGCTTGCTGAAATAAGATTGGTTCAGTTGGCTATCATAGACAGCAGAGAGAAAAATGAAGGTTTATCAGCCGATAAACCTTTAACTATAAAAGCCTCAAGGTACGCTGAAGCGTTTGGAACGACACGACAGGGTGCTTATGACGTACTTAAAAAAGCAGAAGAGAACCTATTCGAGCGTAGGTTTACTTTTTTAGACGAAAACGATGGTTATCCCGTTAAGTCCCGTTGGATAAGTCAAGCAAAGTATAAGCAGGATAAAGGTACTATCGAAATTATATTTACGCCTGCGGTAGTAAATGAAATAACACGTATAAATGGTATAGAACAGTTTTTTACTAAGTACACGTTAGAACAAACATCGATGCTCAACAGCATGTATTCAGTACGTTTGTATGAACTTCTAATACAATGGCGTGAAGCCAAAAAGACCCCTTTATTTGGCTTAAAAGTATTTAGGGGGCAACTTGGAGTGGATGATGATGAATATGAACGGATGTGTGACTTCAAATCTGGTGTTTTAAACAAAGCTATTAAAGAAATTAATAAGCACACTGATATCAAAGTTAGCTATGAGCAAGAAAAAGATGGTAAAAACATTATTGGGTTCAAATTTAAGGTACTCTCAAAAAGCAAACCGAAAAGCAGTACACGACAAGGTATTAGTAGAGACGTAGATACAGCTGATATGTTTACGGTTGAAGATCTAAATGATAAACAGCTAGGACGTATTGCTCGTAACCCTCAGTTTATTACTGACTATAATCACATGGTTACCCCTACTAGCCCAGCTGGACAGTCGCAGCAAGGATGGGAGTTTGAAATGATTAATCGCCTTAAAAAAGACGCTTCTCAATTTAAAAAACGTCCAATCAGGGATTATTTAGAGTATTAATGCTAGCGGTCTATTATAAGTGGTTCCATTATAGCAGTCTGTTTTAAGTAGTCTGTTAATAGGTTTGAAGAGTGAATTAGCTGGTTCCCTTGGGGTATACTCCAAGGGAACTTTAAGAAAACCATCCCTACTGCGTGTTATTGACTAATAAAAACAACGTTTTTTATGGTATCGCCATCAGGCAAATCCATATCTGTTTTATGTCTTATAATATTGCCTTTCAAATCAATCTCAGTACAGAATGAGCCTGACGTCTCATGCTTATCTTTGTCTACAAAAGAACTTTTAATATTTTCGCAAAGCCATGCAGTATTGGCACTGGCTGACTTCAAAGACCATTCAGATACAGAGTCGGATACTTTGTTTTTTTCAGTGCTATCGGTATAGGTAGTTGATTTTGTAAGCTCACCTGACTCGCCAATCTTCGCAGTTTTTGGAATAATACCGTGACTGGTTGCTGCTTCATACTCACCATCGTCTGTTAATGACCCTAAATACTTAAAGGGTGAAGCTTGAAAGTATGAAAACCCTTCAGTTTTATTAAGCTCAACACCATCTAGGCTTATAATAACTTTCTCTGCACACGACAAAAAAATCATCCCCACCCGATTTTCATAGGTTTAGGGGTTAAAAAGCTAACTAACTGTCGAAATACAGTCTTATCATTGTTAAAGAACACCAAGTGAAGGCCCTCAATCA
>NZ_CAJGZQ010000043.1 GCF_904846185.1 Psychrobacter immobilis | reverse complement strand
GTTGATTGAGGGCCTTCACTTGGTGTTCTTTAACAATGATAAGACTGTATTTCGACAGTTAGTTAGCTTTTTAACCCCTAAACCTATGAAAATCGGGTGGGGATGATTTTTTTGTCGTGTGCAGAGTCTTTTTATATAAAAAACCAATGCTTTGGTTGGCTCTCAATACTGTCAAAAAACACGTTATGTCAAACGAATATATATCAATATTGAGTGTGAGTGACTTGAATGAAAAACCATGAGTGCTTTAATCGACAACTTGTAGATTACCATCGGCTATGAAGAGGCTTTGATTATGCCGCATCATCGACCCGATGCTCCATGCGCAGGTAATCCTCTGACTGCATCTCAAGCAAGCGCGAGCGTGTCCGTTCAATCTCAAACGCCAATTTCTCTCCTTGATATAGATCCAAAATCGACTGCTGCGCTCTAACCAGCAACTTAACACGGCGATCATAAAACTCATCAACCAGATAAATAAACCGACGGGTCGGATCACGTAAGTCATCGTCTAAGGCAGGCACGGCATTGACCAATACTGTGCTGAACTGCTTGGCGATTTCAATGAAATCAGACGCTGATCGTGGCTCCATACATAAATGACGGAAATCACAGAATAAAATATCCTCAGTGCGAGCATTAATTCTAATTTCGCGACCATTAATCGTAATCGGCTCATTACTGATTTTTTGATTATTAGATAAACTGGCAAAACGGTTGGCTAACCAATGATGATTCGCTTTCGTCATAGGCGATTCATATAGCTCTGCCTGCTGCAATACGCGCAAACGATAGTCGATACCAGAATCGATATTCATCACCGTAGTATGACGCTCCACTTCAGCGATAGCGGGCATAAAACGGTCACGATGTAAGCCGTCTTTATACAATCCTGATGGCTCAATATTTGAGGTGGCGACCAATGTAATACCACGATTGAATAGCATGGTAAATAAATCACCCAAAATCATGGCATCAGAAACGTTAGAAACAAAGAACTCATCGAAACAGATAATAACCGCTTCTGCATAAATGATGTCGGCGACTTTTTCTAATGGATCACTCTCACCTTGCAGCTTATTTAGCTCTTGATGAACACGCTGCATGAAATGATGAAAATGCAGACGCATCTTGCGATCAATGGTCAATGAATCATAAAACATGTCCATCATCCATGTTTTACCACGACCTACCCCGCCCCACATATACAAACCCGTTGGTGCTGTCGGCTTGGACTTTAAAAAGCTAAAAAAGCCTTTCTTCTGTGGCGCACTATTGATGAGCTGATGATGTATCTCATCAAGATAGCTCATGGCCTTAAATTGCTGCTCATCTCGAGTAAACTCATCTGTACTGACGGCTTGCTCGTAACGTTGCAATGGAGATAAACTCATAATACGACTCATCATTAGACAAAATAAATAGTAAGGTAATGGTTGATTCTGCATGAACTCGTCAAAGTAAAGCGATCAGAGCTCATGACTTGATAGTGGTTCTCTATCATAATATTACTAGGTAATAACTAAGAGTCGCTACCAAAGGTATGCTTTTCTAATAAGCCTTTCAATTCTGACAGACGTCCATGAAAAAAGTGCCCTGCGCCATCTACAACGCTGACAGCAATCCCTAATCGCTCCGCAAATGCTTGCATATTATCAGGGTCAATCACTTCATCAGCATTGCCATAAATCTCAAAAGTTTTATCGGCTGGCAAGCTTATATCACTGCTGTCATTTTTTTCGACGGATGGAGCAATAAGGGCGATTTTAGTAATCTCAAAATCGCCTAGCCCCCAAATATGAGGGGCTTCGAGCACCTGCTCAGCCACCCGTGCTGTCACATAACCGCCAAAAGAGAAACCACCCAACCAGAACTTGCGCGCATTGGTTTGCTCTGCAATCCATTGTAGCACGGTCATTGCATCTACGACTTCACCATCCGCATAATCGTGCTCGCCAGTCGACTGCCCGACACCGCGAAAGTTAAAGCGTACCACGTGCATACCATTATCACGAGCAAAGCGATACATCGTCGTTACCACTTTATTATTCATCGTGCCGTCGAATAACGGATTGGGATGACACAGTAACGCCACTGTATCAGTATTTGGATTGTTAGGATTGTCTTGTTGCCAAAGCGCGTCGACTTCGAGGACGCCAGCAGGAGCAGGAATTAATGGCATAAAATTACTTATTGATTAAAAATGAATAGGTCAATTATCCTAGATATGGTTTATATTTCAAGTGATTTGCTGTGTCATAGTACCGCTTATTTTCATTTTCGCTCATCATAAGTAAACATCGCCTATGAATATATGATGAATATGTGCGGTCTCTGCAATACCGCACACAATAACCGACTAGACACCCCAGAGCCTAATAGGGTAAATTCATCATAGTTGTTGAGCCACCTATAGACTGATACGTGCATGGCGTATCCTCAACTTTGCTGTGATATTCAACTTTATGTATGACTGACAGACATTAGGAATCGTTTATGAATACTATTAATAAAACCGCTGCACTGACTGCTACTTTGGCGGCAGCACTCGCCCTAAGTGCTTGCCAAACTACGCCTTCATCACCAGTTATCCAGCGTGCCAACTCTATTTATGAGACGACTGGCATCGCCGATAGCAAAGTAAAAGCACAGCAAAATGCGATAGACAGCGCACAAAAGACTTGCAGAGGTAAGCAAGTTATTATCGTCGATGACAAAGTCACTTATAACGGTATTTTAGATGAAAATACAGGTCGGATGATTGGGCAAGCCAGTGCCGTCCTCGGTACGATCCTTGGTACGGGCTCGCCGAACTTATCACGTGACGACGATTACGAGTATAAAATCAACTTTCGCTGCCAATAAAATAATTATTATTTTATAAAGCACTTATTTGGCAGCTTGTTATTTAATAAAGTATCTTGTTATTTAATAAAGTATCTTGTTATTTAATAAAGTATTTAGCCAACCAATCAGCGATAAGAATATATTAGTCGCTGACTGGTTGGCTTCTCTTTTTGTGTGCTCGCTTTTGGGGTAAACTACCCTTTCTGATTTTTTATGACTCTTACTCTATAAACAGCCCGTTTTTAAGCTCCCTCACTTTTGGTCTATTATTATGCGCAAACCCAACCTGTCAAATATGAAACCAGCTAAGGTATTAGCGCCTGCTAAAGATTTAGCGACCTTGGAGGCCGAGTTAGCTGAGCAAGAAAACAATATTGAAGTCAATTTAGAAGATACCGTTCTGCGGTTGAGTGACTATTTATCAGCCGTTGATATGGTTATCAAACAGACCTTTAACCACCGTGTATGGGTGAAAGCAGAGATTCGCAATCTATCTAGCAAAGGCGGGCATTATTACTTTGAGCTGGCAGAAAAAGATGATGACGGTAAGGTCATTGCTAGCTGCCGCGGCAATCTTTGGCGCTTTAAAGCCGCGCGGGTATTAGCAAAATTTGAGCGCGCAACTGGCATGCCCCTTGACCGTGATTTGACGGTATTGCTCAAAGTATCCGCAGGCTTCCATGCGCAATATGGCTTCTCTCTCACTATAGAAGATATTGACCCTAGCTACACGTTAGGTGACTTGGCGCGGCAATATGCAGAGATGGTCGATCGCTTGACGGGAGAAGGCTTATTAAACCTGAATCAACAGCTGCCTATTCCGTTTGATATTGAGCATGTGCTGGTCATTGCCCCTGAAAAAGCCGCTGGATTAGGTGATTTTCAAGCCGACGCTGATCGCTTGGCGCGCACAGGTGCCTGTCATTTCCATTATCATAACGCTACCTTTCAGGGTAATCATGCGCCAAGCGAAATCCGCCAAGCCATCGTTAACGCCCAGCAGCAGTTTTTTGATACTTATGAGCACCTGCCAGACTTATTAGTCATTATTCGTGGCGGCGGTGCGGTCGGTGATTTAGCCTATCTAAATGATTATGAATTGGCAGCATTGGTTGCCGAGCAGCCCATCCCTGTCTGGGTTGGCATTGGTCACGAGCGTGATAAAGTTATCTTAGATGAAGTGGCGCATACTAGCTTTGATACCCCATCAAAGGTGATTGCCGCTATCATGACGCATTTAGCCCAGCTCGTCACTCAAACGCTGCAATACCAAGCGCAAATCAAACAAGCTGCTCAGCGTCAATTAAACACCGCTGAACAACAAACGACACGCCAGTTGAGCCAAATACAATCACAAACGATTGGTCAATTAACGGCGCTGCAAAAAGACAGTGATTATGCGTGGCGTAGTATTCAGCAAAGCGCTCAGCGACAGGTCAAGCAAGCAGCAAGACTAATAAGCGATCTGCGCGCGCAGACTCAAGCAGCGGCCTATCAGCAGTTAACAGTGGCTGCTAGTGCCAGTCAAAATAACCAAAAAACGATTATGCATTCGGCACAGCAGCAATTAATACAAGCACAGCGTGGTAGCGAACATCTGCGTGATATTGTGCTCCTGCATCGCCCTTCTCGGGTGCTCAAGCAAGGCTATACCATGCTTACTGATGCAAAAGACAAGCAGATACTGACCAGCGGTATGCAGCTCCATCCAGAACAAACGGTGCACATCCTCTTAAAGGACGGTAAAGCAAAAGCACAGATTATTGACGTAAACATTAATAAATAAGAAGTACAACCTACCGTCGATTCAACTTAATCAAAGACTTTATTTTAAAATTAGGAAACCTTATGACAACCCCTACTCGCAAACGCAAAAAAACCGCCCCAAAAACTTTTAAGGCCGCTTATGATATTCTAAAAACCAATGCCGCTGAATTACAGCAACAAGATGAGCCAGATATTGATAATCTGATGACCACAGTGGAAGAGTCAATTGCTGCTTATCGCGTTTGCGAAACCCGTATCAATGCCGTACAGCAAGCACTAGATGCCGCTTTTGCTGAAGAAGATAAAACAGAGAATAGCGACAGTTAAGTTAAGTCAATTCTATTCAGGCTCGTCGACTTCAAAGACTTGGCGCAAATAGGCAAGATACGTGTCGTTATTAATCATGGTCTTGCCTGGACTGTCTGACAGTTTAGCGACCGGCTGCCCATTGCATTCAACCAACTTTAAGACGATATTTATCGGGCTGATACCCATATCATTGGTGAGGTTGGTACCAATACCAAAGCTGGTCTTTATTTGACCTTTAAAATACTGATGTAAATCCCAAGCTTTATCCAAATCTAAGCCATCACTAAAGGTTAAAATCTTGGTTCTTGGGTCTATTTTAAGGTTTTTATAATGAGCAATCGCCTTATCACCCCAGATATACGGGTCGCCGCTATCGTGACGTAAACCATCAAACAGCTTAGCGAAATACAAATCAAAATCGCGTAAAAACGCATCCATGCCAACGACATCGGTCAGCGCAATACCCAAATCGCCGCGATACTCATGCACCCACGCTTCAAGCGCCGCTTTTTGTGAATCACGTAAACGCACATCCAAAGCCTGAAATGCCTGCATAAACTCATGTGCCATCGTACCTATCGGTGTCATTCCAAGCTTTTTCGCTAAATACACATTGGAAGTACCGCTCACTATTTTTGGTTCAGCTTTATGCAAGGTCTCAACCACATGGGCTTGCCAAGCTTTGCTAAAACGTCTACGAGTACCAAAATCAGCGATGATTAATGGCGGCGTATTAGCATCACATTTTGCCTGCTCTATCGCATATTGATGCAACAATGTGACTTTTTCATCCAATCTGCGCTGACCTTCTTCAATCACACTGGCATTCGATAGCGCGTCAAAATACAGCTCATTAACGATGGCGAGTACAAATACTTCAAAGAACATCGCTTGAATCATCGGCCCTTCGATATCGATAAATAAGCGACCTTTATCATCCGTACTGACGGTAATAAAACGACGTTTCAACTTAAACAATTCTAGATAGTCAACGAAGTCTGAGCGCATAAAGCGCAAACCACGTAAGTACTCTAGTTCATCCTCTAAAAATCGTAATTCACATAAATTGTCTAATTGCTGCTCTAGATCATCTTTAATATTAGCCAATGGATACAGCGTGTCTTTGTTATTACGGCAGCGAAAGCGATAAACACCATGTGTCTGTGGAAACTGATGCAGCATGGCTTGCAGCATCGTAAATTTATATAAATCATTATCAAGTAAAGAGGTAATAATAGGTTCAAAAGGTTTAGAGGTATGAGTAACGGTCATGTTACAGCCTTAAATACAAAAATGAAAAGCCGCCAAACAAATCCAGCGACGAAATAGGTATACATAACTTTGACTTCCTCCCCGCCCTCAAAGGAGGGGGATTCCTACTAAAGACGGCCAAGCCCGACCGCGAGAATGTTTTTTGCTCCATTAACGTCTCTGTTATGGGTCGTTTTACAAGAACGACAAAAC
>NZ_CAJGZQ010000042.1 GCF_904846185.1 Psychrobacter immobilis | reverse complement strand
TGAAGTTGATCCCAAAGCGTATCTGTTAGTGCTGTTCTTGCCATGACTTGTACTTCTCGCAGCGTCTCAATAGATGCGGTATTGTAACTATTATTTATGGCTTAACCAATTGAAGACACGCCCTAGTCTCTTCAAACTCTTTTTGCTGGTTTGGTGTCATGACGCCTTTGACCAATCGCATGGTTTGCTCAGCGGTTAAAGGCGTTTTACCGACAGGCAGAATTTTGCCATTTACTTTCATGGAGGGCGCTACATCAGCGGTAATAAAAAGGTCCGAGCCATTTTTATTGATCATTAACTGCAATAGTTTATCAATGTCCATATCGTACCTGCATTCGATGTAAATCGACTAAAAAAGTATTTAAAATCATGTTTTAAAAATCGCTAATAATAACCATTAGAATAAAAGTAAGGTATATCATGGCTCATGAATGCTTGTATTATTGACTCACACATCAATCAAGATAAGCCAGTGACGCACGATGAATAATATTACAAGAATGCCTCAGGCTGTTTGGCATAAGGACGGGCTACGTCTTTACTAATGGTGCCTTTCGCTACTAGATTTTTGAGTGTTTGATCCAGCGTAATCATACCTTCACCTGCACCTGTTTGGATAGCAGAGTACATTTGAGCGATTTTATTCTCACGTATTAAGTTACGGATAGCAGGGGTGCCGAGCATGATTTCATGTGCTGCTACACGTCCGCCTGCTTGACGACGCAAAAGCGTTTGTGAGATAACGGCTTGTAGTGACTCTGATAGCATCGCCCGAATCATGTCTTTTTCTGCGGCGGGGAATACATCAATGACACGGTCAATGGTCTTAGCGGCAGAGCTGGTATGCAAAGTGCCAAAGACTAAGTGACCAGTCTCTGCTGCTGTCAATGCCAAGCGAATGGTCTCAAGGTCACGTAGCTCGCCAACCAAAATAACATCGGGATCCTCACGTAGCGCAGAGCGCAATGCAGGCTCGAAACCTAAGGTATCGCGGTGCACCTCACGTTGGTTAATCAGGCTTTTCTTGGAATCGTGGACAAATTCGATCGGATCTTCAATGGTTAAAATATGCTCTTTACGGCTCTCGTTGATATAGTCAATCATGGCAGCCAGCGTTGTGGACTTACCAGAACCTGTCGGACCCGTGACCAAAACCACACCACGTTTAAAGTCTGATACACGTTTAAACACATCACCCATACCGAGGTCTTCCATTGTTAAGACTTTGGACGGAATGGTACGAAAGACAGCGCCTGCCCCACGGTTTTGATTGAATGCGTTTACCCGAAAACGTGCTAGATTGGGAATCTCAAAAGAGAAATCCGTCTCATAAAATTCTTCAAAGTCAGCGCGCTGCTTATCGTTCATGATGTCATAGATAAGCTGGTGTACAACCTGATGAGTCATCTCTGGCATATTAATACGGGTCATTTCACCATCAACACGTATCATTGCTGGCATACCGGCTGAAATATGTAAATCTGATGCTTTATGCTTAACCGTAAAGCGCAGCAAGTCTTCGATGCTTAAATTGTTTTTTTCAGCCATAATCGGATATTCCTATCAATCAATAAGGGTAGGACAAAAGAGCAAAAAAGGGGAGTGATTATCAATCGATCAACGATCTGATTAAAGTCGGTCACGTTAATAAAGGAGTAGCGATGGTCTTTACCATTACTATTATATTCAGTAGCATATGTTAAACCATGTAACAATATAATAACAAGACTACCGACAATTAACCATCTACTACACCAATAAAATGTAAAATTAGTCATTATGAGTGTCGATTTATAGACTGATGCTTATTGAGTTTTTTATATTAAAAGACATTTATAAAAAGTTTAACCATAGCTAATAAAAGTTCATTATATAAGTCATTAAAAATATAAGTCATTAAAAGTGACTGATTAAAAAATAGATTAAATTATTCTCGTGAGTAATATATGAAAGAAATAGAAAATAACATTGATAGCCAAAATCTTATTGCGAGCTGGCAGCAAGTGAGTAAGCAAATGACTCAAGCGTGTGAGCATGCGGCACGACAAGCAGATAGTGTGACGTTGCTGGCAGTTTCCAAGACCAAACCAGCTGATATGATTGCTACTTTGGCTCAGCAAGGACAGCAGCACTTTGGTGAAAATTATCTGCAAGAAGCCATCGAAAAAATCGATACGCTAAAACGACAGCCAGAAACTAAAGACATTGTTTGGCATTATATTGGTAGTATCCAGCGCAATAAGACCCGTGATATTGCTGAGCATTTCGATTGGGTACAAACGGTTGAGCGTGACATTATTGCTCAGCGTCTAAACGATCAGCGCCCAGCTGAGCTGCCCCCACTGAATGTATTGATTCAGTTGAATATCGATAACGAAGAAAGCAAATCAGGCTGCCTGCCAGCACAGCTACCTGATTTGATAACTGCTATCAAGGGGTATGACAGGTTACAGCTACGTGGTTTAATGATTATTCCTGCTAAGGGAGGTACGGATGCTTTTACCCGTACCAAGCAGTTATTTGATGAGATTAAAGAGACTCATGCAGAGCTAAATGCTTGGGATACACTGAGCATGGGCATGAGCGGTGATATGACAGAGGCGATAGCCAGTGGTTCAACGATGGTGCGCGTTGGTAGCGCCATATTTGGCGCACGAGCTTAAATTTTTATTTATCAGACAGTCTCATCCATTCTGGTCACCAGCATCTGAGTGATTTTGAGATTGTCCGTTGCGATAATTTCAAATCGATAATTGGCATATTCGATAGTATCGGTTTTCTTTGGAATCTTGCGTAGCATATACATCATAAAGCCACTAATGGTTTCATAGTTCTGACTGCGTGGCAGATTAACGATATCTAAAGCGCGTACGACGTCTTCGATAGGAGTCATGCCATCGATTAGCCACGAGTTGTCAGTACGTTGAACAATGGGCTGCTCCTCCAAGGTGACAAGCTCCCCCATGACGATACTCATCACATCCTTAAGCGTGATGACACCCACTACCAATCCATACTCATTCACGATAACAGCAAAGTCAGCGCCTGTAGATTTAAACATCTCTAATACTTCAAACAAGGACAAGGTATCAGGAACGAAGAGTGCAGGTTTTAGTAGGGCTTTGTCAGTTAAGCTGACCTCTTGCTGGTTAAGAACCAATGCCAAAAAGCTGCGCGACTCTACATAACCAATAATGTGCTCTAAATCATCTTCCTGACAGACCAAAAACTTGTTATGTGGTTGTTCAATCATCACTTCAACGACTTTTTCAGTGCTCGTTTTGGTATCAAAATAAACAATATTTTCACGTGGATTCATCACCGACGTTACGGTGCGCTCTTGCATGTCAAAGATATTTTCTATCAGATGATGTTCTTGTTTTTTGAGCACACCAGCTTCAGCACCAGCATCCATGACAGCATAAATATCTTCTGGCGTCATATCGTCTTGTCGTATGGTTGAAATACCCAGTAATTCAAAGATGACATTTGCTGCACCATCAAATATCCAAATCACGGGTTTGAATATAAAAATCAATAGCATCATTGGTCGTACGAGACGTACAGCGATAGCTTCAGTGTTTGACATCGCCAATCGTCTGGGCATCAAATCAGCGAGCAGAGAAAACAAACTGGTGATCAGCACAAATGATATGACGGATGACACTGCTTCATTCTTCACCAAAAGCTCTAGATAAGGGCTAATAGCTGACTCACCGACCGCACCAGCCGAGATAGCGACGGCATTCAAAACCACTTGTACGACAGTAATAAAACTGCCAGGGTGCTCTTGCATTTTAAGGACGTCAAATGCGCGGACATCCCCTTCTTTTGCCATGATTTGTAGCTTAATTTTGCGACCAGCAGCGATGGCAATTTCGGCAGCAGATACAAAGGCACTTAGGGCAAGCAATAAAAGAAGAAAGATACTAGCGGTTAGCAAACTCATGACATACTCGGTAAAAAAATATAGGGATTAAAATAATTGAAGTTAAAGAATGAATGGGTTAGAAGCACAAAAAAGAAAGTGTTGTTTATAACAGCTTGACATTAAAAATCGGTTTATAGAAACTAAAAAAGCTGGGTAAGCACCCAGCTAATTATAATAAACTTGATTTTTTATAAAAGTATTAAATTAGCCATATTGCTCGCGTTCTACATAATAAAAGTAGGGCAAGCAACAATGGTTAATCTAATTTAGCCTTTTACTGACCATTTATTCACTAATGGATAACGGCGTTCACGTCCAAAGGCTTTATGGCTAATTTTGGTACCGATTGGCGCTTGTAAACGCTTATATTCGCTATTGTCTACCATCTGGATGACTTTTGCGACCAGTTCAGCGTCAAACCCTTTATTAATGATGTCTTGATAGCCCATGTCTTCATCAATGTATGACATTAAGATGCCATCTAATACATCATAGTCAGGCAAGCTGTCTTGGTCTTTTTGGTCTGGGCGTAATTCAGCAGATGGCGGGCGAGTGATGACACGCTCAGGGATGACAGGGGTGTCTTCCAAGCGGTTGCGATAACTGGCCAATTTATAAACCTGCGACTTATAAACGTCTTTTAGCACATCAAAGCCGCCTGCCATATCACCATATAATGTCGAATAGCCGACTGCTAACTCAGACTTATTACCAGTGGTGATGACCAAGTGCCCAAACTTATTGGACAGCGCCATCAGTACCACACCGCGCGCACGCGCTTGGATATTTTCTTCAGTGGTGTCTGCTGGCGATTTGTTAAATAGTGGCGCTAAGGTATGACGGATGCCTTCAACCGCATCAAAAATAGGACAAACCGTATAAGAAACATTTAAGCGGCGAGCCTGTGCTTGAGCATCTTCTAGACTAATCTGAGAAGTATATTCATAAGGCATCATCACCGCATATACCTTGTCAGCACCCAAAGCATCAACAGCGATACATAGCGTTAAGGCAGAATCAATACCACCTGATAGCCCAAGGATAATACCAGTGAATCCTGAATGGTTGACATAATCGCGTAGGCCAACGACCAGTGCTTGATACATCTCTGACTCACGGCTCAGTGTTAATGGCGCTTTAGTTTGACTATTAAACTTGGCAGTTTTGACGTCTAAAGTGGCAAGAAGTAACTGATTCATAAAACGTGGTGCTTCGTGGGCAACGCTACCATCAGCTTGCACCGCCATAGAACCACCGTCAAACACCAAGTCGTCTTGACCGCCAACGGCGTTGACATAGACGATAGGCAAATTATTCTCACGGCTACGCTTGGCCAGCATCGTTTTACGATTGTCTTGTTTTTCGATCTCAAAAGGTGAGGCGTTCAAGCTAATAATCAGATCAGCACCTTGCTTTTTAAGCTCGGCAATAGGGCCTTTTTCCCACAAATCCTCACAGATAAGCAGACCGATTGTGATGCCTTTATAGTCAAATAAAACTTGGTTACGACCTTTATCAAAATAACGACGCTCATCAAATACGCCATAATTTGGCAAGATTTGCTTATGATAAAAGCCTTTTTGATGACCGTTATGCAAGATAGCAGCAGAGTTGAAAGTACCATGATGGTCGACATGTGGATAACCGACAATCATCACGATGTCATCGATATCACTTAAAGTAGACAAGGCGCTTTTGATGCGACCAGATAAGCTTGGGCGTAGTAATAAATCTTGCGGTGGGTAACCTAATAAAGCAAGTTCTGGGAAAATAATGACATCCGCACCTTGCTCGCGAGCTTGCAATGCGAGTGCACGCATTTTTTCAGCATTGGCAGTGATATCACCAACCAAAAAATGCGACTGAGCCAACGCAAAAGTAACGGTTTCTTGGGTTTTATTGGTCTTACTGGCCTCAGTTGAGGGAGTTATATTGGGATTATCATTGTCTTTTGACATTGTTATTGTTCCTATCGATATATGGTTTAAAATTTGTTGGGTCGTTGTTGATTTAAAATAAAATCAAAGTAGGTCCGAAATTCACTCAAAATAGCACTCTGTCATATCGAATTCTAATAGTGAACCGAGATGATGAGCTTGCTTACGCACAGTATCCAACGTTGTAACGCCCCTCTACAGGTTTGATCTTATGATAGTCTATAGAAAGACGATAAAAGAGGGCTGTAGCGCATCGTCTGAAAAATGTTATATATGTAGAATGATCCAAATAAATAAGAACAAACGAATTTAATGCTATTAAAAAGCTTAAAATAATTGCTTTAGTATAGCATCAATTATCGTTGCAAATAGAACGCGCCAGTGAATTACCTTTCAATAAGTCAGTTTACAGTATGAATGTAAAATATCCTTTTAGTGCATTGTTTTTACATGTTAAATCTATGTGTCAACTTCTATCTATTAATGTCATCATCTAGGGCGTGTCTTCAATTGGTTAAGCCATAAATAATAGTTACAATACCGCATCTATTGAGACGCTGCGAGAAGTACAAATCATGGCAAGAACAGCACTAACAGATACGCTTTGGGATCAACTTCAATCAACGATGACACAGCATGGCTGCTATCAAACTCAAAACAGTCGAGAGGTCATGGAAGCCATACTGTGGAAGGTACGCACAGGTGCGCCTTGGCGTGACATACCTAAAGAACTGTGTTCTTGGAAAACAGCTTATAGTCGCTTTAATCGCTGGTCGAAAACTGGCTTATGGGCGAATTTTTTTTAGCTTATGAAAAGAAA
>NZ_CAJGZQ010000041.1 GCF_904846185.1 Psychrobacter immobilis | reverse complement strand
ATACAAAGTGCAAACAAAATCGTTCTTAGCTATTGATTTAAAAAGGAAAAAGTTGTTTACAATCTGTAAACAGCCAAGTTGAAAAACAGTGAAAAATAGCCCTTTTTTACCGCCTTTTGCTGCAAAAATCACGCTTTCCTAACTGGTGAAATTATGGTGTAGTAAGTACACTTTAACAAAATAACACCCAATTATAGGAAAAAATGGCGATGAACTATGCAATTTTGAGGACGGCAAAATTAAAGACGATGGGCAACATTGGTGGCAGTCTTGCACACAGCTACCGAACGATAGAAACGCCCAATGCTGACCCTAACCTGACCCCTAAAAATCATCATAGCGTCGCGACCCCTGAAGCCGTCAAACAGGCAATAAAAGATCGACTTCCTGAAAAGAGACGCGCTGATGCGGTGCTATGTATTGAGTATTTGATCACCGCCAGTCCTGAATGGGAAGGTTGGGGAACCAGCAAGGAAGCCGAGTTTTTTAAGCGATCTAATCAATGGCTCAGTGATAAACATGGAGCAGAAAATATTGCAGGTATGAGTATTCATTGTGACATAAGCACACCGCACTTAGTCGCTTATGTCGTTCCCATTGACCAAAAGGGAAAGCTGAACTGTAAGGATTTTCTAGGCGGCAGGGCTAAATTAAACAAGATGCAAACCGATTTTGCCAATACGGTCACTGATTTAGGGCTAACGAGGGGAAAGGAAGGCTCTAAAGCCAAGCATACCAACATCAAGGCGTATTACCACGACATCAATCACGCGAGAGATTTCAGTATCGAAACCGTAGCGCCTAAGCCTGAAATGTTTGAAAGCAAGGCTAGGTATGGTGAGAAGGTCACAGCAGCCGTTATTGAGCAAATAGAACCAACAGTGAAAGCGGCAAACAGCATCCTGACGGACTACGAGAGGGCTAAGAATGATAAAAGCGTTGCAGAAGAGAGCTATGACACCCTTAAAAAGCGTGTTGAACCTTACTTGATGGCTATTGATGGTCTAAATCAAGAGGAAATTGCTAGAGTAAACGAAGCAATGCAGCTAGAAAGCCGCAGAATCACTGTAGAGAGGGATGGAATTAAAAATGCTATGAAGGTATCAAAATAGAGAGTAAAGGCTATTAAATGCAATTCTGTAGTCGAATAGAGTGGTTTCTATAGCTCAATACTAAGCGTAGAGGAAAATAAAGTCACTAGGATGCTTAAAAACATATAAGTTTGAAAAAACTGCCGCTTTGGATGAGGTTAAAAACAAATTGATAGCTTATCTGATCCAAAAGAGCACAAAAAATTCTCTGATATTTTGTGGTAACTAGGGCTTTTTTCTTTTATCTTTTCAGTTAGTAAAAAAAATAAGAAAATGCTTTTAATGCTTTTAATGCTTTTAATAGCTTTTAAGCTCGCTGTAGCCCTTGCTATTATTGGCTTGTAGACTCCATTCAAGGACGTTTAGTTACCCATTCAAGGACGTTTAGTTACCCATTCAAGGACGTTTAGTTACCCATTCAAGGACGTTTAGTTACCATTAAAGGACGTTTTATAATTTGACCTTTAGATGACTTAATGTAATATGTCATTAACTACTTATGGATAAGATGGTTATGCCCACTAAAAAAAACCTAGTCGTAAAAACTAATCAACTGAATCAAGCATTACAAACTTTATCATTGGCTGAAGTACGAATTATTCAACTAGCCATAGTTGATGCTAGAGAAACAGCCACAGGATTAAGTACAGATAAGCCGTTACGAATTGATGCCACTCGTTATGCAGAGGTATTTGAAACTACACGGCAAAATGGTTATAAGCGCATGAAAGAAGCTGAAGAAACCCTATTTAATAGGCGTTTTACTTACCTTGATGATAATGGAAAGCCCATTAAAAGCCGTTGGTTACAGCAGGTGCAGTATCATGATGGTGAGGGCGCAATAGAAATAGTATTTACTCTTGCTGTTGTAGAAGGTATCAGCCGTATCAATGGCTTAGAACAGTTCTTTACCTCGTATTTGCTAGAACAAACGACACAGTTTGATAGTGTTTATTCAGTACGGCTTTATGAGTTATTGACGCAATGGCGCACAGCTAAAAAAACACCATGCTTTGAGATAGGGGTTTTTAAAGACCAGATGGGGCTAGGAATCAATGAATACAAAGCGATGTGTGATTTTAAGAAACGTGTTTTAGACCTTGCTACAGATGAGATTAATAAAAAATCAGATCTTAAAGTCAAATATGAGAACGTGAAAAAGGGACGCAAAATTATAGGTTTTACTTTCACTGTTCATGAAAAACCAAAAGCTAAGGTAGATGTAGTTAGTAAGGAGCGTGACGCTAATACAGCAGATATGTTTACGGTTGAAGGATTAAACGATAAGCAGCTGGGACGTATCGCCCGTAATCCTAGTTTTGTTGCTGATTATAATCATTTGGTTAGTTCTACCAGTCCAGCAGGTCAAGACCCAAACGCTTGGGAGTTTGAAATGATTAATCGGCTCAAAAAAGATGCTTCACAGTTTAAGAAACGTCCAGTTAGAGAGTATCTTGAATACTAGGTCTTATGAGTACATTTGATAGGTTTAGTTCTCTAGTGAGGGATTGAACTTTTGACTATAGCCTGATTATGTCGTTTTTCAAAACACATAAAATATTGCGTGAATATCAATTAGGATTATTTTACTTTAATACTCTAATTCCAGTTGATATCTTAAGGTCAGCTAAAGTCTTTGGCACATTAGACTTCTCTAGTTCCTGACTACCTTTAGCATATATCAACTTTTTGCCTTTAGCAGAGTTTTCAGTATCCTTCTCAATATAGGAATTTATTTTTCTTTGACATTCAATTAAGCTGGATTCTGCTTCGTCAATATCAGTAGGAGTGATACGTAAGCTTATATCGTAATCTGCCTTACATCTTAAGTCATGATATCTTTGCATCTGCTTACCAGCTTCTATCAAGCTGACTATATTTGATCGTTGTAAACTCATATAAACTGATTGATGAGAGCTATATGCCCTTGGTACACTACCTTTTTTAAAAGGTTGTTCGGTATATTGAGTCAATTTTTTAGCACAGTCTAACCCGAAAAGGGAAGATGCTAAATGGTAGGTAGCATAATAGCCACGAGCAATTAACAGCCTACTATGTGCTTCAACCGGTTCAAAATTTAAACCTTCAAGCTTCTCTTTCAGCTTATACATGTCTTCAATATTTATTGGCATTTACACTACCATGCTCTTATTTTTACTAGCATAAACAGCATGTGGGTTTTCTCTACCATCATCGATGTCTTCACACGACTTAAAATAAGTGACAAAACTCCCTAAGCTACTAAGAAAGTCGTTATCTAAAGCATATTCAATAAATGCAGAGTCAAACTCTGCATTTAAATCAATTGCTTGCTTAGAATTAATTGTCAAAAAAGATTCTATTCTAATAAATTGATCAAAACGGTTTTCAATACTAAAACGAACCTTTGCTTCTTCATGAGATTTTTTTGAATTAAATTTATTCAAAAAACTCATGAAGGACGTATAGTCAGTAGGGCTAACCCCTATAGACTCGATATCTCTTGCTAGACTTAGTATATTTTCAACAGCTTCTATGCCTTCACTCTTTACTTCTTTTGAAACTGCTGATTTTGGTTCAAATAAATGAATAGCCTCTTCTAGTGAATCAGTATCTAATGTGAAATATGAGCTTCTTATTATTTTACTAAAAGTATATTCACAACTATTGTCGATCTTGAGATAACTAATACCTTGCTCAAACACCTCTTCGAATCTACTTAATTTAAATAAAAGTGCTATATAGTTAGGTCGTAAATCATGTCTATTTGTATCTACTCTAAAAGCATTATCGTAAAATACTTTCGCTTTATCGTAATTGCTATTTATTGATTCAAGAAGTGATAAAATACACCAATAAATGGCATAATCACCTTCCTTATTTTTTTCTGCGTTATTCTTCATTTTTTTAACATAAAATGGATCAGGTTTTAATAAACCAGAACTCTCTCTTAGGTATTTAATTAAATTATTACCAAGATCGATAAGCTCTTCTGCGTTAGTTTTCGGCTTAATTGATGCCATGATTCACCTTAATTTCTTTATAGTAGACCTCTTGCAAAAGTACCAGTTCATTGGCTTTTACTGACGGAGTTACAATAGCTCGCGATGATTTATGTAAGAGGTCTAGTGCATTACAGATATTCAGAGTGCTTAAAGTGTCCAAAAGGACAGTTATGCAAGTATATTTACATGTTAGGTAATAGATGAGAAGCAGAGTCAAATGAGCAATTACAAGCGAATAATAACATTCGACCATCGTTTGTTCAATTTATAGCATTGTGTTATTTGTATACGTCAACTTTATATATCAGAAAACTTCTTAGTTAACAGTACCTTACTGCTTAGCCAATCTGTCACTTTACTTTGCACTCGTGATAATAGCTTCACTATATAATTTAAAGTAGGAAGTCGTAAACTGACTGAGATCATACGTCTAGTCAAGAACGAGAATAACCCAGTAGAACCAGTTATTTCACCGCTCAAACTCATTAATAGACCACTTATAACAGACTTACCCGAAAGTAGAGTGTGACTACTTCATTATTTCGTTTATTTTTAGGTGTTTATTGATGTAGCTCAGAACATCACTAACACTTTGGTCTAAACTTTCACGCGAAGAATTATATTCGTTCCAAATCCAAGTGGGATCAAATCTAACGGTCTGATCGATTGTTGTATATTGAGTCGGCATTTTTTTCGCAGCTTCAGTAAGAACGTCACCTATAAGAGTTAAGTTACTTCTGTTTATCTCTATTATTTTATGGATTTTCTCTACCAGCTCCTTTGGAAGTAAAGGAGACGAAGCTAGATTAGAAAGCTCTTCTGTGGCATCGTTATACTTTTTAGTATAATTTATTTCCACTTGCTCATATTCATGCCATTTTGCTAATTTCAAGGCAGGCTCTACTGGATTGCGATCACTTATGGGAGGTGCTTCCTCCATTTCCTCACCAACAGATATATGCCTAAAATTTTTTAAAAAGTTCTCCTTACTAATGACTGTTCCATAAACAGCAGTTTCTAGTTCCTTACTAAACTCCTCTGATAGTTGAACTTGATCTTTAAAAAAGCAATTGATGTACTTCAAGTGCATTTTACAAGCGTTTATATTGAATACTTCTTGAATACCTGTTTCTTCATCAAATTGTCTTTGATTCTTATAATTAAATGCCTCTAGGATCTTCTTAAATTCCTCTATTTGCAACTTGAATATCTCAGTTTTTATTGGAGAGAATAGTGTTTTCCGAGCTTGAATATAAGACAATATACCGATTGTACTTACAACCAAAAAGAAGCCAATATTGACAATGTTTTTCCATTCCTCTATCCCCCAATTTTTCATACCTTTCCTTTATTAATATAAATTATCAATAAAACCTCTTAAAACCCTTAGCAATCTTGTTGCTTCCCTTCTTTAACTTTAGATTCAAAAACCGAAGGACGTTCGCTTTGGACTAATCAAACACTTCTGAATGGCTACCCAGCCTAACGAAATCTACCGTATCGCTCTGAACACGGTAGATTAGCACCAAGTCAGGTTTAATATGGCAATCTCTAAACCCCTTATGATTGCCGGTCAACGCATGATCTTTGTATTTAGCCGGTAGCGGTATATCGTTAGTCAAACAATTAAGTACCTCGCCCCATGCAGGAGTGAGTAAGCTTAAATAATTCTTTTTGGCATCTCTCTTAAACTGACTTGATACTTCAATGGATCTCATCAGCCTCGCCTTCTAGCTCATCCATCAAATCACCAAAGCTGTCGTACTTAGTGCCGTTACCGTTGGCAACCTCTGCAATAGCAGCGAGTGTTTGCGCGTTCAGCTTCGGCTGATAATCAAAAGACAAGGGAACCGCATTGGTATCGGCTACTTGGTTTAAGAACAGTCTTATGGCTTGTGAAGGCGTTAGTCCATAGCTTTCAAGAACAGAGAAAGACCTATCCTTCAGATCCTGGTCAAGCCGTATATTATAATTAGTCGTAGTCATATTAATCACTTTTCGCTTATATTTGTATGTCTAATATAAGCGAAAGGTGATTAAACCTCAATGACTTTAGCGTTCCATATTTCGCTAATCTAAGCGGTAGTAGTCTGCTCATTCAATCCAGTAAGAAAATCATCAACCGTTTTCTCAATACTTTTTTGCATGACATAAAGATCAGAAGTGGAGTATTTCCCCAGCTGATTTCTTTCATCCATGACTTCAAATAGCTTGCTTCTGACCACTTCTTCGTGCGTTTTATCGTCAATCAACAGCAAATTAAGCTTCACGACAGCTCTATTGTAGGCTTCTTGGGTGGCTTCAAGTTGAAGGCTTTTACTACTGGCTACTGATACACCGATCATGCTCATAAATAACTCCGCTACTAGAATCATCTGTAGCTACAGATGATTTTTTTAGGTTAATAAGTTGTTTGTACCAGCCTAAGATTATGCCAGTGAAAAATGAGAAGTAACGCTCTTATAATCCCTTTTTTGTAGCAGATTTTACGACAGATAAAAAATCCGTTATTTCCCACCCAATTTAATGACTACACCATACGCACCCTAAAGGGACTGCCAAATAGCTGATATTGTTAGGTTTATTGAAATTCAGGTGTATACAAAGTGCAAACAAAATCGTTCTTAGCTATTGATTTAAAAAGGAAAAAGTTGTTTACAATCTGTAAACAGCCAAGTTGAAAAACAGTGAAAAATAGCCCTTTTTTACCGCCTTTTGCTGCAAAA
>NZ_CAJGZQ010000040.1 GCF_904846185.1 Psychrobacter immobilis | reverse complement strand
GAGGGCCTTCACTTGGTGTTCTTTAACAATGATAAGACTGTATTTCGACAGTTAGTTAGCTTTTTAACCCCTAAACCTATGAAAATCGGGTGGGGATGATTTTTTTGTCGTGTGCAGAGATTATTTTATTAAAGAAATTCCATTTCCTAGCTTTTGTGTTTAGTTTCTATCCCTGTAAATATAAGGCTGCCGACACTACTTTAAACAATCCCATCGGCTTTTAGCTTAGCAATCATCTCACTGTCATAGCCCAAATTAGCAAGCGTACTATCAGTATGTTCGCTCAATTGCGGTGGCGGCGTACGATAGCTGACTGGTGATGTGGATAACTTGATAGGGTTACCAAGTGCGCGTACTGGACTGCCTTGCTCGGTGAAATTAACAATCATATTCCTTGCTTGCGCTTGCGGCATGGCTAAGGCTTCAGCCACGTTATGAATCGCTCCGCATGGGATACCTGCTTGATCTAAAACTTCTAACCAATAAGTACGAGGTTGCTCGGCAAACTTTTTGCTCAATTCGCCACACAGCAGCTCACGATGAGCAACGCGTTGTGGATTGGTCATAAAACGCTTGTCGGTATGCCAATCAACTGCAAGCACATCACAAAGTTTGGCAAACTGACTGTCATTACCACACGCTAAGATAAAGTGCGCGTCACCCTGCCCAGCAAACACTTGATAAGGCACAATATTGGGATGCTGATTGCCGAGTCTTGGTGGGACTTTGTCGGATGCCAAATGGTTCATACCCACATTGGCTAGCATGGCAAGCGCACTATCTAAAAGTGCAACGTCTACCTGTTGCCCTAATCCCGTAATCTCACGAGCAATCAAAGCCGCTTGAATACCAATCGTCAGCTGCAACCCTGCAAACAAATCGACCACTGCCACGCCGACTTTATGCGGTTCGCCATCACTAGGACCTGTGATACTCATCAGCCCTGACAACCCTTGGATAATATAATCATAACCAGGGCGCGCGGCATCTGGCCCTGTCTGACCAAACCCCGTCAATGACGCATAAATCAGGCGCGGATTGTGTTGTTTTAGACTGTCATAATCCAAGCCGTATTTTTTTAGACCGCCCACTTTGAAGTTCTCTACCAAGATATCACTATCAGCGGCCAGTTTCTTAATGATGGCCTGCCCTGCATCAGTAGTGATATCGACCGTGAGTGACTTTTTATTACGGTTAATCGTCGCATAATAAGCAGACGTATCATCGCTAAATGTTGGCGGTGCCCAGTGGCGAGTTTCATCGCCAATATGTGGACGCTCAATCTTGATAACTTCGGCACCAAGATCAGCAAGCACTTGTGTACAAGAAGGCCCTGCCAGCACTCTCGATAAATCGAGCACCTTGATGCCGTGCAATGCGCCTTTTGCCAATTCATTGCTGTTATCGCTATTGCTATCGACAGTCATAATAATCCCTTATTGTGTGGCGTATTTTTGATAATAAAATTGTTATTCATGATGTAATTGCTAAGAAATTACATCATGAACAACAACTAAAAAACGTACGCTACTGTTAATGCCCTTTTTAACAAAAAGCCAAGCTGTCACGTACGTCATAGAATACAGTTGCACCAAACATTTTTAGCTAAAAACGCTTAAAAGAACGCTTGGATACCTGTCTGTGCACGGCCTAGGATAAGCGCATGGATATCATGTGTGCCCTCATAAGTGTTGACCGCTTCCAAGTTCATGACGTGACGAATGACATGAAACTCATCAGAGATACCATTACCGCCATGCATGTCACGCGAAATACGTGCGATATCCAGTGCTTTACCGCAGTTGTTACGCTTAATAAGTGAAATCATCTCAGGTGCGGCATTGTCTTCATCCATTAGGCGACCCACACGTAGCGCGGCTTGTAGACCTAGCGTGATTTCAGTCTGCATATTAGCAAGCTTCAACTGCACGAGCTGTGTTGCCGCGAGCGGACGACCAAACTGCTTACGATCTAACGTGTATTGACGAGCCGCTTTCCAGCAAAATTCTGCCGCACCCATCGCGCCCCATGCGATACCGTAACGCGCTTTATTCAAGCAACCAAACGGTCCTTTTAAGCCACGGATATCTGGGAAGGCATTGGCTTCAGGAACGAATACTCTGTCCATGACAATCTCACCCGTGACAGAGGCACGTAATGAGAACTTGCCTTCGATTTTCGGCGCAGACAAGCCCTTCATGCCTTTGTCTAAAACAAAACCACGAATCTCACCGGCATCATCTTTTGCCCAAACGACAAACACATCAGCGATAGGACTGTTGGTGATCCACATTTTATTGCCTGTCAACTCATAACCGCCATCCACAGCGCGCGCACGTGTCGACATTGATGAAGGGTCAGAACCCGAATCAGGCTCAGTCAGACCGAAACAACCGACATACTCACCCGAGGCCAGCTTAGGCAAATAACGCTCTCTTTGCTCTTCGGTGCCGTATGCCCAAATAGGATGCATGACTAAGCTTGACTGCACACTCATCGCTGAACGATAGCCTGAGTCAACGGCTTCAACTTCTTTGGCAATTAGGCCGTAAGCGACACTAGACAAACCAGCACAACCATAACCTTCAATCGTCACACCAAGCAAGCCCATCTCACCCATTTGACGCATGATATTACGATCAAAGTGCTCGTTGCGATTGGCTTCAACAATACCAGGCATCAGCTCTTTTTGAAAAAACTGACGGGCGCTGTCCGTGACCATGCGCTCTTCATCAGTCAACTGGTCGCGTAATAAAAACGGATCTTCCCAATCGAAACTTGGACGCGTAGATGTTGCCATGTGGATCTCCTTGATGTCAGTCTTCCTGACCGACGAGTAGTGATTAATAAGTAAATTGACTGCACAGGTTATTGACTTGCTTATTCCGCTGTGCGAAACTTAGTTTCATAATTTAAATCTATTTAAGCAAAGTTTTACCGCGCTGTAAACCTTTATCCAAAAAAATGAGCATAAAATGACAAAAAATGTATCGGCAGCTCTGCCACTACTCGATCGAATGACCACCATTCTTGAGCAGAGTAAAGAAGATAATGACAGACAATTCGTGACTGCATTGGGGCGTGGACTGACTTTACTCGCAGCATTTGAACATCATGATCGACTCACCCATCAGCAATTGTGTCAGATGACAGATCTGCCAAAGGCAACTATTACTCGCCTTATCCATACCTTAACCACGCTTGGATTTTTACGTGTAACTGAACACGGACAGTATCAACTAGGCAGTAGTGCTGTACGTCTAAGTGCTACCGCATGGAGTCGCCACGATATGATCTCAGCGGCTGAGCCACTATTACGTCAGTTCGCTAGTGAGAATGAAGTATCGGTAAATCTGGCAACCGAAGTCGAAGGAGAGATGCGCTATCACGCTTGCTGTCGTAGCCCTGCTCGCCTATCGGTCAATTTACAAGTCGGCTCAGCTGTGCCCGTAGCTCGCACCGCTATTGGACGCGCTTTTTATGCGGCTAGCTCGCCAGCAAGACAGGCAGTTATCATTAGCAATCTAAAAGAAAATTTGTCTGCTGAAGAATATCACCATGCGCAAACCGCCCTAGCCAGCGCTGCAGCGCACTATGCAGCACATGGCTATACGGTATCAGATGGTGATTTTTCTACTGATATATTGGCAGTAGCGGTTGGGGTTTTTGATATCGCGACTGGGCAGTATACTTATTCGCTCAATGCCAGTGTGCCAAGTGCTAATTGGGATGCAGATGACTATGCGGCGATGATTGTGCCAAAATTGCAGGCGTTGGCGGAGCGGATTGGTGGTGGGGTTTAAAAGAGAACAAACGATAAATCTATGGTACAAGCATATTGATTTAGTTGATGGGTTTTATCTTATGAGAGATGCTTTATTTTAACCCATCAAACCGCAGCCCAAACTTCAGCAAATACTTACGCAATCTATCGCTATCATTCGGGATTTTTAGCTTATCGCGTGAGTTGGCATACAGATAGCGCCCAGCCGCTGCTTGGTTTTTATGGTTGATACAAACCTCAATCACATACGCCAATTGCACTACATCAAATGGATCAATAGTTGTTAGCATATCTTCATCGAGATATTGGCGTAAAACGTTATGGCTACCCTGCTCGATGGTTTCGCCATCTAAACTAGTATCAGGGCTGTTATTGCTTAGGCTATTTTTAGTCCTGACATTACCGCCATTTAAGCTATTAGAGCCGTTTGAACTGTCAGGTAATTCCCAAAGATGAGTTAACCTCTCAATCTCCGCTTGCACATCATCATTGCGAATCACTTTACTCTCAGCAAGTGTAGTCAAACGAATTATACTGGCGGTCAAATCACGAAAATTCCCCTGCCATGTCGCATCCTGACTCATTGCAAAAGTTTCATAACGCTGCCTTGCTTCTAGCGTAAATCGATAGTGCTGCTGTTGCTCGCTACCCAAACGCGCCAGCTCGTAATCGATATTGACTGGTAAGTCCTCTAGCCTATCTTTGAGTGATGGCAGAAAAAACGTCCACGTATTGAGACGCGCAAATAGATCTGCCCGAAACTCGCCATTAGCGACTGCTTGGCGCAAGTCTTTATTGGTGCCTGCCATTAGTTGAAACGACACGCTAATCGGCATATCACTGCCAAGCGGATAAAAGCGCTGCTCTTCCAGTGCGGTCAATAGCATCGCTTGCTCATCAAGCCCTAATTCACCGATTTCATCTAAAAACAATAAACCACCATCGGCTGATTTTAGCAGCCCATCTCGACTCGTTGCAGCGCCTGTAAATGCCCCTTTGCCATGACCGAATAGCACACTCATGGCAGTGTCACCACGCAGCGTGGCGCAGTTTACCTCAACAAATTTTTCAAGCGTGTTTTTGCCTTGCGTACTGTTAGCTTTGGCTTTTTTGAGCGCGTAGATTTGGCCTGCCAGTTGCGACTTGCCCGCCCCTGTTGCGCCCATCAATAATATGGGTGCGGTTGATCGCGTGGCGACCTTTTCGATATTGGAGATAAGCTTTTGATAAGCGGCATTTTGGGTGACTAAATTGGCTTGTAAGGTTTGCCAATGTTGCTGCTTTTCTGCCTCAAAACGCTCGCGCAAGCCATCATAGCGTGAGACATCCAAGTCAATCACTTGATAGCGCCCTTGCGGATCAGCTTGGTCAGGTCTTGGGCAAGGGGAGGTCTGAATCAAATCAGCTGGAATAAAGCCTGCCTCTACCAGTAAAAACCAGCAAATCTGCGCCACGTGCGTGCCCGTAGTCAGATGTAGCAAATAGTCCGTATTATCTTGAAACTCAAACGCTGCCGCAAAGTCATATAGCTCAGCATAGACATCCGCAAAATCCCATGGACTAGCCAATGCCACATGATGACCAATCACTTGTGTCTGCGGACTGACCTGCGCGACATCATCTTTGATAATCTTAAACAGCTGTTTATCGCGTTTGCTATATAAAATATGCAGCTCATCGACGAGCAACTCATCATGCAGGCCTAAACTGACGGTTGGTCGCCAACGCTGCCAACGCTTATCGTTAAAACCATTGTCTAAAGTAGTGCCGAGGAAGCCGATGACGGCAGTTTTGTTGTTCGAATCACTGTTCATAATATTACTTATCACTGATTATCATTAGTAAATAATATATTATTTTCTATCTAGTTAGATTTATTTCTATATATTTTAGCCCATAGTTAAGTAAATTTATCTATCCGAAAAACACTTAAGAAATTAAATCATTTACTATCAATTACTTATAAATAAATTTTGAGTATATTAAAAACTTGGCACGCCCTTAGCATTATATAAAGTAAGAATCATCTTTCATAATAAACAAACTTTGCAACGCTAAGGAACATAACATGCATCCAACCACTCATAATATTATTCAAGACGGTGGAACCCCTATCAGACTTTGGACCAAGGGCGTGCCTGTCGATCCAAAAGCACACGATCAATTGATCAAAGCATCAAAAATGCCTTTTGTATATAAATGGCTTGCGGTGATGCCCGATGTGCATGTCGGTATTGGCGCGACTATCGGTACGGTATTGCCAACCAAAGACGCAATCATTCCGGCTGCCGTTGGCGTCGATATCGGCTGCGGAATGATGGCAGTACAGACCACCCTAACCGCGAATGACTTGCCCGATAGCTTGCGCGGTCTGCGTACCGAGCTTGAAAAAGCCATTCCGCATGGGCGTAGTAAAACGCGTGGTCGCGGGTCACGCCGTGATGTTGGCGCGTGGGCAAACCCTGGCGACACGGTTATGAACGGCTGGGGAACGCTGGTTGATGACTTTAACTATCTCACCCAAAAGCACCCTCGCCTAAAAAACACCAATAACCTTAACCATTTGGGTACGCTGGGTACGGGCAACCATTTTGTCGAAGTATGCCTTGATGAGACCAATCAAGTTTGGATCATGCTGCACTCAGGCTCACGCGGTGTGGGTAATGCCATCGGTCGCTACTTTATTGAGCTGGCACGTGAGGACATGCGTAAGTGGTTCATCAACTTGCCTGATAAAGATTTGGCTTACTTTGCCGAGGGTACAGAGCATTTCGATGACTATTGGTTTGCGGTTGGTTGGGCGCAGCGCTTTGCCTTTAAAAACCGCGAAATCATGATGGAGAAAGCCATCAAAGCACTACGCCAAATCATACCTAAGCCGTTTGATGCTGCCGTAAAAGCGGTGAACTGTCATCATAACTATGTGGAAAAAGAGCAACATTATGGCGAAGAAGTATTTGTGACCCGTAAAGGCGCGGTACGTGCCCGCGTTGGTGAATACGGGATTATTCCGGGGTCGATGGGTGCCAAATCATTCATCGTACGTGGTAAAGGGAACGAAGAGTCGTTTTGCTCTTGCTCGCATGGCGCAGGTCGTATCATGTCACGTACTGAAGCCAAAAAGGTATTTACGGTCGCTGATCAAATTGCGCAGACTGCGGGCGTAGAATGTCGAAAAGACGCGGATGTGATTGATGAAATTCCAGCGGCTTATAAAAATATTGATCATGTAATGCAAGCGCAAAGTGACTTGGTAGAAGTGGTACATACACTGCGTCAGGTAGTTTGTGTTAAGGGTTGAGAAGCGTTAATAAAAGGTCTGGGGAACCTTTTTAGCTTAGCAAGAGTCAAGCTATGCTTTAATGACCTACCAATAATTAGAAACTATAATGAGAGGCGTATCTAGGGCGTGTCATCAATTAGCATAGATATTTCAGAATAAGCTATACTTAGATCGTATTTAGGAATTTGAGCTCAATGACTATGACAAGACGACATGCCCTACGTGATGACCAATGGGAGAGAATTA
>NZ_CAJGZQ010000039.1 GCF_904846185.1 Psychrobacter immobilis | reverse complement strand
CTAATATCTCCTTTCATAAACTGAAGGTCTTCAAGAAAGTTATTGGTATCTGACTCCAGCTTTTTCTTTAAGTAGCCACCAGGCGTTTGCCCTGCCTCTGCTGCTATCGCTTCTAGTTTTAGGTAGACTTCAGGCTTTAATCTAAACGATACGGTAGGGGTGCTCATAATTATCCTTGTTTGCAGATTGCATACAGTAATATACCATATAAATCAGCTACTTAAATTAATTTTGTTTGCACTTTGCATGCAGAAAAAATCATTTTAAATCAGGTAAGTTACTGATTTAAAATGATTTTTTTCATCGCGATAGGGTGCGTAAGGTGTAGTCATTAAATTGGATAATTTAATGACCAAAAAGCAGGTAGAAAAATCGGTTATTTTCTACCTGTGGTAAGCCTTTTTAGCTAAAAAGGCTTATAAGAGCGTTACACAAGCAAAAACTAAGCAAACTACGAGCATTTTACTAGCAAATTATGAGCAAATATAATGAGACTACTGTATTATGAGCAAACTACAAGCAAACTACAAGCAAACTACGAGCATTTCACTAGCAAATTATGAGCAAATATATTTAGCACCTTGTACTCATATTAGTGACCGCTAAAAACTAGATAGAGAGCAATTTATGGCTAAGAGAACAAAGTTTTCCAAATTTCGTGATCTTTATGAGGTGATCGAAGAGCTGGCTGTTTCATATACCTATGAAGGTGTGGTTGAGATATTAGCTGAGCGCCATGACCTCATTCTAACGACTGGCACACTGACCAATTATCTTTACCGCTATAGAAAAGAGTCAAAGAAATCATCTGTCTCTACAGATAATTCTAATGGTAAGGTTGAGATTAAACATGAAGCTTCTGGACAAACTTTTGTTGATCTGAAAGGTGGTGAACCGATTCAAGAGAGCGATACAGATATTGATGATGATTCTAAAAGTGATGAACAAGACGTTGAAGAAATAGATTACGATGCTTTGTTAGAGGAAATGAAAAGAAAAGCTGCAATCAAAAGCAATAGATCTCTTCTTGATAGGTAAGTTATTGATAGTAAATAAATCAAAATTCCATAAAGGGACATTTTCCGAGTGTGAAAAGGAGTAGTTTATGAGTATTGAAGGTATATCAGTAGCAAGTAACCATTTCATGATGTTTGAAGAGGCGCAACGAGAATACTACCGTCAAATGGGACGTCTTAACACCTTTGGTTTAGAAAACGAAGCTCATAGCGATAGCATACGTAAAAAAATGTTTGAGTTAAAAGATGAGGAACGTTTACTAAGAGAATGTAGCGCGAGCGAACTCTACATCATACAAAAACAGCTAAAACAGAAAATTGATGATTTCCTGGATGGATTGAATGAGTAGCGCATTACTGTCACTATTCGTGAAAGTCTGAAACGCTAAAGTGATTGAGTTGGGTACACTTATCGCTTATATTGAGGGTACATAAATAAGCGATAAGTAATGCTATGACCACAACCAATTATAATATCCGTCTTGATCAAGAGTTAAAAGATAAGGCGTTTTCGGTGCTTGAAGGCTATGGCTTAACGCCTTCTCAGGCGATTAAGCTGTTTTTGCATCAGGTAGCAGAAACCAATAGCATACCGCTGTCTTTTGATTATCAGACAATGCCTAGCACCAATACGCTTGAAGATGGTGATCAATGATTGAATTTGAATGGGATGAACAGAAAAATAGCAGTAATCAACGCAAACATGGCTTATCCTTTGAAGAAGCAGCTCGGGTATTTTTTGATCCTTTGTGTTTGCGTCAGCAAGACCGATATGAAAATGGTGAAGAACGGTGGCAAGCGCTTGGCGCAGTGAATGGAGTGGCGGTATTACTGGTCGCTCATACTCAAAGAGATAGTGAGGGGGGTGAAGTTATTCGTATCATATCAGCACGACGCGCCACTAAGGCTGAAAGGAGGTTTTATGAACAAGGTTAGCTATAAAGCAAATGAATTACCGTCTTTAAGCGCTGAGCAAGAAGCCAACTTGCAACGATTGGCTACGCTTTCAGATGATGATATTGATTTGTCTGATATGCCTGAAGTTACTGATTGGTCGGGTGCGACCCGTGGCAGCGTAGTGCCAAGTGATGCTATAGTCGGTGCCAGTATCGTGAGTCCTAGTATCATTGCTCGATTCCAGGATAAGGCTAAAAAGACCGGCGGAAACTACCAAGATATGATTAACGATGCGCTAGAAGAGTATTTGTTAGATCATTAGTCGATAAGCTTACGATGTTTAAAATTCCCACCACTTTTTTTTCTTCTGGGTCGTAGCAACGGTTGAGTCGTCTGTTTTTTCTTTCTCTTGTTCAAGAGGTGGCTCATAGTCAGCCTCAGTTTTTTTAAACTCTAACAGTCTAACCTGAGCAAAATCCTGAATACTGGCATTGGCTTTATCCAGTGTTTTGTTCAGCTGTGCTATCTGCTGCTGATAATTCTCTATCAACTTTTTTTGATCGCTCACTTGTTGGCTGAGGTGCTCATTCTTGAGCTTTTCAAGCGCTAATAGGTGTTCAATCTCTGTATTGTACTGAACACTTTGATTGTTCAGAGGTGTACTTTGGACAGTGTTCACTGGACGTTCAGTACGTTTTTTAGAAATTGGTTCACCAAACACGCGCAACATTTCTGAAACGTCTATTTTCTTATCTGATGTTCTGGATAGCTCACCATCATTGACTTTCTGATAGATGGTGGTTCTTGATAAACCCCATTCTTTTGCCGCTTTCGTCACCGATATGCTCATGATTCACCTAGTGTTCAAGTACGTTTTTAGCAAGTGTTCAGAACGTTCAGTGAACAACTATGGCATTAATTCGTCAGTGGGGCAAACTGAATGTTTGGGTTGCTTTATCTAAGTGAAAAGAGTATACGTATGGTATACTGTACTGCTCCGCTAAAAACAGCAATATATATTTAGTTGTATTTGCTACCTCCGAACTGAAGTAATTCATTTACATTTTTTAAGTGTGTTTTACGGATAACCTACCACATCTTCAAACATATACATGCCTAATTTTGAAACTTTTAGGATCTATTTTCCTCTAAATATAAACTAATCAACCTAAAGGGAGGTTATTATGAAATATTCAGCTATTGCTGTTGCCAATGCGTTTATTGAACAATCTAATAATGGAAAAACTAATAACTTAACTCCAATGAAGTTGCAAAAGTTAATGTTTTTTGCTCAATCATGGTATTTAAAGTCAAACAATAGCCCTTTGTTTGAAGGATACTTTGAGCGATGGCAATATGGCCCTGTTTTACCTGAAATTTACCATGAATTTAAAGTTTTTGGCGCTAAAAGTATCAGTAGTTTTGGTTACAGTATGTGGAGTGAGCTTCAAACAGTACCTTCTAACGACAAACAAGTAATCGAATTTCTAGAACAAATAACTGAAGCTTACGGTAACTATAGTGGTACTCAACTATCTTGGATGACACATCAACCAGAAACTGCATGGTCTAAAGGTGCAGTAGGAACTCTTATCAACTTTCAAGAGATGGTTGAAGGTAGAGTGTAATAATGTGAAATTAGATATAAGAACAACCTTTGAAGATATTGAAATTGAAGACATTAAAGAGAGTGACGTCAATCAAGAGACGCCACTCTCTTTTCCTATTTCTAAAGGCGCCATTACAAAATCTGGTGATATCATACGTTCTTATATGAAAGAATTAGATTCGACTTCTAAAAATACAATAAGTGAAGAAGAGTTCAGAGATGCACTATTTACATTAAAGCGGTATCGAGAAAATCATATCCCCTCTCTAAAGTATTTTTCTGCTTTATTAGAAGGTAAATTAAAGCGTTTGCAGGTTTTTGAACAAAGTATCGTTTCTTCTCGATCAAAAAGGTTAGAGTCTATAGCTAATAAGTTAGTGGTAAGGCCAACTATGAGATTAGCTCAAATGGACGATCTAGTAGGTATCAGAGTTACCTTACCTGATATGGAAGTTTTAGATCAGTTCATACATGACACTCATAATTGCGAAATAATTAACTCTGATTGTATTTTTGATGATTTCCATACTACAAACTATATCTCGGAACCGAAGCCTGATGGCTATAGAGGTATACATCAAATATTCAAATGTAAAGCTGATGGAAATAGTTATTTTAAATTAGAATTACAAATCCGAACTAAAATCCAGCATGAATGGGCAACTGTAGTAGAGATATTGGGATCTTTGCAACGTGTTTCATTTAAAGCAGGGCAAGGAAACGAAAGCTATCTACGTTTTCTTGAGTTATCAAGTGTTCTTTTTTCAATTGAAGAGGGTTCTCCTATAGTCGCTGCTTACGCAAAGCATACTCCATCAGATATATGTATTAAGTTAGATGTTTTAGATAAAAAATTACAGATTATTGAAATGCTAAGAGGTTTTACCTCCATACCCTCGCCTAAGCAAAGTGTTGAAGCAAAGTATTATTTAATTCAACTAAATTTATATACACATGAAACAAAAGTTTTGCCATATGACGATGAACGCGATGCTAACGAAGACTATGTAAGATTAGAGCAGGAATATCAAAGAAGTAATAATTTTGATGTTGTTTTAGTGTCTGTAGATGATGTCAATAAAATTGAAGAAGCTTATCCGAACTATTTTTTAGATAGTAATGATTTTATTAGTAGATACACTAAACTCTTAGTGAAATATTCATAATTAAAGTGAAGATGAAAAAACAGACATTCATTTGAATATTTCCAAGTATAACTTTTCTAAACTTGTATAAGCGTAAGGGTATTTTCCAAAATAGACTGCTAACTCTCTTAAGTTAGTTGTAGGGCACACTGACATTTATAATATCTGTTCTTCTCTACCTTAAAAGCAACCAAGCCATTTAGTTAGGTTAAAGTGCATTTCTAGATAGACATAATGTTCAGTGAATAACTATTCCACCAACCTAACTATGAGGCAAATCAAAAAGGGTTTGATGTGTAGCTCATGTCATTAGCATCTTCTATGCCTATAATTGAACAAAGTGTTGAGAAGTATGGGTAATTACCAAAAATAGACAGAAGATTGATATTATAAATTCGCAAATATTAAAAATATTAGTTATATAGGATTATTTTGTAATGGCAAATAGTGGACAAAGTACCGCAAATAGAAACCTCTCTAAGGCTAAGACAAACAAGAATGATGAGTTTTATACACAATACGAGGATATCGAAAAAGAAATAAATGCATATCTAGATTATGATCCAAATGTGTTTTTTAACAAAACCATATTGCTTCCATGCGATGATCCTGAATGGAGTAATTTTACAAGATATTTTGCTCAAAACTTTGTTAGGTTTGGTTTAAAAAAACTTATTAGTACAAGCTACGCTCCCAATAGAAAAATCTATAAAGAGGATTATCAACCTAGTCTATTTGAGAGTAAAGATCCACAATTTGATGCAAGTAAGGCTTTAAATAACGGTAAGATATTTACACTTACGAAGGATAAGTCAGGTGATGGTAAGATTGATATAGACGATTTGGAGTGGTCTTATTTAGAAGGTGATGGTGATTTTAGAAGTGAAGAGATTGAGAAACTAAGAAACGAAGCTGACATGATTATTACTAATCCACCTTTTTCATTATTTCGTGAGTTTCTAGCTTGGATAGTTGAAGCAGATAAAAAATTCGTCATCATAGGTAATATGAACGCTATCACCTATAAAGAAGTATTTCCTCTAATTAAAGAAAATAGAATGTGGTTAGGCGCAACAGGTAACAGTAATGATATGGTCTTTGCTGTTCCCGCTGGTGCGGAAGTTAAAGAAAGTGATAGGCAAAAGGCTGCCAAGCTTGGTTATATTGGCGACTACACAAGGTTAGGCAACTCATGCTGGTTTACAAGTTTTGAGCATGGTCGCCGCCATCAACCATTGCAATTGATGACTATGGAAGATAATTTACGTTTTAATAATAGAATGAAAGGAAATTCTGCTTACGAAGTATATGATAATTACGATGCAATCGAGATACCATTCACTAATGCTATTCCTCGCGACTATGACGGTGTCATGGGTGTTCCAATTAGCTTTCTTGATAAATACAACCCTGATCAATTTGAAATTCTAGGTGCTACACAAAGAGGGTGTCACGACGAAGTACCCGATACAAAAAAATATGATGATTATGTGGAAGTTAGGCAAAACGGAGAGAGAACAGGCTCTTCAGGCGGTAAAACTAATGAAAACACTAATATTGCGAAAAATGATGGAAAGAAAAATTATTTTATAAATAAAGATGGCCATATCGTTCAGTCAACTTATCAAAGAATATTTATACGTCATAAAAAATAATAAAGGGAAGTTAGTAGATGAAAGCAATACTTAATACAGAGACTACCATCAGTGATATTTGCAAAGGTTTTGTTTATAACGAGTTTGAGGGGAAAGGGGTGTTTGGTTTATCAGGAAGATTAACTATACAACCTGAATATCAACGTAATTATATTTATGCAGATGGTAAAAGAGACGTTGCTGTCATTGAGTCAATATTAAAAGGCTATCCTATAGGTCTCATTTATTTTAACAAAACTGATGAAAATAAATTTGAAGTATTGGATGGACAACAACGTATTACGAGTATTGGGAGGTTTGTTACTAATAAATTTGCCATTAAAGACAAAAATGGAATGCAGCAGTATTTTAATGGCATAGCTGAAGACCTACAAAAAAAAATTCTTGAGACAAAGCTGTTAGTTTACGAGTGTGAAGGCACAGAAACCGAGATAAAAGAATGGTTTAAAACCATCAATATTATAGGCGTTCCTCTAAATGAACAGGAGCTACTGAATGCAGTATACTCGGGAAGTTTTGTCACTCTTGCCAAAGAAGAGTTTAGTAATAGCCAAAACTCTAATGTCCAGAAATGGAGTAACTATATTTCAGGCACTGCTCTTAGGCAAGATTTTTTAGAAACAGCTTTAGACTGGGTAAGTAAAGGGAATATCAGCGACTATATGAGCCGCCATCGCACAGACACCGATATAAATGAGCTTAAAAATTACTTTGATAGTGTTCTGGACTGGGTGTCAACTGTGTTTCTAGACATTGAAAAGGAAATGAAAGGCTTAGAATGGGGGCGCTTGTATACAGAATACAAAGGAAAGCCCTTTGATCCTCAGCAAGTATCAAAAGAAGTCCAAAATCTTTATGCTGATCCATACGTCAAAAAGAATAGAGGTATTTTTGAATATATACTTGGCGGTTCTGTTGATACCAAACTCCTTGAAGTTCGTATATTTGATGATGCAACTAAAAGATCTACTTACAATAAGCAGAAAAATAAAGCCGAGATCGAAGGCGTTTCAAATTGTCCTCTATGTGCAATAAGCGACAACTCCAATAAAAAAAGAATCTGGAAGTTAAGCGAGATGGATGCTGACCATGTTAAAGCATGGAGTAAAGGCGGATCTACAGACTCTAAAAATTGCGAGATGTTATGTTCTAGCCATAACAGAGCTAAAGGAAATAAATAAAATTTTAGATTGTTGCGCATAATTTAGAATAAGAATCAGAAACTAATTTTGTAGAATAGCTTTAAAATTCGAGATACTCTCGAATTGGACGCTTCTTAAATTGAGAAGCGTCTCTTTTAAGGCGATTAATCATCTCAAATTCCCACGCTTTAGGATCTTGACCTGCTGGACTGGTAGAGCTCACCAAATGATTGTAATCTGCTATAAAGCTAGGGTTGCGAGCAATACGTCCTAGTTGCTTATCGCTAAGTCCTTCAATAGCAGTCATATCGGCATTATTAGCAATTTTAGTAGCAACTTTTTCTTTACTTTTCTTTGCTTTAAACTTGAATGTAAAGCTTTTAATGACACGTCCCTGTTTGTGCTGTTCGTATTCAGCAGTAATATCAGTATGTTCGTTGATTTGAGTGATCGCCAAGTCTAAAACCCGTCTTTTAAAGGCTTCTATTCGTTGGTATTCCTCTACCAAGCCCAGCTTCTCGCGCAATTCCACAAGTGATATCTGATTGGTTTTGCCTACTGACCTCCATTGAATAATTAACTCATATAGTCTGATTGCATACTCACTCTGCAATCCTACGACCTGCTTCAATTCATATTCCGTGTAACGCGCTTCAAGCCTCGTAATTAAAGGTATTACATCACTTGCAAATACTAACTCAACACAACCTAAGTCATCAATGTAGCCAATCTTATCTACCCAACGACTTTTATAATGTCCTATCTTTCCTGAACGTTCATCTATCTTACTATACGCAAAACCTGCCTCATACAATCCTTCTACTGCTCTTTTCATAGCTTCATAAGATGTATGTTTTTCAACATTAAATTGTTTGGTATAGCTTTGCGCGTAAATTCTTAATAACCCTCCAGCTTCTATTAATGTTTTTTGTTCCCTTGCCTCAATAATCGCTAAAAATATTAAGCGTTGTTCAACTACTCCTAAACTATAACTCGCGCCAATTAAAGAGTTGTCCTTAGTAACTAACTGTTTAGACATTTTCATCTTCCACCTAATTTTAAGCAACTATAATAGCTAAAAGTTGTTAAAGCAACATTTTTATATATTAGTTGCTTTATAGGTCGTAAAACGTTGCTTTATAGGTCGTAAAACGTTGCTTTATGGGTCGTAAAACGTTGCTTTATGGGTCGTAAAACGTTGCTTTATGGGTCGTAAAACCTCCTAATACCAATGGCTTCCGAGGACATAAAAGCTTTTAAAAGTATTTAAAAACATTAAAAACCTTTTTGGTTATTAATAATTAAAATGACAAAAGAAAAAGCCAGTAAAGATAGCAATGAATTCAATATTAGTGATTTAAAATAATTTAAAAAATAGAGATCAAAGCGCTAGTCAAATAGAACTAATAGCATCTTATTTAGCTCCCTATAAGGTTCTAAATATAATTTGGTAATCTGCTAGGTAATTTACCTTTGCAACTTCTTAAACGGCTAGTATGGGCTTACACAGTTATGTATTTGTCAATAGCAACTAAAATTTGTGGAAGACAGCTAGTATCTCTAGCAGTCTTCCACAAATATGCTATCAAGAACAATTTTCTGCACATTGAAGGGCTTCTCAAAAAAAGCCCTTGTCTCAGCTGAGACAAGGGCAATCTATATTTAATTATCAATCCAAACTATTGTATGCTTTTATTCCTGCTTTATCGACCAATCTTTGAGCATTGGATACCTTGTTAGGTGCTGCCACCTCTCTTAATATCAATAACGATTCTAGCACTATCGGCATCAAAGCCTTGATCATATCATTCTGATTTGATGGACTCTCTACTGCTTTTGATCCTTCATCTTCCGACTGCAATAAGTGCAGAATCTCACTAATATCTCCTTTCATAAACTGAAGGTCTTCAAGAAAGTTATTGGTATCTGACTCCAGCTTTTTCTTTAAGTAGCCACCAGGCGTTTGCCCTGCCTCTGCTGCTATCGCTTCTAGTTTTAGGT
>NZ_CAJGZQ010000038.1 GCF_904846185.1 Psychrobacter immobilis | reverse complement strand
GTTGATTGAGGGCCTTCACTTGGTGTTCTTTAACAATGATAAGACTGTATTTCGACAGTTAGTTAGCTTTTTAACCCCTAAACCTATGAAAATCGGGTGGGGATGATTTTTTTGTCGTGTGCAGAGGGTTTTTTTACATTATATGTTGTATTATGTTGTATGTAGTATTATTATACATACAACATAATACAAAGATAATTATATAAATTTCAGGATTATAATCATGGCAATCACAATACAACAAATTCATGCAACTGCTGACCAGCTACAAGAACAAGGGATTAAGCCAACGCTAGCTGAGGTACGTAAGATATTAGGTGGTGGTTCGTTTACCACTATTAGTGAGGCTATGAAATCTTGGCGTCAAGATAATCAGGAAGAAGAGCAGCTGAGACAGGTTGTGTTGCCAAGTGGTATAACTGAGCGCTTACAGTCTTTAGGGGCTGATATGTGGCAGACAGCTATTGATATGGCTAATGACAGATTAATCAAAGAGCGAGAAGCCTTAGAAAGTATTAAAACTAAGGCACAAGTTGAAGTGGACGAGGCACAAGAGGCAGTAAAGACCTTAGAGAGTGAGCAATCCGATTTATTGATGCAGCTGGATGAAGTGACTGCAACCGCAGAGGCAACTGCTATCACAGCGAATCAAGCTATTGCTGAACGTGACACCCTTACAAGAACACTAGGCGACACTCAGCATCAGCTAGAGCTTGAACGTGTTAAGGCAGATACCGCACAGGCACAGCTTGTAGAGGTAAGTAGTACATTAGATAACGTATCAACAGAGCTTAGCGCTAGCTTATCCAAAATAGCCACGCTTGAAGCTGTAGCTGACAACGATAAAATAGAGATTGCACGATTAAACAAAGCGCTTGAGGCAGTACAATCCGAGCTTAAAATAGTTACCGATGAGCGCAACGAAATAACGACCATCACGGCAGAAGTAAAAGGAGAGCTAAAAGCAATAACTGCTGAACGTGATAAGTTGTTAGGGTTGTTTGATGAGCTAACTCAAACGCAAGCTAATCTTCGAGCTGACCATAGAGTATTAAATAAGCAGTATGAAGACCTATCAACCAATTACCTATCAGAGCAAGGACGAGTAACAGCACTACAAACTGAGCTTGAGAAAGCTCAAAGCAAAATGACTATAGATCAAAATAAGAATACTCATTAAAATCTTGGTCTCAAACTTGTACGATAGGTATCTACAGGGGCTGGTTCAGCTACTTCTAGCTCCTGCTTAACCTCTTTATCTACCCCTAACTGCTCAGGTGTAGCTAAATCTTTGTACCTCTCCTGATGATAAGCCTCTTTTATTTTTATTCCAGTGGCTAAGTTCTTCTCATCTAATTGCTTGCGCTCATTTTTATTAGTCCTATGGTCGTATACAGCTTGCTCCCATTCTTTGTTATGTGATCGAAAGCGAAGACCATCAAATCCTTTTTCAAATATACCGCCTTTGAGCCTAACGCCCATTGGCTTACCGTTCTTATCCGTTAATTTGCTGCTGGTCACCGATAACGTCTTCTCGCTATTGCCACGATTAATCTTTAAGCCCCATTGTTCAAGCCTACCCATCACCATTCGACGATTCATAAGGATGCCGTCTTGCCAATCCAATAAGAGACGACGTTTTATCGCTTCCTCCAATAGCGTACGACTAGGTGGGTTGGCGATGGTCTCCTCGTCCTTTTCGGCATCTTTTTTCGTATACGCTTTCAAATCAAAAGGTGTAGGGCGTGGCGCATGATTGTTATAGGGATTCACTAAGCGTTTGCGCTTAGGGTCATTAGGATCACTTAACGGCTCACCCTTGATAGTCTTAACCTCTGAATTGATAATATTCTTCCAAGCATTGACCCTTTTTTGGTCTGCTGGCTCATAGTACGGTTGAAAAGACTTACCTGATCGCAGCTCCTGACAGGGAATCACAAAGTTTAGCTCCAGTCGTCCCACAGGGTGAGCCTCATCAATGTCTTTATCCGCATGCTCAACCCATAAAATATCGTACTGATCACTTTCTAAACCGCAGAATATGATTGCTTCGAACTCCTGCATAATGCGCTTTTTATCTGACTCGCTGATCTCGTCTGCACGCTCCCTAAAAGACAAGTACCCTGACTTGTACTTAGACTTGTGAGAGGTAGTATCAATTAGGTGCTCAGTGAGCACAGGATCGCCGTACAGCACTTTTGCATGCGCTCTAGGTACAAGAACACCTTTTTCGCCCTTCTCTTTCAGTAGGTAGTTTAAAACGCCACTTGCCTTGCCTGTACCATGGTCAGAGAATTTAGCGATCATCACTATCCCTCGCAGCTACTTTTGAGTATTCAATACTGCTTTCTATCAGCGCATGTAGCTGTACTCTAATCGCTTTAATCTCACTCAATACCTCAGAATCAACTTCCTTTTCAATATTTACATGCTTGGTTAGCTGGTTTAGATTACTACCAATCCTACCCAACTGACGAACCAATTCAGGATCAACGGGTTTAACTGGGGTTACCCCTAATGCCAATCCTCGCAGCCAACTGGCTACCGTATTTTCACGGTTTCTTTTCTTAATCTCAGCAAGCTCATAATCATTGACGCGAATCGCAATCTCTCTATTGCGCTTAGCTCTCTTATCAAGAACGGTAGGTTTTATCTCATTCATAACAATTACCTAGGTAAGGTTTTTAGGGGTTCTAAGGGTCTCCCTTAGCCAGCTCACAGAGGGATAGGATAATTAGTACGTAGTAATAAATAGCCCCCTCTAGTGACTGCTGGCTAAATAAATAATATCATATAATCTATATTTGGCTGTACCTAATTAGAAATAAATGGCTGTACCTATGATATTATAATTGACTGTACCTATATATAAAAGAATGACTGTACCTAGAGTTAAGGACTATTAGATATGGATAAGAGACGTAAAAACATGCAGCTATATAACGCTCTTCGTTCTGCTAGGGTGGAGGGTATGATTGATATGATAAATACTATTGACTATGGTTGTAGTGAGCTTGATGTATTAGGTGTCTACGATGGTTATAGATTAGAGCGTCAAATTAATTCATATAGAGCAATGAAGATAGCTCAGTATTTTGGTGTCAATGTCAGTAAAGGCAAACTAACCAGATTCTCTAAACCTAAAGACCATCATTACGATCTTTCTACTTCTCAACTGATGGATTATATAAGTGAACATTATGATGCTTTTCTAAATTATTGGGAATGGTTTAGACAAGGAGCTGAACTTCAAGCTAAATTAAAGTTTTTTACTATGGAAGAATTAAAAGAAATAAGAGAAAAAGGTTTTTAATGTTTTTAAATGCTTTTAAATGCTTTTAAGCAAGCTGTATTCTTTATCAATAAAGGCTTTCGAGACTTATATGAATAGGTTTACCCTGTTATGTAGATAGGTTTACCCTGTTATATGAATAGGTTTGCCCTGTTATATGAATAGGTTTACCCTGTAAATAGGTTGTTTGTTTGACAAGCTATTTAAGATAGGCTATCTTACAGACTACTTAAATGGATATGGTTATGGAAATGTCTGAATTAGTCGTGAAGGATAACGCACTTATTGAAGCGAGCTACACACTCGGATTGGCAGAACAACGATTGATATTGCTAGCAATAATTGAGGCTAGAGAAACAGGTCAAGGAATTGATCATAATAGTCTGCTAAGAATTCATGCGCATTCTTACGCTGAACAGTTTGGTATTGATAAAAACAACTCTTATGAAGTAGTAAAGGATGCAAGCAAAGGTTTATTTGATAGATATGTGACCTACCACGATAAAAACCCCAAAAATGGTGCTGATCGCTCATTCCATTGTCGTTGGGTAGATAAAATTGGTTATGAAAAAGCCAATGGCACAGTTTATTTGCGGTTTACCTCCGATGTTGTGCCTTTAATAACAAGGCTAGAAGAGCAATTCACAAGTTATGAGTTAGAGCAAGTTGCAAACCTCGATAGTAGTTATGCTATTAGGCTTTATGAACTTATTATTCAATGGCGCTCTATAGGTAAAACGCCTAAGTTTGAGCTGCAGAATTTCAGGAAGCAGTTAGGCGTTGAGATTTCGCAGTATAAAACAATGAGTAATTTTAAAAAGTTTGTTCTGGATTTCGCTGTTAAACAGATTAATCTACATACAGATATCACTGTCAAATACGATCAACATAAAGAGGGGCGTAGTATCGTAGGGTTTACATTTAAATTCAAAGCTAAGCCCAAGCCCAAACTTAAGAAAGCAATAGAATCACGAAGAGATGGTGATACTGCTGATATGTTTACTATAGACGGTTTGAATGACAAGCAACTTGGCCGTATTGCTCGAAATCCTCAGTTTATGACTGATTACAATCATATGGTTAGCCCTACCAGTCCAGCAGGCCAGAACAAAGAAGATTGGGAGTTTGAAATGGTTAATCGACTGAAGAAAGATGCTACGCAGTTTAAAAACCGTCCTATCAAAGAGTATCTTGATTACTGATTTGATAGTATATGCACGCTCAAGCTCTATGCTTGTCAAAGTTGTTAGTTAATTGGAGTTAGAAATGATTAAGAAACCTACTGTTGCATCACTATTTAGTGGGGCAGGTGGATTAGATTTAGGTTTTAAAAACGTAGGTTTTGAGCTTATATGGGCTAACGATTTTGATGCTGATGCTGTTGAAACTTATAAGGCTAATATCGGAGACGAGTGTGTATTAGGTGACATATCTGAAATAAAATCTGAGGATATTCCTAAAGCTGACGTGATGCTGGGTGGCTTTCCATGCCAAGGATTCAGTATGGCAAATACTAAGCGGAATGTCTTAGACGAAAGAAACTCGTTGTACTTAGAGTACGTACGAATCCTTAAAGACAAAAAGCCCAAGGTTTTTATTGCAGAAAATGTGAAAGGTATTTTATCGCTTGGCAAAGGGTCTGTCATACAAGGTATTATCAATGATTTTTCAGAAGTAGGTTATAAGGTTCAATACAAACTTTTGAACGCAGCTGACTACGGTGTGCCGCAAACAAGAAGACGTGTATTTATTGTCGGAGTAAGGAATGATATTGACATAGATTTTGAGTATCCCGAGCCAACACATGCAAAAGATGGTAAAAATGGTTTATTGCCTTGGGTTAGCGTAAAAGAAGCTTTTGTAGGTTTGCCAGATCCAGATGGTGAAGATGCTCATACTGTGCCCAATAATGAGTATTCACAGTACAAGGTCACAGTAAAGAACTTTACAGGACATCGTAAAACAAACCCTGACTTACCTTCGCCAACTATTTTAGCTAGAGGTAATGGTGGTGGTGGTGTAGTTGCGATACCTCACTACAATGGTGAACGCAGAATGACGGTTAGAGAATCTGCAGCAGTTCAGAGCTTTCCTAAAGATTTTGCCTACAAAGGTACGAGGGGGTCTTGTTATCGGCAGGTAGGCAACGCTGTTCCTGTATTATTAGCTCAAAAAATCGCAGAACAACTATTAATTTTTTTTGAAAAGAACGAGACAGAAGTATGAGTTACACACCTAAGAAGCCGTTTGAAGGTTATAAGTGGCTGTTTGCAACTAAAGCTCCAACGGAATCATTAGGTGACCCTGCTGTATTATTAGGTCTTATTAACAGGGTAGCACCAATTGCAGATGGTAAAGTACGCTACAGCTCGCAAGAGTTCGCAGAAATTATGCAGCAAATGGACAAGGATGTTGCTACTACAGTAGGTTTAGCAAACAGAGTTGGTGAGAGAAATCTTATGCGAAACTCTGCCCAGTATTGGAAGGCTTTTGGCTTAATTCCCAACAATGTGAGGGGTGTTATACAACTTACCCCGTTTGCAAAATCAATAGTTAGTGGAGAACTCAATCAAGTTGATTTCGCTTCAGCAATTATTGTTTCTTTTAAGCTACCTAATCATGCTTCTTATACAAATCAGACAACATACGACAAGTGGATAGAAAGTGAGCTTTTGATACATCCCTTCAAGTTAATCTTAAGAGTAATAAGATATTTACATAATATTAATCCATCGTATGGTTGGCTAACAAATGAAGAACTGTATTCTTTAATAATACCAATGGCAGGCGATAAACAAAAAGCTGAGTTTATTGCAGAGTATATTCTTAAGTTCCGTGAAGATCCTAGTGTCATAGATGGTTGGTACAATGCAGTACCAAGATCAAATGATAAAAGATTTTCTGGAGAGTATTTGCGGTTTTTAGCAAACTTTGGTTTTTTAGAAAGAGATGAACAGTTTTACACAGGTTCAAAAGCTGTACGTGACACTCTGAAATTTTCTTATATAAATCAGATTGATGAACAAATAGCAGAATTAGTTGAAGGTGTTTGGTCAGAAAACAGGGATGAAATTATATCTATGGTTCGTAGTTTAGATATAAACAGTGCCGTTATTCAGTCATCTACGTATCGCTCTAACAGTAGACCAAGACAACAGTATTTCCGCAGGGAGCTTCTCGCTGCAACACCAACGTGTCCATTTACAGGTTTTGATTTACCTATGGTTCTGCAGGCAGCACATATTAAGCCTTATGCCTATGGGGGTGATGACGAAATCAGCAATGGTATTATGCTGCGAGCAGATATACACCTATTATTTGACTCGGGCTTATTAAACTTAAGGCCTGATGCTGTAAGGAAAGGCTACTGTGACGTAATAATTGCTGAAAATGAAGGCGTAAGAAGCAATTACAGAGGATTAACTGCATCGTCAATAAAACTACCTGATTATGTTGATATGGAAAATATTAGGTGGCGCTATGATAATCGCTTACTAGGAGTAATTAGTTAGCTTTATTACTAGATTCTTGTATTAAAAATCCACTACTTTCTCTTCGTTTCAGCCGAAGCCCTGATTGTATGGTCTTTTTCTCTGAATTAAATATTCAAAACCTACGACTATTCGCATAAAAAGATATTAAGTTTGATTATCTCTATTAATGTAACTATGATGCAAAATTAAACTTATTAACAACAAACGTTTTCTTAATTGATGGTTAGGGTAGTCATGCTATTATATTTATAATAATACTTATTGCATTAGCGGTGGTTGCATACGTTATTTTTTCAAAAACAGATAATTCATTTCACATAAATTAATCACCTTATCCAAATCGTTACATTGTGGGAAAGGCACATCAGGCTCTTCCACGATCACAACATTATCTAATATCTCTTGAAGCTTTTCTAAATTTAAAGCGTCTTTTACAATGCTGTATCTGTCTTCTTTAACCATTTTTATTGAACTTGGGTCTTCTATATGTTCAAATTCGTATTCTCTTAGATAGAAAGTACCGTCTGAATAGGTCAGAAATATGAAGCAGCGCTGCGCCAGCCGACCTTTCGTTGCAGAATAATAGGGAGTGCATATAAATGAATTTTTTGAATTTGCAGGTCACACAGGCAGAGCTCCTATCCGGCCTTATTTCCGTTTCCCAAACAGTTGCACAGATTGTGCTCGTCATGACCGTGGCGTGGCTCGTGTCCGCAGTGCTTTCGCGGGCCATCACACGCATCAGCAAAAGAACCCGCACTTCCAAGAGATCTGCAGATGAGGTCAAACGCATTGAAACATCTTTTCGTCTGATCCGTTTCGTCAGTCGGCTGGTCGTGTGGGCCTTGGCCGTGACCATTTCCCTCTCAATCCTTGGCATTTCTGTGGCACCGATCCTGACGACTGCGGGGGTAAGCGGCATCGCAGTGGGGTTTGCTGCGCAGAGCCTGATAAAAGACTATTTTTCGGGTTTGGTCTTGTTGCTGGAAGGGCAACTCCGCATCGGGGATATCGTGGATATTGGCGGTGTGGCAGGCCAAGTCGAAGAGATGACGTTGCGCTATGTGCGCCTGCGTCAACTCAATGGTGACGTGGTCTATGTGCCCAACGGAGCCATCACCAATCTGACAAATAAGACAACGGACTATTCGATGGCCGTAATCGATGTCGGTGTCGCCTATCGCGAAAACCTTCAGGAGGCATTGAACGTTATGGAGAGTGTCGCCCGTGAGCTAGCTTCGGAAACAACCTGGTCAACGAGAATATTAGCCGAGCCAGAGGTCTTTGGGGTCGAAACGTTGGGTGACTCTTCGGTTATCCTGCGTCTTCGCCTCAAGGTCTTGCCAGGTGAGCAATGGTCAATCCGGCGCGAATATCTGCACAGGATAAAACAGCGCTTCGACGAACTTGGCATCGAAATCCCTTATCCGCATCTGACGCTTTATGCCGGCCAGGACAAGGATGGAAAAGCCCCTGCCTTTCGGATCGAAGCTCCGGCTGGTGCCCAATGACACGGCCAAAATATACATATGAAGTGGAAAGAGATTTCTCGAACTGGGATGAAACGATTTTCGAGCGCTGTCTGCGGGATGGGTTCAATGTATTTGGCTCTGGACCAACCCCTATTCTCTTGCGGCCCGAAAAGGAGACCGAACCTGCCCCTGACACCCGTTCGCTAGGCAACGACAGCCATGATTAAGAAAGGCCAACCCATGAAGCCACCGGTAAAGACGAGCTTTCGCGGCAGGGACGTCGCCTACCTGGTAATTTCCATTGTTTTAGTGGGCGTAGGTTACGCAGCCTACCGCGGCTTATACTTTGTTGGTGAAAACGTTCCTTTTGCCCAAGAGATGATCCTAGTGTTCCTGGGTGCAGCTGCCACTATCTATCTGACAGCTGTGCTCCTCAATCGCCAGACTGAGCTTGAGTTAAGAAAAGAAGGGCAAGTTCTTCTTTTTCAACAAAAGCATGACACATATATGCGCGTCATCGAAAAGGTTGCTGAAATCGTGGAGCGTGAACGTCATGATTTTGCGCTCATTGATGAACTCAGGGTCATCAGCCACAGGCTTGCCGTTGTCGGCAGCGCGCCAGTTGTCGAAGCGTTCCGACGCGTTCTTGATCTGCTTGTTGATGGACTTGAGGATGGCCAGTTGAACGGCAATGACGCAGAACAGGTGATGCATGCCGTAGCTGAAGTCACGATTGCGATGCGTTCGGACATCAGCAGCGACAACGACCCTGAAGCGCTTCGGTCGGCTGCAGAAGCGATCATGGCGAACTCACGCAAGATCGAGCGGCTGGACGACATCGAGCACTCAAAGTCCAAGCCAGACGCAAATGCAGCCAACAATAAACAGAAGAAAGGAGATTCGAAAGATGATGCAAGGACATAACCGCCCGCCATTCGCACCAACAATTCCCGGAACCAACCTTCGTTCTCATGATGTGCCAACCGCCATCATTTACCGACCCGCGCGCGCGGCCGCCACGTCCGCGCCACGATCCCGACACTGGGTTCTGGAGTTCGAACCGTCACGCCCGCAGAACCTTGAGCCCTTGATGGGATGGACGACGTCTCAGGATCCTTACCGGCCTATCAGGGAATAATTTAATAACTCCAAACACATATTAATCAACTACCTCAAAATAGTTTGGGGTTTTTTTCTCTGCACACGACAAAAAAATCATCCCCACCCGATTTTCATAGGTTTAGGGGTTAAAAAGCTAACTAACTGTCGAAATACAGTCTTATCATTGTTAAAGAACACCAAGTGAAGGCCCTCAAT
>NZ_CAJGZQ010000037.1 GCF_904846185.1 Psychrobacter immobilis | reverse complement strand
ATCTAAACCCTATCGAGAAAAAGTGGGCACAGGCTAAGTTTCTACGCCAAGGGTGGATGGAGAATAATTTACCAAAACTGTTTCAGGATATGGGCTGTATCTCTTTTATTATAGACTGACTATACTTATGATGTCAAAAGCTAAGATTGATAGTAAAGATATAGACATTGAAAGTTACGTTTCGACAGATAATATGCTTCCTGACTTTGGCGGAGTTACAGTCGCTGAAAAGCTTCCATCTGCATCAAAGTTCACAGCTTATAAAGCCGAAGATATTCTTTTCTCAAATATTAGGACTTATTTTAGAAAGCTTTGGATAGCCAATAAAGATGGTGGATGTTCTAACGATGTTATTGTGTTTAAAGCCAGAGAAGGTATTAATCCTAGCTTTGGCTTTTATTCTCTAATGAATGAAGAGTTTATCCAATATACAGTTCAAACCTCCAAAGGAACTAAGATGCCAAGGGGTGATAAAGAGGCAATGAAAATTTATCCATTGTCTCTTCCACCGCTTTCAGAACAAAAAGCCATCGCTCATATCCTTGGTTCTTTAGACGACAAAATCGAGCTTAACCGCCAAATGAACGAAACCCTAGAAGCGATGGCGCAGGCGTTGTTTAAGAGCTGGTTTGTGGATTTTGATCCTGTGATTGATAACGCCCTTGCCGCAGGGAACGCCATTCCTGACGAGTTATTAGAGCGTGCCGAGCAGCGCCAAGCGATTGAGAAAAAGGATAATTCAGATATTCAGAATTTATTCCCTAATGCGTTTGAGTTTACTGAGGAGATGGGTTGGATTCCAAAGGGTTGGGGAGTTAGTAAGCTTGGTGAGTATATTGAAGTAAAACGTGGTGGCTCTCCTCGACCAATTCATGATTATTTAGTACCTAAAGGATTACCTTGGGTCAAAATAAGTGATGCGACTGCTAGTAATTCAAGATTTCTTGTTGAGACGAAACAATTTATTAAACCTGAAGGATTAAATAAAACGACTTTATTAAAAAAAGGCTCGTTAATTTTATCAAATAGCGCCACCCCTGGCTTACCAAAATTTTTAGATTTAGATGCTTGTATCCATGACGGCTGGTTACATTTCCCGAAGAAAAAAATATTTACTGATAATTATTTATATCAGCTTTTTTTAGTTGTTAGACAGGAACTCTTGATGCAAGGTAATGGTAGTGTATTTACTAATCTAAAAACAGATATTTTAAAAAACCATATGGTAGTAGTGCCTAATATCGATGTTTTAAACTATTTCGATAACTGGATAAATTCATTTCATAATAAAATTCATGCTGTTCAAATAGACGTAGATAATTTATCAAGAATCCGCGACACCCTTTTACCTAAGTTAATGTCAGGCGAATTGCGTATTTCTGATGCTGCTGAACTTGTGGAGGAAGTAGTATAGCTTTTGACAGTAAACGGTTATCTTAAAAACATAAGAATTAATGGAATCTAGTATGAAAAAGCTGTTACTTAGTTTAGCGCTCAGCTTAGGCGTTCTATCTGCGGCTCCTGTAATGGCTGCCGCTCCTGCTTTCTCAGCTAGTCAAATGGCTCAAGTCAAAATCAAAGACTTAAGCTTTAAAGAAATTATGCGTCAGTTTTACAATGGTCAGATGTTCGATATTCATGTGGATCATATGGAAGATACACCGTATATCGGCTTGGGAAAATACGATGAGGTTGGAAGGGCAACTATTGCCTTAATGCTTCCTGTTATTCAATATAAAAATACAGCAGGTGAAGATCGTTATCTGATTATCATTGAAAAGACACATGTTTCTGATGGAGAAATTGACTCTTGTCATATCTGTAAGGCAACAGCGGATTTATACAGCTTTAAAAAACTGAAGAGTGGATTGTTTCAGTTAGTGAGTCAAACACCAAAGAACGTAGAGGAATCGGGTAGCAATGGAAGTGCAGGACTTTATGCTGAAGATATTAAAAATGGTCTACAGCCGTTAGGGAAGAACCTAGTAGGAAGTATGTTTACGAATTTCTATATGGGTCAAGGTGCAAGGGATGACTGGTGGAAAGCTTTACACCTACCTGAGAATGATTTTATTAATGTTTATTATGTCGGTGATGCTGGCTCAAGCAATGCTCGTTATGATGAAGACTCGCCTTTGTATTATGGTTATGAAGGGACTTTAAAAGTACTGTCGGACAATACCACTTATTATCCCATTATGTTGACTTACAAAGGCGAAAAGCCTACTGAAGATGATGAGCGTATTGAGCATGTTAACTACAGTGAAATTGTGAAATTCAATCCGATTAAAAAAGAGTATGAATAACCTAGTGTTGTCGTATTTCTTCTAGATTAGCATAGTAATTATTGAAAAAAAATAAAGCATAATAAAAAAGGACGAAGCATTGAAATTTACCGAAGACAGACTTGAGCAAGCCATTATTGAATTGCTAGCAGCCGAGGGCTATCCACATACGCTTGGCGAAGCGCTTGATCGCAATCCTGATGATGTGCTGATTAAGTCTGATCTTCGACAGTTTCTAGCGACCCGTTATAAAGATGACTTGATCACTGATTATGAGATTGAGTCTATTATTCATAAGCTCGAATACCTTCCTGCCTCTGATCTGTACGATACCAATAAAGCCATCATGAAGTTTGTCGCTGATGGCTTTACACTCAAGCGAGAAGACTATACCCAAAAAGACTTATACATCCAGCTGATTGACTATGAAGCACTCGATAACAATCGCTTTCGCATCGTCAATCAAATGGAGATACAAGGCTTTGAGCTACGTATCCCTGATGGCATTCTTTATATCAATGGCTTACCACTGGTGGTGTTTGAATTTAAGAGCAGCATCCGTGAAGATGCCACCATGTTTGATGCCTATACCCAGCTGACCACCCGTTATAAGCGCGATATTCCAGAGCTGTTTAAATACAACGCCCTATGCGTGATTAGTGACGGCGTTAACTCAAAGATGGGTTCATTCTTTGCGCCTTATGAGTTCTACTACTCTTGGCGCAAAGTCACGGGCGATGAGAAGTTAGAGAAAGACGGTATCCACTCCTTATTGACCATGATGAGCGGTTTATTTGATAAAACGCGCTTGCTTGATGTCATCCGTAATTTTATTTACGTACCTGACAAATCAAGCAAGGAAGAAAAAATCGTTTGTCGCTATCCGCAGTATTATGCCGCCACCAAGCTATACGACAATATCAAGCAGCACATGAAGTTGCTCGACAGTCATGGCAACTTAATTGACGATAATGGCTTACGTGACGGGAAGGGTGGTACGTACTTTGGCGCGACTGGCTGTGGTAAAAGCTTTACCATGCTGTTTCTAGCCCGTCTGCTAATGAAAGACGCGGCGCTTGGTAGTCCAACCATTATCTTAATCACTGACCGTACCGACTTAGATGATCAGTTATCCAAAACCTTTACCAACGCCAAGACCTATATCGGCGATGAGAACATCATCAGTGTCGAGAGTCGTGCTGAGCTACGAGAAGAGCTCAAAGGACGCAGAAGTGGCGGTGTGTTCCTAACCACCATTCATAAGTTCACCGAAGACTTAGCCCTGCTCACCGAGCGTACCAACGTTATCTGTATCTCAGATGAAGCGCATCGTAGCCAAATCAACCTCCAGCAAAAAATCACCCTCACTGAAGATGGGGTGAAAAAGACCTACGGCTTCGCTAAATACTTGCATGATTCTCTGCCCAATGCCACTTACGTTGGCTTCACAGGCACGCCGATTGATGCCACCCTTGATGTCTTCGGCCCCGTCGTTGATAGCTACACCATGGTTGAGTCGGTATTCGATGAAATCACCGTACGTATCGTCTATGAGGGCCGCGCTGCCAAAGTGCTACTCGATAGCAAACAACTTGATGAAGTAGAAAAATACTATCAAGAAAGCGCCGACGCTGGCACCAACGAATATCAGATAGAGAAAAGTAAAAAAGCCATGGCGAGTATGTCTACCATTCTTGGTGACCCTGACCGCATCCGTGCCATAGCTGAAGACTTTGTTCAGCATTATGAAGCGCGAGTAGAAGAGGGCACCACACAAAAAGGCAAGGCTATGTTTGTCTGTAGCAGCCGTGAAGCCGCCTATCAGTTATATAAAGACATCATAGAGCTGCGTCCTGAATGGGATGAGGTACGAGCGTGCGAAGAAGGTTCAACCTTATCTGAAAGCGATAAGAAAAAAGTTAAACCTATGGAGCGAGTCAAGATGATCATGACTCGTAACAAGGATGACGCAAAAGGCATGTGGGATAATCTTGGTAATAAAGACTATCGTAAAGAGCTCGACCGTCAGTTTAAAAATGGCAAATCTAACTTTAAAATCGCCATCGTTGTCGATATGTGGCTCACAGGCTTTGACGTACCTTTTCTCGATACCATCTACATTGATAAACCTTTGCAAAAGCATAGCCTGATTCAGACCATCTCACGGGTCAATCGTAAGTTTGAAGGTAAGGAAAGTGGCTTAGTCGTTGATTACATCGGCATCAAAAAGCAGATGAATCTGGCGCTCTCTCATTACACCGGTGGTCAGGTTCAAAACCTAGACGATATCCAAAAGTCAGTCGTGGTGGTGAAAGACCATTTGGATCTACTAGATACCGTCTATCATAAGTTTGACTCTAGCCTTTACTTTAACGGCACGCCATTAGAGCAGCTCAATTGCTTGAATGCAGCAGCTGACTTTGCGCTGCAATCTAAGAAGCTAGAAAAGCGCTTTATGGATTTGGCCAAACGTCTGAAGTCTGCCTATGATATTTGCGTGGGTAGTGAAGCACTCACCAAGACTCATAAAGACAAGATTCATTACTACCTAGCTATTCGTACCATCATCTTTAAAATCACCACTGGCGGCGCACCTGATGTTGAGCAGATGAACCAAAAGGTACGTGACCTGGTCAAAGACGCGCTGATGAGTGATGGCGTTGAAGAGATATTTAAACTCGGTGATAACACAGATGGTGAGATCGATATCTTCGATGAAGATTATTTGGCAAAGCTTGAAGTGATTAAACAGCCGAATACCAAGCTAGAGCTACTACAACAGCTCCTCGCAAAAGCCATTGGTGAGCTGAAAAAAACCAACAAGGTGAAGGGTGTTGATTTTAGTAAGAAGATGAATGCGCTTGTAGAGAAGTACAATGACCGTGACGAGCAAGATGTACTGCGCGCTGAAGTCATTGGTGACTTCTCTGATGAGATCATCAAGCTGTATAACGAGCTACGGGTTGAGATGGCATCGTTTGGTGAGATGGGCATCGACTTTGAAGAAAAAGCGTTTTATGACATCTTACTATCACTGGCGCATAAGTACGATTTTACCTATCCAGAAGACAAGCTGCTTGAGCTGTCAAAAGAAGTGAAAAAACTGATAGATGACAAGGCAAGGTACACCGACTGGAATAAGCGTGATGATATCAAAGCGGAGCTACAGTTTGATTTGATGATATTGCTTGATGAGTGGGGCTATCCACCTGTGGACTCGAAAGAAGTCTATAAAGAGATATTTGAGCAGGCTGAGAATTTTAAGAAGAGTAGGGTGGTTTGATAGTTAAGGTATATTTTAAAAATAACAGCTTCTCTAGATCAAACTTAATTTCTAAAACAGATAAATAGAGCTAACAAGAGAGAATAAGTTGTGGAAAAGAGCGGAAATAACATAGCTGTAGAAGCTTCTGTAATATTTTCAGATGGGTATACAGGCTTACATGGTCGAGAAGAGTATAACGATGCTATTGCTCACATTTACGATTTGATATGCGCATCATACACTTTGTTGAAGAGTGGTAGTTTTGCCCCCTCTCTTTTTTTATCAATCACTATATTTGAAGAAATTGCCAAAATAAAAGCTGGGTATATGCGTGCAGCACAACAAAAGGATTTACTAAAAGTAAAACGAGGAAAAGATCATCTTTTTAACCATAACATGAAGCATAAAATTGCAATATCACCTGTTTATCTAATTGGTGACCGCATAGCTAATAGTATTGGTGCTGATAGGGCTAAGGAGATTTTCGAAGGCTATAGTTCTGGCGAATATTCATCACTAAGGGAAAAGTCGTTATATTTTGCGCGGGATAATGAAAGTTTACATATTCCATCAAAATATATTGATTCTAATCTAGCCGCAGAGCATTTGTTAATAGCCATTGAAATTTTTGTTGATGAGTTTTGGGGCATGACTATAAGCGTATCAACTATATGCGATAAGGCTAATGAGTTCTATATCAAAGTGGAATCTATCCTTAAAAATATGCAACAAACCGATTAGGATAGATTATGAACTTTATCGGCGATGAGCCAAATACTATAGAACCATTATGGCGATATTTTAAAACAGAAAGGCTAATAGATTTTCTGAATACTGGTGAGTTGTACTTTGCTTCAGCGCGTGAGTTTAATGATAAGTTTGAAGGAGCTGTGGCAATAGTATCTTCAGAATATAAAACAGATCCACGTTATGCGGAACTTGACGGTACTGAAAAAGCTTTTGAAGAATTAAAACGTTTAACCAAAGTAAGTTGTTGGCATAGATCCTTGTATGAAAGCGACGCCATGTGGCAGTTATACGCCGATGAATGGAAGGGTGTAGCTATACAAACCAACTTAGATAAGATAAAAAAATCCATAAAACCGTTTAGATTAAACCCTAAATATGCTGAAGAAAATCTATGCGTTGGCAATGTCAAATATGTTGATCTTACCAAAGGAAAACTGAAAGTTAGTATGATAGAACGGTTTTGGCATAAGCATACTGCTTTCGATTGGGAAAAAGAGTTTCGGATAGGTATTTCTCTCCGATTGGCAGAAGAGTTTGGAGTAGATATACCTGAGCACGGTATAAAAGTTAAATTTGAAGTAACCGATCTGATTGAGCGAATTCATCTTGGACCATTTTTATCAGACACAGATATTGAGAAGGTTCGAAAATTAGCTATTGAAAAGGGTATCGGTGATCGAGTAGATATATCAAGCTTGAAAGGCACACCACGCTATACATGAGTTAGACAGAACAATTCTTACGCTTAGCTAAAAGGATACTCCAAACTCTATGATTGATAATCCATATCCTGATAAATGGCAAGACCTTCAATTAGGTGTGAAGAGAATATTTCGCAATGTTGGCTTGTCGTCAGATATTGAGGTAAATATACCTACCCCACGGGGCTCTGTTAATGTTGATGTTTTAGCTATCGATGGACTAAGCTTAGACAATATTAAATATATTGTAGAATGCAAAAACTGGAGTTCAGCTATACCTCAATCCGTTGTACATTCATTTACGACTGTTATGCACGAAACTGGCGCTAACATTGGGTTTATCATTTCCAAACACGGACTACAATCTGGAGCAAAAGAATATACTAGAAGCACAAACATTGTTGGTTTAACTTATTTAGAATTTCAGCAACGATATTTCGAAGCTTGGTGGACAAGATATTTCTGTCCTCGTGTAGGGGATGCTGCGGATCGTGTTTTACAGTACACTGAAGAATTCAATCATCACCGTGATAAAGAGTACAACAAGCTTTCCAAAGAAAATAAGGATTTATTTGATCGGTTACGTTCAGAGTATCGTGTATCTTCATTTATGTTGGCAATGTTTAATATGCTCAGTATAAGTCCTATGATTGATACTGGTACTTTACTTAATCCACCTTCCGACATTAAAACTTTCAAAATGGAAGTTTTATCTAAGATTGCGCCAGGAGTCACATGGTATGGTTCGACTTTTCGGGAGTTGTTAGATGGTATCTTACAATATTTCCTAGATGCGGAAGAGAATTTCAACTCAATATTTGGAAGGTATATTTTTGATACAAATCCAATTAGCGGTGTAGGAGTAGAGGGCCCGTCTATACCTCAGTAAAACCGATGTAAATTGTTTTCTTCTATCTACAGTCACTTGTCATAACATCCGTTTTATATGAGTAACGCTGAACTTGCCTGATAAGCAAACACTTATACCTTAGTTTCGATGAGTGGCCAATCACGAAAAATGGGTTTACATGCATCTAGTTCTTGTATCATATGACCTGATGACTGTCTAATCATGTAATCCTTTGGCTTGAATTCAAGACAATGAGAGCTTTTATTAACTTTTTGTTGAAAGTAGCGAAAAGAACCTAGCTTATCGACTAAACTTATAGTTTTGTTGACAAAGTAGTGCTCCAACATATAGAAGTGCGCTCCATTATTTCCGCTTGAGTCTGCACCAAGAGTAAAAAATTCTGTTTCAGGGAATAGTTTTAATACTCCTTTACCTAGACGGAGCTCAGACTCGATATTATTGACGTTTAGCGACATATAGATGCCATTTGAGTCATTCGAAAATTCAAATCTTATATAGTGTGGACCTCTTCCATCCAGGAGTGCTTGAAGCGAGTAAACCTTCTGCTGAGAATCAAAGCACTCAAAAATAATCTCATTATTATCTAGGCAGACTGAAATTCGATCAGCGCTTCCAGAGCCGTAATCCGCAATGAATGTTTTTCCAGACGCTTGCATATTTCCGAGATAAATATGAGTTACGAAACACCAGCCAACACGCGATAAATTATCGCTTCTCCCGATTGAATATGCTTTGACCATACGGTCAAAGAGATCATCATAGAAAACTATCTCGGTTGGTACTTTTCGTTGTGCCATAATAGAGCTAACAAGATGTGCGTCGTTCTCAGCGCTAAGTGCATAAATAAGTTTCGCACGGTAATCAGATGTTTTAGAAACATTAAGCACTTTCTTTACTACATCCCTAGCCTCCCGATTCTGTCTTATAGACTCAACATACTCAGTTGTTTGCGAAATATAGGTTTCAGCTAAAGCTTTGAACTTTGCTCTATTACCATCATTGCGACTAGTTGTAATATTTCCCACAAAAGGCGTTTTTAGTTCTACAACAGTCAAGATCCCAGCTTCGAATTCCGCTCCAATGAAGTCAGGCTCAGGATTAAAACCTCTATCTTGATCATATGGAAGAGTATTTGGCGAACTTTTTTCAAATGACGCTGCTGTATCTATTCCGAGCACAGTAAAAATAGCAGGATGCTGTTCAAAAAGCCTTTGATAGGAGGCCTCCTCGTTATTCTTACTGACTAAAAGGCAATAAAAATCATAAATTGCAGTCCAAAGTTGCTCAGCTGACGACATATAACTTAATCCTATGATGTATAGCACTCATTTATGTAGCTGTTGATTTTATAGCAGAGCAGCACTCGATATGAAAACATTATTAGAGTAAATTTTTCACTTTTTTAATTATTGAAACTAACATATGAAGTGCACTTTCAAAGAACAGGTAAAAATACATAGCTGCGCTAGCATCAAATTTTTTATCCACCGTCTAAAGTGAGATTGCAATCATGCACTATACCCCAATGGGAACTAGCCAATCTGACCCCTATTTAAGCTAATAAACTACTTAAAAAAGTCTGTAACAAAAGAACTTTTGATAAAAGACCATTGTCATTTGACAAGCCTCAATACAAACTTTTAAAATAATTTTGAGTATTTGAGTATTTGAGTATTTGAGTATTTGAGTATTTGAGTATTTGAGTATTTGAGTATTTGAGTATTTGAGTATTTGAGTATTTGAGTATTTGAGTATTTGAGTATTTGAGTATTTGA
>NZ_CAJGZQ010000036.1 GCF_904846185.1 Psychrobacter immobilis | reverse complement strand
TGATCTAAACCCTATCGAGAAAAAGTGGGCACAGGCTAAGTTTCTACGCCAAGGGTGGATGGAGAATAATTTACCAAAACTGTTTCAGGATATGGGCTGTATCTCTTTTATTATAGACTGACTATACTTTCTAATGACTCTATTTCTTTTTTTAACCACTTAGCTTGACTCTCGCTTTCAGCTAATAAGTTTGTAATTTTATGCTGATGCTTTTCAAACTCTTTATTTGTTTCTCTTAATTGCTTCTTGAAGGATTTGTAGTCTTGCATATCACTCGATATCTGCACACGAGCTTCATTTGATAAAGATACAGTTAAAATTGGTGAGTTTTCTATTGTTTTTCTCAGTTCATAAGAAATACTTTCTAGCTTATGAGCTAAAGCCTTAGTTTCTTCATCTACATCAATTTTCTTTAAGTTTTGACCAAATGCCGCACCATAAACACAAACGATTTTAGCCGACTCAGCTATTTTTTCTGGACTATTTCCATCTAAGGAAATCTTATAAACTTCGTAATTTGCCACAAATCTATCAATGTAATCTCTAATATCTTTCGATACAGGTCTATTACCAATTCCATCTCGAACTTTGTTAAATAACTCTAATATATTAGCTATACCATTTTCGAACTGTAACAGCATATCTTCCATAGCACTTCCAATCTATATACATAAATCGATAATTATATATCAGTTTGAGTATACGAAATCCAATTAGTTTAACTAGGTAAATAATTACTTAAGCAAACTGCCACCTTGAATTGCCGTTTAAAGGTCACTTTTTAACATTTTCGCGGGATAGCTAAGAGGTTATTGATATTAATAAACAAACAAAAAAGACGCTGTAAATAGCGTCTTTTTTGTTTGTTGCTATAATTAAAATTATATATTGCGCACCACAATTGATGGTATACGTGAATACATAATTAATGATATGCCGTTAGATATCAACTCGACGGCCAACAGTATGCCAAGAATATACGTCGCTGACTGCGGATAACTGGTAAATATCATGATAGCCAATATAATCGAGAGCAGACCTGAGAGTAATATTGGGACAAAAGCCACTGTCCTACGGAGACCGAAAGCAACAACAACTCTGACTATACCTGTTGCCATAAATAAAATAGCAATTACCATGGTCAAGGTTAATATGCCTTGCAACGGATCTTGTAATAATTCAATACCAATTAATACACCAAGTACACCGCCGATGGCAGCCAGCACTTTTCCAGTGGTACTATGTGCTCGGAACAAGGCAATAAACTGTAAAACACCCACTAAAAGGAAGATAAAACCTGCTAACTGCTCAGCGGCCAAAGTGGCGCTAAGAGGATTAAAAAATGCAAAGATACCGCCAAGAATACTAATGATGCCAATGACTAACCACAGTATACGATTCATAAGACGACCTTATTTTACATTTAATAGAAAATAAATTATATCGCAAACCTTACCTTGTGTTGTATAACGGTAGTAATATCTTCGAGTAGTCCTGTTAATATCAGAGTGTGGGCATTGATTTGTGGTCACAAGCCTGCTAACTGATTGTTCCACTGTTGCCGCGTCATGTTATAAAGTACATGCTCAGCCAGCTGATGGTTAGGGTCAAGGGCTGGATGATAGAAGTTGGCGCGGGTATCCATCATGCCAAGGCGCTCCATAACCAATTGCGAGCGCTTATTGATAACCGCTGTGAATGACACAACCTCATCGAGCGACAGCTCAGTAAAAGCAAAATTCAGCGCCGCACGCGCCGCCTCTGTAGCATAGCCCTGTCCCCAATAATCTTTATGTAGTCGCCATGCAATTTCGACAGCCGGGGCAAAAGACATATCTGCGTGAGTATCATTCAAGCCAACAAAACCGATAAAAGCCCCATTCTCTTTTGATCTATCTTTTAAACTGACGGCCCAAAGTCCCCAGCCTTGATTAGCAATAAGCTGCTGGCATTTACTAGCGATGATGTCACTTACTTTAGGCGTTAATAACTTGGGGAAATATTTCATTACTTCAGGATCAGCATTTATTTCAGCAAAAACAGCAAAGTCACTTGCTTGCCACTGCCTGAGATAAAGACGTTCTGTTTCTATCACATTTATCATTTTTATCACTTATGGATTGACACTGTTGATACTATTTATCCAGCCAGCCTTTTTGCTTGGCATGAGCAAGTTGCTCAGGAGTATCGATATCATAGCTCAGTTGATTATTAACAACGGTACTTATCTGACTGGGCGGCAAACCTCTAATTAAATAACGCAGCCCTTTATCGCCTACCAGCAATGCTTGCCACTCTCTGAGTAAATCACAATCAATCGTTAAAGGTAGTCCGATAATGTTTTGCTTTAATGCAGTGACAGCAGACGTTTCATTTAAATTCATATTATTTGAATACTGCCAACTACCATAACTACTTGCCACTACAGACCGCTTATATGCCAGCAGTTTTGCCAAATGATGCTCATCGAGTAAAACTTGATCAACTCCCATAATGACGACGCGATCAATCAATGAGTTTGTCAACTGTGTGACTGGCTCAATAGCCAAATTCAAACTATACGCCATACCTATTTCAGGCGTAGAATTTACGACCATTTGAATCATAGAGTACTGAAAAGCCAATGCATTCATCGCACTGGCTATTGATGGTTGATTATCAGGAATGACTATAATAACTGCTTGCGGTTTTGTAGAAAGTGCGAGTTTGGTCATGAAGCAAATTAAGGGTTCGCCATCTTTACACAGTAACTGTTTTGCTTGACCTAAACGCAGGCTCAGTCCACTGGCCAAAATAATAACCACATGGTTTGGTGGATTTGATAGATTTATTGGCTTTAGTTGCGTAGATGCCAAAATAGATGCGTCGCGGCTCATGATAAACTTGTAGATGCACGAGCACTTGTAGCAGTCATCTCTATAGAATCAATATGCGTAGAAAATAGCGTTGTAAAGTTAGTATTTGAAAGATGAGTGTCTGAGTTTTCTGCTGATAGGTTTTGATTATGCACGACCGCATTGACTTGTGCCATGATACCCAGTGCTAATGCTTCAGGTCCATCTCCGCCCAGCTTATAGCCAATCGGATAATGCAGTTTTTTGATACCTAGGTTTAAACTGGCAGGATTTGTAAACCTTGTACTAATTTCTTCGATTAAGCGCTCGGTACGGTAGCGTGGCCCTAGTTGTCCAAGATATTTATAGTGATTAGCATGCTCTAATAATACGCTAAGGCGAGCACGGTCTTGGCTGAGACTATGCGACATCAAAGCAACGGTGGCATTTTTACTTAGTTCTAGTAAAGTATCACTATCATCTAACGCCAGTACCATCACTCTATCCGCCTGAGGAAAACGCCGCTGCGTGGCATATTGCGCTCGACTGTCTACCACTGTCACATGCCAATCTTGCAGCTTTGCCATCGTAACTAGTGGCATCACATCATTGCCAGCACCACAAATCAGTAAGCGAATTTGTGGTTCCAGTCTTTGTACCAACCACTCTGTAGTACCGTCTTCGCCATCCACTTTAATATATTTAGCACTATTATCAAATATTTGATATTTCGCTAATACGTCAACAGCATGGATAACTGTGCTTGAAGCATTAGATACCACTTTATCTGAATTATTAGCGTCGATAACGGTGAGTTTTCCTGACTTGATATAATTATCTAGTTTAAGACGCAAACCAATTTGAAGTTGAGAGTTTGGATTATTTTGGTTATTAAAATGGATTGTAGAGCGAATTAAAGTTGCTACCGTTACTGGCTGCTGAGACTGACGAACTTGACTAATGACATTTAACAAAGACATTGCCGTCGCCAACCGTTCAAACAACACGTGTACGCGCCCATTACAGCCTAATCCAAAATTTAACTCGTCCGAGTCATCACTTTGTTTACCATAGTTACTATCATTATTAATATTGTCACTACTCCTATCGATATGAGAGTTATCTTCTTTAACGGTCGCTTGCGCAGTACCATTTTCAGCATATTCGATATCATCGCCTGTTTGATAGACTTGTACGTTTGCACCATCACGTGTGAGCCAAAAAGCACGTTTGATAATATGTGGCTCCAAACAGCCGCCGCTAATCATCCCAACTGAACGACCATCTTCACAGATGAGCATCATCGCGCCTGTGCGGCGATAGGCTGACCCTTCGGTACGCACGACGGTTGCTAGTACAGCGTCAACCTGTTGTTGCTGAGCCTCGCGTGCCAGCTTAAGAATATCAGCAATTTGATTCATAACGCCTCTTATATACTCTCTATCATTGATGTCTATATACGGTCTATATCCATCCTAGTCCACTTATAAAACCAGTTTATAAAACCCGCTAACGACTATAATTAGCGGGTTTATATTGTCCATCTATTTGACTAAAAACCTATTCTGGTAGCTCATAAAGTAATTTGTCGAGAGTAATAGGAAAGTCATAAACTCGTACACCCACGGCGTTGTAAACGGCATTAGCAATAGCAGCGGCAGCACCGGCAATCGCCGTTTCTCCAATACCTTTTATGTGCATTGGATTGGTATACGGATCGTCCTCTTCTACCAAGATAACATCAAGCTGAGGAACATCCGCATTGACTGGGACATGGTATTCTGCAAGATTATGATTACATAGCCGACCGTCATGCTTATCGTGAATCACCTGCTCCATCAACGCAGAACCAATACCAAATACCATACCGCCGTAGCACTGCGAGGTCGCGGTTTTGTGATTGAGGATACGCCCTGCTGCAAAGGCACCAGTCATACGTTTAACGCGTATTTCACCAGTCACTCGGTGTACAGCGACCTCGGCAAAATTAGCACCAAATGACGCTTGGCGATGACTTTTTGCATTTTTACCCGGTGCAATTTGACCTTTGGCACTGAGTTTTTGGTCATCATATTGAGCGACGATATCGGCTAATGAATGAGTCTGGAAACTACTAAAGTCATATTCTTTCGATTCAGTTAGTGGGATTCCAGTTATTTCAGCTAACTTATCTTTTAAATCAGCCACTTTATCTACGATGTTATCGCTCAAACCTGCTACTTTTTCTTTTCCTGCTTCTATAACGGTTTCTACCACTGTTTCTACAAAATTAGCATCATGCTCACCTATCTGCTTAATTTGACCGTTATCCAGCTGAATGGTGTCAGGGTATAGACCGACTTTTTCTGCGATCATTTCACGTAGCTGCTGACAAGCAAGGTAAATACTACTGCCTGAACTGGCAGCGCCCATACTGCCCCCTGAGCCTACCGCAGGTGGCAAACTGGTATCACCAAGCTTCATTTCAATATGATCTATTGGTAGCCCTAATAAATCTGCAGCAACCTGAGTAAATACGGTATAAGAACCTGTACCGATATCGGTCATGTCTGTCTCGATTACCGCCTTCACGCCTAGTGCTTTTGAGTTATCTATTTGCAGGGTCGCCCGTGCTTCTGATGGCGCTAAGCTGTTGCCGCGAGCTGCCGCTGCCATACCCATACCCATCCACCAATCACCTTCTAAGCGACTGGCAGGCTTAGCATTGCGTTGATTCCAGCCAAACTGTTCAGCCGCTTGATCCATGCAGGCAATAAGCTTACGCGTGGAAAACGGGATGTCTTTACTAGGATCTTGCTCAGGCTCATTACGACAGCGTAGCTCGACAGGGTCTAGGTTGAGTTGCTCTGCTAATTCATCCATCGCACACTCAAGGGCAATCTGTCCGACTGCTTCGCCGGGGGCACGCATCGAGCCTGACAATACTTGGTTCATGTCTACTTGCTGATAATTAACTCGGCGATTGTCACCGCGATACAGATAATGCGTAGAGAGCGCTGCTGGCTCAAAAAAGGCCTCTCCTGGCAAATTACTAGAGACCGTCTCATGAATCATGGTGTCGATAATACCGTCTTCACTACAACCAATAGCGATGCGTTGACGCGTGTTTGAGCGTCTAATCGTTGCCTCCATCACTTGCGGGCGCGTCATAGTGATTAATACGGGACGACCCAAATCCTTTGCCGCGAGTGCGGCGGCTATTGATTCTGGTGAAATACCAAGCTTGCTCCCAAAACCACCACCGACATAGCGAGCAATTAATTGTACATTTTCTGGATCCAAATCCAATGCATCCACGATTTGTTTTTTGCACGAGGACAGCATTTGATTAGAGGAGTACATAATCAGTTTATCGCCCTCCCAATGTGCAAGCGTTGCATGCGGCTCCATCGCCGCGCTGTTTTGACTTGGCGTATGATAAAAGCGGTCAAGGGTTACCGCAGCATTTGCGAGGCTTTGTTCTGGATTACCCTTTTCTGAGTTTTTATCAGAGCCTTTTTTTTCATTAACGTCATGAGCATTTGGCAGCTCTGCCGTAAAGTTCAATGCCGCCTGCTCAGTCTCATCCTCATAAGTCACTTTGAGCACTTTTGCGCCTTCGGTCGCCGCCTCAAACGTCTCAGCAATGACAACCGCTATCGGCTGACCATGATAAAAAATCTCACTGACGCCTTGTTTAGGTGATTTAGTTGCACCGCCCTGTTGTGCATTGCGCAAAAAATGCTCAGGATCAGTAACTACTTTAATAATGTCAGGCATACCCTCTAAAGAGCTGTGATCAATTTCCTTAACCCGCCCTTTGGCAATCGTCGCGCCCAGCAATACGCCATAGGCTTGATTGTCTAAATGAATCTCTGCCGTATAAGGCGCTTGACCACTGACCTTGAGTGACCCCTCAACTCGGTTGATGGGTTTGCCCACCAATTTGCTCGCTGTTTTGTCAAAAAGTGATTCGACAGGCGCATTCATCATCATCTTTTTGGTCGGTTCTGCTGGAAATACTGAGTCCAATAATGACATGATTATGCTCCCTTGCCCGCTACTAATGCGCGCTGAATAACTTGTTTGAGTAGACGACGAGTCAGCGGTATTTTAAAATCATTTTGACCACTACCTTTAGCCTCTTTTAATAATAAGTCCGCTGCTTGTTTAATGACATTTTCATTGCCATCAGTACCCGTCAGCAATGCCTCAACGGCTTCGTTGCGCCATGGCTCAGTGCCAATACCGCCGAATGCTAGGCGCACTGTGTCCAAACGCCCATTATCAGTCACGTCTATGATCGCTGCACAGGAGACTAAAGCAAAAGCATAGGACGCGCGATCACGCACTTTGTCATAAGTGTGCACGCCTTTGATGGGCGCTGGCAACACCACATGAGTGATAAGCTCACCAGACTCTAAAACGTTTTCGATATGTGGCGTGTCTTTTGGCAAACAATAAAAGTCTTTAATCGCGATTTTACGCGTTGAGCCATCCGTTTTTAACGTCTCAACAGTGGCATCTAATAAGCGCATCGCGACGGCCATATCAGATGGATGCTGGGCAATACAGGACTCGTTAGTACCCAAAATTGCCAACGTACGATTTTCACCATTTATCGCTGGGCAACCAGAACCTGACTTGCGTTTATTGCAGGCGCTGTCTGTCTGATAAAAATAATAACAACGCGTACGCTGTAATAGATTACCGCCCGTCGTCGCTCTATTACGCAACTGTCCCGTCGCACCTGCCAAAATCGCCCGTGATAACACTGGGTAATTGGCAATGACCTCAGGATGCGCCGCCAAGTCGCTATTGGTCACCAGCGTACCGATGCGTAGGCCACCATCTGTAGTCTTCTCAATTTGAGCTAATGCTAAGCGAGTGATATCCACCAGCTTAATTGGCGTTTCAATCTCTAACTTCATCAAGTCTAAAAGGTTGGTACCCCCTGCGATAAATGAGGCGTCTTTTACACTAGCAGATTGGGCTGCCTGCTCTGGCGCGGTAGCACGGCTATATTCAAAGCGTTTCATGAGCGACCTCCTGACGTGCTAGTTGCCGTCTTATTCTTCATAGATTGACTACCTAGCTGCGCTTCACTAGGTGGTGGCGACCAAATACCCGTCACCTCTGATTTTTGTACTGCGTCAGTTTTAGAGGATTCATTCATTTCATTTTCTAGTACTTGTGAAATGGCTTTAATAATATTGGGATAAGCAGAACAGCGGCAAATATTGCCACTCATACGCTCAGCGATTTCTTGAACCAGTAATCCATCAGGATTTTGCAAATCTGTAGTGACATGACTGGGCCAGTTTTGTTTAATTTCATCGATCAGCGCTGTTGCTGAACAAATTTGCCCAGGGGTACAGTAACCACATTGAAACGCATCATTATCTTTAAAGGCTTGTTGTAGCTCCGATAATGATTCGGGCATGCCAATACCTTCAATCGTCGTAATCTCATCACCATCGTGCATAACTGCCAAGGTCAAACAGGCATTGACCCGACGCCCATTGATAAGTATGGTACAAGCGCCGCATTGACCATGATCACAGCCTTTTTTAGGTCCCGTAATTTTGAGGTGCTGGCGACAGACATCGAGTAAGGTCGTGCGTGAATCAAGATTGTCGAGCTGATAATCTTGCTTATTAATGGTTAAGTTCAAGGTAGACATGCTGGCTTCTCGCTGGCAGATAATCAGAAAAAATAGGGTAAAACGCTTCTTAAAAGTCGCGCCAATCGATTTATTATGACTTATTAGAAATGTCGATTTGTTTTCACTTTGTAGTTATTACAGTGTAGTTTTTAATCTATGAAAACTTTACTTCCCACTATTCTATCTCGCTTATTCACTATCAATTTTATAAATGAAACTCAAAAACTCATTTTATTAGCAAAAAAAATAGCGCTATAAACAGGTCGTTTATAACGCTATTTGAGTTCAATATAGTCAGTTAAAAATACCAGTCGGGCATTACGCTTTAGTAATTATGCTCGCTTCACTCAATCGAGACTTGGGTAAATCTGCATTAAAATCGTCTTCACTACGATAACCAAGTGAGATAACGGCAACAGCTGTGTAGCCTTTGCTACGTAGCTCAAACTCTTCATCGAGTGCTTTTAGATCAGCACCCTCCATCGGCACAGCATCAATGCCTAAAGTAGCAGCACCCAGCAACAATGCACCCATATTTAGATACACTTGCTCGACCAGCCAATGTGGTTCGTTTTTTTGCTCATAACGACGAATGTCCAAAAACATTTTGCGGACTTGATGCATTTGCTCTTTGAATTTTGGTTCTGCAAAGCGACCATCCGTATCTTCTTTATCCAATACTTCATGCAAAAATTCATCATCAGCATAGATACGACTACAGAAAATGATGACGTGGGAGGCATCTTTCACCTTTGCCGTGTTGAAATCAAACATCCCTTGCGTACCTTTTGCGATACGTGCCTTGCCAGCCTCATCATCAGCGATCACAAAATGCCAAGGCTGAATATTAGTGCTTGATGGGCTAAGTCGTAGGATATCCTTTAAACTTTGAAAGTCTGCTGCTGATATTTTTTTATTGGCGTCAAACTCTTTGGTGCTGTAACGCCAGTTCATGGCTTCAGTGATACTTTTCATTTATGACTCCAAGATTTTTAGTACCGCTACTTTAAGCAAAAACCCGTTTGATGACCGTTACAGATTGGTTAAGTAGTCACCTATTTTGTTATTACGTTACTGATGATTCAGTGCATCGCTGAGTTATTTAAGCAGATACTTATTAGACGGACACTCATTAAACAGTAACTTAGACGATATTGTAATCGCTCACTCATTCTCTTAGCATTAGTTAATTAGTATTGATAATGAGCATTGATTTATCAGGCGGTCGACCACAGACAGCTTATATAAAAAATAAAGGGGCTGTCCTAGATAACTAGTTCAAACCCTGTTTAACCCATTGTTTTAATTGTAGTAATTGCGACTTTGGGTCACTGTGATTAAAACGCCACTCACATTCCTTTAAATAGAGGTGAAAATGCTC
>NZ_CAJGZQ010000035.1 GCF_904846185.1 Psychrobacter immobilis | reverse complement strand
ACCTAAAACTAGAAGCGATAGCAGCAGAGGCAGGGCAAACGCCTGGTGGCTACTTAAAGAAAAAGCTGGAGTCAGATACCAATAACTTTCTTGAAGACCTTCAGTTTATGAAAGGAGATATTAGTGAAATTCTGCACTTATTGCAGTCAGATGATAAAGGATCAAAATCGGTAGAGAATACATCAAATCAGAATGATATGGTCAAGGCTTTGATGCCAATAGTACTAGAATCGTTATTGATATTAAGAGAGGTAGCAGCACCTAACAAAGTTGGCAATGCTCAAAGATTGGTCGATAAAGCAGGAATTAAAGCCTACAATAGTTTGGATTAGTAATTAAATATAGATTGCCCTTGTCTCAGCTGAGACAAGGGCTTTTTTGAGAAGCCTTTTAATAGCTAAAGATTAATTACTATTGGCAGATTGATGAAAACTCTAGCTATCTTCCACAAATATTAGCTGTTCTAAACAAATTTTTGGCTGTATAAGCGCTTATTTGCCACTTAAAGGTGTTCGAAATAATTTACCTACCATCATGTCAAATGATGCTTAGAAGGTTATAGGGAGCCAAATAAGATGGTTTTATCACTATAAAGTTATATCATTAATAATCGTTTCTAAATAGTTTGAACTTACTAATATTCAATTAATTACTATTTCTACCTTTCTTTTCTTTTGTTATTTTAATCATTAATAGCCAAAAAGGTTTTTAATGTTTTTAAATACTTTTAAAAGCTTTTACGCCCTCTGTAACCCCCGACAATAAAAGGATACAACCCCCATAAAGCTACGTCTATCGACCCATAAAGCTACGTCTATCGACCCATAAAGCTACGTCTATCGACCCATAAAGCTACGTCTATCGACCCATAAAGCTACAATGTTTGATTATATGTAGCTTTATAAGGTATAGTACTTTCATTGTTCACTATAGAGAGTATGAAATGAGTGATAAGCAGTTAATCGCTAAAGACAACAAATTAATTAGTGCTAGTTACTCTCTTGGTATACCCGAGCAGCGCCTTATCTTCCTAGCAATTATTGAAGCAAGAGAACAAAAACAATTGATTGATGCTAGAGGTGTTTTAAATATTAGAGCAAAGAGCTATCAAGAACAGTTTAAGGTAGAAAAAAATACTTCATACGATGCATTGAAAAGTGCTACAAGTGGCCTATTTGATGCTCATTTTGAGTATGAAGATATTCATGAAAAAACAGGAAAACTGGCTCTCCATGTCATTAGGTGGGTACAAAAAATAAGCTATATTGACGACGCTGGTATGGTTGAGCTGCAATTTACAGATGCTGTTATTCCCTTAATAACAAGACTTAGCGAGCAATACACAGAATATGAATTAAAACAGGTTAGCGAATTGCAAAGCGAATACTCAATAAGGCTTTATGAGTTAATGATGCAATGGAAAGCTGTTGGTAAAACCAACAAGATATCGGTTGATGATCTACGTAGGAAGCTAGGTGTTGAGCCTCAGCAGTATAAGAAAATGAATAACTTCAAGGCACGAGTTCTGGACCATGCAATTAAACAAATAAATGAGCATACTGATATTCAGGCTGAGTATGACCAATATAAAGACGGACGTGCAATTGTAGGCTTTATATTCAAATTTAAAGTGAAAAAAAACAAAGAAAAAACTGCTACTAAAATTGCTAATGATGGCGATATAACTACTATTGAAGGTCTTAGCGATAAGCAACTAGGACGTATTACTCGCAACCCTAGCTTTATAGCGGATTACAATCATTTAGTGAGCTCTACCAGTCCAGCAGGTCAGGATCCTAAAGCGTGGGAATTTGAGATGATTAATCGCCTTAAAAAAAATGCCTCTCAATTTACGAAGCGGCCAATTAGAGAGTATCTCGAATATTGAGTCTCATAAGTATTTTAAATAGTTATGGTATCCGGTGGGTGCTATGACTATTTTATAATAGTTTAACCCTGTTCGTATTACTGACTGTTTCAAGTAAATCAGCGAGCTGTTAATAATAGTTCATCAGGTTCGCTGGATATTGAGTGATTATATGAGCAAGTTATACTGTGTTACAGCATAATATAGCTAATAGCCATAACCTATACAAAGAAACTGTATTCTATATTTTTCTAAAAACCTTCTGTATAGATCCTTAAGGATCTATAGTATCTTCCAAACATCAATAGTAAGTATTCAATAATGGAAAGTTATTCTAAAGAAATAATCGTTTACAAGTTAACTACTCCTCAGACCAAGCCTCACTTAGGCTATGTAAGAGCAGTGGCTGAAAAAAGAGGCGACTCATATACTCCTTTATATGATGATAGCTTTTGTGCTTCAGGTAAGGTGTTCGTCACTGGTGGATTCGAAGATATAAACAGCAATTATGATGATTTTGAACTATTTAAAGTCGTTATTATTGAGTCTAAGCAGTATCGCCCTGATGAAGCTGGCTCAGATAGAAATTGTAAATATATTACGTTAGGAACGAAAACAGCTGATTTAAAACCTGGTGAATTGATTGAAATAATTGCTAGCTCCCTACCTAATCCTAATTCAATGATCGTGAGAATCGACTTTCTTCCGAGCACGAAATATATTTACTTAAATGACTCAGGCTTATGTTATGGTCCTTTTCGATGGGATTTAGAGGGTGGAGATACGATACTATTAAAAAAAGTAGACGCACCTATACCAGGAAAACAACTTATCAAAGGTCATATTTATACTGGTTTCTTTGAAGATATAAAACGGTATGCAATATATTGTCCACTTGAAGAGGGCGAACGTTACTACTTTACTAATGTATCTGAACTACATAATGATAGCCAATTATCACAAGAAGACTATTCATCAGATGATGAAATAGTAAGTAATCTTATAAAAATAGCGAAAGAAATGGGGTTTAGTAGTAAAAAACTAGACATATCCTCTTTAGAGGATATAGTAAAAAAATTCCCAGTAGATGAACATGAAATAATCGTTAAAAGACTTAGTAAAATACATGATATATACGACAACAGCAAAGTATTAAAAGATGATGTAATTGATCAACTTGGTAAATTTTTACGTAGTGAAGTAGGTGAAGAGTTAATAGAAAAACATATAGAAAAAAATAAAGAAGAATACTTATCTAGTATCAAGGATAGTTATAAAGAAAATATAGAAGAAAGCTGTAGGGAAAAGAGCGCAGAACTATCAAGTTTAAGGGAAAAAATAGAGAGGAATAAGTTAGAATTAGTTAATCTAGGTAAGGAAATTGAATCTAAAAATAAAATAAAAATGAAAGATGGTTTTCTTGATGATTTTCAAGAACATGATGAATTAAATAAGGAGATAGAGAGTAAGAAAAACTATATAGAAGAGCTGAAAGATAAGATAGCTCCCTTATTAGAAGAGTATAATGCTTATAATACACTAGATGAGTTGAAAAAAGATTTTGATGATATAAATAAAAGCTATGAATATGAATTTAAAAGAAAGATAATTCTTGAAAATGAAATAAAAAACCTAAAGGATCTCTATAATAAAAGTACAAATGAACTAACTTCAAAGCTTTTTAACCTTAAGCCTTTTGTAGAGGCGATTAATGGTAATGTTGGTGTGTCCCATGATAGAGAGTTTAGAGATATCTCACAAGAAGTGGGGAAAAATGATATTTCCAATACTACAGCGCAAAATATACTCAGCCATATAAGATATAGCTTGATACAGAAAAATAGAAATTTATCAATGCTTGACACTATTAATGTAGTAGTCACTCTGCAACAGTCTTTTATTTGCTTCTTAGCAGGGTTGCCAGGTGGTGGAAAAACCACTCTAGCTAGGCTTATAGCTGATATTTATGGCATTAAGGACAAACGGTTCTTAGATGTACCTGTTGCAAGAGGTTGGACTGGGCAAAAAGACTTAATTGGTTTTTTAAACCCAATTTCTAACAATTTTCAGTGCAGTAGTACAGGTATGTATGAGTTTTTAAGTGCGTTAAGTAAAGAGTCTAAAGATAAAGAGCTAGTTCCTCCTCTTTCAATGGTATTACTAGACGAAGCTAACTTAAGTCCGATGGAGCACTATTGGTCTTCATTTATGGGGCTTACTGACCCTAACAGCGATGAAAAAGAGATAACACTAGGCCATGAAAAAATTAGAATTCCAAATAACCTAAGATTTCTAGCAACTATTAACTATGATAGTACTACAGAGAATCTATCACCACGTCTGATAGACAGATCTCCAATTATAGTGCTAGAGCCAAATTCCATTAAAGTCAATAAGAACCAGGATGTTATAGCGCCCCCTCCAGTGGAAACACCTATATCATACGAAATGATGGAGAGCTGCTTCGGTAACGTCGGAGAGACACCTAACTTCGAGAGTGAGAATAGAGTTTATGAGAAGATAAAAAATATACTTGAACTTAGAGATACTGGACTTGGAAAACCTATAACAATAAGTAGTCGAAAAGAAATTGCCATTAGACAGTACTGTAATAAAGCAAGACCTTTAATGAGAGAGTTTTCAGCAGACGAAGAGTTGCTAGCTTTTGACTATGCAACCTTACAGCTGATACTTCCATTAATAAAAGGTTATGGAAAAAACTTTAAAAATCGTTTAGAAAAATTAAGTGAGATATTAATAGAAAACGAATTAGAGCGTTCTCTCAACTATTTAGAAATTATTATTAGCAACGGTAGCGCCGACTTAGACACTTATGATTTTTTCTGCTGGTAACGTAAATGATTAATATAAAGCTTTACGTAAACAACAACCAAACCCAAATAACACCAGTAGTTAACGTTTCTGATACTGACCTTATTGAGTTTGAAATAGACAATACTGAAAATGATGAGTTTTTTTCCTCTAAAATCGAAGTTTTTTTAGAGGATTACACTCTTCCACTTATGATATCAGAGCCAGGGAATAGAACAAAAACACAGGCGAACAATCTATTCCGGGAAAGCTTTGGGTATAGCACTGTAAGGTTTTTCAATGGAAGCAGAGAATTTACAAGTATAACTTTTAATGTATTTACAAATCACGATAGGTTTGAAGAAATCAAAGGCATGATGTCTTATCTGTTAAAATACAATGAACATATTTTAGATGTTTGTCTATCTAGAACAAAGTATAAATCTAATAATGAAGGAGCTTTTGAGGCTAGTTTTGAATCGATAATAACACTAGCAGAGAAGATAATTGAAACCCTTCTAATTAATGGGGGAGCTTTAAAGGGAGTACTAAGACATAGATTGCAAATCATTAAAGAAGATGTTAACAATCAAAATTATTACAACATAAATCCACACGATATAATTGATAATATAGATAAGCTGCAACAAGGCTATTCTCAGAATTCAATTAATTTGTTTGGTAAGATATACTCATTAGAAAATATAAAAAGAGAAAACTATGTTGATACTTATGATTTAGAAGAAAATAGAATTTTATTGGGAGGGCTGATATCGATCAGAGAAACCTTAACAGATATATCAAATACCATTAATAATAGAATAAAGTCATTAAATTATGATAAGGAATATGAAAAAATAAAACCGTTTCCTAGGTATAAAATCTACTCTATAGAGGATATGTATGCCCAAATAACAACAGATGGTATGGAAAAAAGGATAGACAATCTAGTAACAGATATCGATAGATTAATATTATTATTCACAAAGAAGTTGCAAGTAAAATTTAAGGGCTTTATTCCGCCAAAAGCAACTCCGTTTGCAAGGAAATCAAGTTTCTACTTAAATATCTATAAAAAAATGAGTGAGTGGTATTCCCTAGCAAGTCCTAATATTGGAGTTGACCAGAACCTAACTAAAATACGATCTACTTCCAAAATATATGAATTGTTCTCACTTTATAAGATAATAGAAGCTTTACATGCAGACGGCTGGAAAGCAAGAAGCTCTGAAAATCATAGCTTTTTTAAAGATTTTATCCCTACTAGGGTTAGCTTCTATAAAGAGGACAGTGATTTAGATGTTTACTATGATCGGAAAGTTACGGGGTATACCCATGAAACTCGCCATAATGAATTAATAGCGCTTAACAAGAATGATTCTAGCTTAAGATACAACTATTATAATCCGGACTTTATCATTACTAAGTACAATGAACAGAATGTTAGTTTCTTCATACTAGATTCTAAGTATAGTAGCTCGTATACATTACAACAATATAATGTGTTAGATGAACTATATAAAAAGTACTTTAGCAATTTTGCTGTTTATAATGCAGTCGATGGCATTCTAGAGAAGCACCCTATCAAGTCTGTGATCGCTATACATCCATTCGGAAGGAAAACATTAGAGAAGTGGCCGAACTTACCACTTAAAATAACTCCTGACGTATCTACAATTTTTCTTTCAAAAGAGAAGAATGACTTAAGTAGAGTTATAGATCTAATAAATCAAACGCATTGAGAATAATGAAACCATCTTAAATATCTTCTTCTTTGTAAAATTATTCGTCATAACATCTAGATATAATTTAATTTGACTATATATATATACTATAGTATAATAAATCAACATACCTGCTATGCCTATGGTCAGATTTATCTGATTACGCACAAATTGGCAGGTTTTTTTTGCCTAAGAAATAGCTATGATTGAATTCAAAAAAGCAGTAAAAGATCATGAAGAACATCTTAGTAAGTGGCAAGAGCGTGGGTTAGCTGTTGCCGATCATGAGCGCGCAAAACGCTATCTCAGTTTCATAGGCTATTATCGTCTATCCGCTTATACAATTCCCTTTCAAAGAACATCCTTAAGCAACGCATCTACACTGCATCAGTTTAAAGAAAATACCTCCTTCGATGATGTTTTAAGCCTATATATTTTTGATCGAGAATTGCGTCTTTTGGTCATGGATGCTATTGAACGCATTGAAGTTGCAATACGAGCGCAAGTCTGTCATGTACTATGTTGTCGATCTAATGATGCTTTCTGGTATACCGATGAAGCGCATTTTCAGCCTAGTTACGAACATAAACGTTTACTTGCGAACATTGAAAGGCAGTTATTGAGTGAAAAAAAACGCTTAGAACGTGATGAGAAAGCTATAGATAAGCGGCCGATAGAACGAGAAGAAAAGAATATATTGAAGGATAAAGTACGAAAAGAAAACTTCTTAAGACATTACTTATCGAGATATGATACCCCTAAGTTGCCCCCTGCCTGGATGATGATTGAGATGCTAACTTGGGGCGACTTAAGCTTTCTTTATTGTGGTCTAGTCTCGAATCAATATAAAAAGGAAATTGCTCAAAATCTAGGACTAAATCTTAAGGTTTTGGAGTCTTGGATAAAGAGTTTTAATGATCTCCGCAATATCTGTGCTCATCATAGTAGGCTTTGGAATAAAGAGCATGGGCGCAGTATCGTAATACCGACATCAGACTCAATTCAATGGCTAGAAAACGATGTTATTCTAAGTAATAGTACGATCAACTATAAAAAACGTACTTATACAGTATTAGTGGCTATACAGACTCTACTTTACAAAATTAGTCCTAATTCAACATGGGCAAAACGTCTTAAATGTTTAATCGAAGATAGTCAATTTGTTTTGACCTCCAAGGCTAATATGGGAATGCCTGATCTATGGTATGAAGACCCATTTTGGGATAAAGCATTAAGCTAAAATAGTAGCTATCACTATTTTTTCTAATATAGTCTATGCTATAAAAAAGCCGTCTTATTAATGATGGCTTTTTTACGTCTGAATGATTGATTTGCCACAAAGGTAGGTTAGTGTCATAGTTGTTCACTGAACGTTCTGGACAGTTGCACTGTACAGGTTCTAAAAACGTACTTGAACACTAGGTGAACCATGAACATATCCGTGACAAAAGCAGCAAAAGAATGGGGTGTATCAAGAACCACGATCTATCAGAAAGTCCATAACGGTCAGTTATCCAGAACCGCAGACAAGAAAATAGACGTTTCAGAAATGTTGCGAGTATTTGGTGAGCCAATTTCTAAAAAACGTACTGAACGTTCAGTGAACACTGTCCACAATTCACCACTGAACAGTCAAAGTGTTCAGAATAATACAGACATTGAACACCAATTAGCGCTTGAAAAGCTCAAAAGCGAACACCTCAGCCAACAAGTGAGCGATCAAAAGAAGTTGATAGAGAATTATCAGCAGCAGATCTGTCAGCTCAACAAAACGCTGGATAAAGCCAACGCCAGTATCCAGGATTTTGCTCAGGTGAGACTACTGGAGTTTAAAAAAGCCGAAATGGGCTCTGAGCCACCACTTGAACAAGAGCAAGAAAAAACAGACGACTCAACCGTTGCTACGGTTGAGAAGAAAAAAAAGTGGTGGGAATTTTAAACGTTGTGATCTTATCGACTAATGATCTAACAAATACTCTTCTAGCGCATCGTTAATCATATCTTGGTAGTTTCCGCCGGTCTTCTTTGCCTTATCCTGGAATCTAGCAATGATACTAGGACTCACGATACTGGCACCGACTATAGAATCAGATGTTACTACGCTACCACGAGTCGCACCCGACCAATCGGTAACTTCAGGCATATCAGACAAATCAATATCATGATCTGAAAGCATCGCCAATCGTTGCAAGTTGGCTTCTTGCTCAGCGCTTAAAGACGGTAACTCATTTGCTTTATAGCTAACCCTGTTCATAAAACCTCCTTTCAATCTTAGTGGCAGGTCGTGCTGATATGATACGAATAACCTCACCACCCTCACTATCTCTTTGAGTATGAGCGACCAGTAATACCGCCACCCCATTCACTGCACCAAGCGCTTGCCACCGTTCTTCACCATTTTCATATCGATCTTGCTGACGCAAACACAAAGGATCAAAAAATACCCGAGCTGCTTCTTCAAAGGATAAGCCATGTTTGCGTTGATTGCTGCTATTTTTCTGTTCATCCCATTCAAATTCAATCATTGATTACCGTCTTCAAGCATATTAGTGCTAGGTATTACCTGATAATCAAAAGACAGCGGTATGCTATTGGTTTCTGCTACCTGATGCAAAAATAACTTAATCGCTTGCGAAGGCGTTAAACCATAGCCCTCAAGCACCGAAAACGCCTTATCTTTTAATTCTTGATCCAGACGAATATTATAATTGGTTGTGCTCATAGCAGTACTTATCGCTTATTTATGTACCCTTAATATAAGCGATAAGTACTGTCAATTCAATAATTTTAGGGTTTTGGTCTTTCACGAACAGTGATAGTAACGCGCTACTCATCCAATTCACGCAGGAAATCATCAATTTTCTGTTCTAGCTGTTTTTGTATGACGTAGAGTTCGCTCGCGCTATATTCTCTTAGCATACTTTCCTCATCTTTTAGCTCAAACATCTTTTTAAGTATGCTATCGCTATGAGCTTCGTTTTCTAAACCAAAGGTGTTAAGACGCCCCATTTGACAGTAGTATTCTCGTTGCGCCTCTTCAAACATCATGAAATGGTTACTTGCTACTGATATGCCTTCAATACTCATAAATTACTCCTTTTTACACTCGGAAAATGTCCCTTTATGAAATTTTTATTTATTTAATATCAATCATTTACTTATCAAAAAGAGATCTATTTCTTTTATTTGCTAGCTTCGCTTCAAATCTCTTCATAGCCGTATCTAATTCTTCATGCGTGGGCTGTACAGATGGTTCATCACTACCATCTGTATTACTTTCTTGGATTGAATCATTAGAAGACAAGTCAACAAAAATTTGGTTTCTTACCTCGGGCTTAACTTCAACCTTACTGCTAGAATTATCTGTAGCGACAGATAATTCCTTTGATTCTTTTCTATAGCGGTAAAGATAATTGGTCAGTGTGCCAGTCGTTAGAATGAGATCATGGCGCTCAGCTAATATCTCAACCACACCTTCATAGGTATATGAAACAGCTAGCTCTTCGATCACCTCATAAAGATCACGAAATTTAGAAAATTTTGTTCTTTTAGCCATAAATTCCTATCCCCATCTATTCTTGAAGTCAATTACCTCAATTATGAAATCGCTCATAAATTGCTCATATTTAACTAACGATTTACTACCCTTTTGCTAACGATTTACTAACTTTTAATCAATCATACAGTAATTGCTCATAAATTGCTCATATCTAGCTAACGATTTGCTACCCTTTTACTAATGATTTACTAACGTAACGCTCTTATAAGCCTTTTTAGCTAAAAAGGCTTACTACAGGTAGAAAATAACCGATTTTTCTACCTGCTTTTTGGTCATTAAATTATCCAATTTAATGACTACACCTTACGCACCCTCTCGGGATGAAAAAAAGCGTCTTGAATCAGTAACTTACCTGATTTAAGACGCTTTTTTCTGTACACAAAATGTTTACAAATTTGATTTAAGTAACTGATTTTTATGATATATTACTGTCTACAATCTGTAAACAAGGATAATCATGAGCACCCCTATCGTATCATTTAGATTAAAACCAGAAATCTACCTAAAACTAGAAGCGATAGCAGCAGAGGCAGGGCAAACGCCTGGTGGCTACTTAAAGAAAAAGCTGGAGTCAGATACCAATAACTTTCTTGAAGACCTTCAGTTTATGAAAGGAGATATTAG
>NZ_CAJGZQ010000034.1 GCF_904846185.1 Psychrobacter immobilis | reverse complement strand
GTTGATTGAGGGCCTTCACTTGGTGTTCTTTAACAATGATAAGACTGTATTTCGACAGTTAGTTAGCTTTTTAACCCCTAAACCTATGAAAATCGGGTGGGGATGATTTTTTTGTCGTGTGCAGAGGTATAAGATATAATAGATCTCTTGCATAAGTCATTGCTAGCCTTTGATACTCCGTTAACGAAGGTCAATAAAACGGTACTTTTGCAAGAGGTCTAATATGTTACTATCTACTAAATTTTTCAGATAGAGCTAATAGATAAGGTATGCCTCTGCCTTACTAATAACAACCTAAGATCGAGGATTTACAGTTGGAGCCTACAGGCGTAAAAAGTTAAAAATACTAAATGACGCAGGAACGCATGTTGTTCTTAAAGTGTCTATTGCTCCTCTGAATTTTATTGAGTATACCTATGGCGAATCAATCAGGTGCCTTCACTGGTTCGGTCCCCTAGTGAGGACTTGAATCTTTGGCTGTGAGCTAATGGTATTAAGGTTTCAACTTGCTGAGATAGCCACAGTGTACTTCATGATGTACTTACCATAGATATTCTATCTATGATCGGTGCGCTAGTGAGGACTTGAAGAGACCATCCCAGATTCTGTGTAACTGACGTTTAGATTAAATACTTACACAAAATTTAGGAAGGTCTCTGAAAATTAACCACCTGACACAACTCGTCACCTACTAACAGATCTTGGCGGTCATAAAAGTTGCCCCAACGCTTATAATTATTATCCGTTCTCGACTCAGGGTTATAAGTAATGGCGATGTAGGTTTGAATTTTATTAGTGTCCTAAATTAGTTGACCACCACCAGATTCTTATCAAAGACTTCATCATCTATTATTCGCCAAACGGCAACTTGCTGATGGTCTTTGGTGGTGACTAGATTTAAAGTTTGTTCAATCATTGCTTGAGGTCTCATATCCTTATGATGTTTATTTGCTTCAAACCCAGTTACTTTACACTTAGCGGTTTAATTAAGCTACTTACTTGAGCTATTTGCTTCAGTTATTAGGCTTGGCTACTTACTCAACTTCAATATTCTAAAGGCGCCCTGAATAACTAAAGCAAATACGATGCTACCAATAATCAAATCAGGCGTACTAGAGTGTAACCAATTAACCAAAATCCCTGCAACAATTACCCCTAAATTGATAATCACATCGTTTGAAGTGAAAATCATACTGGCTTGCATATGGGCTTCTTCTCCTTCTTTGCTTTTCGATTTTTGTAGTAAATAGAGGCAAATCAAGTTTGCAATTAGCGCAAGAATCGATATGACTATCATGGTAGAAAAGTCAGGTAACTGCTCATTGCCAAAGAAACGTCTTAGTACTTCTAAAAAACCAAGAATCGCTAGCGTAATTTGAAAATATCCGGCAATTCTAGCAATCCGTTTTTTCTTAATGACCGTTCCACCGACCGCAAATAAGCTAATTCCGTACACTAAGCTATCTGCTAACATATCTAAGCTGTCGGCGACCAACCCCATCGAACGAGAAATCAGTCCCGTGCTCATTTCAATAATAAAGAAAGCAAAGTTAATGACCAGCACTATCCATAGTAGCTTTCTTTGCTCAGCATCTTTTTTGTGACTAGAGTCAGCATCAATTTTAAAATTATTGTTGGGATCAGAGGGGTCAATGGTTTCGGTCGAGAGTAGGGTGTCTCCTAATTTTAGGTCATGAATAGCAGTCTCTATCCCTTCTATATTGTCATGATGAAACACAGTTAATTGACGGTTAGGAATGTCGAACTCAAGATGTTCAATATTCGAGTGGCCCTCTAATTTCATTCGGATTAGGTTTTCCTCCGAAGGGCAGTCCATCTTCGATATTTTAAAAGTTGTTTTATTCATAGTTACATTTATATCCGGGTGGTGGTTCAAAAAGTAGGCTGAAAAAAAACAGGCTGAGAAATTGATAAATAGTGAAATGCAAATGACACTATACATCAAATGCCCAGCCTGTCTAAGTGACAATATAAAGAAAAATGGTTTCAAAAGCTATACCCTACGATAACAGGAAAGCCATCGCGGATGACAAAACCTGTTTAGCTTTTAAACAAAACGGGTTTGTCGATAGTATGTAAGATAAGTTCGAAAAGTAACTGGAGTGTGAGACTATTCATACTGGGTCTGAATTAAAGTTTTATTGTGATTAATTTCTGCTCAATGTTATTCATTTGTCGCCACGATGAGTGATGGCGGCTTGTGATTTAGTTAGGAAAAATAATCTTGAGTAATAAGATACGTTTGTGGCATTTATAGCAGAGCTTGTTCTAGGCTTCTTTACTTACATTTTCCTGCAAGTTCTTTTTTAGTAAATGATCGAATATAAATGGGCCAAAAGGTAAGAGTGAGCCGAGTACGCCCGCAGGTATTGCCCAAAGAGGCATTTTCATTTTGATAGCTGAGCCTATAAGTATTATGATATAGGTAATAAACAACATACCGTGTGCCATACCGATGTATTTCACACCTTCTGGAATGTCCATCATATATTTTAGTGGCATGGCGATGAAGAGCAATAATAAGAAAGAGGTGCCTTCTAGATAGCCTATAGTCAGCTGAATGTAAAAATGTTATGGATTTAAACGCGCTACTGGTATAAATTTTACTTGCGTGCTGCGTTCCCAGAGGCTGCGCAAAATTCATCCCAGTAGTGCTATGACATTTTTAGAGTGTATCGACTATATAAGGGTAAGACTTTTTAACGCTGTCTCTTGTTTTTTTTCTAAGGCTGTGAATTTTTTCAATAGTTGGCTGAGTCTGTGACACTGTATTTTCCTTTTGTTATTATCAATAAAGAATTTATGGATTATTCAATTTCTCTATAATAATGGCTCTACGCAGAGCTTTTAAGTATTGAGTTTTAAGACCTAAAATGAGTGAGTACCTATACCAGTCATACATTACCTTCCAGTTCACATTTTATAAACATACTCAAGTATAAAAAGTATTTTTCCGTATAGAGTGAATACGACGCTAGTTCATTTTGTTTGTGATAATCGGCATCAATGTGCTTATTTATTACGCTTACTTTCTAAAAATATCATGTCAATTATAATCAATGCGACACCGACACAGACACCTATATCTGCAACATTGAAAAGAGGATAATTCCAGACATCAGCATAATGCACATGGATAAAGTCAACCACTTTACCAATTCTTAAACGATCGATTAAGTTGCCAATCGCACCACCAAGCATTAAGGCCAACCCCATAGATAATAGCTTGGCTGCACGTGGCGCTTTGATTAAATAAACCGTTAAAAAGATAGCCATTACAAAAGCTACGCCTGAGAAAAACCATTTCTGCCAACCGCCAGCGTTGGCTAAAAAGCTAAATGCTGCCCCATAGTTATAAGCGAGTGTCCAGTTGAGAAATGGTTCAATGACCGGTACGGGGTCATTGAACGCTAATGTGGTTTGGGCCAACCACTTAGTCCATTGATCAAGTATTAATACCATTATCGCCAACAAATACCAGATAAAAGCGCGACTGCCATTGGCAACCATTTTTGGCATTTTGTCCAACTTATCTTTAGGTGTTATTGAGTTGCCTGAAGTCACGTACATAGCTTTAGGCGTATGATTTATGGTTTTAGAGTCAATCGATTGATGAGTACTACTCACAGCTATAGGTACCTTCTTGTCAGCAATATTAGTACTAGCCGATTCAACGCTATTCAATTTAGTACTATCTAATCTGTCGGTAGATTCAGTCATAGTTGTTTCCTTTATCTATGTTTATACAATGAACAATGTTAAACGTATATGTTTTTGGTATACGATTATTAATCGCGCCACTTTCATAAACGGCTCCACTTACCGCTCTGGTATTATGAAACTTACGGTAATAATTTTTGGGGCTGTCCTAGATAAGTAAAATTATTTAGGATAGCACTATGAGAAAGAGTAAACTAAGTTGGTATAAACAAAGCAGACTAATCGAGTTATTTGTTGCCGGTTCTACCGCGAGAACAGCAGCAAGCCTAATTGGTATTAATAAAACGACAGCCAGTTATTACTTTCATAGGCTAAGACTGCTTATTTACGAGAATAGTCAAGACCCTGGTCTATTTGAAGGCGAAATCGAAGTAGACGAATCATACTTTGGTGGAACTCGTAAAGGCAAGCGAGGGCGAGGTGCTGGTAGCAAAGTGCCCGTGTTTGGTCTATTAAAGCGTAATGGCAAGGTCTACGCTTGTATTATACCCAATGCTAAAGCAGATACTTTGATCCCCATTATAAGAGAAAAAGTGAAGCCTGATAGCATTGTTTATACTGACTCATTTAAAAGCTATAACGCATTAGATGTCAGTGAGTTTACTCATTATCGTATCAACCACTCCAAAACCTTTGTTAATGACAAGAATCCCATTAATGGTATAGAGAACTTTTGGAACCAAGCTAAACGGCATCTACGTAAGTTTAACGGAGTTCCAAAAGAACATTTTCACCTCTATTTAAAGGAATGTGAGTGGCGTTTTAATCACAGTGACCCAAAGTCGCAATTACTACAATTAAAACAATGGGTTAAACAGGGTTTGAACTAGTTATCTAGGACAGCCCCTAATTTTTTATTAGGGAATCTGTTGATTGATTTCAACATTAACCTGAGTCTGTTCAACGCTAATCATTATAGGATTACCCGATAAGTCGCCTGATTCTGCTATGGCATTACCGCTATGACTAATACGAGCAACGACTGCTAACTGAGTTTTGTCACTACGAGCTGAATTTAACGTGCGATCTGGCATCATCGCATCAAGATTGCTTAAGCGGATACTAGCCTCACCTTGCTTGATAATACTAATGGGTAAACGTTTGGCGGCAAACGGTGGACCTCCTTTAACGTCACGTATCGCAACAAACAACACATCATCAGCTTTCACTAACGGTAATAAATTAGCGTTAATTTTCACTGTCACGTCAATACCTTCTAGCGCTTGCTTTTCTTGCGTGCTAACGTAGTTGCTTAACTCATCTAAGCTTGCTAAAGCTTTAGTATGATCACCTGGTTTGGCCACAATGCTGCCTTGTAAGCGTTTAATCCAACCTTGCGCTTGGGCAAAGTTACTACTACGAGTCTCACCCATTGCCATGAGCATTTGAGCCCGTTCATGCTGTGGATTTTTGGCAAGGACATCTTGTAATACACGGCGGCTACTGGCATCAAGCTGACCTTTATTGGCAAAAAAGCTAATCTGCGCATAAGTGGTCGCAATCTCTTCATTGTCTGGTGACAGACGGTAAGCGCGTGACAAAGCTTCAATCGCTGAGTCGGTAGCTTCAAGCGATAAAAACAGCTCTGACAAACGCATCCAGCGATCAGGATCATCGGCATGACGATAAACGTTGGTCTGCATCGCGCTGATAAGCTGCTGGCCGTTTTCGATTGCCCATACAGGTGGCTGATCGATTTTGCCAGTCAACAAGTCATCAGCGACTTTTCCGACCTTGTCTTCGGCCGTCCACAGATCAAACACAGGCGTTCGGTCACCCACCATCAGATACGCCAGCGCAGCCAATACAGGCACCCAAACCATGAGGATCAAGCGGCTTTTGATACCAGGGGTGACCATCGGCGTGACTTCACGCTGGGCATCCAATAGCTGACGCTCCAGTTCCAGCTTTTGATTTTGATAATGGCTATTATTAATAGTACCGCTGTCTTTATCTGTTTGTAGCTCAGCTAAACGTTCGCGAAATACTGCAACATTAATATCTAGCAGTTGATTGTCTATTGGTTTGGACTGCAAACGCGGTGCTCGTAGCCATGGCATAATAGCAATCAGCGCAAATATAAGAGCAATCAGCAAGCTTAGAGTTACAAATAAGCCAAAAGTAGAAAATAGAGTCATTTTTTGTCCTCTAGGCTAGTAATGTCGTGGTCGACACTCTCAGCTTGCGATAATAGACGATCAAGCTCAGCCTTTTCCGTAGAGGTCAAGGCAGCAGTACTGTTCACTGTGACGCCGCTTTGACCACGGGCAACAACTTGGCGACGCTTACTTTGCCAAAACCAACCAATAATTAAGACGAGCAATAATAGTGGTGGAAAAAACCATAGGATCCATGTTGATGGTCGCATAGGCGGCTTGTAGCTAATAAAGTCACCGTAGCGCTCTTGCATATAGACGCGTATTTCAGCATCACTACGTCTATCTTTAATTAAATCATAGACTTTTTGCTTTAGATCCTGTGCAATCGGTGCATCAGAGGCTGCAAGGTTTTGATTTTGGCATTTTGGGCAGCGAAACTCTTCTATTAATCCACGATACTGAGCTTCTTGCTGTGGTGAGTCAAAATCGTATACGTCAATAGCTGCGTTTGCCGTCATGTTAAGCAGACACGCTAGTATTAAGCTTGCTAGTTTTAAAACTATATTGGGTTTTAGTTGAGGAGCTCTTATTCGAGTAACGTTCATTTGCACATCTCCTCAACCTGAATGAGATCAGGACTATCGTTGTTCTTATTAGCCTTATTAAGTACTGTCAGGCACGGCTTAACACGCTGTTGCCAATTGGCTTCATTAATCTCACCAACAATATGCTGACGAATGATGCCATCTCCATCCACAACAAAGGTTTCGGGCGCACCAGTTATGCCTAAGTCTAGAGCAAACTGACCCAATGAATCCTGAATAGACATAGAAAATGGATCACCGCCTCGGTTTAAGTAACTGAGCGCATTACCAATATCGTCTTTATAATTCACACCAACGATATCAACGCCGCGCTCTTCTAGTTGCATTAAAAACGGATGCTCAATAACGCAAGTTGGGCACCATGAGCCCCAAACATTAAGTAAAAACGGCTTATCCGGCAAATTATCATTGGTGATAGTACGGGTAGTATCTGCTAATAACGGCAGCTCAAAGGTAGGAACCGGACGCTCAAGAGCGGTATTGGTCACAATGTCTGTTGGTTTACCTAAGCGCATGTACAATATAACTACCAAACCAAAAAAGAGGATAAGCGGAATTAAGAACCATAGCTTCGTCTGCTTTTTTTTCATTGTCTTTGGGTTACGCTGCTTACTGTTTTGGCTATCTTTTTGCTCAGGAGTATTATTCGACATAGTCATTTATTTCTCCTTTAGTGTCGACATCGTCGATACTGAGATTGCCTGCTCAATAGCTACCTCATTGACTCCATAAGTAGCCAAACTACCAGTAACTAGCAACGGAGCTTTAATTTTTTTGATGCGGTATCGTTTATCAAGCATACTAATTAATCCACCTAGAGCCATGATAATTGCCCCTAACCAAATCCAGCGAATTAATGGTTTTACATAAATCCTTAATGCCCATTGGTTACTACCATCGGCAATAGGTTCGCCCAGTGCGACATAAACATCGCGCATAAGACTGGGGTCAATAGCAGCTTCAGTTGTTGGCATCGTGCTGATAATATAAGTACGCTTTTCTGGAGTCAGTTTCGCCACTTCACGACCGTCTTTGGATACCACCACTTGCGCTTGCGTTGCATCAAAGTTACTCCCCTTTATTTCAAAAAATTCAGTTACTTCAAAATCGTAACCTTGAACATTGACTGTATCGCCAATACCCATTGCTACGTCACGCTCAATACTCAAGCTACTAGTAAAGGCTATGCCAATGACAGCAACCAATACGCCAATATGAGCAGTCTGTTGACCCCAATAGCTCAGACGCAACTGCCGCAAACCGTTAAAAAGATTAGGCGCATTCTTAGTTTTATCTTTAAAATCAACTGCCATCCATAGCAGTACCCAAAAGCTAACGGCTAAAGTCACACCAATATTAAGCATAGACGATGGATTAACAAAGTAAGTAATAATGGCGGCTAATACTAAGCTACTAACGGCGATGACCATGCCTATACCCAGTAGTGGACGGGTGTCTTTTTTCCAGCGAATATTTGAGCCCATACCCATAGCTATTAATAACAGCCACGTTAAAGGTACAAATAATGCATTAAAATAAGGAGGGCCGACGGACACTTGTCCTAAACCAAAGGCATCAGCGATAATAGGATAGAGGGTGCCGAGCAACACCACTAAGGTTGCAATCAAAATGATGGCGTTGTTGATCACTAAAAAGGACTCACGTGAAATCAGCTGATATTGACTTTCAACGGTTAAACGCCAACCGCGAACGGCAAACATCAATAGACCACTACCGATGATAATGCCAAGAATAGCTAAGATAACCAAACCACGCGTCGGATCAGCGGCAAACGAATGCACTGAGGTAAGGACTCCAGAGCGTACCAGGAACGTGCCAAGCAAGCTTAAGGCAAAGGCGAAAATAGCCAGCATGATGGTCCATGCTTTAAACACCCCGCGCTTTTCAGTGACTGCTAATGAATGCAGCAATGCTAAGCCGACAAGCCAAGGCATAAACGAGGCGTTCTCTACCGGATCCCAAAACCACCAACCGCCCCAGCCAAGCTCGTAGTAGGCCCACCACGAGCCCAGTGCAATACCAATGGTCAAAAATCCCCAAGCCGCCAGCGCCCATGGACGTGACCAGCGTGTCCAAGCAGCATCTAAACGCCCTTCCCACAATGCCGCCATACAAAAAGCAAATGGCACCGCTAAGCCCACATAACCCATATATAACATGGGCGGATGAATAATCAGACCGAAATCTTGTAGGACAGGATTTAAATCAGCGCCATCGACCGCTAGATTGGGTAAGGTACGCTCAAACGGTGACGAGGTAAATATCAGCATCGTTAGCATCATTAACTGTACACCGGCCAAAATAACTAATACCCGCGCACGCATTGATAACGGCAAGCCGCGACTAAAGTATGATACCAGTGCACACCATGTGGCCATGATGGTCATCCATAGCAGCAAAGAGCCCTCGTGTCCGCCCCATGTCGCCGATAACTTATAGTACCAAGGCAACAGCGTATTAGAATGCTGCGCGACGTAACTGAGGCTAAAATCATTATAATAAAAACCTGCTATCAAAGCGCCAAATGACGTTATCATGGCGGCAAACTGTGCCCAAGCTAGGCTAGGGGCTAGTCGTTGCCAAGCAACTTGGTTACGAATAACACCAATAGTTGGCAGAATTACCTGCAATAACGCCAGTACAAAAGCGGTAAGCAAGGCAAAATAGCCCAATTCTGTAATCAACATACGGTCTAACCTTATTTACTCTAATGCGGTTGCAGTTTACTGTGGCGGTGGAATTTTTATTATTAGAACCCACCTTTGAATAATGATATTATGAACCCTATAGTGGCTTTAGAGTCAAGGTTATTTATCTACAGTTTCGTAATTTTAATTTCTCTAGCGCTAGTCTTTACAGCCACTTTAATTATTTAAATCATAGAGGTTGTTATGACAATCAAAATTGGTGAGCTCGCTAAACGCACAGGTGCCACAGTAGAAACCATTCGCTATTATGAAAAAGAGCGTTTATTACCCGAGCCTTTTCGTAGCGAAGGGAATTATCGTTTATATAATGAAGAGCACATTGAGCGTCTACAATTTATCCTACATTGCCGTACGCTCGATATGGCTTTAGATGATGTGCGAATCTTACTTGAATACTGGGAGTCGCCTGACAAGGACTGCGGCGATGTGAATAACTTGCTAGATGAGCACATTCATGCTGTGGAAATACGAATGGAAGAACTGATGCACTTAAAGCATCACTTGACCGTTTTGCGCCAGAAATGTGCAGGTAGTGCACAAGCGGTATCATGTGGCATCATGTGGCATCTTAAACGCGCTTGCCGATAATTCTTGTAATGAGTAATGATATCAGTAGTGTTCATTTCTGACGGATCAAATCATGAAAGGTTAAATACGCCCTGATGTTAAGCACAAAAAAACCCAGCAATGATATTAAGATCACTACTGGGTTGGAGGAAATAACAACTATGTTGTGCTGACTTAGAAAGTCTTATTTATCATTCATAGCAAGGTAGATATTACGATCTGATGCGGATGCGTCATCCACGTATTTTGAATCGCGCCATGTCGTATAAGCATAGACACCACTGTATGGGCTGATGCTGTTCTGACGGAAATCAGAAATCCAATTTTCGCCATCAAATATTTGGATATGGCCATGTGGACGCTTTGATGAGCGATCATAGACAATAACATCACCTACTTGGGTTGGCATATCATTACTGATTTTGCTAAAACCTGCTTTATCAAGCGTGCCACGAGTGGCGTACTGATAGGCTGAAGGATTGGGGGTGAACTCATAACCTGCTGATTGTAGTGCTTTACGTACGTAACGGGCACAGTATCCAGAGCTACCAGATAAAGCCACTTTTGAGGCGCGAGCAGCAGCGATAGCGGGGGCTGAATTGCTATCAGGAACTGTATTGACTTGCTGCTGTTGTTTTTCAGCGTATAAGCGGCTGTTTAATGATGAAAGCTGATTCTCTTTTTGCTTGGCCTGCGCACTTAGGTTGCTAATTGCTTGACTAATTTCATCATTATTAGAAACATAAGCACCACTTTTGGTGCTATAGATGTTTTTTGATGAACCGTAGTTTGATGCCACAGAAGTATTGGTGATGGTATTATTTGTTTGAGAGATTGTGATAGCAGCACCACTCGTTTGTGCTATGCCCATACCCAGTACTGACAAAATCAATAAAGCCTGTTTCATAAATCTAATACCTACGGTTAATTCAAAATGGTCTGTTATCAACAACAGCGCAGTCAATTAAATTTCAACAACTCAAGTATATATACGTCATAGTGACTGATACTTCTGCTGCATATTATTCATATAAAAAATGATTATTGGCGATCACAGCATCATTGAAGTCTTACGAAGCTGTTGCAAATCAAGCTGCTGGCCAAAACACAAAGCCGACTTTAGCATAGGCTGTTTAGCCTGTCATCACCCTTAAAAACCCCAAAAATACTTTTTTGATGTTGAAAAAATTGCTAATATTCCACATTTTACAATGTAAGCTTGTGTAACATATACAGAATATAGCTGACTAAATTGACAACAATTTCTACTGTTTTATAAGCAAAAAAACGTCTGAGGGTTAAATCTAAATTACAGATTTAACCCTCAGACGTTTTTTTATTGGATGAAGTAATTACCCTATATAGGGTCTAACTAATTATTAAGATAATATAATAATTTATAATATTAATATAGATGTTAATTCCCTACTGGCTTATGTAATATTACGTAATTGTTTCGATACATCCTGTATATTCTTGTATTAACCCTTAATTATTTATCTATTTTAAGGGTTAATAACCGATAAATCCGCTTACATTGTCATCAAAAGTTACAAATTCAAAGTTATTTTTGCTTTTAAAGTCGCAATAGCTAATGATTTTTTTGATGAAGAATCATTTTATAAGCAATAGAACAGTCTTATACCTGCCTCATTTACTTTTAACGCTAACACTATAATCAAAGTATTCTTAACTGCTAACACACTATAATTGCTGCTCTACCGATTCAATATCAGCATAAACTTGGGTCGTCCCGTCTTTATTGAGCTGCATAACCTGATAGGGCATGAATTTATTTTGATACTCCATACCTGGGCTACCAACAGGCATGCCAGGTACGGCAAGACCCATAGCTTGTACTGGCGGATTTTCTAAGAACTGCGCCATATACTTAGCAGGTACATGACCTTCAAAGACGTAATCATCAGTAGTGACTACAGTATGGCAAGAACGCATCTCAGTTGGAACGCTGTAGCGCTCTTTAAATACGGCTAAGTCCGCAACATCTTGCGCGGTTGCACTTAGACCATTATCTTCTGCATGACTTATCCATTCTTTACAGCAGCCGCAATTGGCATCTTTATAGACCGTAGCTGAGACGTTTTTTAGTAAGTCTGGTTTACTTACTGATGTCATCATAGAATTATTTATAACGTTTGGTTCAGCTGTCTTTGGAACAGCCAAAACATCTTCAGTTGATGCCGATGTTGTGCTTGCATCAGATACGCCACTACTCGGTTGGCTACAAGCAAATAGTGATGAGGCAGCCAGTAATAATAACGTACTACGCAACCCCTTAGACAGATAACGATTGCATATAAGACTGGATTTTATTTTTAAGGGGGGCATAGTGCTTTCTCATGTACTGTAGGTATTGTGAGCTATAGAAGATCAAGTAACACTTCATATCGTTTGGTAATGTAGCATAATAACCCATTAAACGGAGTACATAAATTCATCCATTGAGCAGTGCAGGCTGGTATCATAAGCAGTTTTTATTTTAAAATACTGCCTGTAGTATTAACGGCTCTATCTAAGTTTTGGATTTTGATTAAAAATTCAAGGCTCATAATTTTGGATAATTTGCGATGCGCCTGTCTACTATTAATCTACAAAAGCGTTTGAGTACTCACTTAAATCAATTACCGCTATCGCTTACGCTAGTAGCAGCATGGCTTGCAGGAGCTATTTTTTTATTTTCGCTAGCGCCTTATGGGTTTTGGCCGCTAGCAATAGTATCACCAGCGATTTTATATGCGCTGTTGGTGACAAGTATGAGTGGTCGTCGCGCTTTTATTATCGGTGAAGCTTACGGTATGGGGCTATGGTGCGTCGGCGGCTTTTGGCTCTATACTGCTATCCATGATTATAGCGATACACCAACGTGGCTCGCATTGATTATGATTGCATTGATGGGTCTCGGTATGGGACTATTTCATGGATTGTTAGCACTAGTCTTTAACCGTATGGTAGGCAAACAACCCTTTTCATTTGCTGCTCTTTGGGTGCTACAAGAATGGTTAAAAACTTGGTTATTCACAGGCTTTCCGTGGCTGTTTGTTGGTTATGCATTTACTGAAGAGTATTGGTTATCGTCCTTAGCACCCGTTGCTGGTGTTTTTTCCGTCTCTTTTGTTGCCATACTATTGGCTGCAAGTTTAGTAGAGCTACTGCTTCGGCGCAGTAGTTATGCCATCGTTTCTGTACTGTTATTAGCCATTAGCACATCATTATGGCTGGTCAATCCGCAATGGACAAAACCTAAGGGCACACCTGATCTGTCAGTGTCATTGATTCAAGGTAATATTTCACAAGATATAAAGTGGCTGACGCAATATCAAGTAGAAACGCTAAAGATTTATGCGAAGTTAACGCGCACTGAGTGGGGACGTGATGTGGTGGTGTGGCCTGAATCATCTATTCCGATGTTTCAGGATGAGGCTGCGGGCTTTATTAGTGAAATGATAGAAATGGCCAATGCGACCAATACGACATGGATAACTGGTATCCCTTATAAGGATAAAGCGGCATTCAATGCCAGTACGGATAAGTATCCCCCATTTTACAATAGCGTGATTGCTCGAGGTGTAGAAGCGGAAGGCCTATACAAGAAGCAGCGTCTAGTGCCTTTTGGAGAGTATATTCCATTTGAAGGCGTGCTCGATATTTTCCCAAGTTTGGCCGGTAGTCAGGATATTAAGAGCTATAGTCGTGGTAGTGATCAGCAGTCACCGCTAAAGGTGCGTGAACACAATATAGGGACGGCTATCTGTTATGAGGTAGCTTATCCAGATACCACGCGTAAAAATGCCATCGATACTGACTTTTTGTTGACCGTCTCTAACGATGCCTGGTTTGGCACTTCAGCAGGACCATTGCAACATTTGCAAATGGTACAAATGCGCGCGCTTGAGAACGGGCGCTGGTTTATTCGAGCGACCAATACTGGTGTTACCGCTATCATTAACCATAAAGGTCGTATTGTAAAACGCGCACCGCAGTTTGAGCGTACTGTACTACGTGGTGAGATACAGGCACGGGTTGGTAACACGCCCTTTATGCTTATGGGAAATTATCCTATCTTGATAATAATAACCCTGTTATTACTAATAAGCTATTTTGGCAAAGGTCTAACCACACTTAGAAGACGAGGGTAATAGTAAACTTAATCATAATAATTTAATCAGCGTAAGTTTTTTATTTTTTCTAGGTAACGTCCTAACGCACGTAAATATAAAAGTTTTAAACTATTGATCACATAAGAACTGATTGAAAAAATTATGTTGACATAAGGCACGCGCCTCATACTTAAAAAGAGATAGCTATATACGGTCTATCATCTTTTAGTTGATACTTTCATTTAATGCACGCGATTTTTGATTGTCATCTGCCTTAGTACCAAATTCAATAGTTGCATGTTGTATATTCTGATGCGCCAAATCTTCCTTGATGTTTTCTTTCATAGTAATAGTCTCTTCAAACGTTATATCGGTCTTCGGTACAATATGAACTGTAAGAGCATTCTCAGTGGTACTCAAAGCCCAGATATGTAAATGATGAAAGTTTTGAATAAAATTATAGCTCTCTAAGATAGCAGTGATTTTACTGAGATCAACATTTTGAGGTACTCCGTCGATAGCAAGCTTGATACTCTCTTTTAGTAGACCCCAAGTCGATAACAGTATAACGACTGAAATAATCAAGCTAACTAGAGGATCAACGATATTCCAACTTGTATAGTAAATAATAATGCCCGAGATAACGACACCTACAGAGACCAATGCATCTACCATTAGATGCAAGAAAGCACCTTTGATATTAATATCGTCTTTTTGACCTTTGTAGAATGCAAAAGCAGAAACAGTATTTATAAATACACCTATTAGAGCTGTAATAATAATAACTTTTCCTGCAACTTCCGGTATCGTATCAAATCGACCCAAGGCCTCATACGCAATACCTATAACGATTGTAACTAACAATATGGCGTTAATAAGAGACGCCATTATAGAAGCTTTTTTGTAGCCATAGGTATAAAGCGTAGTAGATGCTTTCTGTGCTAATTTCATTCCAATTAACGAGATTATTAAACTGGCAACATCACTTAAGTTGTGGCTAGCGTCTGCGATTAAAGCTAATGAATTAGTTGAATAGCCCACTATAAACTCGATGAGCGTAAATGCAGAATTTAGACCAATCCCAATATAAAAAGCTTTATTCATATTTTTAGGGTCTGGAGCTTGATGACTGTGGTTATCTGAATTACTCATAATTTACCCTTGTTTAGGTTGCTGCATTTTAATTTGAAGAAAAATATATAAAGTCTATTAAATAGCTATTATGGTAATAAGTCTATATCTCATCTCAACCAGTGATTTTTTGGACAGGTATAATAATGAGAAGGTGAGTGTATGATGTATATATTTCACATGCAATCGAAAGACAAAAATATCTTATGTTTTATCTGAGATTGATGTGCCACTACAAACTATCTTGAATCGGAAAAATCGATGAGTCAAACCGTTATCCATTATTTTCTACATTTTGGCATGCCGTTGATTATCGCCTATATGTTTTTTCGTAGTGACTATAAGCGAGTTTATTTGATCCTAATAGCAACCATGCTAGTTGATTTAGATCATCTTCTAGCGACACCTATCTTTTCGCCCAATCGTTGTAGTATTAATTTCCATCCGCTACATACTTATTATGCGATGGCAGTATATGCGGGCATGTTGTTTTTACCAAAGTGACCCCTGCCGTCAAATCCGTACAGTTAAACTTGGGAGATTTTAGTTACGCAGCCTGACGATAATAATCAAACCACATCTGTCTTGGCGATTGATAGCCCAAACCCTTTTGAATCCTCGTCTGATTGTAGTACAGCTCGATATAACTGATAATATCATTGATGGCTGTGAACCTTGTTTTATAGTCTTGATGATATACCAGCTCA
>NZ_CAJGZQ010000033.1 GCF_904846185.1 Psychrobacter immobilis | reverse complement strand
CAGCCCTGATCTAAACCCTATCGAGAAAAAGTGGGCACAGGCTAAGTTTCTACGCCAAGGGTGGATGGAGAATAATTTACCAAAACTGTTTCAGGATATGGGCTGTATCTCTTTTATTATAGACTGATTATATCCACCATCCAAAATAGTGGATGGCGATCTAAAATGACATCACGCACAGTGCCGCCACCGATAGCGGTGACAATAGACACCAGTAAACAACCAAAAACATCGAAATTTTTGTGTTTTGCCAGTATCGTGCCTGAAATACTACAAGCGATAATACCAATCATATCAAAAAGGTAAATGAGAGAGCGTGGGTCAAACGTAGTGATTAGTGCTGAAGGGTTCAATGCGATAGCCAGCATGAGCAAGTCTCACTAAGTTTGTATGATGATTGTCTGATTATTTTTAGCTCATTTAAAAAGTAAACGATTGAATTGAGGACACGCCCTAGTGTTTAAACCATATGAATCGGTCTTATTTCACCAAACGTATAGAAGGCAGGTGCCAATCAAAACGCAATGCTAGCATCCGTACAGCAAAGATAACGCCCAGCATAACAAATTCATTCAATCCAGCATTTACACCCAAACGATCAAGCAGCAGATAAGTGATCGAACCTACAATACTAGCAGAGATATAAATCTCGCGTTGAAGTACCAGCGGTATCTCATTACAGATGATATCGCGTAGCAGACCACCAATAATAGCCGTCCAAACCCCCATCATAATAGCGATAATAGCTGACATATCTTGTGTCAATGCTATCTTAAAACCAATCACGCTAAAAGCCGCCAACCCAATGGCATCGAACAGCTTCAATGCCTTATCAATCTTATGATACAGATGAAAGAATATTTGTAAAATAAGCGATGTCACTGTGATGACGATCACATAATTGAGGTCAGTCATCCAAAAGAGCGGATGACGGTCTAGCGCCATATCACGTAGTGTACCGCCGCCGATAGCATTGACCATCGCAACCAAGATACAGCCAGCAATATCAAAGCCTTTGTGCTGTGCCAGCAGTGTACCTGCGATCGCACAAGCAATCACACCAACCATATCTAATAAATATAATAAAATATCAGGAAAAATTAAATCATTAACCATGATTATATTACCAATATAATGGCCATCAAAATAGATTGGCTGGGCTGGGCTGGGTTAGATTAGGTTAGTTTTGAAGTTGCTTATATCAATAATTTAAATAGAGTTAACCTAACTTTAGGTAGTAGTTTAACCATCTTTTGCAAATAGAATAAGCCCAACGATAATCAGAGCAATACCTATTAAGCCCATCGCTGATGGCAAAGTATTATTGAGCAATAGCATACCGCCAATTAAGGCAAATATCACTTCACTTGCCTGAGTGGCATCAACCCCAGCCACTTCGCTTGAAGTTTCCGCTTTTTCACGGGCATATAAAAAGATACTGGTTGCCGCCACGCCTGCCAATAGAGCCACAAGTAAGGTATTGAATACCTGCTTAGTATCAGGCAAATCCGGATGAACGATAAGACCCAAAACCAACCAAAATGGCAAACTGCCCAAGGTCATTAACCATACTTTGTTAAAGGCATTTTGTAGGAGGGTGGTTTTGATAGCAGGTATACGTGCGATTAAAGTTTGCAGCAAAGAGCTCGGCAAGGTTTGAGTAGGGTGGTTAAGGTTTAAGGAATCGACCGCGTCCGACGTATAACTCATATCGGCTGACAATGCAGGTGCTTCTGTAATAAGTGAGGTGGTTTTTTTACTAATCTCGTTGGCTTGGATATCACTTTTTTGAGTGCTGGTAGGCTCGGCATTACGCTTGCGCGCATTGTAAGATACCTGCCAAACCAACTGGTTACCAATGGGATAGCTAAAGGCAGCCACTAGGGCAGGCACGGCACCATAAAGCAGCATATCTTTCATAGGCACTGCATCAGCATTTAGCAAAGAAGCGGCATGCAGTCCTTCACTGATATTGACCAGTACCACACCAGCAAATACTAATAACGCATATACAATGAATTTTTTATCAAAACGTTGTCCGAATGTTAGCAAAACGAGTAGGCTTGCAACCACTGTAAACATAAAGGTCGCGGCGACTACCCAGCCTGCGACATGATCAGCCGCGTAGCATATTCCTGTATAAAAAATTCCAAAACCAATACTGCCCGTAAGACACCAAAAGCCCCAATGTTGACGGAATATAGTCATCAGCTCTGTAATACGCCCAAAACCATGCTGCATAATTATAATAGCCGTGAGTATTAGCCACATAAATGCATAGCGAAGGCTAGCTGACCAAAACCAATGCCCACCAGCCGCACTCATAACTTCGTTTAACACAAACGTCGAGCTAAAAAATGCCCCCGATAATAAGCCCAATAAAATGAGTTTGACCATACCTATATTCCTATCCTTGGGTCGCTATTTATGTTGAATATCCGTTTAGATGATTGGGCTATTATTTACCTTTAGCATCTGCCCAGATGATTTTATGCAGTTGCAATTGGAAGCGTACGGGCAGCGCGTCAGCCAACATCCATTCTGCAAGTTCGCGCGCCAACAAAGGTACATCGGGGCTGACTTCGTCGTCGATATCCTCTGCGACATTAAACATCGGCGAAAACCAAACCGTATCGACCAATTTATTTAATTTATGCTCAGACAGCTTGGTTTTCGCCCAGTCGTAATCTTCACGATTCATAATGACAAATTTAATTTGGTCATGCTGAGTGAGGTGGTCGAGATTTGACCATAGATTCTTATCGACTTCACCTGAGCTTGGCGTTTTGAGATCCATGACTTTACTGACCGCTTTTGGCACGTTTGCTACCGTGAGCGCGCCTGCGGTTTCAAGCGAGATTTCATAACCGTCGCTCAGTAAGCGCTTCATTAGTTCAATGGCGTTCGGCTGAGCTAAAGGCTCGCCGCCAGTCAGACAAATACGCTTGCAAGGATAGCTTTTGATGGTTTCTATAATGGTTTCTAGCGACTGCCGCTCGCCGCCAGTAAAGGCGTATTCAGTATCGCAATAGACACAGCGAAGTGGACAGCCGGTCAAGCGCACAAATATCGTTGGCAGGCCTGAGGTCAGCGCTTCACCTTGCAAAGAATAAAAGATTTCTGTCAAACGTAGACCTGCTTCAGGATCAGTGACAGGAATGGCGGCGGTGCGTAATAGTGATTCACTCATAATATGTCAAATACAGTTAAAGATTGATAATGGGATGAGGTATTTATCAATGGTAATAAAAAGGCAGGTTCTGGTATGGGCGTTTTGCGTTTGGATAAAGCCAAACCAAAAAAAGGGATTATAACGCACCACCCTCTATTAAGCTGCAAAAAAGACGCTGAAGTTTTCTTCAGCGTCTTTAATAAAGAGGATCTGTCGCTGTCCGTACGGTTTGGGTACGAGACTTTAAGTATTAAAAATACTAAGCTAAACGTAATAACTCATTGACTGATGTTTTAGCGCGGGTTTGTGCATCGACTTTTTTGACGATGATAGCAGCATATAAGCTATGCGTACCATCTTCTGATGGCAAGCTACCCGGTACGACAACAGAGCCTGCTGGTACACGGCCACGATGAATCTCACCCGTTTCGCGATCATAAATGCGCGTTGATTGACCAATAAATACACCCATCGAGATAACAGCGCCTTCTTCGACGATTACGCCTTCAACGATTTCAGAACGTGCACCGATGAAGCAGTTGTCCTCAATGATTGTTGGATTCGCTTGCAATGGCTCTAATACGCCGCCGATACCAACGCCACCTGATAAATGCACATTTTTACCAATTTGGGCACATGAACCCACGGTCGCCCACGTATCTACCATCGCGCCTTGATCGACATACGCGCCGATGTTGACATACGACGGCATCAATACCGCACCTGCTGCGATGAACGAGCCTTTACGAGCAACAGCGGGTGGTACAACACGTACGCCTGATTCTTTGAACTGTGCTTCGGTCCAGTTGGCAAACTTAGTCGGAACTTTGTCATAGAATTGCACATGTTCGCCCGCTGCCTGAACATAGTTGTCGTTTAAGCGAAAAGAGAGCAAAACGGCTTTTTTTGCCCACTGGTTCACGACCCATTCGCCATCCTTTTTTTCTGCAACGCGCAATGTACCGTTATCTAGTTGCTCAAGCACTTGATTAATAGCATCACGCACGTCCTGTGGCATCGTGCTTGGGCTGTATTCGTTACGTTTTTCAAAGGCTTGTTCGATGGTTTGTTGTAATGACATAAAGGTTCCTAAAGTTAGTGGAAGGTAAAGCATATATTATCGTTAAATAACTCGCATGACTTGGCGTAAAAACTTGCTTACCGTATTGTCGCTAATTTGGCGACTTTTAGCAAACGAGTTAACCGCCGAGATGAGCGCTGCGGTTAATTGTCTGAGCTATGGCTTTCTATCCATTCTAAGATATCTTCATAAACGGTTTGGTGGTCTTTTTCATGCAAAGGCTCATGACGCATGTTTGGGTAGAGTTGGATATCTACTTGACTGAAATTTTGCTTGTTTAAGCGCGTGACAATTTTGCGGATGCCGTTACCCATATCTCCAATAGGATCATCTTCGCCACTGATAAATAGCATCGGGAAGTTTTTTGGAATAGTCATTGCCCAGCCTTTGTTTAAGCCAGTTTCCATCAGAAAGAATAATGTCATAAAGCCATTATTGGTGAAATCAAAGCCCGTTAAAGGATCTGCTTCATAGGCTTCAATGGCGGCAGGATTTTCAGTTAACCATGCAAATTCTGATGAAGAGATGCGATCTTCAAGCTTACTATTCAAGACTTTATTCATCACCTTGGCAAACATTGCATTTGGTTTTTTGGGTGCTACTTTTGCCAGTACTTTATTGACTGGGAGTAGTACTTTAGTCAAGGGGTTGGCATCTGCTGTACCCATCAAAATAGCACCTGTAAAATTGTGTGCATGGTGCTTTAGGACATTACGCACAATAAACGAGCCCATAGAGTGACCCATTACAAAGTGCGGCACGTCAGGATGGCGGTTTTTTAAGCTATCTGCCATGACAATGACGTCTTTTAGCAGGGACTGTACTGGATGATCTTCACCAAAAAAACCTAAATCGGCTGATGTTTTGACGGTTTTTCCATGTCCCAAATGGTCATAAGTTGCCACTGCGATACCATTATCCGCTAAAAACTGAGCGAAGTCTGCGTAACGTCCGCTATGCTCTGCCATACCGTGGACAATCAGTAACGTGGCTTTTACCGCTGTGTTTTCATGGCTTGGTTCAAAAAAATTATGATGCAAGTAATGAATATTATCGGAGGAGAGAATGTGGTCGTTACCTGTATCGGTGTTGGTACTCATATAGGGTTCCTTAAACAGTTTTAATGAATGTTTTTAATAAATAGCTTTAATGGTTCATCATCTTAATAAATAGCAGGCATGATGATTTGAAATCGCCTGCTAAAATTTGGCTTATTATACGGCGCTTACCATGAACTATTGTACTGGACGTTGGTAAATCGTTTGACCTTTTTTAATGGTTGTGATGACTTTGATGTCTTTGAGCTTGCTTGCCTCTATGGTTAATGGGTTGGCATCCAAGATAACCAAATCAGCCAGTTTTCCGGGCGTCAAGGTGCCTTTGCTGTCCTCTTCAAAATACTCATAAGCAGCATTGCTGGTAATGGCTTTTAACGCTTGATACGGCGTCGCTCGCTCATTTTTACCAATGATTTTACCTGAGCGCGAAGTGCGATTGACTGCTGACCAGACTGTAAATAGCGGGTCAACAGGTGTCACTGTGTCATCAGAGTGATTGGTGTATTTAAGTCCCATTCTATCAGCAGTGGCGATCGGGCTTGAAAAGTCGGCACGTTTTTTACCTAAGTTTTTAACGTGTACGTCTCCCCAAAAGTAAGTATGGTTGGTAAAGAAGGACGGTACCATATTGTATTTTTTGAATGCGGCTAGCTGATCAGGTCGGGCAAATTGAGCATGAATGGGCACAGTACGGCGATCTTTATCAGCTGCTTGACCAGTCTTTTTGACCGCATACTCGTGTGCCTTGATGAGCATATCGGTTGCGCCATCACCATTATTATGGATAAAGAGCTGATTGTCACGAGCATAGGCTTTGACAAACATCTCGTTCAGCTCATCTTGGCTGACACTTGGTAGACCGCGGCAGCCCTTTTCACAATCTGGAACTGGTGTGAGATAAGGTTGGCTAAAATAGGCGGTCTTGCCTTGTGGCGAGCCATCTGCGACGATTTTGGTACCCTGTACTTTAAAACCGTTTTTATAGGTTTTCCAGACGAAGTTTTTATCAGCCAAATTCTCATCTAAGTCACTCACTCCTGCCAGTGCGACCAAGTCAATTTTGAGCTTACCTGCATCGGCTTGTTTTTGAAAAAACTGAATGGTGTTTCGAGCCGTTGAGCCATTTTGTGCCGTCGTTATGCCATTCTTTGCATAATACTCTTGCGTCTGCTCAAAGAATTTGCCTTGATTCGGGGCTAACACTTCTAGCATATTGCGCACGAACGGATACATCGCCGTTTCTTGTACGAGACCGTTTGGTTCATTAGAGCCTTTAATTCGAGCAATATTACCGCCTGGTGGATTTTTACTGTCAGCAGTGATATTCATCATGGCCAGCGCCTTGCTGTTTGCGACGCCCATGTGACCACTTGTGTGTTGTAAATACACTGGATTGTTTGGCAATACTTTATCAATTTCGCTTTTGGTCGGATGACGCCCCTCAGCGAGCTGAGTTTCATCATAACCCCAACCAAAGATCCAGTCGCCATCAGCAATGTTATTGTCCACTTTATACTCTTTTAGCGTTTGCATCATTTTGGGAATACTATCGACTTGACCGATGGGCGGCGGGTTGAGATTGACCTGACCCATGGTGTTCGACACCATATCAAAATGACTATGCGGATCGATAAAGCTGGGTAATAAGGTTTTATCTTGTAGATTAATCTGTGCGGCATTTTTATATTTCGATTGCGCCTCTTGTAAATTGCCCACATAGGCAATCTTGCCCGCTTGGGTGACTAAGGCTTCAGCCATTTGTGGCTGATCGCCCTCCATCGTGATGATGTTGCCATTGTAATAGACAGTTGCTGAGTTGCTCATATCCTTGGGCGCGGTCTGCATGGTGGTGCAACCTATGACACTCATTAATCCAATGCTCAGTACAGTTGGTTTTAGTAATGTGCTCATATTCATTACGTTATCCTTAAAGGTGATTTGATGCTTACATCCGTGTGTCATAAGCATTGGTACGTGGTGGGCTTTCTATATTCTAAAAGTATTCATATTTTATCAGTGAATGTTGTTTTAAAAGATAGGAATGTTGCAACCAATTTAGCGATAAAGCCTTGTGCGGTCAATGCTATTTAAGAGTTTTGCACTGACAACTGTGGCATTGCCAATTGGATGAGAAGGTCGATCTATAAAGCTGCTGAATATAATATCTTAACAGCCAAATTGACAAGTGCTGTATGACATCCTACGAGACGTCATGCTCATTTGGCATAAAAGATGAAAATCACGATATTAGTTGTCAATATTGTTTCACAATCAGGTATGATTAATTAGATAAATCGTAAAGTGATAAGGCTAAAAATGAGATGATAATTTTATGAAATAGTCATAAAAAGCAATTGCTTGCGTGTGAATTTGTCTTTTTTAACCTTTTGTTTTTGCGTCATCATTTTTGCTTTAGAGGTGCTACCAACGGGGTTTTATACCATTATGAAATCAACTATCGAATTACTCGAGCACACGGATTTCCCAGCGATCAAACGTCGTGAGTTAACCACGCTACAGGTCAATATGGGTTACTTATGCAATATGTCTTGTGTGCATTGTCATGTGGCTGCCAGTCCTTACCGCACAGAGATGATGTCGCGTGAGTTGGTTGAGTTGATTCTAGAAGTCTTACAAGCACAAAATATTGAGACGCTTGATTTAACGGGCGGTGCGCCTGAGATGCATGAAGACTTTAAGTATCTGGTCACAGCCGCACGTGCTTCGGGTGTAAAAGTAATTGATCGCTGTAATCTGACTATCCTGATGGAAGAAGGCTTTGAGGACATGGCACAGTTTTTGGCAGACAATGCGGTCGAAGTGGTGGCTTCTCTGCCATGTTATTCATTAGAAAATGTTGATAAGCAGCGCGGTAAAGGCGCATTTGATGACAGTATATTGGGATTGCATAAACTCAATGCGCTTGGCTACGGCAAGAAAGGGTCAGAGCTCACGCTGAACCTTGTCTATAATCCGCAAGGTGCGACGCTGCCACCCAATCAACAGCAGCTTGAAGCAGATTATAAGCGCGAGTTAAAAGCGCATTTTGATATCGAATTTCATCAGTTATTTGCCTTGACCAATATGCCCATTCAGCGTTTTGGTGCGGTGCTATTGGCTAAAAACCAATTCCATCCCTATATGGATTTGCTCAAAGCCAATTACGTGGCTGCCAATTTAACCGAAGTCATGTGCCGATCGACCATCAGTGTTAATTGGTTAGGAGAGTTGTTTGATTGTGACTTTAACCAGCAATTAGAGATTCCAGTGCCCAACAAGTCCCGTCGGCATCTAAGCGATTTGTTAACGCAAAATCCTGCTGGCGATGACATTGCCATTGCAGATCATTGCTATGGCTGTACGGCAGGGCAAGGAAGTAGCTGCGGTGGTGCGCTAAAAGAAGAGAAAACAGATCAGACGATAGAAAAAACATCATCGATTTAAATGGAGTAACTCATGTCAGTATTGAATAGCCGAAGACCTAATAGTCCAAGATTGAATAGTAAAAGTCTTTTTTTAAGCAGTGGTTTATTAATAAAAACGGCAGTGACCACTTCTATACTGTTAGCCAGTATGGCAAGTTATGCGGATTTTAATCATAGCACTTGGGATAGTTTACTGAATAAAAACGTTACTATGACCAATGGTGGCAAAGCCTCAGTCGTTAATTATAACGGTATGAAAGCGGATCAAAGCAAGCTTGATAGCTATATGGCGGCGACTAGCAAAGTCAGTCAATCAGAGTTTAATGGTTGGAGCAAAGATGAGCAATTAGCATTTTTGATCAATGTCTATAATGCTGGAACGGTAGAGCTGGTTTTGACCAAATATCCTAACATCAAGTCGATTAAAGATATTGGTGGAATATTTGGTTCGCCATGGAAACAGGATTTTGTCACGCTATTAGGCAAGAAGCGATCGCTTGATGACATCGAGCACAATCTAATCCGTGGCTCTAAACGCTACAACGAACCGCGTATTCACTTTGCTGTAAATTGTGCGAGCATCGGCTGTCCTGCGCTATTAAATGATGCTTTTACAGGCAGTAAATTAGATAAGCAATTAGAGCAAGTGACGAGTAAGTTCCTCGCGGATAGCAGTCGCAACCGTCTCAAAGGTAATACGTTAGAGATATCACCAATTTTTAAATGGTATAAAGAAGACTTTGAGACTAACTGGCGCGGTACTAATGATTTAGAAGGGTTTTTGGCTCGTTACAGCTCGTCTTTAGGGCTTAATAAGTCGCAAACCACTGATCTAAAAGCGGGTAAAACGAAGATTGGCTATACCAATTATAATTGGAGCCTTAATAAGAAATAATGGTAATAACAAGTAAGAGTACTGCTAACTATGACGGCTATTGCGACGGTTTCTATTATTATTCCAGTGCTCAATGAGGCAGATAATTTGCCTTTATTGTTTGATAATATCAACAAGCTAAATCCAAACCCGCAGCAAGTGATATTGGTCGATGGTGGTTCAAACGATGATTCTATTGGCATAATCCGCAGTTTTATTGATGAGTTAATGCCTGATAATGATCGTAAAATTGATTGGCAAATGACTGAGTCTAAAGCAGGGCGCGCGCTGCAAATGAATACAGGCGCAGCGTTAGCAACTAGCGATGTATTACTATTTTTGCATGCCGATACGCAATTGCCAATTAACGCTATCGATAGCGTTTTTAAAGCGATGAAACGGGCAGAGTGGGGACGTTTTGATGTGCGGATAGATAGTCGTCAACCGACACTGCGATTGGTCAGTCAAATGATTAATTGGCGCTCACGGTTGAGCGGAATCGCGACAGGCGACCAAGCTATTTTTATTAGCCAGTCTTTATTTGAGCGAATCGGTAATTATCCTAACCAAGCCTTAATGGAAGATATTGAGCTTTGCAAACAGTTAAAAGGTATTGCTAAACCTGCTTGTTTAAAAAGTAAAGTCATCACATCGGCAAGACGTTGGCAACAGCATGGCACTTGGCGGACGATTATTTTGATGTGGCATCTACGTTTTGATTATTGGCGCAACGTATCAGCTGATAATATCAAAGCGCGTTATTATAAATAAATGAACAAACTCTTACCATGAATCAAAACCAACAAACTTGTATTATTCTCTTTGCCAAATTCCCCGCACAGGGTATGGCAAAAACGCGTTTGCAGCCAGCTCTTGGTATTGAAGGTGCCGCGAAAATGGCGCATAAACTGCTATTGCATAGCATTGAACAAGCTGTTGCTACTGGCTTTACGGTTGAGCTATGTGTCAGTCCTGCGCCGACAGATCCATGCTGGCAAGCGCTTAATTTGCCTGACTCGCTGCAATGGTCAGCACAAGCAGATGGTGATTTGGGTTTGCGTATGTTAACCGCCAGTCAGCAAGCATTAGCACGTTTCGAGCACGTTATCTTGATAGGTACGGACTGTCCGAGTCTTACAACCATTCGTATTCGACAGGCTGCCCAGCAGTTAGAAACACAAGATAGCGTCATGATTCCCGCTTTTGATGGTGGTTATGTGCTGTTTGGTTTTAAGCAAGTTGCTGCTCGCTTATTTAGCACTATCGAATGGAGTACGGCGAGTGTAGCGAAAGTCACTCAACAGCGCTTGGTAGAATTGAGCTGGTCTGTAGCGTTGTTAGCGCCTTTGCCTGATATCGATGAGCCTGAAGATTTGTGTTACTTGCCAAATGGCTGGCTTGATGGTTATAAAGTTATTAAGAATTGAGAATGCCTTATCATTCGAGGTTTTTAGGTGTTAAAAAGTCATCAAACTATTTTGTTGACCCTATTAGGTTGATTATAGTTCGATGGCTTTTTGGTAATCATAAACTGGTATGGCTAAGGCAGTAATGCTGAAAGTCTGGTTTTAGTCTCTTCACTCATCGCCTCTACTGGTGTGACTAACGCTTGAGCTAAAGCCGTATGGGCAATAGAGTCGGGCTGTTCTACAGCGAGTAGGGCGACCGCTTGCTTAATCACTGCTTGAGCATTTTCAGCATTTTTCATTAAATTTTGAATCGCATAGTCTGCACTAACGGCTTCTTCGGTAGGGTGCCAACTATCAAAGTCTGTGACCAATGCGAGCGTTGCGTAAGCCATACTCGCTTCACGTGCAAGCTTGGCCTCTGGCATATTGGTCATACCGATGATGTCCGCTTGCATCTGCCGATACCAGTTGGATTCTGCACGAGTTGAGAACTGCGGCCCTTCGATACAGATATAAGTGGCTTTTGCATGACATTGACCTTCGGCTATCTGCGCATGAACATAAGCACGCGTTAGAATATCCGCGACTTTAGGACATAAAGGATCAGCCATCGCGACGTGTGCCACTGCACCTTCCCCAAAGAAACTACTTTTTCGATGCTTAGTCATATCGATCATTTGATCGGGAATGACCATATCTAAGGGCTTAAGCGCTTCTCTTAATGAGCCCACTGCCGATACCGAAATGACGTAACGTACGCCCAAAGTTTTGAGGGCATAAATATTGGCACGATAAGGCAATTCGGAAGGGGTGAATTTGTTACCTTGACCATGACGAGTTAGAAAAGCGACCTTTACGCCATTTAATTCACCTAAGACAATGTCATCAGAGGGTTTGCCGTAAGGCGTCGATATGCTGACACTGCGTTTATTGGTTAAATCTTGCATCTGATAAAGACCACTACCGCCAATGATGGCGATATCGGCAGATACCGATACCGATACTGCCGCTGACTTTTCTACACTAGATATTGTCATAAAGTTTTTCCCTATTTTAGAGTAACAGATAACGTTGCCAAGATATGTGGTGACGAATTTATAAATTTAGACGGGATCTACTTTAAGTGAGCTGCCTTACAAGATAACCGCTTAGGGTTTATATATAAAATATAATCAATCCTACAGTATGGTAAAAGTGCATTAAGAGCTACCATCTAGTCATTTTATATCAGTATTTTTTGGTCAAATGACCTCGTTTATATTTAGATGATTATAAAGGTTTACAATAGACACAGACTTTGGTTAAATGAATTATATTATGAAACATTGTTCCGCATAGCAAAACTATATTTGGCTATTGATTCATTACAAGAACTGCTGCGCCTTCACTTAAATAGCTTCGCATATAAAGTGTGAGTGTAGAGGGAATCTGGATGGCAGTTTATTTATAGCAAGAATTGCTATATTATTACAGGTCTGTAACGCATCACTATTGATATATTGATGTCGTTAAGTGTATTAACTCGATTATTTCAAGGATGAATTCAATGCTCAACTCTCTAAAATCCCCGTTACTTTTATCAGCAATGTTAAGCGCCACTTTAGGTCTGACGGCATGCTCATCACCAAGTTCAGAAAGTACAGACAGTACGGCAACAGATAGCGCTGCTACTGACACTGCCGCCGACAAGCTTGACACCAAGTTTCTTACCATCGCCACTGGCGGAGCATCTGGCCCTTATAACATCATCGGCACTTCATTATCAGAGGTTTATGTCAAAACTTTTGGGGTCAACTCAAAAACGCAAACCACTGGCGCTTCAGTCGAAAACGTCAACCTATTAACCCAAGGTAAGGTCGATATGGTGCTGGCGCTCAGTGATGTGGTCACTGATGCGATCGAAGGCAAAAACAACTTTGATAAGCCGATAACCAACATCCAACAGATTGCAGTTTTGTATCCTAATGTGGTGCAAATTGTCACTACCAAAAAATCTGGCATCAAAAATATTGAAGACCTACGTGGTAAGCGCATCGCTGTGGGCGATCAAGGCTCTGGCACAGAAGTAAATGCTCGGACGCTATTGGAAGGGTTTGGTATCACATATGATGATGTGACCGTTGACTATTTAGGCTTTGCGGAAGCAGCGGACGGTATGAAAGCGGGTAAAATTGAAGCGGCTTTCTTTAGTAGTGGTCTGCCAAACTCTTCATTGATGGAGCTAGAGCAGGGCTTAGACTTACAGTTGATCACCATCAATCAAGAAAAGCTAAAAGAAATCATTGCGACTAAGCCTTACTTTAAGACTTTTGAGATTCCTGCTGGCACTTATGGCAATGACGCCGCGATTCCAACCGCAGCAATCATGAATGCTCTATTGGTTAGCTCTGATTTGTCTGAAGCAGATGGTTACAAGCTGACCAAAGCGTTATTTGACAATTTAGACGGTCTAAAAACAGCGCACCAAGCAGCCAATGATATTAGCTTAGCAACCGCTCGTGAAGGTATGGTTGCTCCTATTCATCCTGGCGCTAAAAAGTACTATGATGAGCAAGCAGCTAAATAAGCGATTAGGGTTATTAATTGGCGTGGCAGGCATTGCCGCGCTGGTTTTTGTTACGCTATGGCATCTCTTTGTCCGTCAGCCTGTGGTGGAAGTGCGTGTCGCAGGCGTTGACGGTGCTAATGATAAAGTGTGCTACTTTGTCGAGCCAAATTTTCAACTGCGTTGGATACACTCTGTAGAAAAACAATGGTGGGAAGAGCAATACCAACGTATAGACGGCAGCAGTACAGAAGACGCTGAATTGCTACTGACAACCACTTATTTTGAAGCTTTTGGGGCGGGTACACCCTCAACCGAAGCGCTTGCTACGATACAAAAACCTGGCTATCTGGGTTATCAAATCAATGAGAAATTGCCTAAGCTTAATTGGGTGGTCTCACGGCTTACCAAAGGTGAGATTGACTATGGTAACTACCAGATGCTCATTCATCGCTGGGTGCCAGACTATTCTGAAGTAACGATCATGCCGAAAACGTATGGTTTCATTGATAGATTTAACAAGGATTTGTGTCATGAACTCCCAAGTGATGGATCACAATAATGTGACAACGATGTCAGATAACCATATCAATAACGACTTGCTTATACATTCCAACACGGATGCTGATACTCAGGTCGACGCTGAACTCGAGGCGCAAGCCCACAAAAAAGCCATATTAGAAAAGTATGATAGAGAATCCATCACAAGGCACATCACTCAAGGACCAGTGAAGTATTTTATCGCTGGACTTTGCATTTTATATTCACTGTTTCATTTATATATCACCTTTAATCCCATGCCAGCGCTGCTACAGCGCTCTGTACACGTGGGCATTGGTTTTGCCTTAATTTTCTTAATTTTCCCAGCGAGCAAAAAAAGCAGCCGTCAGCGCGTCGCATGGTATGACTGGATATGGTTTGCCCTGTCATTGTCTGGGATGGCTTATCTGATATATGAATATCAAGATATCGTGACCTCGCGTGGCGGTATGGCCAATCAGATGGATGTGATATTTTCGCTGATTACGGTGGTCTGCGTATTAGAAGGTAGTCGCCGTATCACAGGTTGGATTTTACCGATATTGGCAGGGATATTCTTGGCGTATCCGTTTGTCAGCCATTTGGATTTTATGCCAGACCGGTTACTGACTCGTCCTTATGATATGGGTGATATTTTTGGTCAATTATTCTTAAAAACGGAAGGTTTATATTCTGTTGCGATTGGTGCATCGGTCACTTTTATCTTTTTATTCATTCTTTTTGGTGCATTCTTAGCGCGCTCGGGAATGGGACAGCTGTTTAATGATTTGGCATTGGCAATTGCGGGTCATAAAAAAGGTGGTCCGGCAAAAGTGGCGGTCATCTCTAGTGGTTTTATGGGCAGTATTAATGGCTCTGCTTTGTCAAACGTGGTCAGTACTGGTGCTTTTACCATTCCGTTGATGAAAAAGGTTGGTTATCACAAAGATTTTGCGGGTGCCGTTGAGGCGAGTGCCTCTGTTGGCGGGCAAATATTACCGCCGATTATGGGCGCGAGTGCCTTTATTATGGCGGAGACAACAGGCTTGCCGTATAGCACAATTGCGTTGGCGGCCTTATTGCCAGCGATATTGTATTATCTGGGCGTCATTGCACAGGTGCATTTTCGCGCTGGTCGTCGTGATCTAAAAGGTATCGCTAAAGAAAGCTTGCCAGCCGTGAAAGAAGTATTAAAAGCCCGCGGTCATATGCTGCTACCGATTGTATTTTTGATTTTCTTATTGATCAGAAATGTGCCCGTTGGTTATGCAGCGGCTTATACCATTGGTTTTACTGTCGTGGTTAGTATGCTGCGTAAAGAGACCAGAATGGGTTTCTCTGACATTTTGGGTGCATTAGAAGATGGTGCACGCCAGTCGCTCGCGGTAATGGCTGCTTGTGCAGTCGTCGGTATTATCATCGGAGTCGTGAGTCTAACCAGCTTTGGAACGGTGATGACCTCATCAATTGTCACACTTGGTGCAGGATCGTTATTTTTCACACTCATTTTGACCATGCTTGCCTCGATGGTATTGGGCATGGGACTGCCGTCTATTCCTGCCTATATTATTACAGCAACGATGGCAGCACCAGCCTTAGCTGGTTTTGATATTCCAATTTTATCAGCGCACATGTTTGTTTTTTACTTTGGTATTTTTGCCAATATTACACCGCCTGTGTGTCTAGCCGCCTTTGCTGGTGCGGGCATATCTGGTGGCGATCCGATGAAGACAGGATTTTTATCGCTCAAACTGGCACTCGCCGGATTTATCGTGCCGTTTATGTTTATCTATAGTCCAGCGATGTTAATGATTGATCCTACTGGGCTTGCGGTAACTGCTAAGGACTTCCCGCTACCACCTATTATCGATATTATCACGGTAGTATTGACGTCAATTACGGGTGTTATCGCACTTAGTGCAGCATTAGAGGGTTATTTTAAAAGCGATATGAGCCCAGTAACACGCGTTATTTTGGCAATCGGAGCTTTGCTGTTAATCTATCCTGGAATAACGACTGGTCTAGTGGGTGGCATGATCGTTATTGCTATCGCCATCCTTAATACTAGAAACAGTGGCGAGCCAACGCCTACTTTAACCATTTAAGACGTTGCGGTTGAAGGTTTTAAAAATCTACTAAAGCTAAAAAAAGGGTGAATAACATAAAATGTTCTTCACCCTTTTTACATGCTCAACTTAATTTTTAAGTATTAGCTCATTAAACCCCGACACTTAGCAGCCAAGTTTGCCTTCTGCTGCCAATGCTTTTTTGCTACGAATCGGTGCAGGGCAGTCTTCACCGTAATATTGACGATCGGCAAAATAGCTTGAGCGTACCATTGGGCCTGCCCAAATGTTAAAGAAGCCGATTTTTTTACCATAATCCATATAACGCTGGAACTCGTCTGGATGGACATAACGATCGACAGGCGCGTGGTTTTTACTAGGTTGCAGATACTGACCAACCGTAATCATATCCACATTGTGCGCTTTTAGATCATCAAGCAATGCGTAGATTTCTTCTTCGGTCTCACCAAGGCCAACCATAAAACCGCACTTGGTCGCGATATCAGGGCGACGCTCTTTATAGAGTTTGAGCAAATCTAACGAATGCTGATAGTCAGAACCTGGACGGAAGGCTTTATATAAACGAGGCACGGTTTCGATGTTATGGTTAAAGACATCTGGCGGTGTTTCAGTTAACAAGTCTAGCGCGATATCCATACGACCACGGAAATCAGGCACCAAAATCTCAATTAAGCAGTTTGGGCTTAGCGCACGCGACTCATTCAATACTTCTACGAAATGCATCGCGCCGCCATCTTTTAGATCGTCACGATCCACAGAGGTGATTACCGCATACTTAAGCTGCAAACCTAAAATAGTCTCGGCAGTGTGGCGCGGCTCATCTGCATCTAGCTCATTAGGACGACCATGACCGACGTCACAGAACGGACAGCGACGGGTACAGATATCACCCATAATCATAAAGGTCGCGGTGCCATCAGCGAAGCACTGCGGCAGGTTAGGGCAGGCCGCTTCCTCACAAACGGTATAGAGCTTTTGCTCACGCAAGGTGGCTTTGATACGAGCCACTTCAGCAGGCGAGGACATTTTAACCCGAATCCAATCTGGCTTTTTCTTGGCCTCGATGGTCGGAATCACTTTAATTGGGATACGGGCAACTTTATCGTAGCCACGTAGCTTTTCGCCTTGAATGGCTTTTTTAGGTTTGACCTTAGCAGCAGGCACATGTGTTTGTACGGCAGTTGTCATAATAAAGTATCTCTTAACCCTTTATAGTATAAGGGTTTATGGAATTATTAGAATGTGTTGTGAGTGAGGATATTATAGCAGAAACTTAGGGGCTAATTTTCAATGAATAATGTTTAACTGATCATTTTGAGGTGGATCATTAAGGCTACTATGGTTTGTCTCGCAACCATAGTTTTAAATATCTATATCAATATCCAACTCATTCAGGATTTCTATGGCAGCACGAAACGCTTCTTGGGTGGCAGGTGCCCCGCAATAAGGCAAGCTGTGCATTAATATTTCTCGAATCTCAGCGACACTTGCGCCATTATTGATGGCACCTCGAATGTGCCCTTTTAGCTCAGTCGGGCTTTTTTGTGCAATTAAAAAAGCAATGGTGATTAATGAGCGGTATTTGCGTGGCAATACTGAGTCATCTTGCCATGTGCTGCCCCAAGCGTGTTCGATAATCCAGTCTTGTAATGGTTGGGTAAATCCAGTCGTGCTGTCAAGCGAGCGTTTGACATGTGCCTCACCCATTACTTCGGTGCGAACTTTCAGACCGTTTTGATAATTAGAGTTGCTCTTTATATGGTTGTTTTCCATATCGCTGTTTTCTCTATTTTTGTTTTCCATTGCACTACTATCCATATCATCATCCTTAATGTTTATTCGTTTAGTATATGGTTAATAAAAGCTGTTTTTTCAAGCGTTATTTTTCTAAGTGATATTTTCTCTAAGCTATCGTATCAAGATGATATTTTATCAAATAATATCCTACAAAGCGTCTAGCAGTCACAGCGTCTTTATTTAATCATAAACCGAGCGGTGTTTGACTAAAATGACAAGCTGTATATCGATTGTGAAAGGCTGCTCAATCATATTGTTGATGGTACTATTTATATAATAAATGTTCAATATGAGCCCTTTATAACCGCTTTATGAGCCTTTTAAAGGCTGAGCCATTAACATTTAGGGCGTTTTAAGCTATGATTGCACCAATAATTATTCCATCTAGTATATAGACGCAGGCGGTCATGCTGACTACCCACGTAATGTACTAATACTCCCAACTGACGAGGACGACTATTGTGTTAGAAGCTTATCGTAAACATGTCGAAGAACGTGCTGAGCTAGGAACGGTTCCGCTACCACTGAATGAAAAACAAGTAGCAGAGTTGGTTGAACTACTAAAGAATCCACCAGCAGGCGAAGATGCGTTCTTGATGAACCTGCTAGAAAACCGTATTCCTGCTGGCGTTGACCAAGCGGCTTACGTTAAAGCAGCGTTTTTAGCAGCGATCCTTAAGGGTGAAACCTCTTCACCACTTATTAGCAAGCAAAAAGCCGTTCAAATCCTAGGCACGATGCAAGGTGGCTACAACGTTCAACCATTGGTTGCGGCACTGGATGACGCGGAAGTAGCACAAGATGCTGCTGAAGCGTTGAAAAAGACGTTACTGGTGTTTGACGCGTTCAATGACGTGACTGAAAAAGCAGAAGCGGGCAATGCTATCGCTAAAGAAGTGGTTCAATCTTGGGCTGACGCTGAATGGTTCTTGAACCGTGATGCTGTACCAGAAAAAACCACTTACACGACGTTTAAAGTGACTGGCGAAACCAACACCGATGACTTGTCGCCTGCGCAAGATGCGTGGAGCCGCCCTGATATCCCATTGCATTCATTGGCTATGCACAAAAACTCTCGCGACGGCATCACTGCTGACGAAGAGGGCGTTGTCGGTCCAATGAAGCAAATCGAAGCGTTAAAAGAAAAAGGCCATCCACTCGCTTATGTTGGTGACGTGGTAGGTACAGGCTCTAGCCGTAAGTCTGCGACCAACTCAGTATTGTGGCTGATGGGCGATGATATCCCTAACGTGCCGAACAAACGTGGTGGCGGTTTAGTACTTGGTAACAATATTGCACCTATCTTCTTTAACACCATGGAAGATTCTGGCGCATTGCCCATCGAAAAAGTAGCCGTTGATAACTTAAACATGGGTGATGTGTTTGACATCTATCCGTATGAAGGCAAAATCACTAAGCATGATTCAGATGAAGTGCTGTCTACGTTCAAATTGAACTCACCAACATTGCTTGATGAAGTTCGTGCTGGCGGTCGTATTCCATTGATCGTTGGTCGTGGTTTGACCAATCGTGCTCGCGCGTACATGGGTCTTGGACATTCAGATATCTTTGCTAAGCCAGAAGAGCCAGTTGATACGGGTAAAGGCTTTACCCTAGCGCAAAAAATGGTTGGCAAAGCTTGTGGCCTGACAGGCGTACGTCCGGGCATGTACTGTGAGCCTAAAATGACCACAGTCGGCAGTCAGGATACGACTGGTCCGATGACTCGTGATGAGCTAAAAGATTTGGCTTGCCTAGGTTTCCAAGCAGACTTAGTAATGCAGTCATTCTGTCATACTGCCGCTTATCCAAAGCCAGTTGACGTTGAAACTCAGCACACACTACCTGACTTTATCATGAACCGTGGCGGCGTAAGCTTACGTCCTGGTGATGGTATCATTCATAGCTGGTTGAACCGTATGCTATTGCCAGATACCGTTGGTACTGGTGGTGACTCGCATACGCGTTTCCCAATGGGTATCTCATTCCCAGCCGGTTCTGGTCTAGTAGCATTCGCTGCAGCGACTGGTGTTATGCCACTTGATATGCCTGAATCTGTCCGTGTCCGCTTCGTTGGCGAACGTCAGCCTGGTATCACTCTACGTGACTTGGTCCATGCGATTCCTTATCAAGCGATTAAAGAAGGTCTATTGACCGTTGATAAGAAAGGCAAAATCAACGAGTTTAATGGTCGTATTCTTGAAATCGAAGGTCTAGAAGACTTGACCGCTGAGCAAGCATTTGAGTTATCTGATGCCTCAGCTGAGCGTAGTGCTGCTGGTTGTACCATCACTTTGTCTGAAGCGTCAGTGACTGAGTACTTAAACTCAAACATCACGCTACTTAAGTGGATGATCTCAGAAGGCTATGGCGATGCGCGTACTATCAGCCGTCGTATCGAGCATATGCAAGAATGGCTAGCGAACCCAAGTTTATTGCGTGCTGATGCTGATGCAGAATACGCTATCGACATGACTATCGATATGAGCACCATCAAAGAGCCTATCCTTTGCTGCCCGAACGATCCAGACGATGCAAAAACGTTGGCTGATGTCGCCGGTGATACCATTGATGAAGTATTCATTGGTTCATGTATGACCAACATTGGTCATTTCCGCGCTGCTGGTAAATTGCTACAAGATGTCCCAGCAGGTAGTTTGAAAACTCGTCTATGGATTGCACCACCTACTAAGATGGATGCGCGTCAGTTGATGGAAGAAGGTTACTACAACATCTACGCTCAAGCCGGCGCTCGTACTGAGATGCCAGGTTGTTCACTATGTATGGGTAACCAAGCACGTATCGCACCGAAGTCTACGGCGGTATCGACGTCAACTCGTAACTTCCCGAACCGTCTAGGTCAAGGCGCTAACGTATACCTAGCTTCTGCAGAGCTTGCAGCCGTAGCAGCGGTACTTGGTAAGTTGCCAACCAACGAAGAATATCAGCAGTACGCTGGTATGCTTGATAGCATGGGCGAGGAAGTGTATCAGTACATGAACTTCGATCGTATGGATTCTTATACTGAAGAAGCCGACAAAATTAACGTTGCTCAATTGACCTAATCTTGAGTATACAAGCTTTTAAAATTAGAAGCTTTATACGTAAGACAAAAAACCCCCGTATCGTGATGATGCGGGGGTTTTTGTTATGAGAAAAGAGAGATAGATGATTTTATATAGTTTTTTGCGTAGACTATTCAAACAGTTTGGTTTGATATATATATTAAATATAAAAATATTTAGAGGGTGTATTTGTGAAGTTTGAAGATTATTATTGCATGAGACAAATAGAAGAGAGAGGCCTTAAAAGTGAAAATGTTGCTACTAATAAAGAATATACTGATTCCTTAGATGAGTACCGCCAAATTGATGATGTTATTCTTGATTTTCATAATAATTTTTATGTTTTTGAGGATTTTTCAAATAAACTTTATACATTCATGCTTTTAATAGTTATGGTTTTTTTAGTATTGAGCTTTAGCTCTTTCAGCTTTTTATCACTATCCATGGCAAGTTTAGAATTTTTAAAATATTTTTTTGATATACCTGTTGAAAAAGTTTTTATAATAAAAGCATGGTATACCTCTATAGGATCAATCGTAATTTCAGCAATTTTATTTGCTTTTTTTCTGTTTTTAAGAGATAAAGGGTATCAAAGTAGCTATTACAAAAGGTTGTTAAAAACTGATAAGACTAGTAATGAGTATATTAGTATAGTCAGTTTAATATAAAATCGATACAGCCCATATCATGAAATAGTTTAGGCAGATTATTTTCCATCCATCCTTGGCGTAGAAATTTAGCCTGTGCCCACTTATTCTCGATAGGATTTAGATCAG
>NZ_CAJGZQ010000032.1 GCF_904846185.1 Psychrobacter immobilis | reverse complement strand
TGTCACGCCAAGGCGCACCTGTGCGTAGCTTCCACAGTATGGCTTCCATGACCTCTCGACTGTTTTGAGTTTGATAGCAGCCATGCTGTGTCATCGTTGATTGAAGTTGATCCCAAAGCGTATCTGTTAGTGCTGTTCTTGCCATGACTTGTACTTCTCGCAGCGTCTCAATAGATGCGGTATTGTAACTATTATTTATGGCTTAACCAATTGAAGACACGCCCTAGTAAGCTTATACAGAGAAAGTTGTAAGTAAAGATTACAACATATCGTTATATCATTATCGTATTTTGCGGCATAATAAGCCGTGATAATCGCTTGATATTTATCTTGCGTTAGTCAAAACTATCGTCCGTAAGTATGTTACGGTATGCTACGATTTGATGCTCTCAAAGCAGGTTTACTGGTACTGATTGTTTACACCCCTCGCTAATGAATACCGCTAATGGACAGGGTCTTTTTATGGGCACCGTCTGTGAGTTGATATTCATCACACATTTATAAACTTGCCAGCAAGGTCGCGATAGATCTTCGCTGTCTGCTCTTGGTTTATACGCTATGATTGAAAATTGGACAAAAGAATTTATTATTCAGCGCTTATTGGCTATTACTCTGTTGGTGGTGCTGTTCGTACTGTGTTTTCAAGTGGTACAATTTTTTATTGTACCCGCATTATGGGCGGCGATTTTAGCGTATGTTACCTTTCCTATTTATAACTTTTTTTACGAAAAAGTAAAGCTGAGTCCTAATTTTAGCGCTGCTATTATGACGGTGAGTATCTCCTTAATGATAGGTGTGCCACTGGTTATCGGTGTTTTTATTCTACAGCAAGAAGCCTTGAGCCTAATCAGTAACTTGATTTATCGTATAAAAGTGGGCTATTTAGATGTGCCTGATTCTATTAAAGATATGCCTATCATCGGTCAGCAAGTGAAAGATGTGCTGTGGAGAATCAATAAAAACCCAGAAGGGACGTTAGAGGCGTTTCGTATCTGGGTACAGTCACATTTATATTATGGCAAAGTAGCATTTGATGTGGTGTTTAGCGGTCTTGCCAAGTTAGGTATGGCGCTGATGACGTTGTTTTTCTTTTATCGTGATGGTACCAGTTTGGTGCGCCAAATTCGTCAAGCACTGCGTAATATCATTGGCAATCGCATCGATGGTTATATTGATTCTGTGGGTACGACCACGCGTGCGGTGGTTTATGGCATTGGTTTGACGGCATTGGCACAAGCACTGCTCGCAGGTGTGGGTTACTACTTCGCTGGTGCACCAAGTCCTATCTTACTCACTATCGTAACCTTTATTATCGCCCTGATTCCGTTCGGCACGCCATTTGTGTGGGGCGGTGTATCCATTTGGTTGTTAAGCCAAGGTCATACTGTAGAAGGGATTGGCTTGGCACTATGGGGCACTTTGGTTATCAGCTGGGTTGACAATCTCATCCGTCCTATTGTGATTAGTGGCGCGACCAAAATCCCTTTTATTATTATTTTTATTGGTGTATTAGGTGGTCTAACGGCTTTTGGCTTTGTTGGTTTGTTTATCGGTCCTGTGGTGCTAGCCATCGGATTGGCGGTATGGCGAGAATGGATATCGCAGCATAAAAATGAGATATTTGCCCCGCAGGATTTGGTATTGTCTGACAACCAAACGTTGCCACCAGTCAATGACTCAGAGTAGAGGCACATAGTCATGTTAAATAAGAATACTGCAAGCGCTATGCAAAATAGAGCGAACTCTATTGACAGCATTACTATCGTGGCCGATAGCAATATCGCAAGCTTGGATGCGTTTTTTAATGCTTCGATGCTTGGACAGGTGCCTGAGCAGACGGTCAATATAATCACCGTCACTGGACGCGATATCAATGCGCAGTTGCTCTCAGAATTACAACCTGATGTGCTGTTGATACGCTCGGTGACGCCAGTAGGCGAGGCATTGCTAGCCAATAATAACAGCGTAAAATTTGTCGGTTCGGCGACTATCGGTACCGATCATGTCGATCAAGACTATTTGGCGGCGCGAAATATCACTTTCGCCAATGCGGCTGGATGTAGTAAACATTCTGTCGCGCAGTATGTATTGACGGCGATTTTGACGTTGCGTCCGCACTATTGGCAGCAATCCACGAAGCCATTAACATTGGGCATCATCGGACTTGGTAATATTGGTAGTACGCTCGCTCAGTATGCCAATGATTTAGGCTGGCAAGTACTAGGCTATGATCCACTACTGCCTACCTCGAATACGAATAATGCTAGCCTTGAGCAAGTGCTTAGCCAAAGCGATGTGGTTAGTTTGCATGTACCTCTGACAGACGAGAAGGGTGATGTGCACCCTAGAGGCGGCAATTATCCAACACGGCATCTTATTGATGCAGATACATTGGCCATGATGCCTGCGCATACTTTGCTGATTAACAGTGCACGAGGACCAGTCATTAATGCGCGTGATTTAGAAGCAGATATTGAGCGCACAGATCGCCAAGTAGTGCTCGATGTGTTTGAATTTGAACCAGAGATTTCTGAGAGTTTATTGTCCAAACTGGCTATCGCCACCCCTCATATCGCAGGCTATACGGTCGAAGGTAAGCTGCGTGGTACGCAAATTATCTATGACGCGCTCTGTGAAAAATTGGCAGTGGCACCTGTTCAGTCCATGCATAGTTTACTGCCGCTTAATACTTACCTCTGGTCTGAGCTAAAAGCACATCCAGACAGATTACAGAAATTTTACGACATCATGCACGATGATGCTGTACTAAGAAGCAAGCTGGCTGACGGTCAAATAAAGGGTGCTGACTTTGATCAGTTGCGCCGAGATTATCACTTACGCCGCGAATGGCAGTGGTAAAAGTTAGGCAGCCTTCAACCCTAAAGTAGCATCTGAGAACTTATTCTTATCCTTAAATTGCAGTAAATAATAATGACCCAAGCAAGTAATTCTCCTTCAAAACCCAGCTATGCGCCGACCATGACATTGGCAATGGCTCAGCAGCGTGCGCAATTGATGAGCACCGTTCGTCAGTTTTTCGCCACGCATCAAGTGCTTGAAGTGCAAACACCGCTACTATCGCAGGCTGGTAATACCGATACTTTCTTACAATCAGTCGCCGCACAAGTGACTTACCAAGATAAACCTTGTACTTATTATCTGCATACTTCACCTGAGTTTGCAATGAAGCGTTTACTTGCCAGCTGGCAAGTGCCTATATATCAAATTTGCTCCGTATTTCGAGATAATGAAATAGGCGTACGCCATAATATCGAATTTACCATGCTTGAGTGGTATCAGCCAAATTATAGTCTGGATGATATGGCGGCTGAGCTGAGTGAGTTATTAGCGGCGCTTTATGGGCATTCAGTGGTGATGAGTCATTACCGCTATGTTGATGCGTTTATGGATTTTGTCGGCATACATCCGCTGACAGCTAGCCTTGATGCTCTGCAAGCGGTAGCAGAAGATAAGGGTTTGACAGGTTTTGATTTTAATAGCGACTTGGATAACACAGAAGATGGCGAAACAGATGTTCGTCAAAGCTGGCTGGATTTGCTGTTTAGTCATGCGGTCGAGCCAAACTTGGGTCATGACTTACCGACCTTGATTATAGAATATCCGCCTGCCACGGCGGCACTGGCAAAAACAGCGGTTGATAAAGAGGGCAATACAGTCGCTAAACGTTTCGAGCTGTATATCAATGGTATTGAGATTGCCAACGCTTATGATGAGCTAGCAGATGGACAAGCGTTAAGAGAACGGTTTGAGCGAGACAATCAACTGCGTAAGCGTCATAACCTACCACAAATGCCAATCGATGAGCATTTATTAGCAGCATCTGATGCTTTAATTCCCTGTAGCGGTATCGCCGTTGGTATTGATAGATTACTCATGGTAATCACAGGCGCGAATAGCTTAGAAGATGTGATTTCTTTTCCGAGCGGTTTGGCCTAGTCGATTATTAATAGACTTAATATAGTTGCCACTTATTTGACAAGCCTATTAGAAAAAAGCGAGTAACCCATTAGGCTTACTCGCTTTTTTCGTTTTAATCGCTGTAAAGTTGATTCTTATAACTGTGCAATCGCTTCATCAATCGCAGTCTCACCGTTATGCATACTAAAGACTTTCTTGACGGTATTATTGGCATTTAAGACGGCTGCCAGAGTAGTCGCCACATCGGCAATTGAATTTTCTCCAGCATTATCATCGTTGACAGTGATTTTACCAGTTGCTTCGCGCTCTTTTAGCGCCCCTGCTTGAAAGATGGTGTAATCAAGGCTACTGTTATTAATTAACCACTGATCCGCATAATGCTTACATATATAGTATTCTTTTAGGTCAGCAATACCAGCATTGTCCCATTTACTGGTGTCTAATGAAAAGACGGTGCTAAGCATGATATAGCGCTTAATGCCTTTGTCCTCTGCGGCTTGCATGGTTTTGACCGCCCCATGTAAATCCACTTCTAAGACGTCTTTACCGCCAGACCCTGCAACGAAATAGACAGCGTCAATGTCTTGATCAATTTGCTTTTGTATAGCCTCTTTTTCGGCAGTGATATCTAAATCGAGTTGGCTATAATTGTCATCGGTAAACAGTTTTTCTTCTTGGCGTGTCGTGCCAATAACTTGATGGTTATCCGCTAATAGCTGCTTGACCAAATCCGTTCCCACTCGACCACTTGCCCCAATTACTAAAATTTTCATTGTCATTCCTATTCTTATATACGTTATCGTTGTTGTAAAAACTGACTATAGCGTATCAAGAAAAAAAGGCACACTTCGTTATGAAGCGTGCCGATTGCATAGTGTTTGGTTATGGCGTGTATACAGTTTGCAAAGTGGATAAGATCAAAAAATCAAAGACAAAGCGGGTGAAAACTAGCGTACCAACTTGTTTAATCCATCAGCAAAAGCTTTTTTATCACGATCGCCATAAGGTTTTTGACCACTCATTTCTTGTAGTTCGAGCACGCCAGTACCGCGCATGGTATCCATGAAATCACGCATATTGAGCTTTTGCTTGATATTATTTTTGTCGTAGACCATGCCGCGAGAGGTCAAGACCATACCACCTTTGTCCAAAATGTCATTAGCCAAAGGAATGTCGCTAGTAATAGCCAGATCGCCTGGCTGTATTTGCTCAACGATATAATCATCGGCTTTATCGAACCCTGATGGCACCACCGTCATGACAAGCAGTGGTGACTTACGCAGTTTGATCGGCTGATTGGCGACGAATATTGCCATGGTTTGCGTGCGTTCAGCGGTTTTGATAATCAAATCTTTGGCAATCAATGGCACCGAATCGGCATCTACCCAAATCTGCATTATTTTTTAGCCTTTTCTGTTTTCGACTTAGTGTTGATAGCTTTGTTTGACTGGTTATCTTTAATACTGACTGCTGCATTCTCTAAAGCAGTGTCAGTATCAGTCGTGGTTAGACCATCTGCCGCTTTTGGCTGGCTATCAATCGCAGATGGTTTTTTCTCAAGTCCCATTTTATTGGGTAGCGTAGCGACGAGCTTGGCCAAAGCAGGCTCTAAGTCGGCAACGTCGTTTGGCATCAAGGTAATATGCGCAATTTTGCGGTCATCGCGTTCTGCTTTATGGTAGCTATGATAGTGTGCGCCATCGATATTTAGTACGGCGCTGATATCTGGATATTGACCCAAGACATTGAGCATAATCGCTGGATGCACGTTGTCGGTATCACCTAATGGCAGATTGACGACGGCGCGAATGTGGTTTTCGAACTGGCTAGTGACAGCGCCTTCAATGCTCCAATGTCCTGAATTATGTACGCGCGGCGCAATTTCATTAGCGAGTAGCGTGTCATGGCCACGCGCATCTTTGGTCACAAAGAGCTCAAGTGCCATCACACCAACATAGTCTAAATGGTTCATGATTTTGGTGATGGCATCGGTTGCTTGTTTGAATAAATGACTGGTGCCAACGGCAGGCGCTTGGGTCTTGGCTAAAATACCATTATGATGATGGTTTTCGACCAAATCGTAGCAACGAACCTGACCATTTTGTGCGCGTGCGGCGATAATAGAAAGCTCGCGGCTAAAGTTAATAAAACCTTCTGCAATCAAAGGTGCAGGCGTTGGCGTTAGTGAGCCCTTACCCGTAACTGCATCTTTGAGATCTTGCCATGCCGCCTTGATATCACTGTCTTGTCTAATCACGAACTGACCTTTGCCATCATAACCACCACGGCTGGTTTTTAGGACGATAGGCAGTCCTAATTCATGACAGGCTTGCTGCAAATCCGCTTCAGAGTTGACAGCCATAAAGGGTACAGTGGCAATATCAAGCGAATTGAACATTTGCTTTTCTTTCAAGCGGTCTTGAGCGATATCAAGCGCAATCAATGGCGGAAACATGCCTTGTTTGCTACCTGATTTTGATAGATCAGTCAGCTGTTCAACTGTCGCCGTTGGTGTGTTTTCAAACTCTAAGGTGAAAACGTCTGCTGCGGCGATGAAGTCTTCCAATTGATCGCTATGAAAGACGTGGCCGTATAGGCTAGCAGGGCAGTCAGCGCTGTCTTCTAAAAACACACATTGGTAGCCCAGTGGCATCGCTGCTTCGGCAAGCATCATACCAAGCTGACCACCGCCTAAAATACCGATGGTACGAATGGTTTGGGTAACAGGGTAAGCGTTCGCTGTAGTCATGGCAGGCTCTTTGAGTTAAAAATGAATAATATTTTGGGTGTATTAAAAGGCGAAAAGTCATCTATTAAAATAGGAAAAGGTGCATTACATGCACCTTGTATTAAGTAAAACCCATCTAAAAATAAATATCAAGTAAATAGCAGCTATGTCTCAATAATGGGATTCAAGAACCGCTATCAAAGACAGGTAATTAGCTATTGATGATGCCGGGCGTTGGGCTAGCAAGGATGGTATCAGTTTGCATTTGGCGCAGATTGTCCAGCTTAGCCGCAATAGTCTCATCATTCAATGCTAACACTTGAATCGCAAGCAGAGCAGCATTGTAAGCGCCTGCTGAGCCAATCGCTAATGTGCCAACTGCGACGCCTTTAGGCATCTGTACGATAGACAAGAGACTATCCCAACCGCTGAGCATAGAAGACTTTACAGGAACACCAAACACAGGTAACGGCGTTTGACTGGCACACATGCCAGGCAGATGAGCAGCACCACCAGCGCCAGCGATGATAACTTGTAGACCGTTATCTTTTGCACTTTTTGCATAGTCAAACAATCTATCAGGGGTGCGGTGTGCTGACACTACTTCACAATCAAAAGCGATATCAAAGTCTGCGAGCAATTGCGCTGCCGCACTCATGGTTGCCCAATCAGATTGTGATCCCATAATAATGCCAACTTTCGGCTGACCAGCAGGGGAGGAGATAGGGCTGTTGTGATCCATCGTGTTAACAGTAGCTGTTGTGGTGCTCATGCTTTGATATCCTCAAAAAGACCATCATACAAAAGTTTTGTTGCCTTCGTAAAGCCAAGTTTGATTTTTAATAAGAAAGCGGGGGCAATAGTACCAATTTTATGGATTGGGGTTTACCGTTTTATCATGGCGATATTGGAGAAAGTTACTGGCTTTTAGTGGCAATGGTTGCTCAGTATTGAGCTGATAACAAGTCAGATATCCGCTGTCTACCGCCACTGAATAATCAGTACAGGCAACTTGTGAACTCAGTGGCTCAGGCGTGCCAGTTAACCAATAATGACCGACAAATACCGCTTTATTCGTTTTCAGAGCGAAATCAATATTTTCAGCCAACACCTCTTTTGGAATCTGAGCCAATGCTGATGCAGGCGCACGCGCCACCTCGTAAAGACGGCGCTTATTCAGTCCGTCAAGCCACCAGCATACTCGCACGCGCTTGCGCTCAGTGCCTTCTTTATCGACCATGACCATGCCGTCGGGTAATGATGTTTCTACACCTTTTAATACCCGCTCTAGCGCGTCAAATGGCGCCGTGTTTTCTTTGGCAGTGGCGACTAGCCCGTGCGGCGTTAAACAGTTATCGTCAGTCAATAGTGGCTGCAATACCGCCATACTATCGACATCCCAGCAGGCATGAACAAAACAAGCGTCGTCTGTTTCAATCCATAAAGGCAGCTCATACAACCGATTAAGCCAATATTGATGACGCTCTGAGCCAAAAGCTATTTCGGCTAAAAATGCGGCATGTTGGCGCGTATGTATGTCATTGTGCGAGCGCAGATATTGGCTGGAGTTATCAGGGTCAAGTGTGCCAAAGGCGAGGGCGTTATATTCATGATTACCCATTATCGCATCTGCCACGTTAGCATCTAACATGGCAAAAACAATCTCTAAGGTAGCCAATTGCTGTGGTCCTCGGTCAATCAAGTCACCGATAAATAACGCCCGATGCCCTACTGGCGGTACAAAGTACGTGCCATTATGAACGTAACCTAGCTGCTCTAATAAACCAATTAACTTGTCTGCGTAGCCGTGAATATCACCGATAACATCTATCATCATAATAATTATCAAATTCTTAAATAGTTTGTTAAGTATAAGTTTGTGCAAAACATAACGCGACGTTAATCATTGCTTAGTTACTTAAACTGCCATCATAAACCAAGCACTCATTTCACTTTTTATTGCTGAGTTTTATTTCAATTTTTACCACTGAGCTTTATTGCTGAGCTTTATTACTAAATTTAAAGCCCAGGTGATAATAGCGCATTGATAAAATGCGGTAGGACTTGCGGTTCTAAAATAATCGTGGCAATAACCCCAAACGCGCCGCCCCACATATGCGCCATATGATTGATATTAGAGCCGCCCCGTTTGTCTGCATAGATACTATAAGCGATATAAGCGACGGCGAATAATATCGCAGGTATAGGAACAATCGCGAATAGGTAGATTTTTTCCCACGGTGCCAGCAAAATAAAAGCAAACAATACGGCTGATACACCGCCTGACGCGCCAAGGCTTAGATAGCTCGCATTGTTTTTATTCTTGAGGTAGCTTGGAATCATCGCAATGATAATGGCCAATACGTAAAAGACCACAAAACCATAGCCAAATAAGAACGGCTGATACAGTCCTTCAATAGCACGACCGAAAAAGTATAAAGTAAACATATTAAAGAGCAGGTGCATGCTATCGGCATGAATAAAGCCATGCGTGACAAAACGATCCCACTGCCCATTATTTACCGCTGGCGGATAAAAAATAAGTCGATTAAATACTGTTTTGTTTTGCCATGCCACTAAGCTGACAATAACCGTGATAATAATAATAAGGGTCGTATGATTGAACAAAGGAAAATCCTTAGGCTGCGCCTGATATGTGACAAGGTGATGAATAACAATGTTCAAAGCCTACGCATTATGGCTGAGTGCAAACTAAATAGGACTGACAAGCAATTATTAAGCATGAGCTATTTATAATAAAGTAATACTAACAGTAGTTATGACAATGCAAAAACTTATTATGTGACAAAATAGTGCATTTATATGCTTTTATAGTGAATAATATAGCAGGCTGTCAGGCAAATTGAGTAATGCTTCGTATCTTGACGGTAATGGCGGGTTAAATGAGAGCGGTATCCAAGCATACAGATGCTAACGACAAGTAAAATAAACGTTTCATGCGTTGGTAAATTTAAAATAAAGGCCGAAAGAGGCAGTAATTTATGAGTATTATCGACCAATTAGAAAAGACCGTAACGCCAGCTGTCATAGGTGAGCGCAATAGTCATGATAGTGTGGCTTACATCAGCTTATTGGAGCAGTTTTATGCCATCTTGGCATCACGTCTCGCCTTGCCGCAAGTGTATTCACAATTTATCCGCGCCGAGCAAGTGATGGTTGATAGAGCCACAGAAAGTTCACTGTTCGAACAACTGTGGCAAGATAAAAGTGTACAACAACTTATGATCCGAGAGCTGTCTGCCACCCATCATATTGATGAGTCTGCTACGTTACAGCTGCTCATCAATGCCGCACCACTGGCTTATCGTGAGCTGACAGTATTGGCAAACGGACAGTTTTTGCCAGCGTTTTTGCAGGGAGAGCAGGCGGCACTGCGTCAGTATTTACCGATGTGGTCAGCACCTATTATTACTGCTCCTCAAAACGTCAATAGCGCATCAGAAGCACACCCACACATCGCCGCAGATATTGATAGCGTACCAGTGCGTGACACCTCCTTGGATGGACGGAAAAATTCTCATATAGATACCAGTACGATCGCCGCAGCGACAGCCGCTTATAGACAAAATGCTCATACAGCAGATAAAAAAGATATTGGAAATACTGATGTAGAAAGTATGAGGATAGGTGATACCGATGGTCATTTTATCGCTCATACTGGCGCCATTCATGCCAATCCATCCACGCATCATTTGGCAGAAAATAGCAGTATGAAGCAAGAAAAAGTGCGTACTCGCAATCAACGTAATGATTTACTGGTACGGGTGGGTTTATTAATAGTAGCCATTGCCGCGATAGGGCTTGCTGCTTGGGCAATATTAATCAGACCGAACAACGCGCCGCCTATAGAAGCCGCTGCGACAGTGCCTGTTGTGGTAGCACCAACGCCTGCACCAGTAGCGCCAACGATGACTCCCATTGAGCTAATCGTTGGCGTAGATAACAGCGGTAGTCTGTATACCTGTAGTGCTACCATTGGCGATGCAGCGCTACAAAGCACCTTGCAACAAGCGCTCAATACCAGCTTTGGTGAGCAAGCGAGTATTTGCGAATTAACAGTACAGGCTGGAGTTGCCAGTAGTATTGCCAATTTACCAGAGGAAGTACTGCCCAATGTCTTGACGATGATTAGGTCTACGCCATTTGCACGCCTACACTTGCAGAATGATCGCCTTATGTTAGAAGCGCCAGACAGTATGCTCTTGCAACGACTGGTTACGGATATGCGTACTTTGATACCTGCCATGGTCATCGATAGTACTGCACCATTACCATTGCCTGAAAATAACGATGCTGATGCCAATGCAATGAATAATACGAATAACCAGTTTGAGAATGAGGGACCTGCCAACAATCAGTATGCTAATGACTATAACAACAGTGGGTCTGGAGAGTTCCAAGCAGCAGATGACGATGCAGGTGATCGTATCGTACCTACTCCTGCACCCAACAATTATAGTAACAATGCCAACAATATTCCCAGTAACATTCCTAACAATACCCCTAACAATACACCGATGAATAACAGACCGTCAGGTTCTATTTCAGAATCGGAGGTAGATGATATGGCAAGCACACTCATCATCGCTGAACCTGCGCAAGTAAGGAATAAATGATTGGATAATAGAGGTGTTTAACGATTGTTTGATCAATTTATCCATTGAAACAAGTTATCAAGTAAAAATGGCGGTATAAGTTGCTTATACCGCCATTTTTTCTGTTGATACCCAGTCAGAATTATGTAAAAGACCACAAAGTATCTGAAAAAAGGATGTATTTTCTCCATTTATACATAAGTTTTACTGATTCTTTTATGGGTTCTCACTGAGCTAATGATTGGTTATTTGCCATGTTTTTGGTTACGTGTGACACTTGAAATATTACCTAACGTATCATTTGTACAACAACCTGTTGATTGTTAACACTGACTTAATACTTTTATAATGATGAAAATTGAACAGGGTTAAGATGGTTTTAGCTGTCATGGTTCTTATTTCAAATCATTATTTTATCTGGCGTTTTTTGAATATTTTAATTATATAAATCGATACTAATATAGGCATTAATAGGAGAATTGTATTATGGATATTATCAGTCATTTGACGCGTACCGTTAGCCCAGCCGTGCTGGAAGATGATCATAGTCCCGCTAAAAAGGGGCTGCTTGAACAGTTCTACGCTATTTTTGCGGCTCGCTTAGCGGATAACGATACTTATAATCGTTTTGCAAATGAAAATATCACTCGTGACGACCAAGGGTTTTATGACCGTGTATGGAGCGATGATTCGCAACGTGATCAAATCGCTCGTGAGCTGGCAGGCAAGCATAATGTTGATGCGACGTCTTCGCGCGGACTGATAGCGATGGCAGCGCCACTGGCTTTTCACGAAATCAAAAGCTTGGCAGGTACCACACCAGTGCCGCAGTTCTTAAATGATAATCTCGACAGTTACCAGCGTTATATTCCTGCCTGGGCAAGCGCCGTTCTGCCAGTCGGTATGTTGGCAGCGACGCCTGCTGCTGGCGCGCGTATCTCTGATACGGTGAGCACCGCTCCATTGCAACGCGAAGAAGAGCAGCAAGGCAGCTTTATGAAAGCATTGCTCCCCATTATTGGTTTGATTATTTTAGGCGCATTGGCTTGGGCTTTACTTCGTGGTTGCCAAGAGAATCCTGAGCCTGTCGCTACACCGGTGGCTACTGCCCAACAAGCAGCGCAGGGAGAGGGTCAGTTGGCAGTGGCAGGTGATATCGAGCCTGCATCATTGCGCATTGCGACTGGTGAAAATAGTGAACTGTATGCTTGCCGTATGAATGTGGGCGACGAGACCTTGCAGACCAATGTAATGAATGCGTTAACCAGTGCATTTGGTGAAGAAGCCAATAAATGCCGTGCTGATGTCGATGACAATTTTGCAGTAGATATGCCAGCAGCGGCTCAGCTAGCTACTATCTTACCTATCGTCAAAAATGTACCAAATGCGAGCATGATCATCAAAGGCGATGTTATCACTGTCAATGCGCCTGATGCAGCGGCATTAGATAAGCTAGTGGCTGACCTACAAGCGGCTGTTCCTGCGATGACCATACAAGCCGAAGGACCGTTAGATTTGCAGGGTGAGATTGATAATAGTTTGGCAGCTGCGGATGTTGCTATGACCAATCTTGGTAAAAACCCAGATCCACGTGATGTGGCTCGTGCATTGAGTATTCAGGTGATCAACTTTGAAGTGGATGAAGCGGTCATTCCTGATGTCAATAAAGAGCTGCTTGACCGCGCTGCTAAGATCATCAACGAAGTACCGAATATGAAGCTGACGGTTATCGGTCATACTGACAGTCAGGCATCCGATTCTTACAATGTAGAATTGTCTCGTGATCGCGCTGAGGCAGTGAAAGAGTATTTGGTATCTCAAGGTGTTGATGCCAGTAAATTGATGACGAAAGGCATGGGTGAATCAGAACCTATCGCTGATAACTCAACTGAGCAGGGGCGCTTCCGTAATCGCCGTATTGAATTTATAGTCAATGACGAGATGGCCAGTGCGAACGATGGTATGATTATTAGTAATGATGCGCTTGACCCAGACTTAAACCCTTTGGATAGCAATAACGATGACTTATTGCCTGATGGTGATGATGCCACTCAAGGTACGGCAGTAGATCCAACCAATTAATGCACAGAAGATTGAGAAGTTATTCATTCAAAAAAACCGCATCTTATAAAAGGTGCGGTTTTTTTATTTTGTTAAGGCTATTGTTTATAAGCGGTCGGATCTTTTAATTCAATAGCGCTGTGAGTCGCTTGTGCCTCAGATTGAGGATTAAAAAAGGTTTGAGTCACGTTTTGCTTTGCCTGTTGCCAATAGTCAAATTGTTGACAAGTTGATTCCAGATCACCTTGCCATGTTGGTATCTGTCCGCACATTGTTTTAATACGGTTTTGATTGGGATAAGGCAGCTCTTGTGCGGTCTCTGCGGCTTCATGGGCGGCGACGCGATCGTTACAAACCAGCGCAATATCACAACCCGCTTCAATCGCGGCTTTCACACGTGCACTGACATCGCCTGCGGCTTGAGCACCTGCCATACATAGATCATCAGAGAATAAGACCCCATCAAACTTTAGCTGATCCCGTATGATGTCCTTGAGCCAAATTTTAGAAAAACCTGCTGGCTTATCATCGACTTGCGAAAAAATAACATGGGCAGGCATTAAGGCATCAAGCCACGGTAGGGTTTGGGCAAAAGGCTGCATATCGCTATGCATAATCTCATCCAAGCTACGCGTATCGATGGCCTCAGCCACATGGGAATCAGGGGCAATCGCACCATGACCGGGGAAGTGCTTGCCCGTGGTTGCCATGCCAGCGACTTTCATACCGCGCATAAACTGAGTCGCCAGTGCAATGATCGCTTGCGGCTCTTGATGAAAGCTACGATCCCCAATGACTTGACTGATGCCATCTCTGTCAAGTACTGGAGCAAAACTGAGATCAATGCCCACGGCCAACACTTCTGTTGCCATTAGATAGCCACAATCGTAAGCACAGCTTAGCGCATGGCTAGGGTCTTGATTGAAGAGCTCCCCAAGCTTGCCCATGGCGGGTAGTGGGGTAAAGCCATTGCGCAGGCGTGCGACTCGTCCACCTTCTTGGTCGACGCCGATTAATATATCTGGGTTGTGATAACGTATGTCGTCACACAACGCCCGTACTTGTGCCGCATCTGCAACGTTTCGGGCAAATAGAATCACCCCGCCCACCTGTGCCTGTTTGATTAAGCTGACATCTTCTGCTGTCAGTGCGGTACTATCGATATCAATCATTAAAACGCCGTACATTGCGTAATCCTTATGGTGTTATATATTGTTATATGATCGGTTCAGCTTCAAATAAATAAATGATGATAATTGGCAGTGTGCCACTATTATCAAAACTGCTTTATTATGACAGTTATTAGTAAATGAGCATAATGTGGCAGATGAATAGACTCAAATCAATTCATGAGTGGGTATTGAATCGTCAATAAATGACCCAAATAATGATGAACAATAAATGTCATAGAAAGTTTGGTATGTGCAGGCGTAGCGTGTAAGATTGCTTATACAGTTTGAGACAGTTGGATATCTATGTGCATGATAATATTGAGTGATTTTTAACAAAATATTAGCAAACAGCAATGGCATTTAGTGACCATAATTATTCAGAAAATAGCATTTTAGAAAGTATCGTTTTAGATTTTAGAAAGTATCATTGAATACATATTCGATTGATAATGGTAGATAAGTATTTCGTGACTTAAAGATAAAGCATTTATAGGCGGCGATTGATTCAGTCACTTTTGATTTTTATAAAACAAATAATATTATTAACGTAAAATAACTAGGTATATATGATGAAAAAACAACCAGCACAGTGGTTACTCAGTGCAGCGTCAGTGGGCATCGCCGGTATTATTCTCACCCAGAGCTACGGGACGGCAATGGCCGACACCAATACTGAAGGCTTTGTACAAACCCCTGAACAAAAAGTCACCACTCGCCAAGTAGCCGCATTGCTGGATCGTAGCCACTATTTGAATCAGCCGCTAGATAGCAAAACGGGCAGCGAAATCTTGTCTATGTATATCGATAGCCTTGACCCAAACCATACGTTGTTTTTGCAGTCTGATGTGGATGAGTTTAAGAAAAAATACGCCGATGAATTCGGTGCTCGCCTCAAGCGTGGCGACTTATCTGCAGGAGTAGAGGTCTTTGAACGCTATCGCAAACGCTCAAATGAGTATTTTGCGATGGCGAGCAAGATGCTAAAAACCGATATTGATTTGACGAGTGATGATACGATCGTGCTTGACCGTGAAAAACTCAATCATTTTAAAACCAAAAAAGAGCAGCGTGATTATTGGACGCGTCAGCTGAAATTTCAGCTGATGAGTATTACCTTGGGCCAAGAAGATGAAAAAGCCAAAGAAAAAGTATTCCTGAGCAATCCAGATATTACTCGTGGACAAGATTTGGTGCGCAACGACCAACGTACACCAAGCGAGATTTTACAAAACCGTTTATCGCGACAGCAAGAGCAGTTTAAGCGTCTCACAAACGATGAAATCATGGAAACCATCTTAAATACGGCGATGCTGACTTACGATCCGCACAGTAATTATTATGCACCGATTCAGGCCAACGAATTGCAAATCCAATCTAGCCTGCAATTAGAAGGCATTGGCGTCTCTATTCGTCCTGACCGTAAAAACCCAGATTATACTCGCATCGTGACCTTGGTCGATGGTGGTCCAGCAGCCAAATCTGGTCAGATTAAACCCAATGATTTGATTATCGGTATTGCCAAAGATGGCGAGAACATGACAGACGTGGTTGGCTGGTCAACGCGTGAGATTGTGAGCTTGATTCGCGGTAAACGTGGCACGTCAGTGACCATCAAAGTGCGTCAGCCAAATACCCCTGATGCCAGTGCCCGTAACGTGACGGTGGTTCGTGACATTATTCAACAAGAAGAGTCAGGGGTTACCCAGCGCGTGGTAGAAGTACAGCGCCCTAATATTGATAAAACGCCAAAACGCATCGGCGTCCTTGAGATACCAAGCTTTTATCTGAATTATCAGGCACGCCGTAACGGTGAGGATTATCGCAGCGTCAGTATCGATACCGAAAAAGCATTGAAAGCGTTGAATAAAGAAAATATTGATGGCCTCGTGGTTGATTTGCGCAATAATCCAGGTGGTTCATTGGATGAAGTAGCAAAAATGCTTGGCTTCTTTATCAAGAGCGGACCGATGGTGCAAATCCGTGACAATCGCGGCAACATTCAGGTCTACCGTGACGATGATGGCGGTGAGCAACTTTATGATGGCAAAGTGGTCGTTATTACCAACCTAGCGTCTGCCTCAGCCAGTGAGATATTTGCCGCGGCTATCCAAGATTATGGTCGTGGGCTAGTGGTTGGCAGTACGACAACGGGTAAAGGTTCAGCGCAGATTCAACTCGATAATTTGGCATTGGGTTCAGCCACTTTAACTCAGCGCAAATTCTATCGCATCACTGGTGGTAGTACGCAGAATAAAGGTGTGGTACCTGATGTAGAGTTGGTCAATATCTACGATGATGCCACTTTTGGCGAACGTGCGCAGAAAAAAGCGTTACCTTGGGATACCATCAAAACGGCGCCTTACAAGCCTGAAGGTAAGTTCACTGATACGACGCTGGCGACACTTAACCAGCAGTCTAAAATTCGTCAAGAGCAAAACCCACAGTTTGTTTATCTCTCAGCGCTAAACAACATTCGCGATATGGAAGATGAGAAAAAACCAATTCCACTTGATATCAATAGCCGCCGAGCTAAGATGCAGTTGATTGAAAAGCGTTCACTAGAGGCTGAAAATAAACGTCTTATTGCAACGGGTGAGCGCCCTTATGCCAATTGGAACACCTATCAAGCAGCAATGGATGCAAAATTTGAAGAGCGCAGCCGCATGAAAGCCAAGGAGCGCCCAGAGCTACCTGAAGACGAAGCCTTCATCAACGAGGCTGCCTATATTATGCTAAGCGCTGAACCTAAAGCATTGTTAAGCCCTGAAGAGAAGCTATAAACGGTCAGTATTGTCAGCCAAAAAGGCTGTGATTAAAATCCATGTAAGCATATGCTTACATGGATTGACGTTTATACCTCTTACTAACCATGAAGCAATCTGCGATTATAACTGTACGGCACGATTGAACGAAAAGGTTCATTGATACTAGGGATTGGTATCACAAAGGTCGCATCAGGGATAGGTGGTTTGCTGATTAAGGATGATAAGGCTGGATGCCTGTCAGTTATAGGATACTCCGGGATTAGGTATCATATAACGATAACATGGATGGTTAGTGATAAAAGCCGCATAACGCTTGTCGTTATGCGGCTTTGTTACGTCTGCTATATATTAATTGAGAAACACGCCTAACTAGCTAATAGATCCTAATAGGTAACACAGTAGCAGTGAATAGTTTGTAAGCCTGTCAGGTTACTTAATGTACACCTAAGAGGCTCATATTTTAAAAAGGTGATTGTGATAAATAATAGCCATAAAAAAAGGTCAGTAGACAAAGCCACTGACCTTTTTTGAACAAATAGCAGTCTTAATAAAGACTGCCATTTAACATTTTACTATACTCTAGAAGAGATTAGTGCTCAACGCCACCAGCGCCATGGACATGACCATGGTTTAGTTCGTCTTCAGTTGCTGCACGTACTTCTTGGATTTCAACATCAAACGTCAAACGCTTACCAGCCAATGGATGGTTTGCATCAACGGTCACTTCTTTGTCATTTACTTCAGTAACGGTAACTAGCATTACTTGTCCGCCAGCTTCTGACTGAAACTGCATACCCGGCTGGATATCTTCAACGCCTTGGAAGTTATCACGTGGTACATGTTGTACCGCTTGCTCTTGATATTCGCCGTAGCCATCAGCAGGTTCAACAACAGCATTGACTTGTTCGCCAGCAGATTTACCTTCTAACTGTTGCTCAAGGCCTGGAATGATGTTGCTGTGGCCATGCAAATACGCAAGTGGTTGACCTTCTGGTGATTGGTCAAGAATGTTGCCTTCGTCGTCTTTTAGTGTGTAATTGAATTTGACGGCAGTGTCTTTTGCAATAATAGTCATAAGTTATCCTAAATATATCTATGTAAAAAATTAAATACGGTTGCAATAAACCTAAAAAATCCAATCAGCAAGCCAAATAGCCACGTCATTAGTCAATTATCATCAGTTTATTAAAGTAACTTTAGCAGTTAGCATCTTTAATTGAGATGGCTCATATAACTTTCAAGGTAAAAACAATAAAAAATGCTATTTTATACTGATAAAGGGCGTTTTTTATGAAAATAAACACAGTTTTTTGTGGTTTGAAGACCGTAAATGGATATTCGGGGTTTCCCAGTTGCGTTTTTGGACAATGGCTTTTACCATAATGATATAAATAAGGATAAAAAGACAATGACTTCATTTGCCAATAATTCAGGCTGTCAGCTATTGGATGCCAATACAATCAGCGATCACCATAAAGCTAAAGCTGATATCAATTATCGACTCAATTTCGAGCGTTTTTCTGAGCACTTGGTTGATGTGTCGCTCAATTTTACGGCAATAAATGATGCACCTCAACTTTGGATGCCAGCGTGGATACCAGGCAGTTATCTGATGCGTGAGTTTGCGCGCAACATTACCGCGGTGCATTATCAGGTGTTAGACAGCCAAATCATGGATGATGATAATCATCCTAAGGTTTATCGCGCGCACAAAATAGATAAAAACACGTGGCAATTACCAAAAGCCAAGGCAGGGCAAGCCATTAGTGTCCACTATGAAGTCTACTGCTATGATTTATCGGTACGTACTGCCTATGTCGATCAGCAACGTTTGTATGGGAATTTCACCTCATTGGCATTGGCTGTAGAAGGGCAGGAGCATCGAGCTGTACAAGCTAGCTTAGCAGTGCCAGCAGCATTTTTAGCAGGTAAAGACGAGAGTCGGCTGCTATTGGCATGTGGATTAGAGTCTACTCATTTACGTCTTGATGGGCAGCATAGCTATGGACTACAAGCAGGCAGTTATCACGACCTTATTGATTACCCGTTTGAGATTGCAGAGCAAGATAAGTTTGACTTTATTATTCAAGACAGTACGCATCAGACGCTACCTCATCGTTTTTATCTCTCAGGTAAGCACAGCGCCAATATGGGCAGGCTACAGCAGGATATCACTCAGATCTGTCAGTGCTATTTAGATTGGTTGGGTGATGCGCCATTTAATGATTATACGTTTATGACCTTTGCCAGTGGTCAGGATTATGGTGGACTTGAGCATATCAATTCGACCAGTCTCATTACGCCGCGCCGAGACTTACCAACTCTTGATGAGCCAAAAATACCAAGCGCCGATTATCAGCGATTTTTGGGCTTATGCAGCCATGAGTATTTTCATTCGTGGTGGGTCAAAACGGTACGCCCAGATGTTATGTTGGAGGTCGATTTGCGCCGCGAGGCATTTACACCACTGCTATGGGTATTTGAGGGCTTTACTTCGTATATCGATGACTTTATGTTGCAAGCGTCGGGCGTGATTGATAAGCCAAGCTATCTTAAGCTACTGGCTGAGCAAATTAATCGTTACTATCAAACCGCGGGTCGCGCGTATCAAAGCGTTGCAGAGTCGAGCTTTGATGCGTGGATTAAGCTATACCGTAACGATGAAAATACAGGCAATGCTGGTATCAGTTATTACAACAAAGGTGCATTGGTGGCGTTATGCTTGGATTTGACGCTGCTCCAAAAGAGCAATGGTCGCTATCGTCTGTTTGATGTGGTCAAGGCTTTTTATACTCAAGCAAAGCAAAACGACAATAAACGCATTGGCATCAGTAGTGCTGATATGGGTACAGTCATTGGGCAGTTCATGCCCATAGAGGATTGGGAAGACTTTGAGTATCGTTATGTCAATGGTGTTGAAGAGTTGCCAATTGAAGCGCTGCTGGCGGCAAACGATATTAGCATGCATAGTAATAGCAAAGAGACGGCTGACAAGCATGTGCCTTGGGGCATGCGCTGTACTGAGACGCCCGCTGGACTCAAAGTCAATCGCGTGACACGTGCTAGTGTCGCTGCTAGTGCAGGTATTTCAGCGAATGATGTCATTGTGGCGCTTGACGGTATCAAGGCTGACAGTAAACAATTGGCGTTGCTAAGTAATGTGGAGCGCGACATTGAGTGTCACCTGTTTCGCCGTGATGAGTTGATGCGTATTAATGTGCTGCCTAAAGCGGCTGATGAAGCCATTGACAAAGCATCTCCGCATAAAGTGAGCTTGCACTTGGCAAAAGCAAATCAATCGGCAGGAGTCAGTGATAATTCTTCTCCAGTCGATGCAGGCTGGCAAGCATGGCTTAATGCTATAGAGCGTTATCAAAGTTAAATACATTGCTAAATATATTAATGTGAATGTATTTGTTCTCATTATGCTGTCCAATAATTTGTTAAAAGTAAAAGCCCCTGCTAAATAATATTATTTGGCAGGGGCTTTATGTAATGAATGGCAGTCTTTTAAGGTTTGTTAAAAATTAACAGCTAGGTCAGCGTTTAATAATTCAGCACCTAAGAAGCAGCTTGCTCAGATTGCTGATGATTATCCGCTTCACTTGTGCCCTGTGTCTCTTTAGCCTTGTTATCGGTACTAGCACTAGCATTAGCATCTGCAATCCATCGTTGCATATGCTCAATCTCAGTCTGCTGACCATCGATGATATCTTGTGCCAATTGACGCATCTCTTCGTCAGTGCCATATTTCAGCTGAATGTTTGCCATCTCTACCGCGCCAATGTGATGCGGCAACATACCACGTGCAAATGCCATGTCAGGCACAGGATCGGCGATACCCAATACCATCTCGCCATTTAAGACGTCCATGCTTCTGGCATACGCTTGCTGCATCGCTTCAGTGTTGGGTTTAGGTTTGGCTGTATCAGGGTGGCTAGCAAGCCATTTATTCAAAATATCGATTTCAACTTGCTGAGCGGCGATAATCTCTTGTGCCAATTGACGCATTTCTTCGTCAGTACCATATTTCAGCTGAATTTTTGCCATTTCTACGGCACCGCGGTGGTGTCCAAGCATCGCTTTAGCAAAGGCTGTATCAGGATCGTTATAACCCATACCGATCATCATCTCATCATGCATTCTAGTCATCGACCTTGTATAGTCTCTGAGTATGTCGGTCATTTGGCTCTCATCCGCGATGTTTTCGCCAGCTACTAGGTCGTTATCAGCGTCGACGTCATTTGGAGCATCAACGATATCAGTCACAGGTGGGGTCGCTGCATTAGGATCTGTGTCATCGTTGTCTTTTGTCGGCTGACAGGCGCTCATTATAAGCGCTGTAGAAACGCTAGTGGCCAACAAGATCCAACGACGAGAAGCAAACATAACATATCCCTATAATAAAAAATCAAATGATAAGTGGATGAGACTTATGATACCTAAATAATGGTGTTCTGAAGCTTAGCAGATAAACCTTGCTCGTTCGAGACGCGATGTTTAGCAAGTCGTAATTGGTTTTAATTGATATCAAAGCCAATGACTAAGACGTAATCGTATTTAAAAAAACTGATAGAAATGAGGACATGCCCTAATAAGCAGATGCCAGTCACAAGTAATCAGCAATGAGATACCAGTAGATTGATAGTAATAATTAATCAAGAATGCCTAATTGCTGACAGCGTTCGCTAGTGAGATGAATGCGCACAAACTCACCAACGGCTAAATCACCCAATTCAAACCCTGCTACTGACCAGCGTATCAAACGCAGACAAGGCAGTCCAACCTGCGCTGTCATACGTCTGACTTGGCGATTCTTACCTTCATAAATCGTCAGCATGAGCCATGAAGTCGGTACATTCTTACGCTCACGAATAGGCGGCTCACGTTGCCATAAATCAATGGGTAAGTTTGTCTCTTCTACCATGAGAGCCGTCGCCGGTAGTGTCTTGCCATCTTTTAAATGTACGCCAGAGGCAAGCTCATTCAACTGCGCTGGCGTTGCTGTGCCTTCAACTTGCACCAAGTAAGTTTTGCCTTGCTTATGACGGTTTTTTGCAAAATTAGCAGCAGAAGGTGGCTGGGTGATGGCTTTATTGACTCGACCATCACTCGTTAAAATCAGCAAGCCCTCTGAGGTGGCATCAAGCCTACCAGCAATCCGTAAAGACTTATCGGTAAAATACTGTGATAGGGTGGTGTGATCATTGTTGCTGTCATCACGAAACTGACTTTGCACCCCATAAGGTTTGTTGAATAAAATCAGAATAGAGGTCGACATGGTTTGGGATTTCCTAAATTTGAATCATTATTTTGTGCGTATTTTGAGGTTAGAGCGTCTCCTCAATTTACGATTTTTAAAACGAGGACACACCCTAATAAAACGTTATTTTTTTAAATCAACGCTATAAGCTGCAAATTTGTTGATTTTATATAAAGTATCTTTGTTATTTTGCGCGTTATTATAACAGTCTGTGTGGATGCTATTTTACTAAAGGAATTTTTACAGTATCGTTAAGTCAATAAATCGTTAAGTTAATAAATGATTATTCAGTGCATCACTATTTTACTTATTCATTTTTTAAACCATTTATCAGCATATCGCAACTTACCTATTGCTCAAAGTTTTTAGTTTGGCTAACCCGCGTTTAAAGCGGTATAAATAATCATAATAGAGTGGCTAGCATAACAGAGTGCTAAGGATGCTTGCGATATCTAACATACAACCAAGGAGTTTTATCCATGTCTTATGAGAAGGTTATCGTCCCAAGAGACGGCGAAAAAATTACCGTAAATGCTGATCTGTCGCTAAATGTACCCAATCATCCTATCATCCCGTTCGTTGAAGGGGATGGTATCGGGATCGATATCACGCCGGTCATGATAAAAGTGGTCAATGCGGCCGTGGAGAAAGCTTATCATGGCAAACAGTCCATCATTTGGATGGAGGCTTATCTTGGCGAAAAAGCCGCTAAAATATACGATGGTGACTATCTGCCAAGCGAGACGCTAGAGATTTTAAAAGACTATGTTATCAGTATCAAAGGTCCATTGACCACGCCAGTTGGCGGTGGTTTTCGCTCATTGAACGTAGCGGTACGTCAAGAGCTTGACCTCTATGTGTGTCAGCGCCCAGTTCGTTGGTTTGAAGGTGTACCAAGTCCTGTTCAACATCCTGAGCTGACAGATATGGTCATTTTCCGTGAAAACTCAGAAGATATCTATGCAGGTATCGAATGGAAAGCGGGCAGTGAGGATGCTAAGAAAATCATCAAATTCTTAAAAGAAGAGATGGGCGTTACGAAGATCCGCTTCGATGATGATTGCGGTATCGGCATCAAGCCAGTATCCAAAGAAGGTTCGCAGCGTCTGGTGCGTAAAGCCATTCAACACGCTATCGATAATGATTTGCCCAGTGTGACTTTAGTGCACAAAGGCAATATTATGAAGTATACCGAAGGCGCATTTAAGGAATGGGGCTATGAGCTGGCCGCAGAACGCTTCGATGCAGAATTATTAGATGGTGGTCCTTGGATGACAATGAAAAATCCAAAAACAGGCAATGATATTATTATCAAGGATGTTATTGCTGATGCCTTTTTGCAGCAAATCTTGATGCGTCCTGCGGATTATTCAGTCGTTGCGACACTAAACTTAAACGGTGATTATATCTCTGATGCCCTAGCAGCCGAAGTGGGCGGTATTGGTATCGCACCAGGCGCTAACAAAGGCGGCGCAATTGCCGTTTATGAGGCAACTCATGGCACAGCACCTAAATATGCGGGTCAGAATAAAGTAAATCCTGGCTCATTAATTTTATCAGCTGAGATGATGCTACGAGACATGGGCTGGACAGAAGCCGCTGATCTCATTATCAGTGGTATCCAAGGTGCGATTGCAAATAAAACGGTCACTTATGACTTTGAGCGTCTCATGCCAGATGCTATCTTGCTCAGTACTTCTGAGTTTGGTAAAGCGGTTATCAAGCACATGGATGTTTAAAAATTATATAGCACTGAGTCAGCTGTTATCAGAATTCTATAGTATTGATAAAAGTATCAATATTCACAAAAGTATCGCTGAACTTATCAATGTCAAAAAGCCACCTACAGTTATGTAGGTGGCTTTTTTATTGGCAGTTTTTTGCTGTTTATAAGTGATATTTTAAAAGTAACGTTTTAAACGTACTGTCTTATGTTCAAGCATAAAAAACACCGCTTAAGTCTGAGACCTAAGCGGTGTTTTTATTTTGCCTAACTGGGTTCAAAAGTCTTTATAAATAAAGAAAATTAAGCCCAACTATCTGCTGTATTAGCACATGACTCAATTACAATGAGGCGATTGCTGCATTGAATAGCGTGCTTGGACGCATCGCTTGTTCAGCCAATGCTTCGTCTGCCAAGTAGTAACCTTTCAAGTCTACAGGCTTGCCTTGAGCTTCATTTAGCTCTTTGACGATAGCAGCTTCGTTGCTCTCAAGTTTTTCTGCCAGCGGTGCAAATTTTGCTTTAAGATCAGCATCTTTATCTTGTGCCGCAAGCTCTTGTGCCCAGTACATCGCCAGATAGAAATGACTACCACGGTTATCGATTTCACCTGTTTTACGTGAAGGACCTTTGTTGTTTAACAACAGTTTTTCTGTCGCCGTGTCCAATGTATCCGCCAAGATTTGCGCTTTAGCATTGTTATCGTGACTGGCCAAATGCTCCAGAGAGACGGTCAAGGCTAAGAACTCACCCAATGAATCCCAACGTAAATGGTTTTCCTCTAACAACTGTTGAACGTGTTTAGGTGCAGAACCACCAGCGCCCGTTTCAAACAAGCCGCCGCCTTTCATGAGTGGTACGACTGACAACATTTTCGCACTTGTGCCAAGCTCTAGGATTGGGAACAAGTCAGTCAAGTAATCACGTAAAATATTACCGGTCGCAGAGATGGTATCCAGACCACGGGCAACGCGCTCTAGCGTATAACGCATCGCACGAACCTGTGACATGATTTCAATATGCAGGCCTGTCGTATCATGATCTTTTAAGTAAGTTTGAACTTTTTTGATCAGCTCGTTTTCGTGCGGACGGTAAGGGTCTAGCCAAAAGATAACTGGTGTATCTGATTCACGGGCACGGCGTACCGCAAGTTTCACCCAATCTTGGATAGGCTCATCTTTAACCTGACACATGCGCCAAATATCGCCGTTTTCAACCTGCTGCTCAAGCAATACCTCATCAGTATCTTCATCGACAATACGAGCCAATCCTGAACCACTCGCCTCAAAAGTCTTGTCATGCGAGCCATACTCTTCGGCTTTTTGCGCCATCAAACCAACGTTAGGAACCGTACCCATCGTGGTTGGATCAAAGTTACCATGCCATTTACAGAAGTTAATCATTTCTTGATAGATACGAGCAAAAGTAGACTCAGGCATGACTGCTTTACAGTCATACATCTTGCCATCAGCGCCCCACATTTTACCGCCTGAGCGAATCATCGCTGGCATAGACGCATCAACAATCACGTCACTTGGTGAATGGAAGTTGGTGATACCTTTTGATGAATCAACCATCGCTAGGCGTGGACGATGCACTTGGCAAGCATGTAAATCACGTTCGATTTCTTCACGTTTACTGGCTGGTAGCTCAGCGATCTTTTCATACAAACTTGCCATGCCGTTATTGACGTTGATACCTAGCTCGTCAAAGAAAGCGCCATGCTTATTAAAGGCATCTTTATAATAAGTTTTGACTGCATGACCGAACACGATAGGATGCGATACTTTCATCATCGTGGCTTTTACGTGCAGTGAAAACAAGATACCAGCTTCGCGGCAGTCTTCCATTTCACGCTCATAAAACTCAAGTAATGATTTTTTGCTCATAAACATTAAGTCGATGACTTCTTTATCCAGCAAGGCAATGCCTGTTTTGAAGACATGAATAGTGCCATCTTCAGCGACACGTTCCATACGTACAGTACGTGCTTTATCCAAAGTGATAGATTGCTCACCAGCATAGAAATCGCCACTGTGCATGTGCGATACGTGGGTCTGTGACCATTGCTTCCATTCACCCATAGAGTGTGGATGCTTGCGTGCATAGTTTTTAACCGCTTTTGGTGCACGGCGATCTGAGTTGCCTTCACGCAAGACTGGGTTGACAGAACTGCCCAAGCTTTTGCCATAACGCTTACGGATCTCTTCTTCTTCTTCTGTCTTAGGATCATCTGGAAAGTCAGGGATAGCGTAGCCTTTGCTTTGCAGTTCTTTGATACAAGCTTTTAGCTGCTGAACAGAAGCACTGATATTAGGCAGTTTAATGATATTGGTGTCTGGATCTTGAGTCAGACGACCCAGCTCAGCTAGATTATCAGGGACGCGCTGCTCTTCCGTTAAGTACTCTGGGAACTCAGCCAACACACGGGCAGCAACAGAGATATCACTGGTTTCAACTTCGATGCCTGCTGTTTGAGTAAAAGCTTTTACAATTGGCAAAAATGATAAGGTTGCTAGCGCTGGTGCTTCGTCAGTTTTTGTATAAATAATTTTAGACATTAGTTGGGCATTCCTTTTAGTTGTAATTAATAATAAGGCTCAAATATAAGTTAATAATTCCATGCAGCTCTGATGTAATAATGGATCATGCAACGATACTAAATAATGTGTCGCGAGCTTTTTGTACACAGTTTCTTGGAGACCATCGAGTCTGCTTAGAATTTTTCTTCGTTAAGCGGCAGTTTGACTGTCTTGTCTGAACGACCTGCTCATATGAATGACTTAAAAATAGAGTGCGGACGCTACATCATAGTTAACTGATTATAAATCTGATACGATGTCAATATCGCATAATGAACTAAGTGTAGTGTTTTCGGTTGTTTCTAATATGTCTTAATTACATTAAGCTGTTAAGAGCCTTATTCTACCAGTCATCGATAAAAATTTCATCCTTTCTATACAAACACTGCCTGCTAATATTCGTCATAAAACGATGAATAATACAATCATTATTCAAAAAACTGCCAGTCATATCATAGATATGAGTCGTGACTAAGTGATTCTTATTCTTCTGTCAGACATGAGCTGACAAACCAAATTATCTATGTTCTAGAGATGACTTTACTAGGGTAGCTTTTATTATTGAGAACGCATTGTTATTTATTTTATTCGTAATATCTGAAAATGATGAGAGCATAATTGTGACAGAGTTTGAGTAGAATTTTGCTAGGCCAGTCATATACGAAACAAGGTATAAAAAACTACGCCCATATAAAAATAAATAGTGAGTATTATGAGTTTACAATATGCATTACTCAATGACACCAGCTGGCAGAGTCAAACAGACTGGCAAACCCCCGATACCCCTTTTATGTCGTTTGCCTTTTGGCAAGCGCTAGCCGACACTGGCGCGATTGGTGAGCAGGCAGGCTGGTTGCCGATATTTGTGTTGGTACATCGTGTCGCAGATAGTCAAAGCGACAGCTCGATAGACCACGCTGATCATAGTGAAAACCATAGTGAAAACCATTCTGCGATTAACGAAGCTGCACAAACAGTCACACATCCTGTGGCGGTGTTGCCAGTATTCCTCAAAGGTCATCACCGCGGCGAGTTTGTGTTTGACCATTCATGGGCAGAAGCCTATGCGCGTTATGGGGTGGATTATTATCCAAGGCTGGTTACCAGCGTGCCCTATACACCGATTACGGGTCAGCGGCTTTGGTTGGCAAAAGGTGAGACATTAACCACCGATATCATAAAGACAGCTATCGCAGGCGTCAATGATATTGCTCAGCAAGTAGGTGCCTCAAGCTGGCATGGATTATTCATCACGCCTGAGCTGGCAAAGATTGCGACGGCATCTATGCCTACTGATATTGATATAGCGCATTTGCTAGCCGCTCAAGATAATGGTTTAGAATCAACCGCAATTGACATGCCTATACTGGAACGTCAAGGCTGTCAGTTCTTATGGCAAAATAAAGACCTACTTAATGGTAGCCAGCCGTTCGCAGATTTTGAAGCATTCTTAGCGACGCTAAAAGCCAAAAAACGCAAAACCATTCGTGCTGAGCGTCGTAAAGTTGCGGAGCAAGGCATCATCTGCCAACGCAAATGCGGTGATGCTATTACCGATGAAGACTGGAAAGCCTTTTATCATTGTTACGTGATGACTTATGCGATACGTGGGCAACAGCCTTATTTGACGATAGATTTTTTTATGGCACTGGCAGTGACTATATCTGAGCACTTAATGCTCGCACAAGCGTTAGATGCCTCTGGAGAAATTATCGCCAGTAGCTTGTTTTTATACGATGATTGCCATAGCGAAAATGCCACTCTTTATGGTCGCTATTGGGGGGCACTGGGTGAGTACGACAGCTTACACTTTGAGCTGTGTTATTATCAAGGTATTGAGTTTGCCATCGAGCAAGGGCTTAAGTATTTTGATCCGGGTACGCAAGGCGAGCATAAGCTGGTTCGTGGTTTTATTCCAACGACGACACACTCTATCCACCGTATTTATGACCCACGTTTTGTGCCAGCTATCGCCAATTTTTGCGCCCAAGACCGTGAGCACATGGCGCAGTATCGTCAGCAAGCGTTTGAGGCGTTGCCCTTTAATGCGGATAATATGCCAGCTTTTGATACCAATCAATAGGCTTTGCTTAATACGCCTAACGCTCGCTTTCTTCTTTATTATTATGTCACTATTAGCCGTTAACTATGTCCAGTACTCCTTTTATTTGTCTTACCCATTTGTCTCCTCCTAGTGAGCTACTCTCGTGGCTCAATGTCGCAGGCTCTCTCACGGCGGTGTTGGAAGTGAAAGCAGGGCAGCCCTTGCGCGTGGAGCGTAGCTTTGAGGGCTACCGATTGCTGTCATTGGCACAAAAAAAACAATTGAATGTCACAGGTGCCATGCTGAATCGTCCCATGCTAGCATGGGTGCGTGAAGCGCAACTATATGGCAATGACGCACGCCCGTGGGTGGCCGCGCAAAGTATCTTTCCGTTACCCAGTCTCAAAGGTAACGCCCGCCGTTTACAGCAGCTCAAAGGTACACCCATCGGTTATGTGTTATTTAAACGCAGTCGGACTTTGCCCAATCAGCGTTTTATCCAGCAGACAAGTGAGGGCTGGCAACGGCAAACACGTTATGATTGGTATGGTCGCCAGCTGCTGATCAGCGAAACTTTCTTGCCAGCATTTGTCACTACTGACAGCTAAATATCCGTTAAGTAGCCAGTCAATAGATAAATATTGCTACTAATCTGCTGACCAACAACAGGCTAGGAGCAATATGATAGCGGTAAACCATTTATTTTATTGGCTATTTATCTGCGTTATATCACCATTTAATTCACTCAGCTTACAGTGAGGTTTTTTTGCGCTCACCGCACAAATTTTCATGTTACACTTAATGTTTAGCGATGATTTTGATGCCAGCGCGTATCGAGTTTATTGCCGAATTGGACAAGTTAATGACAGGCCTATTGCCTCTGCTTACTCCTACTTATCTTTGCTAATAGACTCAATTCACAATAATGGTCATACCATAAAACTGAGCATAAAAGTACCGCTGGTACTTTGAGCGACGTTGACACAGTAATTGTTTTATTGTGGGCAGCCTATAAGCTTCTTTTCAACGACATTTTTCAATGACAGTCACTACCTAGGACATCACTATGTTTAAAGATATTTCTATCAAAGATTTTGATCCAGTACTTGCTGAAGCGATGGCTGCAGAAAGCGTTCGTCAAGAAAACCATATCGAATTGATTGCGTCTGAAAACTACTGCTCGCAAGCAGTGATGGAAGCGCAAGGCACAGATCTAACCAACAAATACGCTGAAGGCTATCCTGGCAAGCGTTACTATGGTGGTTGTGAGCATGTAGACGTTGTAGAGCAATTGGCGATTGATCGTGCAAAAGAGTTGTTCGGTGCTGAGTACGTCAACGTCCAGCCACATTCTGGTAGCCAAGCAAACTCTGCCGTATTTTTAGCGTTACTTGAAGCAAATGACACCGTACTAGGCATGAGCTTAGACGCAGGTGGTCACTTGACTCACGGCGCACACATTAACTTTTCAGGTCTGAACTACAATGCCGTACAGTACGGCTTGGTCGAAGGCACTGGTCTTATCGATTATGACCAAGTTGAAAGTTTGGCAAAAGAGCATAAGCCTAAAATGATTATTGCTGGTTTTTCAGCGTATTCACAGGTAGTCGATTGGGCGCGTTTCCGTGAAATCGCTGATGAAGTTGGTGCTTATTTGCTAGTAGATATGGCGCACGTTGCTGGTCTAGTTGCTGGTGGTGTTTATCCAAACCCAGTACCGTTCGCTGATGTGGTTACAACGACTACGCACAAAACCCTACGTGGCCCACGTTCAGGCATGATTTTGGCGCGTGATGAAGTACTTGCTAAAAAGCTCAATTCTGCCGTATTCCCAGGTAACCAAGGTGGCCCGTTGATGCATGTCATCGCGGCAAAAGCGGTTTGCTTTAAAGAAGCGTTAGAAGATAACTTTTCTACTTATCAGCAGCAAGTGGTTAAAAACGCTAAAGCGATGGCAAAAGTGGTTCAAGACCGCGGCTATGAAATTATCTCTGGCGGTACTGAAAACCATCTCATGCTGATCAGCCTAGTTAAGCAAGAAATGACGGGTAAAGAAGCGGACAAATGGCTTGGCGATGCGCATATTACTGTGAATAAAAATGCTGTACCAAATGATCCAAAATCTCCGTTCGTAACGTCTGGTATTCGTATCGGTACGCCAGCAATCACTACTCGTGGCTTCAACGAAGCGCAAGCGGGTGATTTGGCAGGTTGGATTTGTGATGTATTAGATAGCCGCGGTGATGAAGCCGTCGCTACTGAAGTACGCGGTAAAGTAGAAGCGATCTGCAAAGAGCTACCAGTTTACGAAAAAAATCAGTAAGTCTTAACTGACTCTTTTTGAGAGCTGTATAACAAAAACCGCTTAGCTTTTGCTAGGCGGTTTTTTATTCAAAAAATATTTTGACTTTTTTATTTTAATAGTATTTAATGAATTACCTTTTGGATGAAAGGTTCACTACTGGATAGTAGTATTTTAAATTCTCGGATGAGGATTGGCCAAAGAAGTTAATATTATTACCCAATCCTCTCCTAATTCTATTTAGGAGATATAAATTGTTAAAAAACTCAAACCCTATCATCAAACTTTCTAGTTTTAGTCATACTGATACCTCGAAGTCTGAATATGTAGATTCAGTTAGAGGATTCATTAAAGCTAGTGATCTTCCAAGAATATCAAATGTTCTTAAAATTGATTCTAACCCTAGAAAACCAAGAGAAAGTAAAGTAACTAAAGACATCATTGCTTCTTTAGAAGAAAGCCCGCAAATATTCCACTTAATGACAAAAGGTTTATTAATTTCATGTTCTAAATGTGAAGTTCTAGATCGTGGTCGTATACGGATAGAGTCCTATGACAATCAGTATGCACAATCTGGAATATTAGATGGTGGCCATAACACATTTGCGATTCTCAAATTTATTCTGCAAACACTAAATTTTGATGTTCAGAAATTGAGAGAGTGGGATGATGTTATTAAAATATGGAGAGATAATCTTGATCAAATAGTCTCAATGACTGGCGATACAAGTGATGAATTAATTGTAAAAGCATTAGACTTTTTAATACCTATCGAGTTCATATATCCGAAGAAAGGCGATGATAAAGATTCTTTAAATGGATGGGGTATAACGCACAGCAATATTACTCATGCTCGTAACAACAATGTTGAGTTAGTACAGGCTGCAAAAGATAATCATCAAGGATATTATGACTACCTAAAGGCTGTATTACCGCAAAGTGTTTCAAAGGCAATACAGTGGAAAACTAATGATGAAGGTAATATTCGGGTAGCAGATGTTTTAGCATTGACATTAATACCTTTGAGTGTTTTGCCATCTAGCATTGTTGGAACTAATTTAGAAAGTAATCTTTCTAAAATTTATAACAGCAAATCTTATTGTGTAGATACTTTCAAAGATATTTTAGATCAGCATGGTGAAAGAATCGGAAGTAATAAGTTTGAACTGAAAAATGCTTCTATTGAAAGCGCCTTAAATTTAATGCCAGAAATTTTAGAGCTTTATGATTTAATTTATTCAGAGTTCCCAACAGCATATAACACTAATGAAGGTAGTTTTGGTCGTATGGAAGTGGTAAAAAAATATGATCCGAAAAAAGCTGAAAATGGGAATGCTAAGTATTTAAATAAACAACCTAAAACTAAGTATTTTGGTCGTGATTGTGACTATAATTATGCTGATGGTTTAATAATTCCGCTTGTAGTAGCATTAAGAAAATTAATTGAATTTGATGAGCATAATGAAACTTTAAAATGGCGAGTAAAAAATCCTATTCAATTTATTAAAAATAATTTAGGTGATATTACTAAGATTTATGGCTTAGTTATCAAAATGTCTGATTATAATCCTCAGCGTATAGGTAAAACATCTAATAGTTACGATCTAGCTGCTACTGCTATAAAGAGTAAGCTGTAACTAAATTTTAAATGCTATTAAAAAAACCGCTTAGCATTTGCTAGGCGGTTTTTTTGTGTCGTAGAAAATAGTAGCTAATCCTTCTTCAACGCATGACTGTCTTCTAATATGCCCATAAACCTATCATATAACCAAGGTTCAGCATCATCGATGGCTTGGTTATATATTTTAGAGCCGATCAAGTCCACCATAAAATCGAATAAGAACTTGGCAGGTAAATTACCGATATCCAAATCAAACTCTTCGCTCATATAATCTCTCAAATTATCTAACAGCACTTCTTCCTCTTCCTTCGATAACTTAATAAGTTTGTCTTTACTCATATCATTCTCTCAATACTAGGTAATGATCTAGCTTAGTTCAATCATACCTTTATAGGAAAGTTGAATAACCAATAAAAAAGACTGGGTTACGATAGCGTAGCCCAGCCTTATTCAGGTTAATTCGACTTTATTGCTTATAAAATTACATAAACGGCAGTTTAGTAAATATCTGCAAGATCGTCGCGTTGACGATATCGACAAAGAATGCACCAACCATTGGCACAATCAAAAACGCCTTAGGCGAAGGCAGATAGCGATCCGTGACTGCCTGCATATTGGCAATCGCCGTAGGCGTCGCACCCATACCGAAACCACAATGTCCAGCTGACAAGACCGCTGCATCATAGTCTTTACCCATCACCTTAAAGGTTATGAAATAGACATAAACGACCATAATGACAGTCTGTACCAGTAAGATAATCAACACAGGGCCTGCCAAATCAGTCAGCTGCCATAGCTTTAATGACAGCAGCGCCATGGCTAAGAACAGACTCAAAGAAGCGTTACCAAATACGTCGATAGAGCGATCAAACATATCAAAATTAAAGATAGTGGTTAAGACATTACGAATAATCACACCACCTGCCAACGCCCAAACGAAGGTAGGTAGCTCAAACCACGTGCCTTGGGCAACAAGCGTCATGACATCGGCGAAAGCCAACGCTGCGGCAAACAATGCCAATGTCTCAATAGTAGAAGAGGCCGTGATAAAGCGCATGCTATCAGGTCTTTCGAAAATTTCTTTATTACTACTCGCTGAATCTTCATCATGTTTGGTGCTATAAAGCGACTGCGCACCAGCGACTTTTTCGATGTCACTAGGATTGGGATTGGCAGGTGTTGGTTTTAACCCTAGCTTTTGAATCAGACTACGGGCAACAGGACCACCAATGATACCACCAGCGACTAAGCCGTAGGTGGCAACGGCGATACCAAGTGTCGTTGCACCGACCACACCGTAATCTTGCTCCAAGGTGATACCCCAAGCGCCTGCCGTACCGTGACCACCAGTCAGGGCGATAGAACCTGTCACTAATCCAAGTAGTGGATCAAGCCCCAACGCGCTTGCCATGGCCACACCAACGACATCTTGCAAGACGATAAAAACGGACACAACGATGGTAAAAATCAACAATGGCGTACCACCAGCTTTGAGTCTACTAAAATCAGCACTCAAACCAATAGAGGCAAAAAACATCAGCATGGTCGCCGTCTGTAATCCTTGATGAAAGTTAAAACTATATCCCCAAGTGATATTTAGAATATAGACCACTATTGCCGCGACCAAACCACCAGCAACAGGCTCTGGAATGTTAAAATCTTCTAAGAATTTAATTTTCTTGACCAAAAAGCGCCCAAGCAGCAGCACTAGAGTGGCTAGTATCAGCGTGTAATAGCCGTTTAGGGTAATTTCCATATATTAATCCTTTCTATAAAAATAAACTCTGCACACGACAAAAAAACAAAAAAGTCTGTTAAAGCAAAGGCATAATAGTAATTTTTAAGACGAATCAGACCATGCCAAACTTTAACAGACTTAGTGAAACTTTAACCCAAAACCTGAGTATG
>NZ_CAJGZQ010000031.1 GCF_904846185.1 Psychrobacter immobilis | reverse complement strand
TTTGCATGGCAATGCCAAGCTGCTTTGCAGTGGCTGAGATATTGCCATTATTGTCTGATATCTTCTTGACGGCCTCGGCTTTAAATTCGTCACTGTAGGTTCTTACTTTCTTGGTCATAACAAACTCCTGTCAATACGCTTAGTTTACCAAGTTTATCTCTACGGTTTCTTCAGCATAGCTCACCATGATTTTGTATCCCTTAATAGTATATTGTAGTATGTTGTATATAATATAACCCCAGTTCGGGATAAGGGCTCAAAAAAAAGATAAAAAAAGAAGTCCGAAGTTGCTAAAGTAAGTTTACCAAGACAAACTTCACAACAAGGACTTCTTACATGGACAACCTAACCGAACTATACTGCCATATTGACGACTTTTATCAGCAATTCAAACCTGAGTTTGACGCTCATTTAATCGCAACGGGCCGTCAACGGCTAAGAGCATGCCAGATAAGTGTAGCAGAGATTATGACCATCTTGATACTGTTTCATCAATTACGTTATCGACAGTTTAAGGCGTTTTACTACCATCACATGCTTGGCATGATGAAACGGGAGTCTCCAAACCTGCCGAGCTACTCGCGATTTATAGAGCTTGTGCCGCGCAGTATCATGCCACTGTGCAGCTACTTGCAAAGCATGATGGGCGACTGTACGGGTATCAGCTATATTGATTCAACCAAGATAGCAGTTTGTCATAACAAACGTATCTACCGTCATAAAGTCTTTGAAGGACTTGCAACCCGAGGCAAAAGCAGCATGGGCTGGTTTTACGGCTTTAAGCTGCACGCCATTATCAATTATAAGGGCGAGCTTGTATCTGTTAAAGTCACTGCGGGCAATACGGATGATAGAGCGCCAGTTAAGGATATGGCAACGTCTTTATTTGGAAAACTATTTGGTGATAGAGGCTATATCAGTAAAGCCCTAAACGAGTGGCTCACAAAACACAGTGATACTAGGCTGATAACCAAACTTCGGCGTAATATGAAACCCCAATTACTCAAGCCGATGGATGAGGCACTACTCAATCATCGCTCTTTGGTTGAAACGGTGTTTGGAGAGCTTAAAAACTTGTGCCAAATCGAACACTCACGCCATCGTAGTGTCACGGGTTTTATTACAAACTTGCTGTCAGGTTTGATTGCTTATTGCTGGTTTCCCTATAAACCCACCATCAAAAATATGCCTCAGCAGGGACAGGTAGCAACATTGTAAATAGTACCAATGAGTTACAATGTGGCTTATCCCGAACTGGGGTTGTAAATAGACAAGTCCATACAGACAGTGAATTGGTCAATTCGAATATTGGAAATAATAGGTAGCCCTTCATGTCCCTTAAGAGCGCAGAAAAGTCTCCGTCATTAACGCAAAATAAATCGTCGAAAAAATCTTATCTGTTGGCGTTCGCTTTCAGCGCGGGTTCATTATTGACAGGGCTAGCAGCGACTGGGCTGACGGCCGTGCCAGTGGCATCGCAAGCGGCAGGATTGGGCGATTTATTTAGCAGTGATAAAAGCGCGACCCAACCGAAATTTTTGCCTGTTGATGAAGCGTTTCAGGTCAGTAGCAGTAGTAAACCTGTCAATAATGGCACGCGCTTAGCCATTAACTTTGACATTACGCCTGAGCACTATGTTTATAAAGACCAAATTAAGCTAACGTTGCCTGCTGGCGTGAGCGCTGCACCTTTTAGCTTTAGCCAAAAGCCAGTCTCCATAGATGATCCGACCTTTGGTCAAGTATTGGTCTTTGACCAAGCCAATATGGTTGCTAGCACCGTTTTGAGCAGTAGTAATGGCAAGGCGATAAATAATGCCGCTGTAACGATAGGTTGGCAAGGCTGTGCCAAAGCAGGACTTTGTTATCCACCGGAGAAAATAAAAACCACGGTCAAAATTGCTGCGTCACAATCGGCAGCCAATAGTTCAAGTAGCACTGCTACAGTTTCTGCGAGCAATAACAGCAATGCAGAAACTGCGCAAGCATCTACAGAGGCGACTGATACTGATCGTCTTGCTACAGAGCAAACTACGCCAGATGACGAGGTGATTGATTATGCATTGTTAGATGACGAAGCGTTAGATGCAGAGCTTGGTGCAATCAATACCATCTCTGGAGCCGATGAAGAAGTGGTAGGCGATAATGTCACAAGTGAAGCAGCGAACAATGACGCTGTCATAAATAATGCTGCTGCAACAAACAATACCGTTGTCGTTGATAACGCCATTAATAGTGACCCTTTTGGCTTAGCTTCGCATCCGTGGTTGGCATTGGTGTTATTGTTCTTGGCAGGGTTGGTCTTGGCATTGACGCCATGCGTGTTACCGATGCTACCGATTGTTGCCAATATCGTCGCGCGTGAAGACAATCCAACGGTAAAACGCGGTGTTATTTTAACGACCAGCTACGCTATTGGTGTTGCCATCGCTTATGGTATTTTAGGCGCGGTCATTGCGGTATTTGGCGAATCGTTAGGCATTATCGGTTGGCTACAAAATCCGATTATTTTAATTGGGTTTGCCATCGTTTTTGTCTTATTAGCCCTTTATATGTTGGGCGTATTTAGCATTCGTCTGCCAAGATTCATCAGTAGTAAAATGCAGGGTCTAAGCCAAGCGGGGGATAGCAAACTTGGTAGTACGGGTGGCAGTTTAATTGCGGGATTCTTATCAGCACTCGTGGTATCGCCATGCGTTTCGGCACCCTTATTTGGGGCGCTGCTTGCTGTATCAACGATTGGAAGTCCATTACTTGGCTTTGCGGCTTTATTTATGCTCGGTTTTGGTTTATCGGCGCCGCTTATTTTAATCGGCGCGACCCAAGGTAAAATCATGCCAAAAGCAGGCGAGTGGATGAATTGGGTCAAGCAGGGCTTTGCTTTGTTGCTTTTTGCCGTGGCATTGTTATTAATTGAACGCGTCTTTATCTCGCCTGTGATGCTGATGGTTTGGGCGCTGTGGTTTATGGTCGTGGCGATGTGGGCGTGGAGCTGGCTAGGCAAAGGTCGGATGCTGACCCAAGCGCTAGGCTTAATCGCTGGTATTTGGGCGACGTGTTTAATCGTCGGCGCCGCATTGGGCAATGACGACAGCTTGCATCCGCTTGCCTCCCTAACTGCGGTTCCGGTGCTGCAGACAACTGCTGATCAACCAGCCATGAGTAATGCAACAGATAAAACTGTTACTACGCTGGCTGAGCTAGACACTATTGTCGCCGCCAATCCTAAAGTTCTGGTCTTTATCACCGCCGAATGGTGTATTGCATGCCGGATTATGGATAAAAACTTATTTCATAATCGTCCTGCGCAAATGCAAGATTGGCAATTGGTCAAACTTGATATCACAGAGACTACAGCGGATTCAAAAGCAATCTTAGCGCGTTATAAACTATTTGGTCCGCCAGCATTGCTGTATTATCAAGACGGTCAATTGGTCAATCAACAAGTGGGTGAAATCGGGCGCGCAGCGTTTGAGCAAACCTTAACCGCGCTAAATTAATCGTTCAAATGTAGATAAATTCCAGCTTGTTTATACAGACTAAAAAGCCAACGTCCTTTGATAATAGGACGTTGGCTTTTTCAATCTTACTAAATAACTTTTTTAATATAGACGCTAAATCCTTGGTTTAACGTTATTTATTACTATTTATTTAACTACTTACCTTATTATTTACATCAGAATTTGCTCGCAATAACGCTAGGGTGTGTTGGCAATTACCGTAAATGGATAATCGTCGCTGCTAAATAGATATTAGCAGCAAACGACTCATCCGTTTTTTCAGCACGCATGGCAATTTTCTTGAAATCTTTCAGCTTACAGAAGAAGTTCTCGATTAAGTGACGCCACTTGTACATTTCTTTATCGAAATCTCGTTGCTTTAAACGAGAGCTTTTAGGGGGTATGACCGCTTTGCTACCACGCTCTTCTAAGTCTAGCAGTAGCCAATCCGTGTCAAAGGCTCTATCAGCAAGCAATGCACCAAACTCTTTGTCTTTAATTAAAGGTTTAACGCCAGCCATGTCATGCTGTTGTCCTTTCAATAAAGTAAAATCAACAAGGTTGCCTAATGCATCAACCATTGCCATGATTTTAGTGGTCATACCGCCTCTTGATTTGCCAATTGCCTGATGACAAGCCCCCCTTTTGCGCCTTGTCCATGACGATGTACCTTAACAATAGTGCCATCAATCATGGCATACTCTAAATCTGAGTCATTCAGAGCATTAAATAGCTTGCTGAATCTATCGCTTTTTACCCATCGACGGTAGCGCTTATAAACACTGTTCCAGTTACCAAATTCAGGGGGTAAGTCTCGCCACGGACTACCTGTTCGGACAATCCATAGAACAGCTTCGATAAATAGTCGATTATTTACCGCTGTTCTACCAACATCGGTCTCTTTACCTGAACAATACGGTGCTATCTTTGCCCACTGGGCATCACTTAGGGTTAATCTAGTCATAACACTATGATTATCAATTATTCTATATATGTCAACACACCCTAGAACATGCTCCAAATTTCATATAGGCTAGCTTCAATAGGGTTAGACAAAAGAAAAGGACTGAAAACTGTATTAAACAGATTTCAATCCTTTGTGTACGCTTTAAAATCGGGAGTAATGCTACGATAAATAACGTGTGAAAGCATCATTAAGGTCATTGATATCGTAACCTTTACCTCGTACTTCCTTACCGCGTAGGTCAAGCGTCCTCATATCCTTAGATGAAATCTTGAATTCACTTAGTCTTTTAGCAATTTGATGTAAAGTTATAGGCTTGCCATGATTTAGAGTTGACCAGATCATCTCTGGATCTCTACATAATCCTGCAAGCAAGTCTCTACTTAAAAGCCTGTTGGTTCCATATAGATTAAAAACGATTTCAATATCGGCTAAGAGCTGCTCATTTAAACTAGGTTCATCGCTTTCAATACCAGAAATTTCGATACAAGCATTATGAGCCTTTTCCAGCCAATCATCACCTAATATCATAGCTATTTTCAGCAAAATTTCCCAGTTGTCCTGTGCCCGATCGTTGATATAAGTAGGTAATACTGGCTTTGCTGCTTTGACAGCTGCCATATTATCATTAGACCACCTAGCAAGCTGCGATTGGATTTTGTTAGTAGTATCTACAGACAGATCACGCACTCGTTTTTTTGTCTCATTTTTCATTTTACGGCGTAGCGTGAGCGATATTGAGCGATCTATTAGCGTGTCAGGAATTTTGCCAATACCGGAAATCGCTTTAGCACTATAAACATTGAATGTTATTAATTGGTGATCATCACCAAAACAGCGCGTAATGTTTGAGCCATCACGACTATGACCTGCATTTAGTACACCTCGTATGCCCTCATCATCATTGAGAAACGTGTCAACCTCATCAATGAATAATGTTGGTTCATAGGCTTCAATGCAACGAAATAGTGCTGGCCCTGTGATGTTAGATGTTGATAGCGACTTTTTGCTCAAACGGCTCATTAGTTTTAAAAGCGTACTTTTACCGCAACGCTTTTCCGGAGCATTAATCCAAGCAATAGGTAAAATATCACTTGCTGGAATAAGCCATGTCATTAGTATCCATAATGTAGCAGCCACTCTAACTGCATCAGTGCAAGCGATATGATCTTCTATTATCTGATATATTAGACTAACTATTAAAGCAATATTTAATACTGGTTCTGAGCTTGGCTGAGTATAAACAACTAAACATTCATCTTTTCCAACGTCTAATTTATTCCTAGCGCTTTTCACCAATTGATCAAACGCCTTTAATGTTACATTTAAGAACTTAGCAGTATCAATTCGTGCTAGCTGATAATCTAGCTCTGGCAATTTAGCTATATTGTTAATAATGGCTTTTGCTTCCTCTGAGCTAATTTTCGGCACATTTTGTGGTAAAATATCTAATGATGGCTGGTCTATGTCATCTGTAGTAGTTTCTGAAAGCTTAGCATCTTGCAGGATGCTTGGCTTTTTTATTGGGTCAACTGATCGCTCATCAATTGCCTCAGGAGGTGTAACCTTGTTGTTTTTACTCATGATTATGCCTCCTTATCATTAGAAGACGTAGAATGGCTCTCAATCCATGCTAGAACCTCAGAGTTTCGCCAGGCCACCACGGTTGGAGACAGTCTTATGCTGGCAGGAAACCTACCATCACGACTCCACTCATGTAAAGTCGTTCTCGAAAATGGTAAAAAAGGAAGGATGGTTTTTGCTCGTGACATGCCCTGGACAGGTAACGTACTAATTAACTCGTTTTTTAATGACTCGTTACAGTCATTATGTTTATATTGATCGTACATTTTATTTCTCCATACTTACGGCAGCGACATGCTGCGGTAAGTATGGAATGATAGTGATATACGTTAAATATGTCATCGCAAGTTGCGATCACTAAATCGCAAATTTTATTGTTTGTCGTTTTTATTAGCATTAGCAAAAATATCTTCAATATTTCGTTTACCAAGTTTTGGAATCTTCTCATTTATAATATGCTGAATTAAGCCAGATTGAGTCGGTTCACCTGTGCTCTTAAGGCTATCGCTTTTGAAATGATATGCATTAATATCAGGGTTTAGTAACAAATCTTTAAGAACTAATATCAATGAGTAGACACTATCTTTGACATCATTTTCTGGCTGTTGAGACTGAGATTTTCTCAATTCTTTTTTAAGTGTCTCTATCTCTTTATGTTGCTGACTGATAGTTCTACTTGCAGATGATAGCTCCGATTCTAGTTTAGGAATGAAGTGACTATTTTTTATAATACTAAGAATGTATAGTAAATCATGCTTCGCAAATAGTAACTCACAGTTCTTTTCTAAATTCACGCTTTGATTTTCATCACTTTCAATTGCATATAGTATGTAACCTTCTATTTCGTCATCATTCAAACCAGAGTCGTTTAAGTCAAACCATATAGCTTGAGAAACAGGTCTCTGATCACCTAGAATAACTTCGATTCCTAACGCAGATTGTACAATGTTTAGAGGGGATAATTTAAACACTCCTTCAGTAAACAATTTTGCTCCAGCTGTTTTAGTAGCAAACTTGTCCTCAAAAGAAGATAAAAGTTTTTTAACTAAATATATAATGCTATCTACGTTTAACGCAGAATCATAGTAATGCGGCTCAGTCAATTCTCCAACTTCTAATTTAGTCATCTCTTTTTTGATAGTATTGGTTAAAGAGTTTATTGTTGACTCTCTATTCATTGAGATACTTTGAGTTACAAAGCTGACTAATCCTTTGTATTTGACATATGGCGTAAGTTGATTTGTATTGATTAAGCGCATAATAGCTTCATCATTACTAAATGCCCTATCATTTGTTGCAGCTAGATATTTTCTAACTTCTTCTATAGTGAAGAAAGGTTTAGTGTCATCAGACATATTTTTCCTTAAAGTTTGAACTTTACATAATTTACAAAGACAGGTTGAAATTTAACTTAGCATATAAAGAGGTTTCTTTAAAAAACGATTTTCAGCTTAAAGATTCCGTCAAATTCTAAGAAGGGTTAAGAACTAATTTAATAGATGTACAGTCAATTGTATTTATATATCAGCATCTATATAGGCTGCCCATCTTTTCATCATATCTTTACGATAGTCTAAATGCTGAGCACCGTTATATGCTTTACTAATCTTATTTTCTTGTTCATGAGCCAGTTGTAACTCAATAGCTTCATGCATAAACCCCTGCTCATGAAGGGTAGTACTTGCCAGCCCTCGGAATCCGTGCCCCGTCATTCTATATTTATAGCCCATCTGGTATAAAGCATTTATAAACGCATTTTGGCTGTAAGGTTTGCGAGTTGAAGGGTTGTAGAATACATACCGCTCTGAAAAATTCAGCTCTTTAATTTGTTGTAATATATCTATGACCTGTGGTGCAAGAGGCACAATGTGAGGTCTATCCATCTTCATTTTGTCTGCAGGTATACGCCAAATTTTATCGTTCCAGTCGATCTCTGACCATTCCATGAACCTGAGCTCATTAGTGCGCACGAAGGTATAGCATAGAAACAATAGACCTAATTTAACAATGATATGACCTGTGTAACTATCAATGTCGCTTAAAAGCTGAGGCAACTCTTTTGAAGTAATGCGACTGTGGTTTTTAGTTTTATGCGGTTTGATGGCTGCTGATAAGTCTGCTGCAGGATTTGATGTTGCCATACCAGTACGAATAGCATGCTTAAATATCTGTCCAACTTCTGCCATAATTCGTCGCGCCATTTCATTAGCGCCGCGTGCTTCAATATGCTTACCGATTGTCAAAATATCAGGTGACGTAATGTCGTCGATTAGCTTATGTCCTATAACTGGTTTAACGTCACGCATGTAGGCTGAATAGTTACGGCTAAACGTACTAGAGGCTAAAAAGGTCTTGCGGTCTGCATACCAGGCCTGGGCAATAGTATCAAAAAGCCTTGAACCATCTTGTTCAGCAAGCTTTTCTTTTTTCTTATCTTTAGGGTTAATACCTTCGTTAATCTGTTGCTTTATTTCTAGGTTACGCTGGCGTGCTTGTTGTAATGTGATTACTGGATATTTACCTAAAGTGAGTGACTGCTGTTTACCTTGCCAGCGGTAAGCACTGACCCAGACTTTGTTTCCAGTGTGTCTTACCCACAGTTGAAGGCCATCGCCATCACTGTGCTTGTCAGGGCGGCTAGGGGTGCATTTTTCACTTGGGGTTAGTCTGTTGATAATCGTATGAGTTAATGGCATGTTGGTATATCTCCACGTTGGTATAATCTATACCAACAAATATACCAATATTCTATATGGTTCGCCACATACCTATACTTTCGCAAATCTTGTAAAACCCCATAAAAAAAGGCTTGCCGCATCGCTGCGAACAAGCCTGATTCAATATGTGGTGGGCCCAGTAGGACTTGAACCTACGACCAAAGGATTATGAGTCCTCTGCTCTAACCAACTGAGCTATGGGCCCTAACGCTAGACGGACAATGATACCTGAATTTTTTAATTTTTCAAGTAAAAGATAGGTAGTAATCAAGATATTTTTTATGATGCTCTACTTTTCTATCAAATATGACCACCAGCCAATATCAGGCTGCGACCACCATCAACAGTAATAATCTCAGCAGTAACATAATTAACCTGTACTAGGTACAACACACTATGGACAATCTCGTCAGGTCGACCTATACGCTGCATAGGAATTGAGTCAATGATATTGTGCTGCTGCATCTTTTTAAATTTTCTTAACATTGGTTTCGTGCTTGCAAGTGCTCAATTCTGGCTTGTCTGAGTGCTGCGCCAATCGCAGGGCCTGTTAGCTCTGAGTCAATATCCTGTATGTTAATGGCATGAAAACTATTCAGCGCTAGCATCATTTGACGGTGTTGTGTTGCCAATTGCAACACGTGGCTGGTCACTAATAGCTGCGATAACTTATCAGGCTCTTTATGAGCGCCGCAAGTTTGTATGAGGTCAATTTTTTCAGCCGCGCTTAAATGGCTTATTGTGCTTAGCTTTGTGGCTTGCTGAGCGAAGAGAGTCGAAAATTGAGTGTGTGCCTTTGGTACCTTAGCGGCGTTGCCTATATCATTGATACCTTTTATATTGACTGCTTTATTCACGTTTTCATTTGTATGTTCTGAGGTAAATAAAAATGAATTAAGGCTACTCATTAATAGCGTCCAACGTTGTGACAAGTTCAATTTCATTTGCCCTGCGAAATATAGCGCAGTCTGTACCGTTTCACGTATCTGAGTATTAGCCCAAGCTTGATGTAGTGGAGCAAAATATTCTGTGAGCGCACCAATCTCAAACAGTTGTTGCCAGTATACCTGCGGCGATAGCTGCATCGTTGCACGGCTAGATTCCTGCCAAATGCGCTCTGCACTTAAATGCGCAAGCTCTCCAGAGTCAACCAATTGGCGCATCAAAATCAAAGTTTCATCAGCAATGACAAAACCTAGATCATAATAACGGCTATAGAAGCGAGCGGTTCGAAGCACTCGTAGAGGGTCTTCGCTAAATGCACCTGATACATGACGCAAGGTTTTGCTTTCTATATCAGCCATGCCACCATAATAATCAATGACGTCACCGTTGATAGGCGTATCATCAGTTAAGCTGGTGACTTCTACCGCCATGGCATTAATCGTCAAGTCTCGACGTTGTAGATCCTCTTTTAAGCTGACGTCAGGATTGGCATGTACGCTAAAGCCTTTATACCCCAAGCCTTCTTTGCGTTCAGTGCGTGCCAATGCGTATTCTTCATGGCTACTAGGGTGCAAAAATACAGGGAAATCTGCACCCACTTGCTGGAACCCTGCATCAAGCATTTCTGCTACAGTTGCACCAACGACGACAAAATCTTTATCTTTAATAGGACGTGCTAACAGTTGATCGCGTACCGCACCGCCGACAAGGTAAATTTGCATGAATGCCTCTATCTTTTATTTTTATTGAGCAAGTGATGACTGATATTGAATAAGGCTACGTTGCGTCTTAGCCAATGTATAACAAGCAAAAAAAACCAGCCAACGCTGTTTAATAGCATTGACTGGTTTTAGTATAGCAGACGGTCTCTATAAATGAATAATAGAGACCATCTCGATAACACATACTACCTAGGTAGCGCAGGATGAATTACTGATTTTCGCTCGCTAAATCTTGAGCTTCAGTAACGGAAAGAGCAGTCATATTGACGATACCACGTGCAGTTGCTGATGGTGTGAGAATATGTACCGGTTTGCTAGTACCTAATAAAATAGGACCAATAGAGGCACTACCAGTTGCTGTCTTGAGTAAGTTGAAGGCAATATTTGAGGCGTCAAGTGTTGGTAAGATGAGCAGATTTGCAGCACCTTTTAATGGACTTGATGGCATGTTGTTTAAACGAATATGTTCATTCAACGCGGCGTCACCTTGCATCTCGCCGTCGAATTCAAAGTCTACATTCATGTCTGTTAGCAGTTCATAGACCTTGCGCATTTTTACAGCACTGGTGCGATTTGAAGCGCCAAAGTTAGAATGAGAAACGAGCGCGACACGTGGTGTAATGCCAAAGCGACGTAATTGATCAACCGCCAAGACAGTCATTTCAGCCAATTGTTCAGCCGTTGGATCTTCGTGGATATAAGTATCGGCGATGAAAATATTACGATCTTGCATGAGTACCGCATTCATAGCATAGAAGTCGTTCACACCTTCTTTTTTGCCAATAACGCTTTGTACATATTTTAAGTGCAACTGATAATGGCTAAACGTACCACATACCATGCCATCTGCAGCGCCATTTTCGACCAATAGTGAGCCGATCAATGTGGTCTTACGACGAACATCACGACGAGCAAGTTCAATACTCACGCCAAGACGTTTGTTCTTCTCGTAGTAACCCTGCCAGTAGTCTTTATAACGAGGATCGTCATCGATATTGACGATAGAGATGTTCACACCATCTTTTAGACGTAACCCTAGTTTTTCGATATTGGCTTCGATGACTGAAGGACGACCAATTAAAATAGGTTGGGCTAGCTTTTCATCAACGACCACTTGCACAGCAAGTAAGATATTATTGTCTTCACCTTCACAGTAAACGATACGTTTTGGATCGGCTTTAGCGCGAGCAAAGATTGGTTTCATCACGAATGCAGAGTTATAGACAAACTCAGACAGACGCTGACGATAAGCTTGCATATCAGCGATAGGTAAGGTTGCAACGCCTGAGTCCATCGCAGCTTGAGCGACCGCAGACGCGATCTCGATGATTAGGTTTGGCTCTAAAGGTCCTGGAATCAAGTAATCACGACCGAAACTTTGCATTTTTTCAATGTTTCTAGCGCTGGTGGTCGGCGTTGCTTCAACGTGTGCCATCGCAGCGATAGCTCTTACACAAGCAACTTTCATCTCTTCGTTAACAGTCGTGGCACCAACATCTAATGCGCCGCGGAAGATATAAGGGAAGCATAAAGCGTTGTTTACTTGGTTTGGATAGTCTGAGCGACCCGTTGCCATGATGACATCTGGACGTACGGCGTGCGCCAATTCTGGCATGATCTCAGGCGTTGGGTTAGCAAGTGCAAAGACGATAGGGTCTTTTGCCATACGGCGAACCATATCTTCAGATAACGTACCAGGCATCGATAGACCAAGGAACATATCGACATCATCCATCACTTCGTCGATAGTGGTCGCAGTCGTCTCACGCGCATAGCGCTGTTTGGTTTCGTCAAGATTTTCACGGATAGTCGTAATGATACCGCGTGAATCTGAAACAAAGATATTGTTTTTGTTTACACCAAGTGCGCAAATAATATCTAAACAAGAAATGGCGGCGGCACCGGCACCTGAACAGACGATTTTAATCTCTTCGATTTTTTTGCCAGTAATCAATAGCGCGTTGAGCATCGCTGCTGCAACAATGATTGACGTACCATGTTGGTCATCATGAAATACTGGAATGTTCATGCGCTTACGTAATTCACGCTCAATTTTGAAACATTCTGGTGCTTTGATGTCTTCTAGATTGATGCCACCGAAAGTAGGCTCAAGAGAGGCAACAGCTTCGATGAATTTGTCTGGATCATTTTGTGCAATTTCAATATCAAAAACATCGATACCTGCGAATTTTTTGAATAGAACCCCTTTACCTTCCATTACAGGCTTCGATGCCAATGGCCCGATATTACCTAGACCCAGTACCGCTGTACCGTTGGTGATAACACCAACCAAGTTGCTACGGGCGGTATATTTAGCCGCTAACGTCGGATCTCTTTGAATCTCAAGACAAGGAACTGCCACACCTGGTGAATAGGCAAGTGCTAAGTCACGTTGGTTTGCCAACTGCTTAATAGGGGTGACAGAGATTTTGCCTGGACGTGGGAACTCGTGATAATGTAAGGCAGCTTGTTCAAACTGCTCTTTTTCTGTACTAAGGTTATCCGTATTCAAAGTGGTATCGTCATTCATAATAATTGCCATGGTTAGAATAAATTGGAATAAAGTAAATGGAGATAAAAATAACGTTTTACCCTCAAAAAATCATGGAATAATAATCCTCTAAGGGCAACGTGACGCTAAACAGTTAATAATTCAAAGTGTCAGGATTAGCGATTAAGCATTGAGCCAAAAAAGTAATCTAGTGGAATAGTTATTCTAGCACTATTGCCAATTCACTGCCTAGTCAGCTGCCGTGAACGGCGAGAATAATATAGTAAAATGATATTCATTATTTAGCCAATTAATAATGCCAAAAAATAGGGTTAAATATCAACCTTAATCTCATAATGTTTCAAAATATTACAGAATAGCAGTTTAATAACATATCATTAAGACGAGCAACTAATCGGCATTTGCGGCGCATGTGGGGTAGGCGGCATCGTGTCGAGAAGGGTAGCGATTGCTTGTACCTGATAAGGGTTAGCCAGTAAATCGAATACTCGACTCACTTCTTCGAACTGTCCTTGTTCTGCTGCCATGATGGCACGCTGCGCCATACTATTACGCAGTACATAAACAGGATTATTGTGCTGCATATCATCGATAACTTGCTCAAGTGGCAGCTGCTGTATTTGCGCCACATAACGAGTCGACCAATCTTGCCAGACTTGCTGGGCATCATCGCTAAGCTCATTCGTCATGATTGACAATAGCTGCTCTTCATAATGGTGCTCATTCGGCGCGACCAAACCGAGTAGCGCACGGAAGCTATTGGTATAGTCCAGCAAGTTGTCTTCTAACAAGGTTAGCCATTCGAAAGCCAAGGTTAGACTCTCTTTTGCATGCGGCAGCCCAAGTCTACGGCACAATCCTTGCTGATAATGCTGCATAAAGGTAGCCTCATAAGGCGCTAGACAGTCCGCTAACGCCTCACGCGTTACGCCCTCTAAGCGCATAAAATGTGGCAGCCAAGCATTGAGATTCCAGTGACCAATAGCAGGTTGATTCTGATAAGCGTAGCGACCAGTATGATCAGAGTGGTTGTTGATCCAAGCAGGATTAAAACGCTCCATAAAACCAAATGGACCAAAGTCTAAGGTGCTACCAGTGATAGAGAGGTTGTCAGTATTCATCACGCCATGAGCAAAGCCAATCAGTTGCCAGTCAGCGATCATTCGTGCGGTTCGCTCAACCACCGTGGTTAAAAATGTCAGTATGGGAGCGTCACTATCACGGCACTCTGGATAATAAGTATCGATCATATAATCGGTGAACTCAGCGAGCAAATCAGGAGCAAAGCTGGCAATCCACTCGATATGACCTAAGCGAATATGGCTGTCAGCCACGCGCATCAATGCCGCACCTGCTTCCATGCGCTCACGGCGCACCCTCGTATCGGAGACAACAAATCCCAAAGCATTAGAGGAAGGAACACCTAATTGTGTAAGGGCATGACCACATAAATACTCGCGAATAGTGCTGCGCAAGACAGCACGCCCATCACCCATCCGCGAATAAGGCGTCAGACCAATACCCTTAAGGTGCAAGTCTTGCAATTGATTATTGTTATCGAGCACTTGTGCCATCAGCAAGCCGCGCCCATCACCCAATTGACCTGCCCATTGCCCAAATTGGTGACCCGCATAAACCATGGCCAATGGCTTAAAATCCGCTGGCACGTATTGACCACCGAGTATCTCTACCCAATGTGTCATCAGATCTTCATCATCTGTCCAGCCTAACTGCTGCGCAACTTGCATGTTGAAGTGTCCAGCACGTGGATTGTCCAGCGGCGTCGGCGGTTGCTCATGATAAAGGCGAGTGTCTAGATTGATATAGGTATTTTGATAGCGCATACAAGCCGTTCCTGCTTTTGAAGTATAAGTAAAGTGTAGGGGCGATAAAAGCACTATAGCATAGCCTTGATATTACGTCGTTTCACTCTGTCCATCTCTTGTAATAGCGCACCCAAAAACCATGAGCAATATTGAATGCATTTAGCCTATCAAACAAAGATATTGCTTCCACTTGTCCTTTTTATTTTCATAAATCAATGTTGGACACGATCTATAAAGGATAAGCAAAAAAATCCCTCTATCTGTAGCAGATAGAGGGAAGGAGAAGCTTTACAATTATCGTTCATCACAAAGGTAATAAAATACAGTTTAATAATCAGCGATTATGCCGCTTTTTTACTGATACCAATCGAGCGAAACGCAGTTTTTAAATTGCTATTATGCTCAAGAATTTTTTGTTCGATCTTGGCATAGTCATGCTTTAGCTCATCTTCCACTTCATGCAAGCGATCGGCATATTCTGTTTTTTTCAGCTCAATCGTTTTGGCTTTGAGTGCTTGCCATTCTTCAACAGTCTGCATAAAGGCATCATATTCAAACTTAATACGGTCTTGGAAGCTCTTCATCGCATGAGGAAGATCAATGCCGCTTACTGCTGCTGTATCGATTTGCTGCTGAGCCGCTTTAAATTGCATTTGTACTTCTGCATGCTTGATAGTGGTGTCATCAACGGTACGTAGCTCACTGGTTAAGCCCAGCTTCGACAAGCCAGCAATCAGCCATTTAGTAGGATCATACTGCCACCATTTTACCCCGTTACGATAATCGTATTGGAAGAAGTGATGGTAGTTATGATAACCCTCACCCCATGTAAAGATAGCTAAGAAGAAGTTATCACGGGCAGTATTGGTATCCGTATAAGGACGCGTGCCAAACATATGACATAGCGAGTTAATAAAGAAGGTAAAGTGGTGCGTCAGTACCAGACGTAGTAAGCCTACGATGACCAAAGTACCCCAAACATCACCCAATAACCAACCGATCGCAGCGACCACACCGATGTTCAATGCCGCAACCCATAAACCGTAATATTTATGCTGAATTTGCAGCGTTCTATCTTTGGTTAGGTCAGGGATATTTTTATAGTCAAATTTACCGCTAGGATAATTGCGTAGCATCCAGCCCATGTGACTAAAGAAAAAGCCACGCTTTGCTGAGTACGGGTCTTCTAAGCGATCATCGACATGACGATGATGCGTACGGTGACCAGAAACCCAATCAAACGCTGAACCTTGTACGGCAAAGGTGGAACCTAGCAATAAAAAGTTTTTGACGATCGGATGCGCTTTATAAGCACGATGCGATAGCAGGCGATGATAACCCGCCGTAATACTAATGCCTGTCCATACCATAAAGGCACCAAATACGCCCCAAACTGGCGCGCTAACATCATGAGTAAACAAATACCATGGTGTAATGATCGCAGCAGCAATAGGTGTGGCTACCAAGATAGTCGCTGGAATCCAGTTGATCGGCGCTTTTGTAAACTCAAACTCGCGCATATCAATGCTGTCTTCTTTAGTAGAGACATCTTGCTCTCCCGCAGCATGGGCGTAGTTGCGTTTGGCAACAGGCTGCTCATTAAGCGAGCTTGCAGTTTTACTCTCGTCAAAACGTGTCTTAAAACGTGTGGCTTGAGTGCTGGCGGCTTTGATAAGCGTATCACCAGATTTGATAGCGAAACGTAAGCCTTTAAGCGGTAAGCCAAGTGCTTTTTTTGCAATCATATAATATCCCTAGCGGTATTAATTTAAGCCTATATGATACCTTAAAAAATCAATAAAGTGAACAGTTATACACTGTAAAAATATTGCTAAATAACAATAACTTGTATTGATTATGGAATGTATTAACGAAAATAATGGATGACTTATCAGGCATTGAGGAGAAGTGTAAGTAACACTGTAGATATGTAGATGATTTTAAATAAATCAAATGAAGGCGATGCTTATTAACCCAGCAGTAAATAACTCGGAAAATCAGTGATAATGACGTCAGCTTGCCACGCGATCAGCTGTTTAATCGTGTCAATATCATTGACCGTCCACGCACTCACTGGCAAGCCATAATGGTGGCTATGTTTAATGACTGCTCGACTAATAAGTGGATAGTGGATACCTAGCTGAACACAGCCAAGTTGCAAGGCGGTATTCGGCGCAGTCATTAAGACTTCAGGTGTGCGAATGAGCAAGCCGCGAGAGATATGCTTTAGTAATGGATGACGTTGCAAGCGAGCATGTAGCTCTACATCAAAACTGGTCAGCACAATGGGTAGTTTGGCAAGTGGGCTATCGATGAGGTTGCGTGTCAATGCTTGTACCAATTTAGTGTAATCAGTACGGTCATGCGTTTTAATCTCCAGTTCAATATCAGTAAAGCCCTTTAGCAACGGCGCTACCTGCCCTAATGTGATAATCTGATGACCAAACTGCGAATGGCGTTGAATCTCAGTAAGATTCAACTGATCAACACGTGCTTGCTGACCACACATGCGTTGCAGCGTGTCATCATGAAACACGATTAAATGACCATCCGCACTCAGTTGTACATCAAACTCAACCCCTGCTAGACCCTGAGTGTTGAGACGTTGAGCGTACTCAAAGCCTGAAAAGGTATTTTCTAATGCTTCGCCACGCGCACCGCGATGACCCAATAAAAGCGTGTTTTCAAGATTTATCATAATTTATATGGTTGGTTAGTGATACGCTCAATCATATATTGCTAAAACAACAGCGTCTAATAAAATTTGATCGATAAAGCAATATTACTATGTGGTTCTTTTTATCCAAAAACTTTATAGATATGAGCTGAGCGAAATTTTAGAATCGGTTTACTGTCTGTCAAACATTCAACAGACCTTAGTTGATAGCGATAGTCTAAAAGCGTATTTACAGCGAATTCATAAGTATGTATTTGTTATGTTTTTGCAACTAAGTACAGGTTTTACCTATAATGAGGGGCGTTATTTGTATATCCATGGGCTACACTAATGAACATTTTATTTAAACACCGTATAATAATCTGGTTTTCAAACCTAGGGCAGCTAGGGTTGCGGTTTGAACATCAATCACTGTCCATCAGTGGCGGTACGTATTAGTAAATTGGGAGCAAAAGAAATATGAGCGTAGCAAATAAAAACGTGAGCAAGTGGTATAAAGTGGCTGGTATTGGCATGGTATGTGGTTTAGCGCTTGCTGGCTGTGATCGCTCAGAGAAGGAAGATACCACTGAGGCGGCAGAGCTCACAGAGCAAGAGTCTGCGTCTACTGAAAACACCGCAGCTACTGCGGTGAGCTGTGATGACCCAATGGTACAAGATCGTCTCAAAACGGCTCTGAAAAACACGCTCAATCAACAAGCACAAACGCTGGCTGCCAACTACGCAAATGATGCAGAGATCAGTCTCGCTAGCGGCGCTATCACTAATAAAACCAACGGCATTGTGATTGATGTACAAAATGCTGCAGTTTTACAAGCAGCCAATGACAATGGTATGACGACTTGTCAGGCAAGCGTGAGCATGACGTTACCAAGCGAAGATTTGTATCAAGCCAGTCAAGTACAAGCAGCCAACAATCTACCGAGCCTACAATCACGCTTAGCGCAAAATAACATCCGTATCAATAATAACATGTTGGTTGATGATGCCTTTACCTATGTCGTTGGTACTCAAGGCGGTCAAGTACGCACACGTATTGCTGGGCAGCCAGCATTGATTACTGTGGTCGCCGATGTGATGGCAGGTTCTGTATTTAAATCAGCGATGGATGAGCAGCGCGCCCAGCGCAGCACTGAGCGCCGTGCAGCACAAAACGATGACAGTCAGTCAGCACCTGTTCGTCAGCCTCAAGTAGTCAAGCCAGTTGAGCCGATTCGTCCTACTCAGCCTGCCACGCCGCCGACTATTAACAATCCAAGCAGTAGTAATACGGATAGCAGCGCGTCAGCCACTCCTGAAGTTAAAACCCCAGCCACACCAGCTGTACCGAAATCAGTACCTAAAGATGAAAGTATCGATATGGTCATTATTGAAGATGACAGCGCTACTTACTAATTGGTAAGATTTAAGTTGTTTTCGAATAATATTGTCGTTACTGAATAGTATCGATTAGTCAATAAAAAGCCCGCAGTGTTAAGGTTGCGGGCTTTTTTATATTTTATGCTAAACCTTAATTCTAGGGCTTGATTCTAGGGTGTTGTTTTAGCATTTTAGTCCACTGAAGTAGTCCTGCGCAATTATTTTTTATCAGCGAATTTTTGTAATACCTGACTGTCCCATAAAACTTCAGAGACTTTGTTTGGATCTGTACAAAAGCGAGCAGCGACAAACAACCAATCCGATAAGCGATTGATAAAGCTCACGGCCGTACTGCGAATCGCTTGTGGTCGCTCTTGCTGTAATAGCACTGCTTGGCGCTCAGCACGGCGACAGACCGTACGCGCAACGTGCAGTTGGCTGACCAATACCGAACCTGTGGGCAAGATAAAATCTTTTAGCGGCGGCAAGGTGGTATTCATCGCATCAATTTGCTGTTCTAACCATGTAATGTGAGTGGCATTGACGCCTTCATATTCTGGCATAGCCAGCTCACCACCGATATTAAATAATAAATGCTGAATGATGACTAACGCTTGAGAAAATTCTTTCTCTATAGATTGCCCTTTATTATGCTGTAATTGAGCGCGTACCAGACCAATGTGTGAGTTAAGCTCGTCGATATCACCCATTACGCTAAATAGATTGTCTGCTTTGCTGACGCGGCTGCCGTCTGCCATGCCAGTGCTACCGTCATCTCCAGTACGCGTATATATTTTGCTTAAACGATTGCCCATATCTAAATCCTTAACAGTTTTTTATGATTGAATGATGTTAGTTGCGGGCTCATTGTAGTATTTTATGGCTGTTTTCGCTAAGATAATGGGTTAGGTTTTATGTTGCCGCTATTTTTACATTTATAACGACCATAGTCAGTGCTGTTTAATATCCAAACATTGATTATATTTTCGTTTTTATTTTATCTATTCCATTTATATTAAAAGGCTTTTTAACCATGACCACACCACTTGCCGATGCGATGTCTCAGCTTGCTATTCATGACTCACTGACTGGCGGAAAACGTCAGTTTGTACCACTCAAATCAGGGCAAGTAGGCATGTATGTGTGCGGTATGACCGTTTATGATTATTGTCACATTGGGCATGCGCGGGTGATGGTTGGTTTTGACATGGTAGTGCGCTGGTTGGCTCAGTTAGGCTATGACGTTAATTATGTGCGCAATATCACCGATATTGATGACAAGATCATCGCTCGTGCCACCGAAAACGGCGAAGAGATTGGTACGTTAACGCAGCGTTTTATTGAAGCCATGCACGAGGATGCAACCGCTCTTGGCTGCGAGATGCCAGACGCTGAGCCGCGCGCGACTGATCATATTGATGATATGCAGCAAATGATTGAGACCTTGGTCACAGGCGACTATGCGTACGCTGGCGACAATGGTGATGTCTACTATGCCGTCGATAATTTTGCAGATTATGGTAAATTATCTAAGCGTAATCTCGATGAGATGCAAGCAGGTTCACGTGTCGATGTCGAAAATGATAAGCGCAATCCGTTTGATTTTGTCTTATGGAAGGCGGCAAAACCCAATGAGCCGCAATGGGCGTCACCATGGGGTCAAGGGCGTCCAGGTTGGCATATCGAATGCTCAGCGATGTCGACTAAGTGCTTAGGTAATACCTTTGATATTCATGGCGGTGGTCACGACTTGCAATTTCCGCATCACGAAAACGAGATAGCGCAGTCTGAAGCCGCGACTGGCTGTGAATATGCGCGTAACTGGATGCATGTCGGTTTCATTAATGTCGATGGTGAAAAGATGTCCAAGTCGTTGGGTAACTTTTTTACCATTCGTGACGTGATGACAAAATATCTGCCTGAAACGGTGCGCTTTTTCTTATTATCAAGCCATTATCGTAGCCAAGTCAATTTTTCTGATAACGCATTGGACGAAGCACATAATAGCCTAAGCAGATTATATAATGCGTTAAAATTGGCCGAACAACAAAAAGGGCAGGCGCTCGTCGTCAGTGATGCGCTGATAAATGATGCTTATAGCAGCTGTGCCGGACAAGATTTCATCAAAGCCATGAACGATGACTTTAATAGTTCAACGGCGATCAGTGTATTGTTTGGGCTGGCGCGCGACATTAATAAAGCCATTAAAGCCGAAGATGTAGACACTGCATGGCAATTAGCAGAGCAGCTCAAAGCATTGGCACAGGTACTCAATATTTTACAGCAGCCAGTTCAACAGTTTTTGCAAGCAATGATTGGTGACAAGGCGGATGATGGTTTAACCGATGACACTATCGATGGTTTAATCACTGAGCGTGCGGATGCCAAAACCAATAAAAACTTTGCGCGTGCTGATGAGATACGTGAGCAGCTAAAAGATGCTGGTATTGAGCTTGAAGACAGCCGTGCTGGCACGACATGGCGCCGCGCTTAAGGCAATCATGTTACAGAACACCCATATAGATAGTCATAAACTAAGTCAGCTTTGAGCTGGCTTTTTTTATAGACTAAACTAGGGTGTGTCATCATTCTAAAAATGGTGCTAAAAACAAGATGAATTGCAGTCAAACAAGAAAGATGAAGCTAAATTGGCTATGCAATATATGTAAGAATAAGCTTTGTAGGCAAACTTTAAGAGATGCAAACATCAAGTGAATTAATGGCTTTTAAAATATGAATCTTCTCAAAAAAAGCATTGTTGGCGGTCATCGTATAGCAATTGATACCAACAGTGACCACTATCCTAACCCCCAGCGTTGGAATGTGCGCGCTAGTACTTTGTCATTACTATTGGTTTTTTTCATAGTCAGCATGAGTGCTGTGTCTGCACCCGCTAATGCCGCAAGCACTAGCGATATCGAACAAGCTGCGGGTGAGCAGTCCAGCTCGTCATCGAATTCAGTCAGCAAGCCCGATAATCTGGCTGAATATGCCACTCAGAAAATCAATACAATTAAAGACGAAAGCCTCAGTATCTCTGGCGTTGCAGAAGAGATATTTGATCCTACCGAGCGCAATGCAGTAGAGCAAGCGGGTAATTTGCAGGGCGATTCTGGACTGACGGGTGAATACAATGAAAGTTATTATTTGCTAGACAAGCTCAATGTAGGCTTGCCGCCATTATCGGAGCCGCCAAATTTAACCACGCCACTGGCGACTTTAGAGTTTTTTCAGTCAGCGGTCATGAAGCAACAATACGATTTGGCTGCTTATGCACTCAACATGAATTTAATCGATCAGAAAATTCAGCGTAACCACGCGCTCGAGTTATCAAAACGGTTGGATTTTTTGTTAACAGAAAAAGAGCTTTACGTCTTTGATGATCTGCCAGATCGCCCAGATGGTTTAATCGAGCCGCCACTTGGCAATACCAGTAGTATCATGGGCATCCCTAGACGTTCGATTCAGCTAGGCTATATCGACTATCGTGAGCGCCGTGTTCCCATCTATTTGCAACGAGTACGGGTTGGTGAAGCTGCGCCTATTTGGGTGTTTTCTGCACAGACAGTTGATAATATTGACAATCTCTATGAGCAATATCATCCAGCGGAATTTGAGCGTTATTTACCTGGGTGGTTAAAACTTAAGATTTTTAGTATCGCACTATGGGAGTTTTTGGCATTAGCACTGTTTTTCTTAGTGACCATGGGAGTAGGGTGGTTACTCAGTAAAGGCACGGAAAAAATCATCAGCCGTTATATCGACGATGAAAAATACAGCAATTATGTTGGTAGTACTAATGGAGTGGCAGATTTGGTTAATAAGCTGACCGTGCCGTTGACTTTTACCATCAGTTTTTTGCTTGTCTTTACTTTGGTGTCAGGGGGCTTTCCTTATTTGGATGCGGTAGCTTCATCGACTCGTCCGCTTATCTGGATTGGGCTAGTATTTAGCACCTTATGGCTTGGCATTCGCGTTATTAACTTTTTTGCTAATCGCTATCAAAGCCTACAAATTGAAAATCTGGCTGAAGAGCACTTTGATAAAGAGCGCCGTCGCCGTACTTATGTATCGATATTTCGCCGCGTCTTTATTTTTGTCATGATTTTGGGCAGTATTTGGATTGGTCTCAGTGAATTTGCCAACATGGAAGGCCTTGGTAAGACGCTATTGACCTCGGCTGGTATCGCAGGCGTGGTCATTGGAATTGCCGCGCAGCCGATACTGGGTAACATCATTGCTGGGGTACAGGTGGCCGTGACCCAGCCGGTACGGATTGGCGACAGTGTGATAATGGATGGCAACTTTAGTACCGTTGAAGACCTGCGTTATACGTATGCGGTACTCAAAACATGGGATGAACGTCGGTTGATCGTGCCGATGCGCGAACTGATCACCGAAACGGTAGAAAACTGGTCACATACCGAAGTACATCAGACCTGTCCTGTGTTTTTATATGTCGATTATGGTGCAGATATTGACGCCATTCGCCAGCAATTTATATCGGCGGTTAAAGACAATAAGCTTTGGGACAACAAAACTGAGCCTGAAATGTTTGTGGTTGAGGTGACTGCCAACATTATTCACCTGCGCGGCGCTGTTTCAGCGGTAGGTCCCATAGAAGCATGGACACTGGCCTGTGAGATACGTGAGCAGATGCTGAATTATTTATATAGCAAACAAAAAGCTTATCTACCTGCTGAACGTTTGATATTGAAGGGTAAAGACTAGTAACCGACGATTGAGTATATTTTCTATGCTTTTAAATAGCTGAGCTTTACAGACGTCGATATCGATAGACAAGCGCTAGCAAAATAAGCTGACAAATATAGCATGCGATTTGTCTGATTATTTGTTATAATATGGCGTTATTTTTAAGGGATAAATGAGCGATTAAGAGTAGGGGCGCGCTATATTTGTGCAAACTTATTAGCATCAATCAATTGCAATTTTCGAGTGTCTCTGTTTGTTTAATCACAAACACCGGCTGGCTCATTGCTGATTATCTAAAACTTTGTGATACAAGGTCTTTAATTTTAAGACTTTAGCTTCATAAAGTCATATCGGTGATTTTGGTTGATTGTCTTAATGCCAAAAATATCCCACCCATCAAAATAACCACCACTAGGGGTCTGTATGTTGCGAATTGTCGATGAAGCCTTAACCTTTGATGACGTTTTATTGTTGCCAGCTTATTCTGAAGTCTTGCCAAAAACTGCCGATCTGACTACCCGTTTGACCAAAAATATCACGCTGAATCTACCGCTGATTTCTGCCGCGATGGATACCGTGACCGAATCTGAAATGGCCATTACGATGGCACAGCTAGGCGGTATGGGTATCTTGCACAAGAGCATGGATATCGCCAAGCAAGCGACACAAGTACGCCGCGTCAAAAAATTTGAAGCAGGTACGGTCGTAGATCCGATCACTGTGCATCCAGAGATGACGATTGGTGATCTGCTACAGCTGACGCAAGACAATAATATCTCAGGCGTACCTGTGGTAGAAAGAGGCACTGATAATGTCGTGGGTATTGTGACTCACAGAGATTGGCGCTTTGAAACCAATCTGTCTTTGCCAGTTAGTAAAATCATGACGCCAAAAGATCAGCTGGTCACAGTACATGAAGGTGAAAGCAACGAAAACATCAAGCGTCTGCTACATGAACACCGCATTGAAAAAGTCATTGTTATCGACGATCATTTCCGCTTACGTGGTTTGATTACGGTTAATGATTTTGCAAAAGCTGAAAACAATCCCAATGCTTGTAAAGATGAGCAAGGACGTTTGCGTGTTGGTGCTGCTGTTGGTACTGGACCAGATACCCAAGCGCGTGTTGAAGCGTTAATCGCTGCTGATGTCGATATCATCGTGGTTGATACCGCACATGGTCATTCAAAAGGCGTGATTGATAAGGTGTCTTGGATTAAAAAGCACTATCCACACGTACAAGTCATCGGTGGCAATATCGCAACAGGTGATGCTGCACTTGCACTACGTGATGCAGGCGCTGATGCGGTAAAAGTCGGTATTGGCCCTGGTTCTATCTGTACTACGCGTATCATCGCTGGTATCGGTGTGCCGCAAATCTCAGCTATCGATAACGTCGCTAGCGCATTAAAAGACAGTATTCCACTGATTGCTGATGGTGGTATTCGCTATTCAGGTGATATGGCAAAAGCCATCGCCGCTGGTGCTTCGTGCATCATGGTAGGCTCATTGATGGCTGGCACTGAAGAAGCGCCGGGTGAAGTTGAGCTGTTCCAAGGTCGTTACTACAAAGCTTACCGCGGTATGGGTAGCCTTGGTGCGATGTCAGGCTCAAATGGCTCATCAGATCGTTACTTCCAAGATGCTAAAGATGGCGTAGAGAAATTAGTACCAGAAGGTATCGAAGGCCGAGTTCCTTATAAAGGTCCAGTTGCTGGTATTGTTAATCAGTTGGTTGGCGGTTTGCGCTCATCAATGGGTTATACTGGCTCTGCGACCATCGAAGATATGCGTACCAATCCGCAATTCATTAAGGTGACATCGGCGGGTATGAAAGAGTCGCATGTCCATGATGTACAAATCACCAAAGAAGCACCGAACTATCGTGTGAACTAAAAGGTGTTTTATAATCCTGCATTATGTCAACGATAGCTATTTTGCAGGGCTGCAGTGACTTTAAGATACAAACAGCCAACAATGCCTTGTTATTGTTGGCTGTTTTTTTTGTAAAATACACAAGCGGATTATAATAATAACTACTTAGACTGTTTATACGTTATTGTTTGCGTATTCGTCTGGTTTTCACTCTTAGATTTGGGAGCATACATAATGAGCTACTTTGGCACCGATGGTATTCGCGGAAAATTCGGTGAGTCGCCGATCACACCAGACTTTATTTTAAAATTGGGCTATGTGACGGGACGTGTGCTGATAGAGAATAATGACAATCCTGCGCGCAAGCCAAGCGTGGTCATCGGTAAGGATACGCGGCTGTCAGGTTATGTGATTGAAGGCGCATTGCAAGCGGGGTTTAATGCCGCTGGTGTCGATGTGCATATGCTTGGACCATTACCCACACCAGCGATTGCGCATTTGACCCGTAGTTTTAATGCAGATGCTGGGGTAGTTATTTCAGCGTCGCACAATCCTTACTATGATAACGGTATCAAGCTGTTTTCAGGTGATGGCAAAAAGCTGACTGATGAGATGCAAAACTCTATTAATGACAAGCTAAAAGCGATTATGAGTGCCTCTGAGGCGGACAATAACGTGATCATGCCTATTCTTGATCCTGCACAATTGGGGAAAAATAATCGAATCAATGATGCCAAAGGGCGCTATATCGAATTCTGTAAAGGCAGTTTTCCCTATCAGTACGACTTGAGTCATCTGACTGTCGTCGTAGATTGTGCCAATGGTGCAGGCTATAGCGTGGCACCAAGAGTCATGCGTGAGTTGGGTGCCAATGTGATTGCTATTAACAATACGCCTGATGGCATCAATATCAATGCCGACTGCGGCTCTACCCATCCTGAAGGCTTACAGAAAGCAGTGATTGAGTACGAGGCAGATGTTGGTATCGCACTAGACGGTGATGGTGATCGTATTGTGATGGTTGATGAGGCTGGTAATCTGGTCGACGGCGATGGCATTTTATACGTACTTGCTACCCAAGGTCAGACTAAGGCGAAAGGTGTGGTTGGTACGCTGATGAGTAACATGGGCTTAGAGTTGGCACTCAAAGCGGCAGACATTAACTTTACGCGTGCGAAAGTAGGCGATCGTTATGTGATGCATGAGCTTGAAGCGAATGGCTGGATACTGGGCGGCGAACCATCGGGTCATATTCTATGTTTGGATAAGAGTCGTACGGGCGATGCAATTATCGCCGGCTTGCAAGTGCTTGCGGTGATGGAAGCACGTGGTAAAGCACTCAGTGATTTGACCGAAGGCTTTGAAAAATTGCCACAAAAACTGGTCAATGTACGCTTAAGTAAAATGCAAGATCCGTTTGAACATAAAGAGCTGGTTGCTGCTTTTGCAAAAGCACAGGCTACTTTAGAGGGTCGTGGTCGTTTGCTCATTCGCCAGTCAGGTACAGAGCCTATGATACGTGTGATGGTTGAGTCGGATGATGAAATAGAGTGTGATGTATTGGCAAATGATTTGGCTGACCATATCAAAGCAGTATTGGGTTAACGTCATAACATAGTTATATTAAAATAAGGAATATTTTATGAGCATGGATTTTACCGATCAGCGTTTGTCATACGAAAAAGGTGAGCTTGATCAACAGTCCGTCCCAGACTCTCCATTTGAGCTACTAAAAGAATGGATGAATGAGGCAATAGCACAAAAGGTGCAAGAGCCTTACGCGATGAGTCTGGCGACGTGCGGTGCTGATAATAAACCTAGCGTGCGCATCGTACTTATGCGTGAGATTACTGAAAATGGTGTGGTGTTTTATACCAACTATGAAAGCGCTAAAGGTCAAGATATTGCCGAAAACCCGAATGCCGAAGCGCTATTCTTTTGGCACGAGCTGGAGCGTCAAGTACGTATTAGTGGCAGCATTGCTAAAATCGATGCTAATAAGTCATCTGCTTACTTTCAAAAGCGTCCTCACGACAGTCAAGTGGGTGCGTGGGTTAGTCAACCTCAAAGTGGCGAAGTTGCTGATCGTGAGGTGATGCAAACCAAGTTTGATGAGCTACAAAATCAGTATCCAGAAAGTAGCCAAGTGCCAACACCAGAATTTTGGGGTGGTTACGAGATTAGCATTCATGAGATTGAGTTTTGGCAAGGTCGTGCCAATCGTATGCATGACCGTATTGTCTATACTAAAGACAATGGTGAAAGCTGGAGTACCAAGCGTTTATTACCTTAAACATATTTGCTGTTTATATTTAGATATAAGCAGAGAGTGATTTCTTAGGTGCTGTTGCTGCTCTAAACAGCAACAGCACCTAATTTTATTAAAAGCTTTATGGTATAAGCTCGAGTACTTGCGACTTTTTTAGCTTTCCTGGGAAGTTTCCTGTAAATATACGGCAATATAAAGTTTTGTCGTTCTCTAAGTATGTTGAAGAATCAAGTTTGATGCTATAGATGTATTGATCTGAAAGTGTGTCAGCAGTAGGTTTGGTGTTTTTAGGAATATTGCCGCTCAAATAATTATTCGAAGAGTAGTCAGGAATGTATTTATCATCATAGATTCGTTTATCGTTGATACAATGTATATAACTCCCTGTATTTCTAGTTGATTCACGTATTGAAAAATTAGCTTCTGATAAAAAAGTTATTTCATAATATGATGATGTCCGTTTAAACTCGACCAATTGAACTTCCGTATTTTTATGATTTTTTATGCACCCTGATAAAATGAGTAAAGCACTTAATCCTATTATCTTATTCCGCATTATCATTCCTTTCATATAGTCAATTTATCATAAACTGACTATAAACATACGCAGCATCAAAAATGATGAATAGTAGCAAGCAAATATCCTTTTACCTTTCGTTTCTTTGAGTATCGACATCGACCGATACCGACATACCGGGGCGCAATTGCGCAAGCTCAGGTTGTCCTTGCTCTAAATCTATTCGTACCGGAATACGCTGAGCGATTTTAATATAGTTGCCAGTTGCAGGGTTTGCCGCGCCCGCGCTAAATTCACTGCCAGTCGCTGGCGAGATATTGCTGACATGACCTCGAAACGTAGCGCCGCCTAGCGCATCCACATGAATAGTTGCAGGCTCACCGACAGTCATATTTGCCACTTGGGTTTCTTTAAAGTTGGCAATAATCCACACGCCTTTTGGTACCACATACATGAGCTGTGTGCCCGCGCTGACATATTGCCCAGCTTTGACGCTGACTTGACTCAGTTGTCCTGATTCAGGGGCAGTAATAATCGTATTGTCTAAATTAATCTGTGCTTGCTTAGCAACTGCTTCTGCATTTTTAATATTGGCATCGAGTGATGAGCGGCTACCACTGGTTTTTTTGCTGGCTTCAAGGGCGACTTGTAAATTGGCTTCTGCTTGCTGCACGCCAGCTTGTGCTTGAGCGAGCTGAGCTTGGGCATGAGCAACTTCTGCTTTGGATACTGCGCCAATCGCATCAAGTCCTTGATAGCGCTTTACATCTTCGCGTGCACTATCAACGCTGACTTTGGCACTATATAAGTCCGCTTTACGTGCTTCGATTTGCGCCTGACTGGTGCCCGTATCTTGCGCATTGCTTGAGCGGTCGGTCATAGCAACTTCGATATTGGCTTGTGCTTGTTCGAGCTGCTGCAAAAAGGCACGGTCATCTATCTTGACCAATAAATCACCTGCTTGTACATTTTCAAAATCTTGCACTGCCACTTCTGTGACATAGCCAGAAACTTGCGGGCTGATAATTGTTGTTTGACCTTTTACAAAGGCATTATTAGTCTGCTGAACCGTAGGCGTAAAGGGCGGTAGCTTCCACGCATAAAGAATCAAAAGGACGCCAATAATGATTAGTGCAATCAATAAACCTAGGTTAAAGTAAGATTTCTTTTTAGGCGACCAACCCGTAGCGTCAGGAATAGGCTCTTTTGGCGGCATTGGCGTTTCATCAGCATCAGCAACGGACGTTATTATTGAGTCCTCTTTTTTCGCTACGGACGCAGTATCATCATTTTTCGATTGGTTTAAAGGCACCTCTATTGCTGCTGCATTGGATGATGTCTGATTGTTTTCAGCAGTATTTTGGGTAGCATCTTGAGCGGTGTTTTGATTATGGTCATCAAGATCATTTAATTTGTCTTCGCTCATGATGCGCTCCTAATGAGATTAGTAAACATAGTGGATAACTTTTTAAAATATAGTAATTAGCATAAGAAGAAAAGGTAACAGCAAAAAATCGATATGATTATCACCTGTTATTTTTTGCCCATCATTTCTGCCAATGCGGCAAGTTCTTTACCAAGTGGATTGCGTTTATGATAAAGGTAATAAAAATAAACCATCAATAAATATAGCGCGGTGATGGTGGCGCTCACCGCCATCAAAAAGAATAAATCGTCATAAGCGGCGACCGTTGCTTGACGTTGTACACTCTGTAGCATTTGGGTCATCGTAGCAGGATCAGTGGTATTCATTGAACTGACCATATCGGCATAATGCATCTGAGTACGAATGGTGGTAAATGCTTGAATACCTGCCGCGCCTGCCAAACCACCGATCGTTTGTGAAATACCAAAAATCACCGAAAAGCTAATAATATAGGCAGGTCCGTTAGCAATGGCGCGAAACATACCTTCAAATACCATTGGTCCCATGAAGTAAACGGCAGCAAAAGCGATTATAAACTGACTGAAATAAAACATATAAGGGGCAGAGTTTAGCGACACACCCGTATCTATCCATGCACCAATCGCAATCAAGGCAACCGCAAAAATCACTGGTCGGCGCAGATCCGTCGCTTTGGTGGTAAAAATGCTAATCACTAATGCCAGTATGCTAGCCACCAAGATGATGGCATAGAAAACAATCAGCTGGTCATTACCATAACCAAGGTTTGCTAATAATCCTGCGGCGCCCACACTTTGCTCAGACAGCAAAATGCGCATGACGGCACCAGTAATCATAAAGGCAATAATGGTGCGACTACGCATCCAGCGCACTTGTAACATAGGGTTTTTGCGATGCGTCTCAATCCATAAAGCAATCGAGATAGTCACGACGGCAATGATCAATGGATAGCTAAGCCAAGGCATCGTCCACCATTGAATTCTACCTTGTACTAAAAATACTGATAGGGCGGCAAGACCACTGGCAAAAAAGCCAAAACTCACCAAATCAAGTTTTTCAAAGACCTTTTCCGTGTTACCCGGTGGTAGCTCAAGAATGTTAATAAGCCCAAAGCAAATCAGCGATAATCCCACTTGAAATAAAAATAAACCTTCAAGCTGACCATCAACGGCTAAATAAGGCGAGATAATCCGTGACAGTGGAATGCCAAACTGTACCAAGCCGAACCCCAATATCAGTCCGCTGATACGCCGAGCAGTTGGCATGCCTTGTAGACAATAAAAAATAGACAATACCGTCATCGCACTAGCCACCACACCACTAAAACCACGGGCAACCAGCTCTAAATAATAAGGCTCGATGCTGATGCCAGTCGTTGTACTGAGCAGATTGCTACTGACCAGCCACTGCATACTGGTGGCTGCCAATAAAAAGAACAAAGTAATTTTGCTAAAGGAGGACATGCCAAATTGCTGGCGAATTTTGTACAGCAGCACCGTGACACAAGCATTGGTCATATTGTAAGCGACTGATATCCAACCACCTTCTACTGGTGTTAACCCCATTTCACCTTGGATTTGAGTGAGATTCGCGACCAATAGACCGTTCTGAAAGCTGGCAGTTAAGCCAATAAAAATACCAATCAGTAAATAAAATACTTTACGGCGCACAGGGTGATCAGGGGTGGCAGGCGAGCCAAGCATGAATGGTCGTTCATGGGGCTTAAACTGGTATTCAGTACTCATGGATGGATAATCTGCGTAGAGGGATAAAATGGTATATAGCCGTTGTTACACAAGCATCACGCTCATCGGATAGTCATAAGACTCAAGACGTTCAAAGTCATTTAATAAAAAGTCATTTAACAGAAAGTCATTTAGTAGACTGATAAAACCAAAAAAGTATTCTAAACCCTGTTTTGAATACTTTATCATAATTTTTGTTGAGCATTTATCACGCATAACTAACACATTGAAAATCAAGTTAAAAAATAGATGCAGCTGTCTGTCAATGATAGACGATAAGAAACACAGTGCTATAGTCAGAGCACTTTTAAACCGCTACGGTGTTACCCACCCTAGATGTACTCAGTATACTATCTGCGGTCGGTCGCCATGTAGCGATTCTAAAATTCCTTGACTATATGTCACATAGCTACGACTCAGGTCATTTTTGCCCATAAAAAACAGCTCTATAAAGAGCTGTTTTTTATACATTAAATAGTTGATAAACAGTTAGACCATGGTACTAAATAGAGTGATCATAATTCGCCTCTAAACGCATGCTGCGCTGATAGCTATCAAGACTGGCGAGTTGTAAAGCATACTGCTTAATATGTGGATAATCATCTAACGCTTCGCGCTTAGCCAGCATGATTAAGTCAAAAGACAGCATAAAGTCAGCGCCGCTTAGCTTATGACCAACGATAAATGACTTATCTGCAACTTCCTCGTTTAGATAGCTCAACAGTCTGTGTTTTTCTTGACTGATATAACCATCTAAAAACTCGTTATCGACGATACCGGCTTTTTTGGTAAATAGCTCCAGTAATAACGGCAACATGAGCGAGCTTTCAGCAAAGTTAATCCATTGCAGATAATGGCCATAGTCTACGCTATCAGTCGTAGGACGTAAGCGCTCTGGCGCAAATCGCTCAATCAATAACTCAGTGATTGCACCCGACTCGGCATAAAGTTGACCATCCATCTCGATAACCGGAGATTTACCGAGTGGATGTACCGCCTTTAAACTGTCTGGTGCCAAATGAGTATTAGGATCGCGTTGATGACTAATGATCTCATAAGGCACGCCCAGCTCTTCTAAAAGCCATAAAATACGTAATGAGCGAGACTGGTTGAGATGATGTAAGCGAATCATGATAGTGGCCTTTTTGCATGGTCTATTATATTAACGTTAAAAAGATATTAACCTTTCAGCTTAGTGATTAAGCGCTTGGCAGCTTCCTCTGATGACGCTGGGTTTTGCCCAGTAATCAGCAAGCCATCTTCGACCACAAATGATTCCCAATCAGCGGCTTTTTCATAGTTACCACCATTGGCTTTTAGTGCATCTTCTACTAAGAATGGCACGACATCTGTTAGACCAACGGCGTCTTCTTCTGAATTGGTAAAGCCAGTCACTGTTTTGCCTTTGACTAAATACTCACCGTCAATTTTGACATTTTTAAGAGCGGCTGGAGAATGACAAACAAAGGCGACAGGTTTGTCTTGTTTGACAAACGTCTCAATCAAATTGATCGAATTTTTATCAACTGCCAAGTCCCATAATGGACCATGACCGCCTGGATAAAAGACTGAATCAAAATCTTCAGCGTTCATATCAGCGAGTTTTTCAGTATTGGCAAGATGCTTTTGAGCATCGCTATCTTCTTTAAAACGCTTGGTATCTTTCGTTTGGGTGTCTTCAGTGTCACTGCTAGGATCAAGCGGTGGCTGCCCGCCAGCAGGAGAAGCAAGTGTCACATTTACGCCTGCATCGATAAAAGCGTAATAAGGCGCGGCAAACTCTTCTAGCCAAAACCCCGTTTTTTTACCAGTATCGCCCAACTTATCATGTGAGGTTAGTACCATTAAAATATTCATAGTCTTCCTTATTTATTATTGATGTTGTTCTTAAATCATGGGTTGTTAGCAGTCATATTTAATTAATCATCTGTAATCAATATGAGTATTTGCAATGACTGCTAGCGGTATCCATAGAACAGTATTCATGGTTGAGAGGTCATTTTCAGTGGTTGTCTTAGCAAGTTATGTTGTTAAGTCGTTATTTGCGATTCAACCAACTGATAACCATTGGTTCGGTTATTCAACCTCAGAAACTTTAACCACTGTTTTACCAAAGTTATCGCCATTTAGCATGCGAACAAAGGCGTTTGGTGCATCATCTAAGCCTTCGGCGATATATTCTTTGGTTTTAACATCGCCTGACTCGACCCATTTACTCATGGTTTTTAAGAATTCTGGGAAGTGATCGCCATACTCTTCAAAAATAATGAACCCTTTAATGGTGAGACGACGGCTTAGAATGTTGCCCATTAATACGCCTAAACGATCTTTACCATCAGGCAGCTCGGTGGCGTTGTATTGCGAGACCAGACCACAGACTGGGATACGTGCATGAGCATTTAATAATGGCATAACAGCATCAAACACTTTGCCACCGACGTTTTCGTAATAGATATCGATGCCATCTGGGCACGCCGCTTTTAATTGCTCGGCAAAGTCATCCGCTTTATGGTCAATACAGACATCAAAGCCTAGCTCATTGACAGCAAAGTCACATTTTTCTTTGCCACCAGCCACACCAACGGTACGTAAGCCATATTGGTTGCCAACTTGACCTACTGTTGCACCAACGGGACCCGTTGCGGCAGCGACGACCAAAGTTTCCCCTTTTTGCGGCTTACCGATGTCGGTCAAACCCATGTAACCGGTAAAGCCTGGCATACCTAGTACGCCTAAACCATAAGAGGGATTTGACATGTTTTTATCAAGCTTTAAGACGCCTTCGCCATCACTGACGCTATAGTCTTGCCAGCCTGAGTTTGAGACCACTAAGTCACCCACAGCAAATTTGTCGATATTGGATTCAACGACTTGGGCAACCGTGCCACCCATCATGACATCACCCACTTCTAGCGGATCAGCATAGCTTTTCGCATCGCTCATACGTCCACGCATGTATGGATCTAAGGATAAGTAGACGGTACGCAGCAGCATTTCATTGTTATTTGGCGATGGGATATCGCTGGTTACCATATCAAAGTTTTCAGCTTTTGGCTCACCTGTTGGACGGCTTGCCAATTTAATTTGACGGTTTGTTTGTTGATTTTGTTGTTTATCAAAGCTCATTATCAGATTCCTTTTCTATTTATTGATTTTAAGATTCTATTGATTTTAATATTTACTGGTTTTGATATTTAATGGTGAATGGAGTAGTTACTCAGTGCTGAGCAACTACTATAAATAGCATAACAATATGTGTTTCTTATTACGGTGGTGTTTTTATTAAGCAGCTTTACTACTAATAGCACGTTGTAGAATACGACGTGACACTTCTAAATCATTGTTGCTGTGCTCGCCTAACTGAACCATATTGTGCGCTTCAAGCTGCTTGATAATCGGGTCAATAGCTGACGCATCAAGTTCTGCATCTTCTAAACTGACGGGCAAGCCAAGGTCGCGGAAGAAGTTTTCTGTACGGACAATAGCGGCTTCAATGACAGCGTCTTCGTCTTGATGAGTATCATCGAGCGTAATATTCCAGACATTATGTGCATATTGAAGTAATTTCTCTTTTTTGCTGTCTTTCAACTCGCGCATTACTGAGGGTAATAAAATGGTTAGGGTGCGAGCATGATCGATGCTGTGTAACGAGGTTAGCTCATGACCGATCATATGTGTCGTCCAGTCTTGCGGTACGCCTGCACCGATTAGACCATTGAGTGCCATTGTCGCTGTCCACATGATATTCTTACGAGTTTCTAAGTTTTCTGGATCTTGTTTAACGATACGACCTTCATCAATGAGAATTTTCAGCAAGCTCTCAGCAAAGGCATCTTGCACTTTTGCATTGACTGGATACGTTAGATACTGTTCCATGACATGGACAAAGGCATCCGCAACACCATTCATCACTTGACGCTCAGGTAATGTCAGTGTTTTGATTGGATCTAATATTGAGAACTTAGGGAAGGCAAGTGCGTTGCCAAATGGTAGCTTAGCTTGACGTTCACTATAATTGATGACGCCGCCTGAGTTCATCTCAGAGCCAGTGGCTGGAATGGTCAAAACAGCACCCAAATCGATGGCAGAATCAATGTCTCTGCAATAGCTGGTTAGTGCATTCCATGCTTGTTCGCGTGAGACAGTCGTGCCATCTTCTTCAGTAAGTGACGATACCAATGCCACAAATTTGCTACCATCAATGACTGAGCCGCCCCCGACCGCTAGCAAAAAGTCAATATTGTGCTCATTGACCATATCTGCTGCTTTTAAAAGCGTCGTGAATTCTGGATTGGCTTCAATACCACCAAATTCGAATACGGTACGTGTACCGCTCGCAGCCAAAGCTTCTTTTACTTCGTCTAGCGTACCTGTGCGCTGTGCCGAACCGCCACCATAAGTGATAAGCACACGGGCATCAGTCGGGACCAATTCCGATAGTTGTTTGATTTGACCTTCACCAAAGACGATACGTACTGGATTGTAATATTGGAAGTTATTCATAGTATTCCTAAAATTATTAAATATTTGTGTTGGGCGTATGGGGTGCAAAAACCTCAGTGGCAAATTAGCCATTCGTTTTTACAACTGTGGGCATTGTACATTAAATAGACCAGTCGTCTAGTAATTTTTACAAAACTCTCTTATAACTCAATTTTTTGCTTTAGATATAGGGAAGTATAAATGGCTAAAAAAGTGTTTAACGCACGAGATTAGCGTCCCAATTGAGAAGTAGTCATCTGCCATACTTCTGCAAGCGGTGTATTGGTTTGGCTAATCTTGGCGATTAAACTGGCACCAAGCCAAGCAAAATACCAACGTTTGGCCATGCTCTCGGCCGCGATATTGTCAGGTTGTGGTACAGAGTCATCCGCCCAGCCTGCTTTGATTTGTTCGGCAAGCCAGCTGATTGTCTGCTGGTAACCAGCATTCAGTGCGATGCGCATAGGCTCAGATAGATCTGCAACCTCAGCGCTGAGCTTAACCACCAAGCACTTTTCATGATCACAGCCATTTTGCTGGGTGTCATACCAGCTTTGAAAGTAATCATAAATCTTTTGCTGGGCATTAACTTTTTGACGACCAATGGTGTCTAAGCGTATCTTATAGTCAGTAAAATAATGACTGATGATAGCTTCACCGAACGCTTCCTTTGAGGCAAAATAATGGTAAAAAGAGCCTTTAGGAATACCAGCTGTGTCTAGTATTTGTTTGATACCGACGGCAGTAAAACCTTTTTTAGAGATCAGTTGATAGCCTGTTTCTAACAGATGCGTTTTGGTATCTGGTGGGATTGTGGTTGAGGCCGCAGACATAATAGTAATGTCCTCCTATATTTTTTATGAATGTATTTCAGAGATAAGGTATGGCGAATAATGCTACTTAGCGCGCTATTAACAATTATTCATGATACTTTCTATGGGTCGATGCAGATTTTTATCGTTGCTTATAATGAGTGCTTATTGTCAGGGTTGATATGGTCACGTTACGTTTTTTCAACAATACTTGCTGACAAAATACGCTTATTTGTATGAGGTCTATGGTAGCATTAGACCAGTCGTCTAGCAAGTTTCGTTTTGATGTGCTTAATCAAATGTCGCGAGCGCAGGCTATTTAATATAAATAACTGTGTTAAGGGTTATTTTTTATCTGCCTCAATTTGCTAGCCATACTGTTTTATTGACAACCAACATAACATCCATAAAATAAATGAGAAGAATTATGTTAACTGATACCGATAATACCAAAGCCAATGCCTATAATGATTTCCACCTCCAGTACATTGCAGGGGAATGGCAAAGCGGTCAAGATGATAGCGTCAATACCAACACCAACCCCTACAATGGCGATACACTTGTAAAGATTCAGCAGGCGACAGAAGCACAGCTTAATGAAGCTTATCAAGCAGCAAGTGCGGCACAAAAAGAGTGGGCACAGCAAACGCCAGCGACACGAGCAGGTGTACTATATAAAGTGGTTGAGATTTTAGATCAGCGCCAAGATGAAATCGTCGATTGGCTCATTAAAGAGTCGGGCAGTACCCGTGTTAAAGCCATGGTGGAGTTTGCTGCTACCCGCGGCATTACCCTTGAGGCTGCGACTTTCCCCAGTCGTGTACATGGCGAGATTCGTCCATCTAACACCCCTGGCAAAGAAAACTTTGTTTACCGTGAGCCCATCGGTGTCGTCGCTGTCATTAGTCCGTGGAACTTTCCATTACATTTGACACAACGTTCTATTGCACCAGCCTTAGCACTTGGTAACGCTGTGGTACTCAAGCCTGCGAGTGATACTCCAGTGACTGGTGGTTTGCTGCTAGCAAAAGTATTCGAAGAAGCAGGTTTGCCAAAAGGCTTGCTCAACGTGGTGGTTGGCTCAGGCAAAGAGATAGGAGATGCGATCGTTGAACACAAAACCCCAAGCTTTGTATCATTTACTGGCTCTACTTCAGTCGGTAAGCGCATTGGCGAGTTGGCCAATGGCGGCGACTACATTAAACAAGTAGCGCTTGAGTTGGGTGGTAATAGTCCATTTGTGGTACTAAAAGACGCTGATATTGAGCAAGCGGTCAAAGCAGCAGCCTTTGGCAAATTCTTACATCAAGGTCAAATCTGTATTGCTATTAATCGTATTATCGTTGAAGACGAGATTTATGATGACTTTGTTGAGCGTTTCTTGGCACACGTTAAAACGTTAAATGTCGGCGATCCGAGCAAACAAGACACGGCGGTTGGTCCGATTATTAACAAAAAACAAGTCGAATCGTTGAAAGAGAAAATCGCTAATGCGCAGCAAGAAGGCGCAAAAATGATATTAAGTGGTGAGATTAAAGGACAAGTTGTACCGCCGCACATCTTTACTGAAGTGACGCGCGAGATGGATTTGTCACGTAATGAGGTATTTGGACCATTGGTCGGTATCATCCGTGCCAAAGATGAAGATGATGCGTTATCGATCGCCAATGACTCAATGTTTGGTCTGTCGAGTGCGGTATTTACAAAAGATATGGCAAAAGGCATGCGCTTTGCTCGCGGTATCAGAGCAGGCATGACACATATTAATGATATTTCAGTCAATGATGAAAGTAACTTACCATTCGGTGGCGAGAAAAACTCAGGTATTGGTCGTTTTAACGGTGAGTGGGTGCTAGAAGAGTTCACTAGAACGCACTGGATATCTATGCAACATGAGCCACGCGAGTATCCGTTTTAAGCGATGTATATTTTCAATGCTCTAAATTAAAGTTTTAATAATAAAAAAGCCTGCAAATCAGCGGGCTTTTTTTATGGGAACGTTGAAAGTGTGATTATTTAAGGTGAAAGCCTAGCAAGCCTTGTATCTCCTCGACGGTCATATGTCTAACGAGCGCCTGATCTTCTACCGACAAGCGATTGGTGTGCTCTTTTATCATAGTATGGATGCTACGAGCGACCTCAGAGGTGCTAGCATAATACATTTGCGGCTCTTCTTTGGTGAGTTTCATCAAAAACTTATCGATGATTTTGCGCTTTTCATGGGAAGCGTGTTCTTGAGTCATGACATTCTCCTAATTATAAACCATCTAAGCAGTCAGCTCAGTGATAGTCAATGCTTATGGCTAGTATAACGCAGATAACAACGAGGATAGCGACTTAAGTTGAACGGGTAACACGCTCTATACTGTGTGTCACATTCTAAAATATTATCATCTAGCGCCGTAAAACCACGTCCTTCTAGGGCGTGGATATCAGGCGTCAACCGTTGTCACCTAAGATTGAACATACCTTGATAACCAAATACATTGAGATCATAATTACCCCATGAAAACG
>NZ_CAJGZQ010000030.1 GCF_904846185.1 Psychrobacter immobilis | reverse complement strand
ACTCATGTCTTTGTTTTGGACACTTTTGATCACTTGCGCTCGAAAGTCTGCTGAATAGGTCATGTATTCTTCTGCCGTGTCGCTTATTTTAAAAGTATTGTATCTTATTTATAAAAGACTGACTATACGTCATCTAAAATCACTTCTTTCCAATCACTCGCCATAACCCAACACCTCCAAATTCCGACGAATGGTCGCATCTAGCTTTTTAGATTCTTGCATCTGTGCATATAGCGTTTGGCTTAACTCTAGCATCTTAGTCTCAAACGGGATGCCGTCATCTTCGATAGCAGCAGCACCAACATAACGCCCAGGAGTGAGTACATAATCATTGGCTTTAATGTCATCAAGTGTGGCTGATTTACAGTAGCCTGCTTCGTCCGCATAGGCTTCATAACCGCCCGCCTCCGCTTCACCGCGCCACGCATGATAGGTCTTAGCTATCGCTTCGATATCATCAGTAGAAAATTCTTTATGCGTCCGATCTATCATCGCACCGATATTACGAGCATCGATGAATAGCGTCTCACCGCTACGATTACGCAGCCCTTTTGCTTTACTATCAGCGGAGGTGGCGGCTTTGTCTTTACTGATGAACCATAAGCACACCGGAATCTGCGTGGTATAAAACAGCTGACCTGGTAGCGCAATCATACAATCGACAAGATCGTTTTTGATGATTTGCTCGCGTATATCACCCTCACCACTGGTAGTAGTAGACATCGAACCATTGGCCAGTACGAAACCTGCTGTACCGTGCTCAGAGAGCTTAGATATCATGTGTAATATCCAAGCATAGTTGGCATTGCCTGTCGGCGGTGTCGGATACCCTGCCCAGCGTGGATCATCGACCAGCTCGTCAGAGGCGCGCCAATCCTTTTGGTTAAAAGGTGGGTTTGCCATGATGAAGTCCGCTTTGAGGTCTTCGTGCTGATCTTTAAAGAAAGTATCGGCAGCCACATCGCCCAAGTTGCTAGAGATACCACGAATGGCAAGGTTCATCTTAGCGAGTTTATAGGTCGTGCTGGTGTACTCTTGCCCATAGATAGACACGTCTTTGGTATTACCGTGGTGACTCTCGATAAACTTGATGGACTGGACGAACATACCGCCTGAACCGCAGCAGGGATCATAGATTTTGCCTTGATACGGCTCAACCATTTCAGCAATTAGATTAACCACAGACTTAGGCGTATAGAACTCACCACCGCCCTTGCCTTCAGTCGCGGCAAACTTACCCAAGAAATACTCGTACACGCGCCCTACCGTGTCTTCTTCTGGATTACCAATAGTGTCGATGTTATTGACCACATCAATCAATGCGGCAAGCTTACTTGCCGTTAAGCCCAGACGCGAGAAGTAATTATCAGGCAATGCGCCTTTCAATGATTGATTGGTCTTTTCAATGGTACTGAGCGCTGTGTCGATTTTAAGCGCGATGTCTTCTTGCTTGGCATTCTGCTGAATAAAACGCCAACGGCTCTCCTCTGGCAAATAGAACACGTTATCTTTGGTATAGGCTTGCACCATGTCGATATGCTTTTCATAGCCTGTATTGATCAGCTTTTGGCGCTGCTGCTCAAAAGTATCACTGATGAATTTTAAGAAAATCAGGCTAAGAACGATATGCTTATATTCTGATGATTCGACGCTACCGCGAAGCTTGTTAGCAGCATCCCAAAGAGCTTCTTCAAAATTGCCATTGTCTGTTTTATCTTTTTTGTTTGCAGGTGTTTTAGCCATGTTTTTTTGTTCTCTATGTTCTGAGGGGTAGTATTAGTTAAAGTTTAAATTCAGTTAGCCAGTTGTTTTAATAGGTATTTATAAAGCTAACCTGTAGAAATATCGGACTAAAACAAATCTAACCTGTAAAAAGTACAATCCTTCTACAGGTTAGGTAGTAAAAGATGGTTTCTAAATAGCGCATAGATAGCTTAACAGTAACAGATCAACAATAAAAATAGTCATCATTAGTCTGTCGCTAAAAAAATACTGGCTGAGTGGGTGTTGAAAAAATCAGCTCTAAAATCCTATAACCGATATAGATTTTATGTCTTATGCTTATCGCTCAACCAACTTTTCCTCAATCATCTCAGTCAACAGCTCAGTAACCGTTTTGCGGCTCTCAAGCGCATACCGTTTGAGTGCAACATGCTTATCTTCATCTAGATTGAAATTCACTCGTACCGTCTTTTTGGAACTATCCGTCACATCTGATAGCGCTAACTGATCCTTAACGTTCTTACTAGGACGACCTGCTGATAAACTCATAACTTATTCCTCACCAAAAAATGTTTGAATCTCACTGACCAATGCGGTTATCTCTTGTATCGCATTGCTATTAGGCGATTCGGTATCAAATACTGTTTTACCAAGGGCAGCACTGTTAGGATAAGCAACACGCTGCATCACTCTGGTCTCTAACACTGGAAGGTTATAATCGAGTAGTGCTGTCGCTACTTCCTTACCTATATTGGTGTTTTGAATAGCACGTGACACGACAAACGCCGCCTTTAGTTTGCCATCCATCATTTCAATACGCTGCTGCACTAAATCAACCAAATCGCTGGTCGCCCAAATATCGTAGGGGCTCGGCTGCACCGGAATCAATATAAAATCAGCGGCTTTAATAGCTGAAATGGCCAAACTGGTGGCTTGCGGTGACCCATCGATCACCACATAATCTTTATCAGAGACGCTTTTTAAATCTTTATCAAGCGTTGGTCTGTCGAGCCCGATCACTGGTACTGGATTGTCTTCATCAACTGCTCTCCAGTCACGCGCACTGCCCTGTTGGTCGCTATCTACCAGCAGCACACTATGACCTTTTAGCTGTAGTCCCCGTGCTAAATGCGTTGCAATGGTGGTCTTACCGCTGCCGCCCTTCTGATTCAATACCGCAATTACCTTCATAAATACAGATCCCTGTAGTATGCATTAAGTATATAAGTATATAAGTATATAAGTATATAAGTATAACTAAAAATGTACGTCACATCATTACTAATAGCAATATCTTATAGTAAAAATAGCATCGCCTTTTCTAACGAGCGTATATCCATCATGATGGACGTCCTGTATCAAAGACAGCATCATAAACTGCCTACTACTAGATAAATTGTCGCTATTAGATATCAATTTGAGCTACTAAAAGCAATACTTTAGCCGCTCATATTCGTTATAATCCGCTCACCAATCAAAAACCACCAATCGTTAATGAGGAAACCACTATGGTGAAGTGTCACTTATCGACCATCATGGGCGAAAGACGCCTTAAAATTGCCGATGTCGCAAGGGATACTGGCATCAATCGTGGCACCATTACTCGCATGTATCATGAAGAAGCCACCCGAGTTGACCTAGATGTCATCGAGTCTTTATGCACGTATCTTAGAATCAATGTTGGTGATTTATATGAAATCATAAATGAGAACAGCAGTGAGTCGCCTGAGTAAACACACTCTTTGATAAGACATTATAACCCTCAAACGTACAAAAAGTCCTATAGAAGGTCATTTTCTCTTGCAATAGATTAAAACATAGGTATAATTTGACCTGTAGAAAGTCATTTTATCCATTATTTACACACAATAATCTGCAGGAGAATACTAATGAATAACAATCTATCGCGGCTCAACAGCTGCACATGGTTTAGTGAACAGACTAAAGCCTTAGCTTCTGAGCTGTTATCAAGCTTACAAATACAGCAAGGCATACAGCTGGCATCATTACTGGGTGTTGACGCCATTCTTTATAATGATGAAGCGGTGTATGTCTGGGTACAACGACAGCTGGATGATGGTCTTATCGTTGACGACTACACTTTAAGCATCCTTGAAACTGCTTTTATAGAGTTGGTCACAGCTCACACTGACCAAGCAGCCTAGTCACTTTAGCTTATATTTACAGACTTCTTGTTTAACAAGAAACAATAACCCTTAAAGCCAGATAAAGTGTCATTATCTGGCTTTTTAATATAGACAAAGATAACGACAATCAAACAAGCCTTTTTTCAGTCTTATATGTTTCAGAAGACGCACTTTTGGGCAATATAGCTCACTATTGCCATACGTCTTTACTCAGTCGGCTTTGCACGCGGCACCCCAGCTATTTTATAATAAACAAAGCCTCTCTCATCTCTCAAAACACTCTTACTGTCTGCTCTAACGCACCAGCTGATTGCATCAGGCTGCTCTTTATTAACATCACAAGCCAAAATAAACTGCGCACTTTGAGCATTATTAAAGGCCTGTTTCCAACCCGTTTCAAGCTCATCGATGCCGCGCTGTAGCTCTGCTTGCTGCTGTCTCATTTCTGCAATCTCATCAAAGCTTGGCACATACCAAAATACCAGGGCCACCAAACTTATTATCACAGCCATCGTACCCGCTGCGACAGCGGCTGCAATCCTTTTAATACTCATAGTCTCAATGGACTTATGAATTTTGTCCAAGTCTTTACTAGCTCTAGCCTCGACCTGCTCAATCCGCGTTTTGGTGGTGGTCTCAAAGGTCTCAATATCTTCAATAATCTGCTTATGACCAGCTTGGTACTGATTGGTGAATAGGGCTAGATTGTCAGCGCTTGCGCTAAGTTTATCAGCAACTCCTTGCATGGTACTGATTTGTACCTCTATGCTGTCGTTTTTAGCAGTAACGACCGACTCTACAGCCGTATCAATCTGCTGCTTCATATCGGTGATGATGCCCGCTATTTTGTCATCATAACGACGCGGCATCTCATTGTCAGTGAAAGCCGTCATTGCTGCTTGAAGCTGCTTTAACACGAGTTCTTGATACTGGCTCAATGCCTGCGAAGTCGTGCTTGCGCTACTACCTAATTCTTCAATGGCAGAAGACACCTCATTCACCTTGCTATCAATACCGCTAAGCGAACGCTCAAGCCGCCTCGCTACCGCATCATCGGCTCGCTTAATCAGCTCACGCAAGGCCCCAATGACCGGAGTCAATGAAGTCACTAGGTTAACAAGTTGATCGTGTATGTCTTGCTCATTGCTATTGTCTTTATTCATGGGGTACTCATTATTATAATGCCGCCTAAAATGGGCGTGGTGAGGAGTAGCGGCGTGTTTGTGCTTGTTCATGCGCTTGGATGGCGTTCTTCGTTTTTTGCAGGTGATCTGTCACAGTTTGTGTGAGCGTTGCCCCATCTATGGTGATAGCAGGAACGTGCTCAAAGCGCTCATTGATTTTCGTTAACACCTCGACCTTATCTTGATTGTCAGGCAAGCGCTCAAGCTGTTGCCATAGCGTCGTTGCTGCCTTCTGCACCTGCGTTGCAATTTTTTTGGCATCGGTGTCTCGTAAACTTTTTTGTAGTGTCGTAAAGCTGTCAGTGTGTTTTAGAGTAGTGAATATAAATGCTTGTGCGGCAACCGCCTCAGCCGCGTTGATCACTTCGATCGGTGCATCAACGGCCTTAAAATCAAGGGTATTAACGCGGTTACGCACCCGTACCACTAAATTGTCAAATCGATCTCGATATGCTTTGGTCTCATTGATTCGCTGACGCTTAAGAGATGCCTGCTGCCGCCTCTGTTTTAAGGTTTCTCGCCGCCTGATCAAAGCCTCCTCTCGTGCGCGCTCAGCCTCTTTCTTAAGCTTTGCTTGCTCATGCGCTTTGTTGAGCTGATATTGCAGCGCCATAGTACGGCTGCGCCAGTCCTCAAGCCGATCTGCATTCAACTGAGTAGTCTTGGTACTTATGATTTCATCGTATAAATCATCATCTTGCACGATCACCGCCTCACTTTGATCCAGTAAGGCGATACGCTGCTCATAAAACGGTGATAAGCGCTGATAAGTCTTTTTACTGGTATTAATTTGCTGCTTTAACTGTTTGATGTCTTCATTATTGGTGGTCTTAAACGCTTTAACATCAGCGGCCAATGCCGTCAAACGAGTATCAGCATCCGCGTTTATCTCTACCGCTTTTAACGTACTGAGCACCTCACGCTCTTTTTGAAGATATTTAAAGCGCTCAACATCCAGATCTGCAAATGCGGCAAACTTATGATAAGTGTCCATGTTATTGGTGACGTCTATATCTTGTAGATCCGAAAACGCTTGATCCCACTGTAAGGATAAGTCGGATTTTTCAATATCAATCTCATCAAGAGCTTTAAAGCCAGTCGCCAGTTTATTCAGCTTTGCGGCAAAGGGTTTTAGCGTGGCCTTCAACCCTTTGTAGTCAGCAATGACTTCATTATTAAGCGGGATCAGCTTTTTTAAAACCGTTTTATTGTTCAGCACCGTTTTATCAATCTGTGACAGCTGCTCTTCAAGACGGCTAACAGCGCGGCCTGTTTGTAGGGTATCATCTTGTCTAAACTCCTCAACCAACGCTAAAGCCGCCTTTAGTGCCTCACTTTGCTCTTTTGTGCTTATCTGCCTAGCAAGCTCAATCATTTTTTGGCGGGGGTCACTAAAATCCTGTCCCACCTCCTCGGTGAACCGCTGGGTACTCTTAATGTTTTTATCAATGGTAATAATCTGTTTAGACTGGTGCGCTAACTCTTCATGCAGCGCATCAATGGTTGAAAATAAGGCGCTGCGTACCATCTTTTTTTGACTCACAAAGTCGGCTGAGATTGCTAAAAGCTCATCAAGTACGTGATCATTGGCCGCATCACTATGCGTCTGACTGTTACTTTTAGGGATAGCGGGTTCAAGTTCAGCGGCAGGATCTACAAAGCGGATATTACTGAGCTCAATTCGCGCAAAGGGTTTACGCTTTTTATAATGTATTGTGACGCCGTTAACCTCTTGTTCATTGCTTTCTAGGTCAATACGTCCCTTGTCGTCGTACTCAATTACTAAACCATTTTTTTCAATGTAAGCATTGATCTCATCAATCGTCTCGTTGTACTCGTGAATCACTGAACGATTGCCTTTGAGAATATCCTTATATAGTGATTTACCCAGTTTCATTTTTGGCAAACGATTGATGCCCAGCTCACGGTAGGATTTCTCACTAATGGTTTTATTCTTAGGCAGTAGCTCATTGGCCATATCCGCCCAAAGGGTGCGTTGATATTTAAGCTCATCGCCGCGTCCGTTTAACCCCTTAGATAACCGCTCCTCCGTTGACCACTGCAACCAATTCTTGCGTGCTGATAAAGCATAACCCTCAACATCCGCTACTATCTCACGGCTTGAGAGTAAAATATGGGCATGAAAGTTACGACTGGTCAGCTCAACCACTTCAACCTCCCCCACATGTTTCTCGTGACTGTGGGGCCGATGAATGGCCACATCGACAAGCACGTTATAGCGATCAGATAAGGTTTGAGCGTAGCGCTCGGCCAGAACTATACGCTGATCCGCGGTGATCCCATCAGGAAACATCACGTCAATCTCAGTACCCAATTGCGCGTTTTTACGAGTCTCAATGCGTTCGATATCATTCCAAAAACCCTCACGTGTCACTGCTAGATCCCCAGCAAGAGTTGGCGTTATCAACGCCGTATGCATCACATTTTTCTCAAGAACTTGCGTGTATTTAGTACCATCACTGTCTACTAAATTTAAGATTTTGTCTTTAGCTTTACTGGTGTAATCGTGGACGACTCCTGACTGCTCATCAACCAGTTTTGAGCCAGAATTATAAGCCGACTTTGCCACCACGCTATGATTTTTCGCCTTACTAACGGCGCTAACCGACAGATGAAACCCTTTATTATTCATAGCAAAAAAACCCAATATTGAGAGATGATTTTTTGGGGGTTGTAGGGGGTTCGCCCCCTGCCGAACGACGGAGTTTATGTAAAAAATAGTACCCCTTGTGGGTCTTTTTTACACAAACTCCTAAGTTCGCTCTTAACAGAGGGTTAAAATACTACTGCGCCCACGAAACGATGTGGTCTTGTGTATTTTACTACCTTGCATACCTATGTATGTACTGCTAGGATCAACTCTATCATAGTTGGCTAAAAAAAGGATGAGGTAATGTCAGTAATATCAGATGATTTATTCGCAAATAAGATTAAGCAATTACAGGCTCTTAAAAAAGAGATTGATCAGGACAGGCTTGAAGCACATAAAATATTGGGGGAGTGGTTGGCCAACGCATTAGACGATGATGATAATCATGAACTGCAAGCTATTTTTTTAGACGCACACGATAATGAAAAATATGCTCGTTTGAAAAAGCACCGTGAATTTTTGAAAGCAATTGCCAATAAAATACAAAGTAAAGCTGAGGTGGTACCAAGCAGCTTTACACCACCTAAAAACAGTCAGGACAGTGACCACGGTTCATTGCTTGATATTTATTCATCATCACAGTAGCTACTCGAAATCGCCTAATTGAAGGTACAGCTGGATCGTCTACTAATTAGCGAAAGGTTAGGAGACGGTTATCGGCTGTTTTAAGCGTTTTAGAATAGCTTTAGCTACCATCGTATCGGACAGAGCGTAAAACGTATATAAGAGTGGTTTCTAGGCTTTTTAGCAACGGTTTGATAAGTGTTTACAGATGTGTCGATAATGGCTACTGAAAATGAAGACAAACTATCTACAAAAAATGAGACTGATATTGAGAATGTGAAAACAGGGTTGTCCAGAATGACAGATGAAGATATTCAAAATATCTTTGACCATGCTTTTGAAGATTTTCAAAGATCCAAGCTTGATCCGAACTATGTGAACGAGGATTAACATCAAGTAAATGGACAATTGCATTCTGAGCTACTGATAAGTTTTATAAGTGATTGGTCGATCAAATTATCATCTTAAATCCGTCGGTTTTTTGGTTTTTTTCCTATTATTTAATATAAAAACATATTTTTTACTTTTAAAGACTTTTAAAGACTTTTAGGACGCTCTCAGACCTTACCAATTAAGGGCTTCAAGATCTATAAAGCTACAATCAGCTAGGTTAATGCTACAATCAGCTAGGTTAATGCTACAATCAGCTAGGTTAAAAGCTACAATCAGCAGGTATTATGCTACAATTAGATAGATTTGAGCATTAAGGCGTAGATATGACTAACCAAGTTGGTTTATATGAGAAGAAATACCCTGCAAATTGGGTTGTTATGCAAAATCGTATTCTACAAGCGTTTTATGAAATGACACTTGATGAAAAACGGTTGCTGTTGCTTGCTAGTTCAGTAGTGCGTTTGATAGATGCCACTGAAAAAGACACTATAGAGATAACCGCGAAAGCATTTGCAGAGGCTTGCAACATTCAAGTGGATTCTGCTTATACTCAATTAAAAGATGCTAGTGAAACGATGATGAGGCGATTTTTTAGCTATAGAAATGAACGCGGTAGCCGTGTCAATGTACAGTGGGTCATCAGATCAATATATGAAGATGGCTATGTGTCTCTATGTTTTACAGATGAAGTGCTACTGATGTTGAAGGTTTTTGATGAAAATAATCCATTCACTAAATATAAAAAAGAAGATGTACTTAAACTGAAGGGTGAATATTCAATAGATATATACCATCTGGCCAAAAAACATGAGGCAATGAGCTCGTGGACAATGTCACTTGAAGAAATTAGAGAGGAGCTAGCTCTTTCTAAATCTTACGAACGTATTAACAACCTAAAAAGTCGAGTCATCAACCCAAGCGTTGAAGAAATAACAGAAAAGTCAGATATTAAAATCACCTATGAAAACGTTAAACGTGGTCGTACCGTCACAGGACTAAAATTTAATGTCAAAGCTAAGCCCACCAAGAAAAAAAGTCTGGAGGACTTAAATCAGAATAATGAGAATAGAGATATACCATCCTTAACCGTCAAACAGATCGACCGTTTTGCGCCTCTATTGGCTAACTATGCCCCATTTGGTAGCTATGCGCCTTCAGGAAAAAGTACCCAAGAAGTGATCAGCTGGTTACACACTCAATTAAGAGATGAAGCTTTTTTAAAGACCCACAAAAAGCACTTACTGGCGATAGGCTATACGTTCCCTAAGCAGAAATCATAATATGAAAAAAGCATGCTTAGTAGTTTTGGCATTACAAATGGTTTATATTGTACGTACATATATAAGCCATTTGTAATGCCATGACGACAACCAATTATAATATCAGGCTCGATCAAGAGCTCAAGGATAGCGCCTTTGCCGTGTTTGAAAGCTATGGATTAACGCCGTCTCAAGCAATCAAATTGTTCTTAACTCAAGTGGCGCAAACCAATACCGTGCCGTTATCCTTTGATTATCAAAAACCCTCTAATCTTAATACGCCGCCACAAACTTCTGCGGGTGATTACGGATTGAGCGGCCAGCGCCATAAATAAATCAGTGTAAAATATCTGTACAGATATAAGTACAGATATGGTATATAATATCAGTCATACAAATAAAGATGACCAAACACGGAGTAATCGTTATGGATGTTGTGAACTACACTGATTTTAGAAAGGGCCTAGCCAAATATATCGATAAGGTAGATACCGACAAATCGCCGATCGTGATTACTAGACAAAACGCCAAACCTGCGGTACTCATGAGTTTAGAAGAGTTTAATTCATATGAGGAAACGCTTCATCTGCTAAAAAGCCCCACTAATGCCAAGCGCCTCAGACGCTCTATAGCCGATGCTAAGGCGGGTCGTTTAATCGAGCATGACATCAATACGGATGACGCATTATTGACTTGTGATGATGAGGTGGACGCTTGATCTTATCTTGGACACAGGATGCGTGGGAGGACTACGAATACTGGCAAAAAACCAGCAAAGAGAAGGTCAAGCAAATAAGTAAGCTGATTAAAGCCCTCAAACGTGACCCATTTGAGGGTATTGGTAAACCTGAACCACTCAAACACGATCTGGCAGGCTATTGGTCGCGTCGCATTGATCAAGAGCATAGACTGGTTTATGAGGTTCAAGATGATGCCATTATCATCGTTCAGTGCCGATATCATTATTAAGTAAACAGTGTTAGTTCACAAAAGTGCTTGATCCTAAGAATCAGGCACTTTTTTATTTTCCATTCTGGCTATGTGTCCTAAAACGAACGAGAAAGCTCTGTAGAGACGTCTAAATATATTGGTTAGTATTTCGACCTAAACATTCGATAACAAACCTTATGTGGTCATACGACGCCATATAATTGCTAATAATGACTATACCTCTGATCACGTTACCACAGATTGACTTCCTCCCCGACCTAAAGGAACGGGGATTCCTACTAAAGACGGCCAAGCCCGACCGCGAGAATGTTTTTTGCTCCATTAACATCTCTGTTATGGGTCGTTTTACAAGAACGACAAAACCATGCTCTTATACCAAGACCTTCTCTACCTTTCGGACTGTCTTGGCGAGAGCCGCAACACGAGCAGGTTTGGGTGGTGTACGCTTCATTGACTTCGATATAGTGGCAACCTGCGTTCGCGCATTTATAATCCAGTTGCCGCTTAATCTCAAACCAACCAGCATCATAGACGGATTTGGCCAGTTTGGATGAAGTGAATGAGTTTGATTTGATTTTACCAACAACGATTAAGCTGTTGGCTTTGACAAGCTTTGATGTGAATTTATGAATCAGATCTTGGCGGGTGTTTTTAATCTTGGCATGAATGACCTTAACCCGTTTTTTGTTTTTGGCACGTTGAGCGATGGCCAGTTTTTCTGCGTATTGATGGGTGACTTTGATTTGTAGCTGATCACCCTCACTACTGACTGCGGCATCTTTACAGCCTAAATCAATACCGACTTGGCCCGTACCACAAACTGTTTTTGGAAATTCTTTGACGGTGATACAGGCGTACCAGTGACCTCGTGCATCTTGTACCAGCTCACAAGTATTGATGGTATAGAGCGAGAGGTTATAGCTATCCCACAAATCAATGATCAGCTTTTTGCCTTTAGCGAGGCTTAGCTGAATAGTAGATTTAAGGCTTTTCTTGCCTGACTGACGGGTTGTTAGGTGCTTAATGGCGGTCTTTTTAAACGGAATCCAGCCCAAGCTTCTTCTCTTGGCTTTTGGGTTATTGGTACGCCAGTTGAGTTTGGCTTTTTTAAACTGTTTACGGGATTTAGCGTGAACCTCACTGATCGCTTGCAAGGTTTGACTGTGCAGATTCAGGTATTCACCCGCCCCTTTAGTATAAGCGGCCAAGTCATAGGCTGAAAAGAATTTGCCCGTGCGCTGTAAATGTTTAAAACTTAGCTCATTGACGTAGTTCCAGACAAAGTTGACTGCCCCAGCTAAGATATTGAGCTGAGTGGCGTGTTTGTCTTTGATGCGTAGTTTGAGCGTTTTCATGGAGTAATTATGATCTCAATGCAGTTGGGTATCAAGGGGTTCGCCATACTGGGCGACAACGACTGACGCCTGATATCCACGCCCTAGAAGGACATGGTTTTACGGCGTTAGATGATAAAATAGACGAATTACCGCCACTAACTGCTAAGCAGCAAGCAGACTCAGAGCATCTAGCCACGCTTAGCGATGACGACATTGATTTATCGGACATTCCAGAAGTCACCGACTGGTCAGGCGCGATCCGTGGCAGTATCAAATCTCAAGCGTTGTCTACGGAAACCAGTGTCATTAGCCCAAGTATCCTTACCAAATTCAAGGACAGAGCTAAGCAAACAGGCAGTAACTATCAAGACATGATCAACGATGCCCTAGAAGAATACCTAACCGATCACTAGGCATTAAATAACAAGCACATGACCTCAAGATTACTTGGGGTTTTTTTACATTCTATATTGTAGTATGTTGTATATTGTAGTATATTATATACAACATACTACAATATACTATTAAGGGATACAAAATCATGGCACTCACGATACAAGATATTCATGCAGCAGCAGACCAATTACAAGAGCAAGGGGTTAAGCCGACACTGGCAGAGGTGCGTAAGGCGCTAGGCGGTGGATCATTCACGACTATCAGTGATGCTATGCAAAGCTGGAAGCGAGAACAGCAAGAAGAGCAAGAGCTACAGCAAGTAGACTTACCTAGTGGTATCACAGAACGCTTGCACACGCTTGGGGCTGATATGTGGCAGACGGCTATTGATATGGCTAATGATAGATTGTCTAAAGAGCGTGAAGCTTTAGAGGTGGTTAAGATCAAGGCACAAGCAGAGATGGACGAAGCGCAAGAAGCGGTTAAGACCTTGGAGGGGGAACAAGCGGATTTACTACAGCAACTGGACGAGGTGACCGGCACTGCGGAAACAGCAACTAAAAGCGCACAGCAAGCCACAGCTGACCATGACGCTACCAAACAGACGCTATTAGATACTAGGCATGAATTAGAGCTTGAACGCACTAAGGCTAAGACCGCGCAATCACAGCTTGCAGAGGTGAGTAATGCATTAGATAAGCAATCTATAGAGCTGACTAGCAGTCTTGGTGAGGTAGCCACGCTTAAAGCCACAGCTGATAGTGATAAGGCAGAGATTGCACGTTTAAAGATTGAACTTAAAAATACTAAGTCAGAGCTAAAGGCAGTCACCACTGAGCGGAATGATATACAAACGGCTACCGCAGAGATCAAAGGAGAGTTAAAGGCAGTCACCGCTGAACGTGACAAGCTATCAGGACTTAATAATCAGCTGACTCAAACTCAGGCTAAGCTTGAAGCCGAGCATAGCGTATTGAATAAACAATATAGCGAGCTATCAAGCCGTCATTTATCAAAGCAGGAACAAGTGACTCTGTTACAAGATCAACTTAAGAAAGCACAAGATGCTCTAATACTTATTCAAAACAAAGATAATACTTTGGATGCTGACTAAATAAAAGTATTCGAGGTTTCAGTTTAATTAGGATTTCAAGATAAAGAACAGTTATAAGTTTGGGAGGTAGTTTACCCAAGGCATAGATCTCGTTCTATTCACACTAAGCTTATGAATCAACCATGACAATATCGACTCACTGAATAAGTGACTGCTGTATAATAACTATTCTAAATTTTTCTCTGGACTCTTATAGTATATAGCCGAGTGGGCTATATACTACTTAAATTAGCCTAAGTGAATTTATGCTGATTTTGGAGCCTTGAGCAGATTTCAAGGAACACTCACCCTAAAGCGATTATGAGTAGATAAAATACTCACAATCGCTTTAGTGCATTCCTTGGATTTGATGTGATGTGATTAGTCATGCCGACTTCATCGCCCATCGCGTCATCAAGACCGTATCACTGTATCAAGCTACGGTTGTTAAGATTACGGCTGATAGCACCGCCTAGACACGCTCTTAACCGCTACTGTGCTGTCATACGCTAGCAAGGGCATAAACCCAATATACCGCTACGATATGCACGAGTAACCACTCATTGCGTTGCTCAATATGTCTAGAACCCCCTGTCGAGAGCTTACCCCTGTGTCAAACGCAGTCGTCGCCAAGGCCTGCCACCCATTTGACGGGTAACGGGTACAAAGAGAGCAGCACAAGGATGTAACGAGCGAACAAGCAGTTTTTAAAATGTATAGTGAATAAGGTTGATATGAAAGCAGTTTTTGGATAAAATGACCCTAAACGGGCATTTAATGCTGTTCAAATAACGCAGTCTGTGTGCTTATTTGTTCGTTACAGGGTGCGTCAACACGCTGTAACCGTTATCTATATTTAAAACTAAATGCCTCTGGGAGTCAACTCCCAGAGGCATTTTTTTGTTTAGTCTTTCGATATGACTCTGGTAAATCTTTAGGTGCTATCATAATCAACTTTCTCAAGTACTTCAAATCGCTTTGAGAGTGTCATAATCTCTCAAAAAACCATCTGAACCGCCTCAGGTTTTCGGAGACTAAACAGTCTTAGAGAGTACGACGAACTCGGGGTGGTTTACCCATACGCTTTGAGCTAAGCCACATCTTCATGAGCGTCGTTTCGTAATTTGTCTTGTAATGCTAGCAATCCAAAAATTTCTCAGTTTTGCGCCAGAAATGTGCAGGTAGTGCACAAGCGGTATCATGTGGCATCTTAAACGCGCTTGCCGATAATTCTTGTAATGAGTAATGATATCAGTAGTGTCTATTTCTGACTGATCAAATCATGAAAGGTTAAATACACCCTGATGTTAAGCACAAAAAAAACCAGCAATGATAGTAAGATCACTACTGGGTTGGAGAAAAGCAATAAATATGTTGTGCTGACTTCTCAGGTCTTATTTATCATTCATAGCAAGGTAGATATTACGATCTGATGCGGATGCGTCATCCACATATTTTGAATCACGCCATGTCGTATAAGCATAGACACCACTGTATGGGCTGATACTGTTCTGACGGAAGTCAGAAATCCAATTTGTACCATCGAAAATTTGAATATGGCCATGTGGACGCTTTGATGAGCGATCATAGACAATAACATCACCTACTTGGGTTGGCATATCATTGCTGATTTTGCTGAAACCTGCTTTCTCAAGTGTGCCACGAGTAGCGTACTGATAGGCTGAAGGATTTGGAGTGAACTCATAACCAGCTGATTGTAGTGCTTTACGTACGTAACGGGCACAGTATCCAGAGCTGCTAGATAGAGCCACTCGTGAAGCGCGAGCAGCAGCGATAGCGGGTGCTGAATTGCTATCAGGGATAGTATTGACTTGCTGCTGTTGTCTTTCAGCATATAAGCGGCTACTTGATAACGAAAGCTGTTTCTCTTTTTGTTGAGCCTGCGCACTTAATTTGCTAATTGCTTGACTGATTTCATCATTGCTAGAAACATAAGCACCACTTTTGGTGCTATAAATATTTTTTGACGAACTGTAGTTTGATGCCGCAGAAATATTGGTTATATTATTACTTGTTTGAAAGGTCGTTACAGCAGCAGTACTCGTTTGTGCTATGCCCATACCCAGTACTGACAAAATCAATAAGGCCTGTTTCATAAATCTAATACCTACGGTTAATTCAAAATGGTCTGTTGCCCATAACAGAGCAGTCAATTAAATCTCAACAACTCAAGAATATACACATTGTGGTGACTAATAATTATGCTGCAAACCCTTATTCCATAGGCGGCCGGCATTATCAACGATTTCGCTAAAACCTTATAAATTTATTGGAAATCAAACTGTTAGCCAAAACACAAATCGGACTTTAGCATAGGCTGTAAAGCATGTCATCACTAATAAAAATCTGATAAAAGCTCTTTTTAAGCTTATAAAATGATAAAAAATACCTATTTTATAATGTAATTTCGTGTAACATTTATAGAATATAGCTGACCAACCTGACAACAATATCTCCTGTTTGATAAGCAGAAAAAAACGTTTGAGGATTAAATCCTTAATTTAGATTTAATCCTCAAACGTTTTTTTAGTGGGTGAAGTAATTATGCTATATAGGGTTTAACCAATTATTAAAATAATATACTAATTTATAGTGTCAATATGAATTTTAATTCGCTAAGGAACTATGTAATCTTACGTAATTGTTGCGATACATCATGTAGTTCCTTGTATTAATTTCTAAGAAATTGGTTATTTTAAAGACAGATAACATCTAAAATAGGTTACATTGACATAAAAAGTTACATATCCAAATTTATTTTTAGCTTTTGAAGTTCCACTATCTGATGAAAAAATTAGGTTTAGGAATAAAAATCCTTGTACTAACATAGGTATTAATTCTGCAAATGGAATGTATCTTGTTAGAACTGCATTTATATTTATTTGTTCATGCACCTCGACACTTATTTCTAATATGCAGACTGCTTACCCCAATCATAAATACCGCGTTTGTAAGCATAAATCAGCATGATTAAGCCGGCGATAATCATCGGCGCGCTTAAGATTTGCCCTTTGGTCATCCAACCTAATAATATGAATCCTTGGTCAGCATCTGGCTGGCGGAAGAATTCAATGATAAAGCGGCTGATGCCATAGCCTAGTAAGAATACAGCGGAGGCGGCCATACGTGGACGTGGTTTTGATGAATACCACCATAAGAATATAAATAGCAGCAGACCTTCGGCAAAGGCTTCATATAGCTGTGATGGATGACGAGGCAATATGTATTGACCATTGACTTCAATCATCAATTCTTGCAATTGTGGATTGCTCTGTAATTGCTCCATATCAAACGCCGCGGCTTGCGGAAAGTAGGTCAGCCAGTTATAGCCACCGTCTGAGACGCGACCCCATAATTCGCCATTGATATAGTTGCCGATACGCCCAAACAGTAAGCCGGTTGGTACACAAGGAACGATAAAATCGAATACTTGAAAGGTAGTCTTTTTATATTTACGGGCAAAGAACCACATACCTAGCATGACGCCGATAAAGCCGCCGTGGAAAGACATACCGCCTTCCCAGACTTTTAATATATAGGCAGGGTTTTGGAGTAATTCACCGAACTGATAAAACAGCACATAGCCAATACGACCGCCTAAGATGACACCAAGCGCGCCATAAAAGACTAAGTCAGAGACCATGTCGGTGGTCCAATTGTCGCGTTTGGTACTGCGATACCAAGCCAAACCGTAAGCGGCAGCAAAGGCTAGCAAATACATTAGCCCATACCAGTGCACTTCCAATGGACCCAAGGAAAGCGCTACGGGATCATACTGAGGATGAATCATCATAAAGGCACCATAATTATTGGTAATAGAATGTATGAAATAGGCTTATATAAGAAATTTTTTGTCCAACAATTGAAAAGTACAACTATCGCAAGTCAGAATCTCATCTTATGGATAGAGAGACCTTCCAAGTAAACTCGCCTTCGATCTAATCTGAGCGGTTCATAGACAGTATGAAGGTATTTACTACCTGGCAATCAACAACTTTACAGCAACCTCAAAAAGACACTCATCTTTGATAGTAATACTAACTTTGCCATTATGAGCATTGGCGATAGCTTGCACAATAGATAAGCCTAAGCCTGTTCCTGAATGCATCGTATTCGTTTTATCATGACGATAGAATCGCTCAAACAGTTTATCGGCTTCAATCTGATTTAATGGTTTGTCTAGACGGTTGGTCATAGTTATTCTTAACCAGAGCTGCTCTGGGGATTGAATATCGTCTTTTGGCGCATTAAGCGAGGTGCTTGAAGTGAGGACAGTAGCGGATATCATAATAGTGCTATTACTAGCCGCATAATAAATCGCATTTGACATCAGGTTGGCAAACAGCCGTTGCAATAAGCCTTTATCACCTAGTACTGTTTTAAAATCACCCGATTTTTCAAAGATTATCTCACGATCCTCAGCAATCATCTCATAATAATCTATAAGCTTTGTGATCAAGCTCTCTATATCGACATGACTGATTTGCGAAGCACTCAGCTCTTTTTGAGTTTTTGCCAGTAATAACATATCGTTAATCATGGCGGATAACTGCTTTAACGTATCATGCTGATGATGCAATTGCTCAATGTATTCGTCGCTTTCTCTTGGCTTAGTTAACATGACTTGCGTTTGCGTACTCAGCGTCGCTATTGGCGTACGTAGCTCATGGGCGATATTGTCTGAAAACCGTGATAATGATTCAAAGTTACTTTCAAGCTTGACCATCATAGAATTATAAGACTCCGTTAGTGGACGTAATTCTAACGGCATATCGCCAACCACAATTCTTTCATCTAACCTTTGAAGATTAATGCCTTTCATCTTTTGTACGATAGTAGCTAGGGGAGCAAAACCCCAGTGTACACTTAGTGCTGCTACTGAAACCAATAATAAGGTAATGGCGATAAGTATCAAGCTCAGCTGGCGATTAAACTGGATAAGATATTGATGATGCACATCGATAGGTAGAGCAATAAATGCCAAAACCTCTTGATGTGTAATGATAATGGCTCGGTAATGCCTATTATTTATCTTGATCATAAACTGCTGATCGCGATAGTCCTGCAATAGTTGTAACAAGCTAAAATCTGCCGGTAGATCATTGATGAAATTACTGGGATCGCTGGATAATAATTTGCCATTTTTATCTGATACTAAGGTTTTTAAATCATAATCCAGCCAAGAAGAATGTAGATGATTGGCATCAATTAGCGCTTGCGACTTTGATACTGTGAATGGTTCTATGTGATCTTCCAAACTAACCATACGTTTGCGCAGGTTAAAAGCTGCATGAGTAAGGATTTCTGAGTCCATTTGCTCAAAGTGCTCGTTAACAGAGCGCTGAACCCATATATAAATAATAACTTGAGAGATAACAACAAATATTGTCAGTAAAAAAACAGTTCGCCATAACAGTGACCAACGCCGATTCTTAGATTTATGTCTCATTTGATGTCAGACTGTCTTTATTAATACTATCGTCGCCCATGCCACTATCCACGTCGACAGCCAGTGGCTCTAACTTGTAGCCCATTCCGCGTACCGTATGAATCAGCTTTATATCAAATCCATCATCAATTTTTACCCGCAAGCGCCTTATAGCCACGTCAATGACATTTGTATCACTGTCAAAATTTATGTCCCATACTTGTGAGGCAATCACAGTGCGTGGCAGTACGTCACCTTGACGTTCTAAGAAAAGTTGTAATAAAGCAAATTCTTTAGCAGTCAATTTTATGTTGGTATCGCCTCTATATACAGTGCGTTTAGCAATATCCATTTTTAGGTCAGCCATATGTATGACAGAGCTTTTATAGTCTGATTGATTGGCACGCCGCAATAGGCTTTTTATTCTAACAATCAGTTCAGCAAAAGCAAAAGGCTTGGTCAGATAATCATCGCCACCAATTTCAATACCTTTGATCCGATCGCTTAAATCATCTTTAGCCGTTAAAAATAAAACTGGCGTATGCTTTCCAGCAGCTCGGTAGCGCTGTACCAACTCAAAGCCACTGACGTCAGGTAGCATGACATCCATCAAAACCACACTAAAATCTTCAGTCATTAACGCATGATAGCCATCTAAACCTGTCATGTGATGATCCACGATGAAACCGGCCTCAGTTAAGCCTTTCTTAATATATTCTCCAAGGTTTTTCTCATCTTCTACTAACAGTACTTTCATCGTTGCTTACCTTTATATCATTATAGTTGTCAACAGCGTATCACTAACATTGTTAGCTTATCAGCCATATATTTATCAGGAACCCTTGTTATAACAGTGTTCTTTGGATAGAGACAGATGCTGGTATTTGGTTTTAATGACAAGAAGATGACAATATTATGCTGTTCCTAACGAACATGTAATATCCGTGTCATCTAGCTGTCAGCCACCATTTAGTATTCTAAATCAACGCCGCATATTGGCTTGTCTCTGATACAGACTGCCTCTACGAGTAAAGCAATTATCCTACTTAAACAGTTTGTTATTTATCTTTAAAGGGTCTTATATGAAAAATTATAGTTCATTAAAAAAAGCAGCTTTGCTTTCAGTATCGATGTTAGTGGGCATGTCAGCGGCCAATGCGCATACCACAAACTTAGATGCTTCTGTTCTCGGTAATTGTGATGCGCTCACTAGTTTTGCAAGAAACGCAGATCATAATGATGCACAAATGTCCAAAGAGCAAAAGAAAAGTTATGTCGACGCCAGAGTGGCTTGTCAGGTTCAACATCAAGATCAACATTTGCAGTCTGAAAAGTATTTTGTAAAAAAATATGGTAGCGATCGTGATAGAAATGCTGAAGCCATATTAAATGAATATATCGCGCATTAAAATCTAAAGCGGTGAGAATGACAGAATTGTAATCTTAACGTCATCTACCAGTCAGAATAATTAATGTATCATTTAGGCTGGTTTAACAGCTATTGAACTCAATAACCTTTAATCCAAACAATAGGAATTAATCATGTCACAATTTAAATTACTGTCTAAATCAATCGCAATGACGGCCATCGCTCTTGTCGTATCGACCTCAGCTATGGCGCATGACCCTAAAATGCATGCTGAAAAAGATCAAATGAACTGTGAAAAAATGCAAAAGCATATGCAAATGATGCAAAAAATGGATCATAGCAAGATGGACATGAGCGATCCTGCTATGAAAGCAATGATGGCTAACATGGGTAAAATGAAGCAAATGTACCAAAAACACTGCGTTACTAACGACAGTAAATCTTAAAAATTTTAGCTCTGTTAAATAGCAGTCAACACTTAACGGAAATAAATTGTTAGGAAAACATATGAAATTTTTATTGGGTGCGCTCTTTACCGTATTTGTGGCAATCGTTGGCGTGTTTGCGGTTGTTACTAGTGGCGTTGTCAATGTGGGAGCTGACCAAGAGCATAGCCCAATGATGTTTAGCTTTTTGGAAACCGCTCGCAATCGTTCCATAGCAAATGCCAGTAAAGATATTGTGGTACCAGACTTAGAGAAGGTCGATATCAGCTCTGGGGGCGCGGACTATAAGGATATGTGTGCAGGCTGTCACTTGTCTCCGGGAGTGGCACAAACTGACTTTAGTGAGAGCTTATATCCAAAGCCGCCCAACTTTACCAAGGCTGATATTGTCAAACGTTATCAAACAGAAGACGGTGCAAAGCAAGGCTTTTGGGCAATCAAGCACGGTATTATGGCATCTGGAATGCCAGCATGGGGTGCTTCTCATGACGACGATAGAATGTGGGCAATGGTCGCTTTTATTAGATCACTACCTGAATTAGATGAAGCTCAGTACACGATGCTAACCACTAGGATAGATGGTGATATGATGGACATGTCATTTGACGGTGATATGAATATGTCGGATGATGGATCTGGAATGCAGCATTAATACTTTCTAGATATGAAAGCCTCCTAACTCACGGTTGTCGCTATTAATAATGCAGTACTGAACAGTGCTGCATTTAATGTTTTTAGTTAAGTACATAAGAATTCAAATATAGGGTGTAAGTTTTTAGAATATCGAGCATAATAATAGACGTTTAGGAGTAATTTAATGAGACATTACACACATGTGCTTTCTAATGGACATAGCTGGTTATCCGGTCGTGTCCTTTTATTGGTGGTGACATCGTCACTCTCGTTAACGCTAGCCGCTTGCAGCCAATCTAATACCAGTGGCTCTGATTCTCAACCAGTAAAGGTTGAACAGTCTGCTACCCAGAATGCACAAGTACAAAATGAAAGTTCTGCTCCTACAAATGCTCCCGTTAACAGCTCGTCATCATTACTCAAAAACGTCTCAGCCACGGTTTACAAAGATGCCAACTGCGGCTGCTGTAAAGAATGGGTAGGCTATGCAAAAAACAATGGATTAAGTGCAACCACGCACGATGTGGAAGATCTATCCTTATTTAAAGAGCGTTACGGTGTCCCGCAGCAAATGCGCTCTTGTCATACCACCGTCACTACTAATGGTTATGTTTTTGAAGGTCACGTTCCTGCTAAACACATGGCTGAATTCTTAGCAAATCCTCCTGCACAAGCTATTGGACTTGCCGTACCGAGTATGCCGGTTGGTAGCCCCGGTATGGAGTATGAAGGTAAATTCATGCCTTATAAGGTAATGCAGCTTAATAAAGACGGCACCACAGAAGTCTATGCTGCTATTGAGTCTCCTCAGCAGCAGCTGTAGTGTTGGCTTAGATGTGAATAGATTCTGTTAAATATCGAAAATATTATAACTATAAGCTTAACCACCATCTCTCAAATTAAATTAGGTCATCATTATGAATAAACAGAACATACTGAACCGCCGACGTTTTTTAACCGGATCCTCTGCTGTCCTTGGTGCTTCATTGATGCCGACTATTGCTAGTAGCGCATTGGGACAATCGAGTCGCTCAGGCAGTCAGGGCGCTACTATTAACAGTGATAAACCCGATCATAAAGTACCCATACTGACAGGCAAAGAGTTTGATCTTTATGTCAGCAAAAAACCCATCATTGTTGATGGCAAGTCAAGCACGGCGACGCTCATTAATGACTCATTACCAGCGCCAACGCTAAAAATGCGCGAGGGCGATACGGTAGTGATACGCGTCCATAACCAAATGAATGAGTCGACCTCTATTCATTGGCATGGTCTACTAGTACCGTTTGAGATGGATGGCGTGCCCGGCATTAGTTTTGATGGTATACCAGCAAATAGCACCTTTACGTATAAATTTACGCTGAAACAATCTGGCACTTATTGGTATCACTCGCACACTGGATTCCAAGAACAAACCGGTATGCGCGGGGCCATCGTCATTGAGCCGAAAGGGCGCGAACGTCATCCTATCGAGGAAGACCATGTCATTTTGCTCAGTGATTGGACGCACCGTGACCCGCACAACTTGGTTAAACTATTAAAGCAACGCGCAGACTTTGATAATTATCATTTACCAGATTTTAAAAAGCTACTGTCCGATATTGCCGCAACAGATCTAAAAGCTGCTTTTGATAAGCGCAAAACGTGGAATCAGATGCGGATGATGCCGACAGACTTTACTGATCTGTCTGGTGAAAAAACCTTTACCTATCTGATGAATGGTAAAACCACAGCGGCTAACTGGACGCAACTTGTCAAGGCTGGACAGCCTGTCAAACTACGTTTTATTAATGGTTCAGCGCAGACGATATTTGATGTACGCATCCCCGGCCTAAAAATGAAAGTCGTCGCGACGGATGGGATTGATGTCAGTCCCGTCGATATCGATGATTTCCGTATTGGGGTGGCCGAGACTTATGATGTCATCGTGACGCCCACTAAAGACGCGCATACCATATTTGCTCAAAACATAGATCGGTCAGGCTATGTTGCGACAACGCTTGCTACCAAAAAAGGTGCTCGTCCTGCGATACCTGCTATGGACAAAATCGAATGGCTGACGATGGCCGACATGATGGGCGCCATGGGATCGAATGGCTATAACGCTAAACATGCCAAAACAGAATATGACTTTAAGTCCGATATGCGCGTTGATAGTCCGCGTATGAACCTTGATGACCCTGGTATTAATCTACGTAACATTGATAGAAAGGTTTTGAATTATAGTCAGTTGCGCTCTGTCGGCGATGAGATAATGGCAGAGCAGCGCAAACCCACCAGAGAGATTGAAATACATCTGACGGGAAACATGGAGCGCTATATTTGGGCTCTAGACGGGGTTATGTTCAAAGATGCCGCACCGGTCAATATTAAGCCGGGCGAGCGCGTACGTATTACCTTAGTCAATGACACCATGATGAATCATCCCATGCATTTGCATGGTATGTGGAGCGATCTGCGGATGCCTTCAGGTGAGTTTCAAGTACGTAAGCATACGATAATGGTACAGCCTGCACAAAAGATAAGCTTTGATGTCACCGGAGAAGCTGGCAGATGGGCATGGCATTGCCACTTGCTCTATCACATGGAAGCAGGGATGTTTAGAGAAGTTGCCGTTGTTTAATAAACCTTCGAATATGAGCCTTATTATGAAAATATATAAAGTAGGTCTACCGTTTATTGGCATGTCATCTTTGATGCTACTAATGTCACCTTTAGCAAACGCTGCTGAGATGTCGAACATGGATCATGGCAGTATGGACATGTCTGGTATGGATATGTCAGATATGGATCACAGCAGCATGGATATGTCGGGCAATATGTCAGATATGGACCATAGTGGCATGGATATGTCAGGCGATATGTCGGATATGGATCATAGTGGTATGGATATGTCAGGCGATATGTCGGATATGGATCACAGTGGTATGGATATGTCAGGTGACATGTCAGATATGGATCACAGTGGCATGGATATGTCGGGCGATATGTCAGGTATGGATCATAGTGGCATGGATATGTCGGGCATGGATCATGGCAGTATGGACATGTCAGGAATGCAAGGTGGCGAAGCACCAGCCGATGCTCGAAGCCCTGACTACTCGAACGGTGTTCCCTATGGTCGCTTTGGTAAGCCTGTGATGATGGGTAGCTTACCGTTATGGGGTGTGTCAGTAGAAACTTTGGGCTATCAGTTTGAGAATGACCAAATCGATTTTGAGTTTGATACGTGGTACGGTACTGATAGTAATCGTGTCACTCTACGCAGTGAAGGTAGTGCTCAAACTAACGATGATAAAGAGATCGATAGTCTAAGCTCACTCGCTTATTGGAAGCCGCTCGGTATCTTCTGGAATGGAGAAGCGGGTATTGCTTATAATACTGAAAACGATAAGTCCGCAATCATGGCAGGCATTGCTGGTACGGCGCCGTACTTCGTTGAGACTGACGCAAGAGCTTATCTATATACTGATGGTCAAGTCCAGCTTGATCTTGGGGCAGCGTACGAGTGGCGCTTAGATCAGCGTTGGGTGGTCAGACCAGAGCTGGAGCTGACTGCCTTTAGTAAAGATGATACCGATAACGGTATTACTAAAGGATTTAATGAGTTTGAAGCTGAAGTTAGGCTGGCTTATGAGACATTCAGTCGTCAGCTCGCGCCTTATGTTGGTTTCAGCTACGAGAGCGCCTTGGGTGATGCGCGAGACTTACGTCGTCAAGAGGACGAAGACGTTGATTCTAATAGTCTGACTGCTGGTGTGATGTTTTGGTTCTAGTGTTAACCATGTAAGTAACAACAGTTTATAACACTAGCTCTAAAAAAAGGCACCTCTTTATTTAGGTGCCTTTTTACTAAATTAAGGACAAGAATATGAATAACCATATGGATAATAAACAGAAGCAAATGAACCCTTATGTAAAGTTCACAATCATGATTTTAACATCGACAGTCGTGATGTTTATCATGATGTATTTTAATACTTATCAATGGGATCACGTTTACTTTAGTGAAACCCGAGCTTATATGGCGCTGTATATGGGCGCGGTAATGGCAATTATCATGCTCGCCTTTATGACCAATATGTATAAAAAAACCAAGATAAACTTGATGGTTTATGGGGTTAGCGTAGTTTTATTTGCCTTTGGTCTTTGGGGCGTACGCTCTCAGCAAACGGTCGATCAAGTGGATTGGATGCAGGCGATGATACCGCATCACTCGATTGCTATTTTGACCAGTTCGCGTGCTGATATCGAAGATCCACGTGTACGTCAGCTTGCTGATGACATTATCGAAGCACAAAAGCGTGAAATCGCTGAGATGCAAGCGCTTATTGAAGAGTTGGAATAATATATTATGATACCAATAAGTAAGCTCTTCTTTAAAAACTATTTACTATATCGCGTCTTTTAATTCTAACTATACCTACTCCTTACTTCAAAAATAACCTGTAAAACTGAAGTTCTACGAAGAAATAGATTAAGGTCGAATAAGTATGAAGCAAGATAGAACGACTCGCTATCAGAAGGATAGTTTGACATTATCAGGAACAGTTATGCTAGGTACCGGTGTCATGATCGGTGCTGGTATTTTCGCTCTGACCGGTCAGATGGCTCAGATGACGGGTTCGCTTTTCCCACTTGCTTTTCTAGCCGCCGCAATCGTTGTTTCTTTTAGTGCCTATTCTTATATCAAAATCTCTAACGCTTACCCGTCGGCTGGCGGTGTTGCAATGTACCTGCATCAGGCATACGGAGATCGTTTACCGACTGGATTTAATGCCCTGCTGATGTATTTCTCCATGGTTATAGCGCAGAGCTTTTTGGCCCGGACGTTCGGGTCATACACTATGCAGTTATTCGGTGGCGATGACAGCGGTCGCATGGTATCCATCCTTGGCGCCGCGCTTATTCTTGCTGCGTTCTTTATCAATTTACTTGGTAATCGTTGGATTCAGGGGGTTGCATCGGTTATCGGTATTATAAAAATTGTCGGTATTCTTATATTCGGGTTGGTTGGTATCTGGCTAGCTGATAGCTTTGCAGTTGATTCTTCTACATTAGATGACACTAATACTATTGGTGACTTTCTTGGCGCAACGGCGCTAGGCATACTGGCATTTAAAGGCTTTACCACGATTACCAACAGTGGCTCGGAAGTAAAAAATCCTCATCGCAACGTCGGCCGTGCCATTGTAATATCAATCGCAATATGCGTAGTTATTTACACTCTAGTCGGTTTCGCGGTGTCTAGTAATCTATCTCTTGCCGAAATCATCGAAACTAAAGATTACTCCTTGGCTGCCGCCGCACGCCCAGCACTTGGCGACTATGGTCTATGGTTCACAGTTGCAATCGCAATGGTAGCTACCGCTGGCGGCCTCCTTGCTAGCATCTTCGCAGTCTCTCGTATGCTTGCTATGTTGACTGAGATGAAGCTGGTGCCTCATCGTCATTTGGGAATGCCGGGAAGCGTTCAAAAACATACGTTGGTCTATACTGTGGTGTTGGGTTTAGCTTTTACGACGTTATTTGACTTATCACGAATTGCAGCGCTTGGCATTGTTTTCTATCTAATTATGGATATCGCCATTCATTGGGGTGTTTTGCGATACCTTCGTCAGGATATAAAGGCGGTGATGTGGGTGCCTATAGTGGCCATACTTCTTGACCTGTTGGTTCTCGGCGGTTTTGTCTGGATTAAACTAAACTCAGATCCATTCGTACTTGGCGTAGCAGTCGTCACTATTGTAGTGATTGCTGTGGCTGAGCAGGTTTACCTGAAATCTTCAGCGAGGAAAAAAGCTATCGAAAAAGATACGCTTGCAGACCATCATTGACAGTAACATCAAAGAGTTTACAGAAAATTGTTTGGTTAAAAATTGCATAGATTTAAGCGTCTGCTTACTATCTTCAAGAATTGATTTCATGCAATACGATATTCATAAAGACAACAGGGAAAGTAAGCTATGAATGAGTCATTTAATCACGCTGGAACTTGGGGTCTCGCACTAATTGTTATTGTTCTTATTTCTTGGTTCTTTTACCGTTATTTCGCACCAAAGAACTGGCGTGAATGGGCGGGTGCTGGTGTAGTTCAGGCTTTCATTATTGCACTTTACGCAGAAATGTATGGCTTTCCGCTCACTATATATTTATTAGTACGGTTTTTTGGTTTGGACAGCCAATATGTCAGCGCTAGCTTATGGTCGACCCTTGTTGGTTTAGGTGAGACAGGCATGATGATCTCAATGCTACTCGGCTATGCTATTGCATTTTTAGGAGTCGGTCTTTTTGCTCAAGGTTGGCGCCAAGTCCACAAAGCACGAGGGGAAAATCGTTTAGTAACTGATGGACTCTATGCCTACGTACGTCATCCTCAGTACACCGGGTTGTTTATTGCACTGTTCGGTGAGGGTGTGGTGCATTGGCCAACTCTGTTTTCAATCGGTCTGTTTCCAGTGATTGTGCTTGTATACACATGGTTAGCTCGACGTGAGGAACGGCATATGTTTGAAGAGTTTGGTAAAGACTACCTTGCTTACAAACAGCAAGTGCCAATGTTTATTCCTCAATGGGGTCAATGGCGTCAACTTGCCGCCGCCGCACGAGTTAAAAAGTAATATCAATACAGGATAAAGCTTTAATTCATACAAATCCTTAGAGTTAGCATGGTTAGATACGATTGGTTATCTTGAGCTTGAACCACATCATACAATAGTGAGGATTACTAAGATGGTCAAATCAAACTTAACAACAAGTACTTTAAGGATTGCCCCTGTTGGCAATAGTGTATCGTTGTTTCTACTTATTAGTTATCTATTATGCATAGGGTTTGGTTTACTCGCACCCGAACAGATAGCGATGCACGAAGCTTGGGCACCTCTACTACCTGGCTTTGAGTGGTTAACATGGACAGGTTTTCTAATTGGACTTGTAGAATCATATCTTTACGGTTGGTATTTCGCCATCTTGTTCGTGCCACTATATCGTTGGTTCGCAAAATAGGTCGAAGGTATTAGTGTATTAATAGTCAGCAAACCTTTTCAATTTGAGTAAATCGATTGCGCTAGTATTTATTAGTAGAATCAAGTGGATTGGATGCAGGCGATGATACCGCATCACTCGATTGCTATTTTGACCAGTTCGCGTGCTGATATCGAAGATCCACGTGTACGCCAGCTTGCTGATGACATTATCGAAGCACAAAAGCGTGAAATCGGTGAGATGCAAGCGCTTATTGATGAGTTGGAATAGGCAGTCACAAATTTTGAGCACTTTGTATTAGGTGTTATTAAGTAAGCAGACTATTGAGAGGTGTACGTTCACACACTAGCACTATATCATTACTTATACTAAGGAAATAACAAATAAGGAGTCCTTGTAATGGTTATTATGATGCACGGTATGATGAACGGGACTATGCACGGCATGATGAATGGATCGATGCACGGTATGGGTTGGGGAGAATCTATTGTCTCCTTATTGTTTACAGTACTGGTTTTTGCGGTACTGATATTGACTATTATGGCCTTACTCAAATATTTGCGTAATAAAGATTAAGTTCCAATTGAAACTTAATTTTCGAGATATCTAGATTAGTAATTAGATGAATAGCAATTAAAGGTTGATGATTGTGCTTTAAAAGCTTTATTTATTGTCTTCAAGGAGTGATTTTATGAAACATATTGCCGATGAAAAATCTATCAAAGGTGGTCAGTACGATAAAGTGCCAGAAAACTATAGTGGTACGGTTTATATCTGCCCGATGCATCCTGAGGTTAGAGATACTGAGAAGAGCGATTGTCCGATATGCGGCATGTTTCTCAAACCTGAAGACGAGGTTGCTGAATCCAACAGTAATGAGGGCAGTCATGCGCATTGTCATAAAGCGGATGCTAATAATAGTACTGAGTTAAAGTCTGTCGAAGGCAATAAGTACGACAAGATACCAGAAAATTATAACGGCACGATTTATATTTGTCCTATGCATCCAGAAGTAAGAGATGTTGAAAAAAGTGACTGCCCAATATGTGGCATGTTTCTTAAACCTGAAGACGAAGTTGCTAAAGATGATAGTCACGCTAGCTGTCATGGAAAGGATACTGATAGTAGCGGAGTAAAATCTGTTAAAGGCGGTAAATACGATAAAGTACCTGCTGATTACGATGGCACGGTATATACCTGTCCTATGCATCCTGAAGTGAGAGACGTTAGAAATAGCGGTTGTCCGATATGTGGTATGGCGCTTGAGCCCGAAACGCTTACTATCGGTGAAGAGGACACCTCAGAGCTTGACGACATGACTCGTCGTTTTTGGATATGTACCGTGTTGACTGTACCGCTATTAATATATGTGATGAGCGGTATGTTTGGAGTTGACTTTAGTCAGTATGGTATCTCTTCAAAGATCTTACAATGGGCTGAGTTAGTGCTCGCGACCCCTGTAGTGCTTTGGGGCGCCGCCCCGTTTTTCGTCCGTGGCTGGCAGTCTATAAAAAGCCGCAATCTAAATATGTTTACCTTGATTGCGATAGGCGTAGGCGCTGCTTATATTTTTAGTATTGTCGCGACCTTTTTCCCCGATGTTTTCCCAGACAGTTTCAGAGATGCCTCTGGTCAAGTCGGAGTCTACTATGAAGCGGCAGCGGTCATTGTGACCTTGGTGCTACTGGGTCAAGTATTAGAGCTCAAAGCTAGAAGTCAAACTTCAGGTGCGATTAGAGCTTTGCTTGAGCTCGCACCACCAACCGCAAGACGTGTCGATGAAAACGGTGAAGAAGTCGAAGTCTCGCTTGATGAGGTCGTCACTGGCGATAAGCTACGGGTTAAACCAGGTGAGAAACTACCCGTAGATGGTACAGTGATCGATGGTAATAGTAATGTTGATGAATCAATGGTGACGGGTGAGCCAATCCCTGTATCAAAAGTAGCAGGAGATACAGTGACTGGTGGTACGGTAAATGGCACCGGAACGCTATTGGTCGAAGCGGTCAATGTTGGAGCAGATTCAGTATTATCTAAAATTGTACAAATGGTTGCTGAAGCCCAGCGTAGCCGCGCACCTATACAGAAATTGGTAGATCAAGTGGCGGGTTGGTTCGTACCTATTGTTATTGTCACCTCTATCATAACCTTTATTGTCTGGGCAATATTCGGCCCTGAGCCCGCTATGACCTATGCTTTGGTTAACGCGATTGCGGTACTGATTATTGCTTGTCCTTGTGCCCTTGGTCTAGCGACGCCGATGTCCATTATGGTTGGTACCGGCAAAGGCGCGCAAAACGGCGTCCTCATCAAAAATGCTGAAGCGTTAGAGAGTATGGAAAAAGTCGATACCATTGTTGTCGACAAGACCGGAACACTGACCGCTGGTAAGCCCGAGCTTACCGCAATTGATGCGCAGGTAGGTCAAGATGAAGACGAGTTCCTCGCATTGGTAGCCTCAGTAGAAAGCGCTAGCGAGCATCCTTTAGCAGAAGCTATCGTTAGAGCAGCTCAAGAAAGATCACTCATTATTCCTAAAGCTACTGACTTTAATTCGACTACTGGCGAAGGCGTACAAGCCGTGGTCGATGGTAAGAAAGTCGCTATTGGTAACTCTAAGCTTATGGAAAGCCTAAATAGTTTTGATAATGAGCTGTCCACTAAAGCAGATGTCCGTAGAAAAGACGGTGAAACGGTAATGTTTGTGGCTATAGACGGTAAAGCTGCTGGTATTATTTCAGTTGCTGACCCTATTAAACCAAGCACTAAAGAGGCTATTTCACTGCTTCATGACGCAGGTTTAAAAGTTGTGATGCTAACCGGTGACAACGAAAAAACCGCGCAGGCAGTCGCCAATAAACTAGGTATTGATGAAGTTCATGCGGATGTCTCACCAGAGGATAAAAACCGTATCGTCAAAGAAATGCAAGACAGCGGTAAATTGGTCGCTATGGCGGGTGATGGTATCAACGACGCACCAGCGCTAGCGCAAGCTAATGTTGGTATCGCTATGGGAACCGGTACCGATGTGGCGATGGAGAGTGCGGGCATTACCCTGCTAAAAGGTGATTTAATGGGCATTGCCAAAGCTTATAAGCTTAGCCGCGCCACCATGCGCAATATCAGACAGAATCTGTTTTTTGCCTTTATCTACAATGCACTTGGTGTTCCTATTGCCGCAGGTGTGCTCTATCCCATATTTGGGCTTCTGCTCAGTCCGATGATAGCAGCGGCAGCGATGAGCTTGTCGTCATTCTCGGTGATTGCTAACGCGCTGCGATTGCGCCGTTTGAAACTATAATTCTGGTACGGTAAAAAGTGTTCTAAAGCACACTGACACATACTGGTCTAAACAAGATCACAAAATATAAGGATACCGTTATGGGCAGCTTTTCTATTACACATTGGCTGATTTTATTGGTCGTAGTGGTGGTCGTATTTGGTACTGCCAAGCTTAAAAATGCAGGTAAAGATTTAGGCGGTGCGGTGAAGGGTTTTAAAGAAGCGGTCAAAGATGAAGAACCCGAGAATGCTCGCAAAAATCATGTGCTTAGCCATGAAAATAGTACGCCAGCTGCAAGTAATGATTTAAATACGCGTGTAGGTAATCAGGCTGTTGATATGGAAATCAGCCCTATTTCCACTGATGACCAGCCTAAAGTATGAAGCGCGCCGCTTATAAATAGCGGCACTAAGTAGTCTATTAATATATGTGACTGTTATGTTTGATATTGGGTTTTCCGAATTACTCTTGTTTGGCGTCATTGCTTTAATCGTATTGGGCCCAGAAAAACTGCCGCAAGCCGCACGTACCGCTGGGCAATGGTATGCCAAACTGCGCCGTACAGTATCCACTCTACAATCTGAAATAGAAGCTGAGCTTGATCTAGCTGAAACACGTCAACAAATGCAAAATGAACTTGCGAAAATCCGTCAGACCGAGTCGGATATGAAGCGCGAATTAGCAGAAATGCGTGGCAGTATGCAAAAGTTTGAGCAGTCACAGAACCAAAGCCTAGACGCTTCACATCAGTCAATCACCCCTTATGATAAAGACCATCAACAGAATACTACCTCCTCGTTCATTAAACAGGAGGCGGATCAGTGAGCCTATTTAAACGGCAAAAAAGTCGACAAGAAAAAATAACAGATATAGAGTTTGAGGCGCCAACAGATACAACACAGAATAGTGAGTCTGGAGATACGTTAGGTACGCTTGGCGATATGCCTATTACCGGACATTTAATCGAGCTGCGTACGCACTTAATAAGAATATGCGTGGTCGTCTTAATTATATTCTTAGTATTGGTGGGATTTTCACGCGAGCTTTATAATCTTTTATCAGACCCATTAGTGGCGCAGTTACCCATCAATTCGACCATGATTGCCACTGATATAACGTCAAACTTTATGGCACCCATTCGCTTAACGATATTCGTCGCCGCATTTTTAGCAATGCCTTATATCCTGTATCAAATTTGGTCATTTGTAGCTTCCGGCTTATATAAAAAAGAGAAGAAAATTGCCATTCCTGTACTGCTATCTTCGATATTTCTATTTTATGCTGGTGTTGCTTTTTCCTACTTTGTCGTACTCAAAGGGGTATTGAAATTTTTTATTATGTTCGCTCCGCAGAACGTTATACCAATGACCGATATTGACAGTTATCTGAGCTTTGCCCTCAAGCTATTTATGGTGTTTGGACTGACTTTTGAGATTCCAGTGGTTACCTTATTGCTGATAATGGCCGGAATCGTTTCTACTCAAATTTTAGAAGATAAGCGTCGTTATATCATAGTCGGCTGTTTTGGGATCGCCGCGGTAGTGACACCGCCTGATGGTGTATCAATGCTGTTGTTGGCGATTCCTATGTGGCTATTATTTGAGCTGGGTTTACTCTTAGCAAAGATATTAATTAAAAATGAACGAAATAATGATTTAGTCTCAGGGAATGAAACATTAGAAAGTAGCTAGCACTACTTAAACACGCCAAGAACCTTTTTTACTTTTTACTTTTTACTAGAGTATGTCAGCGTGAGTACTCTACTTAGCGACGGACTCTAAATGGAACACCCAACTAATAACAACGAAAAAAATGACGGTCTTGCAAATCGACTTAACCAAGAGTGCTACTGCATTACCCTTGATCGTAAAGCGCTTAATACAAGCCTTCAAGATCAATTGGTAGAAACTAGAAACAATCCAATAGGAGCGAACGAGCTTAATAAGCTTTTTTCAGCAACACCCGTGTTCGTTCCCAAAACAGAGATAGAGGCGATGGAGCGAATCGTCAGGGCTATCGAGTCAGCTGCCGAACTGCCATTGTATCAAGAGCAAGTGCTGTCGTGGGCACCAGAAATAGCTGCTTTCGACCCAGGCCCAATAGGGGCCCTCATGGGTTATGACTTTCACTTGGGTAGCGATGGACCTCAGCTCATCGAGGTCAATACTAATGCCGGTGGCGCATTTCTGAATGTGTTGCTCGCTCGCGCACAAAAACGCTGTTGCAACCCCTCAGAGCAAAGCGCTGCAACCAATCAAATGCTAGATAGGTTCGAGGAAGCAGTGTTTGACATGTTCAAACAGGAATGGCAGCGACAGTCCGCTGTTGCTATGCCCAATCGGATAGCCATTGTGGACAATGACCCCGAGAGTCAGTTCATGTTCTTAGAGTTTGAGTTAGCCTGTCAACTGCTCCAAGCTAGAGGTATTGATACTGTGATACTTGATCCCTCTGAACTCGAGTATATCGACGGTACGTTAACAGCCCATGGCCAGAAAATCGATATGATTTACAATCGGCTTGTCGACTTTGCATTTGAGGACCCTGACCATGTATTGCTTAAGCAGGCTTATTTAGAGGGTGCTGTGGTAGTGACACCCAATCCCCGCGTACATGCTATGTTGGCCAATAAGCAAAACCTGACATTGCTATCAGACTCCCAAATATTGCGCTCTTGGGGTCTGGATGAGGCTGCAGTGGAGTGCCTCGAAAGGTCTGTACCGAGGACTAAGATTGTATCAAGAGACGATGCAGCAGAGTTGTGGCTTACTCGGCGGCAACTGTTTTTTAAGCCAGTTGCTGGTCATGGAAGCAAAGGCGTTTATCGCGGTAGCAAACTGACTCGACGCGTCTTCGAAAACATTCTGGATGAAGATTATATCGCACAGACCTTTGTCCCTGCAGGAGAGAGATCACTCAAAATTGATGACATCGTAACAACAAGAAAGGTAGATATACGTCTTTATACGTATGGCGGAAAACTGTTACTACCTGCTGCGCGTGTGTATCAAGGTCAGGTGACTAACTTCCGTACGCCAGGCGGTGGATTCGCGCCTGTCTTTCAGGTGTGATCGTCTAGGTCTTATTTAGATGGCATTAGGCTGTTATAAGTCCGGTTAACTAATTCAATATTCTTCTTACCTAACAAAAGATGGTTGTATATTTATGATTGTCTATTACTTTCGGCACGCTTTTCAAAACACTTCGAAAACAATTGGAGCTAGAGATAGCAGTAAATTTCAATAGTTTCCAATAATAAAAATCCAACCGTTACAGTGAGCTTAAATCATATTAGAGTAAACAAGGTTAGACCGTATGTTAATCACAGAATTGGGTTATTTTGCCTTGCTGGCCGCCTTTATATTGGCGATTTTGCAGGTGGTATTACCAACCGTTGGCGTCATGCGCGATCACGTTGCTTGGCAGCGTCTCGCGCCCAGTCTCGCGTGGGCACAGTTTGCTGCCATGATTTTTTCATTTGTTGCATTGATGGCAGGCTTTTATTTCAATGACTTTAGTCTCGTCTATGTCACGCAGCACTCTAATACTTTGTTGCCTTGGTACTATAAACTCTCGGCGACATGGGGCGGACACGAAGGCTCGCTCTTGTTGTGGATGACCATCATGGCCACGTGGTGCGCGCTGGTCTCCTATTTTAGCCGTGGCTTACCGTTGTCGATGCGCGCGCGGGTACTCGTGATATTGGCCGGTGTGCAGGTCATGATGCTAGCGATGCTGATTTTTACCTCGTCGCCATTTGATCGTACCTTGCCCAATCTGCCCGTAGATGGGGTAGATCTCAACCCACTTTTGCAGGATTTTGGGCTGATCGTTCACCCACCGATGCTGTATATGGGTTATGTGGGCTTAGCGGTGCCATTTGCTTTTTGTATGGCGGCATTGTGGGAAGGGCGTTTGGATGCAGTATGGACACGTTGGTCGCGTCCATGGGCGCTAGCGGCTTGGGGGTTTTTGACCGTTGGTATCGCTCTTGGCTCTTGGTGGGCGTATTATGAGCTTGGCTGGGGCGGCTGGTGGTTTTGGGATCCTGTAGAAAACGCCTCACTGATGCCTTGGCTTGCCGGTTTAGCCTTGCTGCATTCGTTGGCAGTGACTGAGAAGCGCGGTGTCTTTAAAGCATGGACCATTATGCTGGCTATCTTTGCTTTTGCCTTAAGTCTCTTGGGTACTTTCCTTGTACGTTCAGGGGTTATTACCTCAGTGCATTCGTTTGCCGCTGACCCCACTCGTGGTCTGGTAATTTTAGTGATTCTTGGCATCATCGTCGGTGGTGGTTTGCTGATGTTTGCGCTGCGTGGCTGGCGTTTGACGATTGAAAGTCAGTATCAACTGGTTTCGCGTGAGTCATTTTTAGTCATTAACAACGTCATCATTTTGATTGCAACGTTAGTGGTATTGCTTGGTACCCTCTATCCTATCATTGCCGACGCCTTTAGCTTGGGTCAGGTATCGGTAGGTCCTCCGTACTTTAATGCGCTATTTGTGCCTTTAACATGGCTATTGCTGGTTGCCATGGGTATGGGCTCCAATATCCGCTGGAAACAAGATAAGCGTCCATTGTTAGGCGTTGGTATGGTCATTGCGGCGAGCAGTCTAGTATTAGCTGCAGTCATCACTTACTTTGTCAGTCCATCTGCCATGCTTAATATTGGTGTAACACTAGCAGTAAGTTTTTGGGTACTGTTCTGGATGGTGGTTGATTTCAAAGACAAAACCAAAAATGCACCAAGCTTTTTGCAAGGCTTAAATAAGCTGCGTTTAAGCTACTGGGGTCAGCAAACGGCACATATTGGTGTGATTGTAGCGGTCATCGGTGTTGCCTTTACCAGTACCTTGAGTATCGAGCGCGATGTGGCATTGAGTGTTGGCGAAACGGTCCATGTCCAAGGTTACGACTTCACCGTTAAAGGCTTCCGCGAAGTCAAAGGCAGTAACTATGATGCGACCCAAGCTGAGGTCGAAGTGAGTAAAGATAGCCGTGCTGTGACTACGTTATACCCTGAAAAACGCAATTACATTATTAGCATGATGCCAATGACCGAAGCAGCGATTGATGACAGTCTGATGCGTGATGTGTACGTCGCACTTGGTGAACCTATAGCTGAAGGCAGTAATAAATGGGCCGTACGTATTTATGTGAAGCCATTGATTCGTTGGATATGGCTCGGCGCTATTATTATGGCATTGGGTGGTCTGCTGAGTATGCTTGATAGGCGCTATCGTCTCAAAACATCCAAGACCCCTGCACAAATTGCAGCGAGTAAGTCAGGCTTTACGACGGTTACTGATTTAGATGTTAAAAGCACTACTAATAACACGACACTAATAGGGGAGAAGCAAAATGACTAAGTCTAATCATTTTTCCGAGCAACCCCCTGAAACAAAAGGTAATCGAACAATGAAAAAAAGCCAAATTAGAATATGGTTTTTGATCCCGCTGATCATCTTTGCTGCTGTTATGGTTATGCTTTATTTTCGTTTGGGGCAGCCGACTGAAATCGTAACCAATACCGCGCTTGAACGCCCAGTACCAGCGTTTGAGCTGCCATTGTTGTCCGATACCAGTCGGATCATGACCAATGACAACTTACCTGATGAGCCCTTTTTGATGAATATTTGGGGCTCTTGGTGCCCAACTTGCGTTATTGAGCATCCTTTTTTGATGCAACTAGAAGAGCGTGGTGTCAATTTGGTTGGTGTTAATTACAAAGATGACATCGGTGATGCGCTAGGATATTTAAATCGTGGCGGTGATCCCTTTTCGATGTCTATTCAGGATTTGTCCGGCCAGTTTGCCTTGGACTTAGGGTTGACGGGTGCGCCTGAGACTTTCACTGTCGATGGTGAAGGCGTTATTCGCCAGCACATTGTTGGTGAGATTAACGAGAGTAACTGGCAAGATCGTATTGAGCCTTGCTTAACGGTACTCAATGATGCCAATGATAATAACGTCAGTCCAGATGCGATTCAGGTTGAAGAGGTGTGCAAATGATAGCCCTTTCAATAAAGGCCGTTACGATAAAAGTAGCGAGCTTAATACTTGCCTGTCTCCTAAGTGTGACCAGCTATGCGGCGATTGACGTCTATGATTTTGATTCTGTCCAACAAGAAGCACAATACCGAGGATTGATCGAAGAGCTACGTTGCCCGAAATGCCAAAACCAAAACTTGGCAGGTTCTGATGCGCCGATTGCCCAAGACTTAAAGCAAAAAGTCTATGATTTGATTAAAGACAGACGTAGTGATGCGGAAATCCGGGATTATATGCAGGATCGTTATGGCGACTTTATCAGCTACAAGCCGCCTGTACGTCCATCGACATGGATTTTATGGTTTTTTCCGCCATTGCTACTGATCGTATTATTGATAGGGTGGTTTTGGCAAAGCCGTCGCCGCCAGCTGGTAGCGAGCGGTCAGAGTAGAGTGACGGTAGATAATACCGCCTCGGAGCTGACTGCCGCCGAAAAAGCCGAACTTGATCGTCTGCTATCGCGTGCCAATAGCACCGATAATGACGCTCATGACACCACAAGCCCCGAGGACAAAAAATGACCATATTCTCTACTGCTGGCTTATTTATTGCTCTAAGCTTACTGATTGCCTTACTCCTTGCTGTTATTACCATCATGCCATGGCTGCGCGCCACGCGTACATCAGGCACTTCTGTGGACAACCAGCTACTAGATATCAACGTGGCGGTGTTTCGCGAGCGTCTGGCAGAGCTAAAAACAGACAAAGACAGTGGCACCATCGATGATGCTCACTACCAAAACCAAAAGCTTGAGCTTGAGCGGCAACTATTGGATGCCCAGCGTGAAGTCACGCCGATGGTCACCCCTGGTATCAAAAGCCGCTTGATCCTCATGGTTTGGGTGCCTGTATTGGCTGCGCTGGCGTATCTGATGGTGGGTGACCGAACGCCTGTGTTTGATCTGTGGACGGCCGAAGACAAGGTCGGAAAAGTCGCTGATGACTTGTTGACTGGCAAAATCGATCAGCCACCTGTATGGGCAATCGAAAACGGCCAGCAGCTTATCAGCGCGATGCAGACCAATGTCTATCGTCATGCTGATGACCCCAATCGCTGGATGCGTTTATCTGAGCTGTTTTTGTCATTAGAAGCGACAGACTCGGCGCTAGAGGCATTGTCACGTGCTTATCGCTTATCGCCTGATAACGAGGAGATTGCGACGACCTATGCACAGATCAGCTTCTTTGCCAATAAAGGCCAACTAGACGCCACCAGTCGCCGCGTCTTGCAGGACGTGCTGGCCAAAAACCCACGCCACGAAGGCGCGCAAATGCTGATGGCCATGGGCGAGGCGCGTAGTAATAACTTTGAGGAGGCACAAGGTTGGATTAAGCGTTTACGTGAGAGCATCGCTGCCAAACCAGGTGACCATAGTAAAGCGCTAGCGAGCCTTGATGAGCTAAGTGCTAATGTCATCGAGCAAGAGCAGCAAGCCGCGCAAGGTATCGAAGTTACCGTCTCTATTGATGCGAGTCTATTACCATTGGTTAAAGCCAATGATGTGTTGTTTGTAGCGATACGTGATGTGAAAGGGGGCCCTCCGTTTGCCGCCAAACGTTTACCTATTAGTATCATCAAGCAAGGTAAAGCCAGTATCCGTTTAAGCGATCTTGATGCGATGATGCCAGAACGCACGTTACAATCTGCCCGTAGCGACAAAACTCAGTTAGCAGTCGTTGCTCGTGTTAGCCATAGTGGGACTGCGTCCGCAGAGTCGGGTGATCTATCAGGTAACCCAGTAGTGATTAGCGCTGAACAGACTCAAGTTAATATTGAAATCAATCAACAGATCCCTTAACAAATGATTATTACAGTAAGTTTCATAATACTAGAACCGTATGTAGGACAGCTTTTGAAAGTGGTGCTATCAATAGCTGTATAACCTATTAGTAAAGAAGTAAAAAACGGCTATGGTGTTTTGCTAGTGAAATAATTGGACGGATGACTATAGAAAGTCTTGATTAAACATAACAGACAGCTCATTTTCAGCTTCCCGCAGAAGAGGTATATGGCTTAATAACTCTACTAAAGACTTTTTAACAGTGGGACCATGAGTAAATACGGTGGCAAAGGTTTGCTTGCTGCTCACTATTTAGAATTAGTACCGCACAGGCAACCATGCCTCGAATGAATTCTTAGTTATCTATCCCTATCTGAGTATCCCGCGTTTCAGCTATGGTCCGCGTAGCTTGTTTTTACATCAGTATTGTTAGCTCTAGCAGTGATAATGAATATATTCACTGTCAGATAACTTTGGTTTAATTTAAAACAGAATCATGACGTTTTGGACAATCATCACTACGCCACTAATGACCATTAATAGGATCAGCATCACTCTAAACTGCTTGATATTCATACCTGCTAAAAAGCGCTTACCAATGATGTTGCCAACCACAGCACCAAGCCCTAAAGCAAAGCCATAAATCCAAAGATTGGCAGTCAATACGCCAAAAAAAGTATAACTACCAATCTGAGCCAATCCTACAAAGAATGAATTAGCTGTTTTAGTAGCGATTAAATCTTCTTTTTGTAATCCCGTATTCATATAGAAAGGATTGAGCACAGGACCCAAACCGCCGACGAGTGTGCTAATGAACGCCGTAATAAAACCTAAAGGCACAAACCCCAGTTTAGGCATATTAAAAGATTTTTCTACTTTGCCAAAACGATACTGCAAGACGGTAGATATCAAAAATGCACCCACTAATAACTGAATCCAGCTCCCATCAAGACGGCTAAATAATAATGCAGCTAACCACGCACCAACGATAGCGCTTGGCGCATAATACTTTATTAGCGACCAGTCGATATGATGCCAAAATAAATAAAGACGTGAAGGGCGACTAATGAAATTACCTAAATTAATCACGGGTGGCGCAGCCGAGATCCCTATCAGCGCAGAGGTGACAGGTATAAGTAAAAGTGCACCGCCACCTCCTGATATGGTGGAAATCACAAAAGCAATCATACCCGCCAAAAACAGCCCTGCAAGATGCCAATTAGGAATTGCTTGTAAAATATCGAGCACGGTTAAGCTCCAACATTAACAGAAGGGAACGAGATTGTTTTAGAGCTATATCCTATCTAAAGTCACCATAAAACGTTACCTGAAGAGCAAGATGCCAAGCGTGCCAAAAATGAGCTCATACAGTTTGCTACTGATCATGGTCATAAACTTGCTGCGTTCTACGTAGAGAATGGGTCAGGGGCAAAGCTAGTACATCCAAAGCTGATAGCTATCATAACCCCAGTTCGGGATAAGCCACATTGTAACTCATTGATACTATTTACAATGTGGCTACCTGTCCCTGCTGAGGCATATTTTTGATGGTGGGTTTATAGGGAAACCAGCGATAAGCAATCAAACCTGACAGCAAGTTTGTGATAAACCCCGTGACACTACGATGGCGTGAGTGTTCGATTTGGCACAAGTTTTTAAGCTCTCCAAACACCGTTTCAACCAAAGAGCGATGATTGAGTAGTGCCTCATCTATCGGCTTGAGTACTTGCGGTTTCATATTACGCCTAAGTTTCGTTATCAGCCTAGTATCACTGTGTTTTGTGAGCCACTCGTTTAGGGCTTTACTGATATAGCCTCTATCCCCAAACACCTTGCCAAACACAGGTGTTGCCATATCCTTAACAGGCACTCTGTCATCCGTATTACCCGCAGTGACTTTAACAGATACAAGCTCGCCCTTATGATTGATAATGGCGTGTAGCTTAAAGCCATAGAACCAGCCCATGCTGCTTTTGCCTCGGGTTGCAAGTCCTTCAAAGACTTTATGACGGTAGATACGCTTGTTATGACAAACTGCTATCTTGGTTGAATCAATATAGCTGATACCTGTACAGTCGCCCATCATGCTTTGCAAGTAGCTGCACAGTGGTATGATACTGCGCGGCACAAGCTCTATAAATCGCGAGTAGCTCGGCAGATTTGGAAACTCCCGTTTCATCATGCCAAGCATGTGATGGTAGTAAAACGCCTTAAACTGTCGATACCGCAGTTGATGAAACAGTACCAAGATGGTCATAATCTCTGCTACACTTATCTGGCATGCTCTTAGCCGTTGACGGCCCGTTGCGATTAAGTGAGCGTCAAACTCAGGTTTGAATTGCTAATAAAAGTCGTCAATATGGCAGTATAGTTCGGTTAGGTTGTCCATGTAAGAAGTCCTTTTTGCTTAAGTGGTCTTGGTAAACTTACTTTAGCAACTTTGGACTTCTTTTTTATCTTTTTTTTGAGCGCTTATCCCGAACTGGGGTTATCATAACTAAAGAAGCGAAGTAATACTCAAATACTCAAATACTCAAATACTCAAATACTCAAATACTCAAATACTCAAATACTCAAATACTCAAATACTCAAATACTCAAATACTCAAATACTCAAATACTCAAATACTCAAATA
>NZ_CAJGZQ010000029.1 GCF_904846185.1 Psychrobacter immobilis | reverse complement strand
TTAATTCTCTCCCATTGGTCATCACGTAGGGCATGTCGTCTTGTCATAGTCATTGAGCTCAAATTCCTAAATACGATCTAAGTATAGCTTATTCTGAAATATCTATGCTAATTGATGACACGCCCTAATACCATTTATAAATAAATTTGGCATATAAAATAAATTAACAAGCTTATACGTCAGTTAGTTAGACGTATAAATCATCATCATCTGAATGCTCAGCAGTCGCTAACTCATCGATACCAGTAGTCACGTCAGCATTTAATTTGACTAAGAATTTTAGTTTTTGTGTCGCATCAATCGCCGTTTGCCAATCTTGGTTTTGGTAAGCATCGTTAAAACGCTTAGACTGTTTTGCCAGTCGCTCGGTGATTTGAGGGTGTAGTTGTTGCAATGTCGCACGATCTTTACCCTCGATAGCGTCATCTAAATCCATGCGCATCTGCATCGCATCTTCTAAAAAGTCCAAGTCTGCAATTGAATGCTCTAGATTCTGTGCTTGATCTGCCATGTCTAGTAGATAGCTAGCACGACTATCAGGCGCACTTAATGCTTGGTAGGCTTGGTTGATTAACGCTGAGGCCTGCTCAGACTGCTGTTGCGCTTGCGTAGTATTGGCTAGATTCTTGGTGACATTATCAGGATGATAACGTTTTTGTAGCAGACGTAGATGCTGATCGAGACTCTCTTGATTGACTTCAAACTGTACAGGCTGCTCAAATAGGGCAAAGAAGTTATCAAACTGGGCTTCTGCAGTAATGTCTGTCATATCATACGCCTTGCTTGTTATTTATTTTGAAAGTTTTCTTTAGCTGAGAACATATTTATTATGGCTTGAATATAGAATCAGGAAACTCTAAGCTCAAGGGTTTTTTAACCTTTGGCTCATTAAACGGTAAAAGACTCGCCGCAACCACATTCGCCTTTTTGATTAGGATTGGTGAACTTAAAGCCTTCATTAAGACCTTCTTTTTCGTAGTCCATCAACAAACCATCTAAATAAACCAAACTTTTAGGATCAATAAAGATGTTAACACCGCGGCTTTCGTAACGCGTGTCATTTTCATCAGGGGTATCTACAAACTCTAAAACGTAAGCTAAGCCTGAGCAACCCGCAGTACGGATACCCACTCGAATACCTTCGCCTTTGCCGCGATTGTCCAAAAAGTCTCGAACATGCTGAGCGGCGCGTTCTGTCATTTCAATCATGCCAACTCCCATTGACTATCAATGATAAATATCAATCAAAAAAATCTGTATAAACTGGCAATGAAAATAGCGCACTTGCCAAAAAAATCTTAATAACGACCAGTTAAGAATCACTAGAAAATAAAAGGTGACAATTACATTAGCGTTATTGTCACCTTTTTAGCGTTAGTAGCTGTTCAATACATCGACTACTAAAGTACGGCCATTAAGACCGTGTACTTAGAAGTACAATACTTACGCTAATAGGTTTAGCTAGCCGCTTCTTCTGTTTCTACTGCTGCGCTATGCTTACCTTTATAGTCGCTAATAGCGGCTTTAATGGCGTCTTCAGCAAGTACAGAGCAATGCACTTTTACTGGTGGTAAGGCCAACTCTTTCGCGATATCGTTGTTTTTGATTTCGCCCGCTTGATCCAAGCTTTTGCCTTTTAGCCACTCGGTAACAAGTGAGCTTGAAGCAATGGCTGAACCACAGCCATAAGTTTTAAAGCGTGCATCTTCAATGATGCCATTATCATCAACTTGAATTTGTAGGCGCATTACATCGCCACAAGCTGGGGCACCAACCATACCAGTACCAACGTTTTTGGCATTTTTATCAAGATTGCCGACGTTGCGTGGATTTTCGTAATGATCAATAACTTGGTCACTATAGGCCATGGGGTTTTCTCCTAGTTAGATGATGAGTAGTTAATTACTGACTTTAAATGTCTAACTACTCATCGATAATTGGGGTCAAACATTTAGTTAATAGAAACGGTATTTATAAAAACGGTATTTATAAAAACTGGATTTATAAGTGTCTGATCAATCGTTTAATGGTTCTGTTTGATAACTATGTCGTTGCTTTCGGTAATTTTAGTGCTCAGCCCATTCGACTGAATCTAAATCAACACCTTCTTGGTACATATCCCAAAGTGGTGATAAGGCACGTAATTTATCGACCGCTTCATGCATTTGTTTGATGACAGTATCGATGTCTTCTTCGGTGGTATAACGACCGAAGCTGAAACGAATTGAGCTGTGTGCTAATTCATCTGGGCGACCAATAGCGCGTAATACATATGATGGCTCAAGCGTCGCTGAGGTACAGGCTGAGCCTGATGATACAGCTAAATCTTTAAGTGACATCATGAGAGACTCGCCCTCAACGAAGTTGAAGCTGATGTTTACAATGTTAGGCACGCTGTGCTCAAGATCACCATTTAGGTAGATCTCTTCGATATCTTGTAGACCGTCCCACAGTTTTTGGCGTAATTTAGCTGCATGTGCATGGTCTTCTTCATAACGCTCATTGGCTAAAGCAAATGCTGCTCCAAGACCAACGATTTGATGCGTCGGTAATGTACCTGAACGCATACCGCGTTCATGACCACCGCCATGCTGCTCTGCTTTCAAGCGGATACGTGGCTTACGGCGAACAAATAATGCACCAATACCTTTAGGGCCGTAGGCTTTGTGACCTGAGAAGCTCATCAAATCGATCTTCATGGTTTCAAGGTCAATCAATACTTTACCAACAGATTGTGCGCCATCGACGTGGAAGACCACACCCGCTTCACGAGTGATTTCACCAATGGCAGCGACATCAGTAATCGTACCAAGCTCATTATTTACCATCATGAGTGATACTAAGATAGTATCGTCACGTAATGCTTCTTTCACTTGCTCTGGTAAGATTAGCCCAGTGCTTGGCTGTGGCTCAAGATAAGTAATCTCAAAACCTTCTTGCTCAAGCTCACGGCACGTATCTAATACGGCTTTATGTTCGATCTTACTGGTAATGATGTGCTTACCACGAGATTGATAAAAGTGGGCGGCACCTTTAATCGCTAGGTTGTCTGATTCTGTTGCACCAGAGGTAAAGACGATTTCGCGTGGATCAGCATTAATGACTTCAGCCACTTGTTGACGCGCTGTTTCTACCGCTTCTTCTGCTTGCCAGCCATAGCCATGCGAGCGCGAGGCTGGGTTACCAAAGATGCCATCTACTGTCAGATACTCGCTCATCTTAGCAGCTACTGATTTTGCAACTGGTGTGGTGGCGGCATAATCTAAGTATATAAGGTTGTTATGTTGGCTCATGCTGGGTTTGCCTCGCTGTTCGATAGGGTAATAGTGTTGATATCTTTTATGGAAATCTCTTTGGTAGAGCTGTGCTGACGCTCTGACACTGACTGCACATTTTCCATGTCTAATAATTGCGCTAATGTTATATTTTTCAAGTACTGTTCGATATGATTGGACAGTGCACACCATAAATCATGGGTTAAGCACATTGTACCACCTTGACAGTCGCCGCGTCCTTCGCACTGCATCGCATTAACCGACTCATCGACGGCAGATATGATGCTCATGACGTCTATTTCATGCAAGGGTTTGGCTAGATGATAGCCACCGGCCGCACCTCGGATGCTAGTGACCAGACCACGCTTACGAAGTTTGGAAAACAGTTGTTCAAGGTAAGAGATAGAAATCGATTGCCGCTTGGCGATATCAGATAAGGAGACTGCAGTGTCTTGTTGGCTGGTCTGTAATGCCAAATCCAGTAACGCAGTAACGGCATATCTGCCTCGAGTAGTCAAACGCATGTGTTATCTCCAAACTTTTAAGTCATTTTTATTTAACAACGACCTTAGCAAAATGATAGTGGTGGCAGCTTGTAGCGCAATATGAAAGCTACTGATGAAATCACATAACCGCTAAGTTGTGTCTTATCGTTATTAAACAGCAGATGATTAACCCGATGTGTGCAACGATTAAGCCAATTATACTTAATCCTGAGTAATTTAGTCAAGATTAAAGTGTGGTTGAATGGTTAATCGAGCTTATCACTATGATTGATAAAAACAATGGTATTAAAAGGAGGGACTATAAGATTGAAAACATTGATTCCTAGCATTTTTGAAATACTAAAATACAGTCTTGAGGTTTGCGTCTTACGTTTTTTTAACTTCTATCCTTTATATTAGGGCGTGCTGAATGTTCCATACGCCCTAACTATCTAAGCGCTTAATATGCCTTAATCGGCATCAAACGCGTTTGGTAAAGTAAGTAGCCTTTCATTGTTAAGCTGACATTGGTAAGTCGTTGTTGGCGACATTAATTCATCAATAGCGCGATAATGGCTGCAATCATAATGACAAGAGCAGCCACGGTGACGATTATCAGGGTTTTCTGTTTGCTCTGTAACTCTTTAACCGTGATTTCAAGCTCACGGTTTTTAATAGTCAAGGTGTTTATTTGGGTTTGTTGCTCTTTGATGCGTAATTTATAGCTGTCCTTTTTGTCAGCCATTTCAGCTTCAGTAGGCTTGGTCTTACCTTTGCCACCTTTTATCTTTTTAATAAGACCTTGAATTAAGCTGCCAAGACCGAGTTGCATAATAAACTGCTTGACCAACTGTACTTGGACAGACTCGCCGCGCATTTGTAGTTTTTCGGTGGTTTCGCTGTCATGAGTGGTGATCGCATTGATCACTTGGATGCTATAAGCATTAATGATGACGTCAGGTTCGCTGCGGTCAATAGGTAACTCTGCGTCTAATAATACGCCTTTGGTGCTAAAAGTGGCAAACACTTCAACATGCGGTAGATACAAGCGTAGCGCCACGACAGTACCTTGCTTGGCAAGTGGGTAAGCGGCTTTACGTAGTTCGGGATCTAAACGTAACAATAGTGTCAGCGCCGACTCGATGAACACCAGAATGATATTAAGAAAAGAGTGAGACAACGTAGAACGCTTCATGTAAATAATCCGTTTTATATTTGGCAAATTAGAGGCAAAAGACAAACAAGAGTCAAAATTGACCCAAAAGGTGCAGTGATATTTTGCTTATAGTAACGCCTTTATAATAAAAAGTAACGCTAGTTTCTGTCAGTTGGGAAATTATTACTTTACAATTTGGTAATCAACAAGGACACAAGTATCTATGACTGGCGATACCTCAGTATGAGATGACATCTCTTTGAACGATAAGGCAGTATAGAGGTTGGCTCGTTAAGTCGAAGTTAGGAAAAGCCAAGGTTACTAGCAGTTATGACCGTTGCAGAGGCTTTGCGTAACATTGAGTGTCAAATACGTAGTACAGTAGGCAAAAATATGTAAAATCGCTTGCGCTCCTTATGCTGCCTTGATATAAAGACGATAACAAAGCGAAACCTGTTAATACGCCAGTCAGGCAGTTTTTATTGCTTAAATGCTATGAGAGCGTTACAATGCTTGGCGTGAGCGTTTATTATCCCCCTTAAACTTGAAGGAAATTTTATGAATAAGTCAGAATTAATTGATAGCATCGCAGACAAAAGTGGCCTAAACAAAACCCAAGCTGGCGATGCATTGAATGCTGTTATGGAAAGTGTTGGTGAAGCGCTAGAAGCTGGCGATAGCATCTCATTGGTTGGTTTTGGTACTTTCAGCGTAAAAGACCGTAAAGCACGTACTGGCCGTAACCCTAAGACGGGTGAAGAGCTTAGCATTCCAGCAAGTAAAGTACCAAGCTTTAAAGCGGGTAAAAACTTAAAAGAGCGTTTAAACTAAGCCGTTTTATTAAAAATGGATGCTGTATAACGACGTGATATACGAATCAACACAGCATTTACTTAGTAAAGCACCATATGGTTTATAGCATGGCTGAAAAGTCATAATATGAATCATAAAAAAGCACCTAGATATTAGGTGCTTTTTTTATCGCTATAGTTTGTATCATACCACGTGAATATTTTGAGTCTGCATCAAAAATCACGTATCATAGGGCGCGCGATAGATGCGTTGTTTAAATAAGGCCGTTTTACTCAGTCTTGTTGTTCTATATCAAATTCACACGTTCTTATTCTTACCATTGCCTGCTTAGATAGCATTGATATTAATAGTAATATTACAATGGTTTTTCATCAATATAGGTTTATAAAGCAGAGATAACTATGGATAAATTGCGCGATTTCTTAAAAAGCTGGCCAGGTCGCATTTTATTGATTTTATGCCTATCGCCGCTCGCTCTATTGGGTGTCGAAAGCTATTTTGGAGGCGGGGTCGATCCCAACCAAGTCGCTCAGGTGGGTGAAGCAAGCGTAGGGTTGTCCGAGTATCAGACTGCCGTAAATAACCGTCGTACTGAAATACTAGAACAAGTTGATGATGCCAGTCTATTAAATGAAGATGTGTTGCACGAGCAGGTGCTCAAAGGTCTCATTGATCGTACGCTATTGGAGCAGCAAGCGGGCAAGCTTGGTATGACAGTCTCTGATGACACGATTAATCGTTTGTTGCGTGAAGAAGAAATTTTTAAGGACGCAGAAGGTAATTTTTCTAACGACCAATTCTCAAACTTCTTGCGCCAGCGCGGCATGACTAAAGATCAGCTATTTGCTGAGTTTCGTAACCAGTTAAGCCTCGACCAACTCAATGCTAGTATTGTTGGCACGGCAGTATATCCTATGCAAGCGGTCAGTCAATTGATTGACTTACAACTTGAGTCGCGCAATATCTGGCTGCATCGATTTAATTGGCAAGACTATGTAGATCAGGTCAAGTTAAGCAAAGGCGATATACGAGCCTATTATGATGCCAATAAAGACACACTAAAAAGTGCGGCGATGGTAGATTTGGCATATTTGCAATTAAGTCCTAAAACCATTCAAGTGAATGAAGTTACGGAAGAGGATTTGCAGCAGCAATATGAAGCCTATAAGCAAGGGCTAGCGGTCGTCGATGAACGTAAAATCAGTCAAATCCTATTAACGGGTAAAGATGCGAAGACCAGAGCGGCCAAAATCAAAGCTCGCTTAGATAAAGGTGAGTCGTTTGCCGCATTGGCTAAAACCGAGTCAGATGATCCATCAGGAGCAACAGGAGGCGATATTGGTACCTTTAATCCCTCTGTATTTGGCAATGATGCCGCAGCGGTTGAGCAAGCTTTAGAGGGCTTAAGTGTGGGTGATGTAACAGCACCTATTAAGACTAGCTTTGGCTACCAGATATTTACCGTAACCGAAGATCACGGTAGTAAAATCCCAAGCCTAGAAAGCATGCGTGCAGAGTTGACAGCAAAAGCCAAAGAATATAAGCGTCAAGAAATCTATGCAGATAAAGTGACAGCGATTAATGACTTGGCAGCAGATGGCTTTAGTATCGAAGACATCGCTCAGCAAGAGAACGTAACGCTAAAACGTATCAAGGATTATCGTAAAGAAAACAACAAATCGGAGTTATCACAACCAGCAGTGATTAAGCAGGCTTTTGATGAATTTACCATTCAAGATCAGGCAGTAACCGCAGGTATCGAAGTTGGTAACGGGACGGTATGGGTGCAACCAAGCAACTATCGTCCTACGAAAACGCTTAGCTTAGCTGCTGCTACACCAAAAATCACTCAGATATTACGTCAAGAAAAGGCCACGGCATTGGCTCTAAAAGAGGCGAAGAAACTAGCCGCTGGTATTAAAACGCCTGCTGATATCAATAAACAGCCAGTACGTTTTCAATCATTAGGTGAAGTGAATCGCCAAACCACTCTATTGACAGAGAAAGAGCGCGGATTGGCCTTTAGTCAGCAAGCAGCTAATAATGGCGTCGTTGCCATTGCCAGTGAGACTGAGATGGGCGCGACTTTGTTGGTCGGTGATCGTATTAAAACAGAGGAGCAGTCGCCATTATCTGATGTGCAAAGAGCACAAACGGCTGCAATCATTCGTGATAACTTGGGGCAAGATCAGCTACAAGATTACTTGGATTATCTACGCTTGGTATATAAAGTTGAAGTTAATGACGCCAATATAGCAAACGCGCAAGGGCGTTAGAAGTAAAGCTATTAAGGAAAATTTGAGATACTTACTTAGTCATTCTTTCTAAATAATTTTCTCAAGTAATACTCATTAAAAAAGCCACTGTCTACAGTGGCTTTTTTAATGAGTATTACTTTTATCATAAAAATTTAGCATTAATGGCGATACGAAATTCAATACTGCTATCAATGCTAATATTCAAAGTGATACGGAACAATTTAATGGCGGAAATGACGCATACCAGTGAATACCATCGCGATGCCATGCTCATTTGCCGCAGCAATGGTTTCATCATCACGCATAGACCCACCTGGCTGGATAATAGCAGCAATACCGACTTGGGCAGCGTTATCGATGCCATCACGGAAAGGGAAGAAGGCATCTGATGCCATAACAGCACCTTCAGTAGCCAATCCAGCGTGCTCAGCTTTGATAGCAGCGATACGCGCTGAGTTGACACGGCTCATCTGACCAGCACCAACACCGATAGTACGCTGACCTTTGGCATAAACAATCGCATTAGATTTGACGTATTTTGCCACATTCCAGCTGAATAATAGATCGGCGATTTGCGCTTCTGTTGGTTGTACATCAGTGACAATCTTTAAGTCATTGGCTGTAATCAAACCAAGATCTTGCTCTTGTACTAGCAGGCCACCGTTGACGCGCTTGTAGTCAAGCTGACTATCGCGTTGATCTGGCGCTGGCAGTTCGCCGCACACCAATACACGGACATTTTTCTTAGCAGCTGTCGCTTCAAGCACACCATCTTCGATGCTTGGTGCAATAATAACTTCTACAAACTGGTTGTCGATAATGGCTTTAGCAGCTGCCAACGTCAATGGGCGGTTAAAAGCAATGATGCCGCCAAAAGAAGACTCAGGATCAGTACTAAAGGCAGTGTTATACGCGGTTACTTGATCGTTATTCACAGCGACACCGCAAGGGTTGGCATGCTTAACGATAACGCAAGCAGGCGTACTAAAGGCTTTCACGCACTCAAGGGCAGCGTCAGTATCGGCGATATTGTTATAAGACAGCGCCTTGCCTTGCAGTTGCTTAGCAGTCGCTATAGAGGCCTGTTGGCTTTTTAGCGGATGGTTTTCTGTATAAAAAGCGGCGTTTTGATGTGGGTTTTCGCCGTAGCGTAGGTCTTGTACTTTTTCCAGTTGGACATTAAAGGTACGTGAGAAATTCTCAGGCTGCTGGCTTTCATTGACACGGCTACCTAAGAAATTGGCAATCATTCCGTCATACTGTGCAGTATGCTCAAAAGCCTTCACTGCCAAGTCATAGCGCAAAGCAGGTGTCAGCTCGGTGCCATCACCTAAAGCGGCAAGTATGCGCTCATAATCTGCTGGATCAGTCACGATACCCACATGAGCGTGGTTTTTCGCCGCAGAACGCACCATCGTAGGACCACCGATGTCGATGTTTTCGATAGCATCGTTCATGGTGACATCCGCACGAGCAATGGTTTCAGCAAACGGATAAAGGTTGACGACAACCAAATCAATACGCTCAATCGCGTGCTCACTCATTACGGCATCGTCTGTACCACGGCGTCCTAGGATGCCACCATGAATTTTAGGATGTAGCGTTTTGACACGGCCATCCATCATTTCAGGAAAACCTGTGTAATCGGATACTTCGGTCACAGCGACATTGTTTTCTGTGAGTAAACGATAAGTACCGCCAGTAGATAGTAAGCCAAAGCCTGACTTAATAAGGCCTTGGGCAAACTCAACGATATTGGATTTATCAGAGACTGACAATAGAGCAAGTGGGGTTGTACTCATAAGAAAATTTCCATAAAAAAAGCCTGACGTAAACGTCTGGCAAGGTGACAATGACAATTGTTGCAGACAATATCATGGTGGATAGCGTCAATAACGTTAAATTGCCATACATAATGATTGGTAATAAAGACAGAGAAATGCATATAGCAGATGCTACATTAAGTCATAAGTTTTGAGTTTTTTGCGTAAAGTGCCACGATTCAGACCTAAGATTTGTGCACACTTGGTTTGATTGCCTCGCGTTTTTTCAAGGACAACCGATAATAGTGGCTCTTCAACTTGTTTTAAAATAAGCTCATACAAGTCGGTCGGCATCTCATCACCTAGCATCGCAAAGTATTGTCGTACCACACGCTCCACATGTACGCGCAGTGGTTCATGCCGGTGGATTGCATCGCTGTCTAATGAGGAGTCAACATGACGATTTGAATGATGGTTAGCTGTACTATAATCGGCAGGATGCTCAGAGCTTGTGGCAAAATGACTGGCATTATGCTGTGCATGAGGTGCCATAAGATAATGTCCTTGGGATTGGAAAGAGTCAAACCATAAGATATCAGGGTATTATATCAAATTAATATCGTTTAGCGCTGACAGATTAACCTTATATTGGCAGCAGTATGACTAGGGTATGTGCTTACTATTATAACATTGCCACAAAATATAACTGGCTGGGTCGCACTTGCATCACTACTGAACTTGCGACCTGCCTACGTTTTTCTGACGATTGAAGTTTTAAGAGACAAGGTTGTTTATAGATAGACAGTATTTTGTTGGTAATCATCTATTCAATACAGAGGACTTATAGTCACTTCTCGAATTTGTCTATTAGCTACAGGGATGGTAAATAATATGTTTCGACTACTGTCAGCCGCTAATTGGCTTTGCTTGCTTAATAGATAATCAGCTGGCGTGGCGATGAATTCTCCAATCATATCATTTGCGCCGTATACGCTGACTTTAACATTCGGATACAGCTGTGCTTTGGCACTTTGATTGTTTAATGTGGCACTGACATCGCTCGACTTTCCATCCATCTTAATCTTACTCGATTTATGATTAAGGTTGGTAATCGTGAATGCTGTTAGATCGGCACTAGGTAAACTACAGGCAGCCACTGCACATACTGATTGTAAGCGCTCTGCATGCACTGGGTTTTTCATCAAAGTTTCTAGATTAAAAATGACGTATTGCGCAAAAAGTAGCAGTGCTAATACTAAGCATCCTAGTGTCCATAGTAAGGATGCGATAGAACGTCTCTGCGGCGTAGGTGTAAACTTTGCTTGTGCTTTTCTCACACGCTCTTCGGAGGTTGACGCTTCATCTTTCAGTGGTACACCCATATCGAGCAACAGTTGTGATAAATCGGTATCGTCTTGTCGAACCTCTTCGCCTTTATTTTGTTCTTTTAGGAGTTTTTCGAGCCAAGAATTATCCGCAGTATCATCCACATTGGCATGAATATCATTAGCGGCTGCTGAACTGAGCGCCATTTGTGCTGATGAGGAATTTTCTGTTGTAGTATCAGATGATACTTTCGCTGATGACGCATTGTTTTTATCTGTTTTTTTAGAGAGGTTGCTTGTTGGTTGGTTGTCTGCTGTAGAAGTATAACTGCTATTGTTCATATTGCTGGCTTGAGTCAGCCAAGCATCCATACTATCTAGAGAATCATACTCTAAAACGCTTTCTTCTGGTTCATCGCTATCCATATCATCATAGATTAAGCCGTCATGAATCAAATCGTCCCCAATTAAAGTATCAGATGAAATATTTTTTAAATGTGGAGGAGTGAGTGGTGACTTAGAAGCGCCTGCTGCATGTTGATTTTTATTATGATTGTCAGCGGTTTGTGCAGAATGTCCATTTGAATCGGATAGCGTCTTGGTGTCAGTCGTTGTATTTTTTTGAATAGCGGAAGTACTGACAGCATCGGCAGTGAGGATAAGATGTTTATTGACCAAAAAACTCTGTTGGCATTGATCACAGCTAACAGTGGCGTTTACTTTATTCAACTGTGTTTGCTGTATTTTAAAGCAAGCTTGGCAATGAGGGCACTGAGTTTTTATGGGCGTGGTCATAGGGTCGAATCCAAAAAATTATGGTTATCAATACCGCTTAGCCACTCGCTAATAGTTGCCTATAGTGCTAATACTGCCGTTTGTATCAACTTTAAATATTAGCTTTAAATGTCCAAAAATCATGGGTAAGGACAGAGTGGCGTCAAATGCATGACATTTGACTGCCCTCTATCGTAACAGATGTAATTAAATGTTGCTAGCCTGTAAATGTACCAGATAAACGCTGCCAATGTTGGTCTTCTTGCGCTGTAAAAGCATGCTTTGCATCAAGCGCAAAATAAGGTTGATAAGCCGCCGTTACCTGTTCGGTTTGTGACTCTATTAGACCGGCCAAGACAATGCGACCTTTTGGTGCGATTAAGGTGGCGAAGTAAGGCGCTAAGCCAATGAGCGGCTTGGCTAGAATGTTTGCAACGATTACGTCTACAGGTAACACATCATTTTGTGCACAGTAGTCAGTGAAGTCTTCTGGTAAAAACGCTTGCAGGCGATCCCCAACGTGATTGCGTGCGGCATTTTGATTGGTTGCCAGCACTGCTTGTGGGTCGATATCGACAGCATACACGTGGCGTGCACCTAATAACAAAGCAGCGATGCCTAAAATACCTGAACCGCAACCATAATCAATCACCACTTTGTCTTTTAGATCTTGTTCTGTTAACCAGTCAAGACATAAGCGGGTAGTGGCATGATAGCCTGTACCAAAAGCTAGGCCCGGGTCCATAATAATATTAGTCGCCTCAGGATTGGGCGGCGTCAGCCAGTTGGGTACAATCCATAAATTATTGGCACATTCGATAGGATGGTAATTGCTCATCCATTCGCGCTCCCAGTCTTTATCATCGACAGCCGTGAGCCAGATACGGGTGGCTTGCACTTGTGCTGCGATTTCATGACTGAGCTGCTCGACTGCCTGACGACTGCCAGCATCGGTGGTCGCATCAAATAGCCCCGTCAAGATAACTTCATCCCATAGCGGTGATTCACCAGGTAAGGGCTCAAATAGAGGTTGGTCACCTGCGTCGTCTAAGGCGATTGATAATGCACCTGCTTCTAGGAGCAGTGCCTCAGCCAAATCGACGTTTGCTTTTTCACATTGTAAATGCAGTTGTTGCCATGCCATAACGATAACCTTAATTAAGAATAAATGTATATTTTGGATAAGTGATGCGTATGCATAATATAAAAAGTGAATAGAGACCAAATGATAAACTTGGTCTCTATTCACTTCGGTATGTCTTGATATTAGCGTAAGGCTTGCTTCGCTTCACTGATGACGCGAGCGTTGCCTTGGGCTTGTCCTGATTGCAAAATAATTTGCCACAGCGCGCGGCGACGACTGGTATCTTGAGAAACACTCAGACCACGGCGTGCCATGGCTTCTGCCTTGCGCGGCTGGTTCTTTTTCAATGCCACTTGTGCCAAATAGAAATACACCGCAGAAGATTTAGGTGCTAGGCGCTGAGCACGGGTAAAGCTGTTTTCAGCATTGGTCAGTTTGCCAGCTTTTAGTTGACTGATACCTGCTTGCATCAAATTGCGAAATGCTGGCAAGTTACTATTGTTAGTGGTAGCTTGCTGTGTCCGTTGCTGCGAGTTTTTTCTTGCCTGTTCTAGCAATTCGTTGTGTGACGGTGCTGACGGCTCAGAGATGATGTAGTCATCACGCGAAGGGATGATAATAACTGGATCAGGTTGGGTCAACACAGGATTAGATGGTGTAAATACAGGTGTCTCTTGAGTCAACGGATTGGTTGATTCGGCTGGTTCATAGGAATTATAAGGCTCAATGGGGTAGTCGTCCTCGTCCTCTGTTCTGACAATGGGCGCTTGCGTCACAGTCGCTATGGGGGCTTTAGCTGTTTGCGATGATGGCAGCGTTTGAGTCGGTACCGTTTTGATCGCGGTAGATGCAGTCGGCGCAGTCTGGCAAGCGCTCAAACTCAACATGCCAGCTAGAGCACTGACTGCCAGCATCGTATTGGCTGGCTTGATTTTGATAGACCGCGTTATGACGGCTGACCTAGCTGATACAGTTTGCTTGAGAGATAACATTAAGTTGAGACCTTTTTAAGTTTCACAAATAACTTTAGAACCATTCAACGGCACGATCATACCAAGTATCGGCACGACTTTCTGCATCATTACCATTTGACCCATCACTGTTTTCTTGGTTGTCGCTATCAACAGCTTCGCCATTTGGAATCTCTAAACCTTCACTACGGCGCTGCTGGTTTTGTTCACGAGCACGATCTTGTTGATATAAGCCGACAGCGCAACTGCTGGCTTCTTCTGGTAAATATGCCGACAAGACAGGCAGATAGCGTGCATCTGCACAGCGCTCATTAGACAGCTTGCCTGAGTTGTTCTCTAACCACAACCATTCAATACCTTCAGGCTCTGGTAGAGCCACAGGCGTCAGCTTCAAGCGATTCATATAGTCAACCCAAACTGGCAATGCGCCAGTACCGCCGCTTAAGCCAATTGGCTTGTTATCATCACGGCCAACCCAAACCACACTGACATAGTTGCCACTGTAGCCTGCAAACCAAGCATCGCGGTAATCATTTGTGGTTCCTGTTTTGCCAGCAAGATTTAGATTGCTACCAAGTGATTGCACGCGTTTGGCAGTACCGTTTTTGACCACATCTTGTAAAGCATAGTTAATTAAGAAATTGGTCTCAGGCGGAATACTACGCTGAGTGTTGAGTCCAGTACGTTGTAAAATACGACCACGGTCATCAATGACGGTGCGAATACTATGGATAGGCGTACGGAAGCCGCCAGTTGCAAATACTTGATAGACACCAAGCATGTCCATTGGGCTAAGATTAACAGAACCTAACAGTGCTGATGGATAAGGTGGTATTTTTTCTTTGATTCCCATGCGCTGTAACTGCTTGGCAAAGGTATCGACCCCAAACTCCATACCCAAGCGTACCGCCGCTTGGTTATAAGACTTTGATAAAGCGGTGGTAAATGGCACATAACCATGGTCACGATTGTCATAGTTCTTGGGGTTCCATTTAGTACCATCGCTTAGATTCACGGTAATCGGTGAGTCATCGACTGAGCTTGCAAGATTATAGCGCCCACTTTCAAGCGCTGTCATATAAATAATAGGCTTCAATAACGAACCCACTTGGCGCTTGGCATCGACCGCACGGTTAAAGCCGGTAAATTCACTGCCACTACCCACCACAGAGACCAACTCACCAGTCTCAGGATTGGCACTCACTAAGGCACCTTGCAAGTCTTTAGTTTTGCTGCTGTTACGACGCAGCTCACCCAATTTTCTATCAACTGCTTTGTCTGCGGCTAATTGTGCAATAGGGTCTAAAGTACTGATAATGATAAGACCTTCATTCTTGAGATCATCAGAATAGTACACGGTGTTCAGCTCGCGCTTGACGATATCCAAAAAGTCAGGAAATTGACTTTTGCCTTCGACAGGTTTGTCCACGACACCAAGTGGCTGCTTTAGCGCTTTTTCATAGTCTTCTTGACTGAGTGAGCCAACGGCCAGCATATTGCCCAGCACGACGTCACGGCGCGCTTTTGAGTCGTTTGGATGGCGACGTGGGTTGTAGATACTCGGGCCTTTTGCCATACCGACTAACAGGGCTTGCTGATCCAAGCGCAGCTCATTCAGTGGTTTATCAAAGTAAAACTGTGATGCCAAGCCAAAACCATTAATAGAGCGGTTGCCGTTTTGACCCAAATAAATCTCATTGAGGTACGTTTGTAGAATTTCATCTTTGCTATAATGTAGCTCGAGCAATACTGCCATTAACGCTTCGTTGGCTTTGCGCTTCAGCGTACGGTCTGAATTGAGATAGAAGTTTTTAATCAGCTGCTGAGTGATGGTCGAGCCGCCTTGTCTAGAGCCACCAGAGAAGTTGTTCAGTACGGCACGTGCAATGCCTCGTATAGAGACGCCTTTGTGCTCATAAAACGCACGGTCTTCCGTGGCTATTAACGCATCAATGAGAGATTGTGGCACTTCATCTAACGAGACGACTAAACGATCTTCATTACTGTCAGGATAAATACCACCGATACTCACCGGCTCTAAGCGAATGATGCCGCTTTTGGCAGGCAAAGTGCTTTGTACGGACTCAATCTTATTACCAGCAATGGTCATTTTTATGACTTGCTCTTTATCCACATCGTTGGCGCTATAAGTAAAACCGCGAGTATGAATAAAGTAGGTATTACCTGATCTATGATAGGTTCCCGTGCGATCATAAGCTTTGTTGCTTTGATAGTTCAGCAACTCCAGCCATGTCTTCATCGTATCTTTGTCGACACTCGCGCCTTGATACAATTCAAGCGGCTGCGAATACACTTTAGCAGGAATATCCCAGCGCTTACCCTCAAACTTATGAGTAATGGTGCGATCAAGTTTGATTAAATATAGCGCCAAGAGCACCATGCCAGCAATAATGACAATTAAGATAAGACTACTAAATACCAACCCACGCTGCTGTGAAGGGAGCGTGTGGTTAACAGATTTAGAGGACTGTGTTAACTTGGTATTTGGTAACTTGGAATTGGATGTTTGCACTGATGTCGCACCATTTTGGTATAAAAAACTGCCTCATAATGACGCAAATTGACAAATTTTTCAATCTATCATCGTCAACGCAGGCATTCATTGATTTTAAGCTGTGCGTGGTTATGCTCTTCACAGCGCTTGCTTATAGTATAATCTATGTTAAAACACGGTCATTGCTAACAAAGCATTAAAAGCTTTAGAGTGGCAGTATCATTGTTATATAAGTGTCATATTAGCTTCATGTCACCATGTCACATAGTCATGCACGATAGCAGTTTAGAGATGCGTCAACGATGTGTTTTTTATGAATTAACCGCTACTGTTTGTTATTGTTTTATTTTTTGTGAGCCGTGCTGAGAGTTATTTAAAATAGCTGTTTTAGATAGGTCTTCTGCATAGGCGTTGAGTCTCGTTAATGATAGTAAGTTTACTTAAAGCGAATAAGGTTCGAGCAAACCTGTCTAAAGGAAGTAAGCGCGATTATGTCCAATGTCCCATCATCAATGGCATCGACCACCAGCCAGCATTATGAAGATAACTCTATCATCGAAGGTTTAGTACTGCCACTCGCAGGTCACTGTTTCCATTGCGGTGATCCTGTACCGCAGCCGCCTTTCCATGCCAAGATATTGTGCAAGCCGCGTGAGATGTGCTGTATGGGCTGTCAGTTAGCCTCTCAAAGCATCGTAGAGGCAGGGCTTGAGCAGTATTACTTGGACCGCTCAGAGATTAATCGTACGGCAAGTCTACCGACGCAGTTGACTCGCCTTGAGGCGTATGACCATGACGAGATCAAATCACAATTCGTCTATGCTCAAGACGGACTGTCGGTTGCAGAACTGTCCGTCAATAACCTACGCTGCGCGGCATGTACTTGGCTAATTGAGTCGCGTCTCGACGAGTTAGAGGGCATCAGTAAATGTCAGGTGAATTTGACCAATCAGCGTATGCGAGTGATATGGAACGAGGATAAGCTGCCGATTAGCCGTATTCTTGCCACCATTAATGAAATAGGCTACGAGGCCAAGCCTTATCGTCAAGATACGCATGAGGCGATGCTGGCGCGTCATAACAACCAAATGCTGATACGTCTTGGCATTGCCGCGTTGGGCTCGATGCAAGCGATGATGTATGCCGTTGCCATCTATTTTGGTGAATACAGCGATATGCTAATATTTCAGCGCGATTTTTTGCGCTGGGTGTCTTTATTTGTCAGTACGCCCGTTTTCTTCTATGCGGGTATCCCGTTCTTTACCTCAGCGTGGTCGGCGATTCGTGCCCGTCAAGTTAATATGGATGTACCCGTCAGTATCGCGCTGATTGTGACTTTTTTCGCGAGCCTATATGCCACCATCACTGGGCAAGGGGAAACCTATTACGATTCGGTCAGTATGTTTATTTTCTTTTTACTGGCAGGGCGTTACATTGAGCATAATGCACGCCTAAAAGCCGCCACCATGGCCAATGACTTGGTCGTGGTTGAGCCAGTACTGGTACAAAAAATTTCGGAAGATAAAGAAGCCGCCGCGCTTATATTACAGCAGTTAAAGAAAAATGAGCTCGAGAAAACAGCTGTAAATGAAGACGTGAGTAATCAAGTCAGTAATTTGGATACAAATGAGGCGAGCACATCAGCCAATCCAACGCCTAATTTTATGCAAAGCATGGATGCCAATGTTCATCAGCTCACATCAAAAATTGCACAAGACTGGCAACGCGCACGTACTAAACAATCAGCCATATCAACAACAGCAGGTGAGGCAAAAGAAAAACAAATGGTCACCGCCCATAGTTTGCAAGTGGGTGATATCATTTTAGTTGAGGCTGGCTCTGAAATCATCAGCGATGGTATTTTGCTGAGTCAGACTGCTACCGTGTCGCAAAGCCTGTTGACGGGTGAGGGCGACTTGATTATCAAGAGCCAAGGTGACTATATCGTCGGCGGTGCACAAAACGATAGCCAACCGTTTGAGATGCTGGTCACAGCATTGCCAGCAGACAGCCAAATTGGCTTGATTGATCGGCTGATGAACCGTGCCATGAGTGAAAAGCCCAAACTGGCGCAGCAGGCCGATAAGCTGGCACGATGGTTTGTTGCGCGTATTTTGGTCTTGTCTGTCTTGGTATTCATTGGCTGGTATATCGTTGACCCAAGCCAAGCGATTTGGGCTACGGTCGCGGTATTGGTCGCGACTTGCCCTTGTGCGCTGTCTTTAGCGACGCCGATTGCGCTGACGGTCGCGACCAATAGACTGGCAAGCTATGGCTTTTTGACGACGCGTGGACATACGCTACAAACGCTCGCTGAAATCACTCATGTCGCCTTTGATAAAACAGGTACTCTCACTTATGGTAAGCCTAATTTATTAAATATTGAGCTGCTTAAAGACAATGATATTGCAACGGCTACAGATGAGCAAAAAGATACGCTATTAGCCATCGCTGCGGCTCTAGAAGTAGGGAGCCGTCATCCGATTGCTCATGCACTATTGACTGCTGCCTATCAGTTGCATTTGCCATCGACGCAGGCCTTACAGCATTATCCAGCAGGCGGTGTCGAGGCAATGATTGATGGCGTATTATATCGAATTGGTCATGTGGATTTTGCGTTGAATGATGCCAATAATGATATGGTCATTGATTTAGTAGCACAACGCGCTAGCTCAGCGGTGGTTTTATCTTGTCAACAAAATGACTCGGTCACTTGGCAAGCGCTGGCATGCTTCTATTTCAATGATAAGGTGCGTGATAGTGCCAAAGCCATGCTTGATAAGCTTAAAGAGTTGGGTATTGAGACAGTTATGTTGACTGGTGACCCAAGCCCGCAAGCGCTGGTGTTGGCTGAAAGTTTAGGGATGCATTCTGCTTACAATGGTCTGTCGCCAACGGACAAGGTCACTCACATTCAAAAGCTACAGGCGGAAGGTGGCGTAGTGTTGATGGTGGGAGACGGTATCAATGATGCGCCAGTGCTAGCAGCAGCAGATGTCTCAACTTCTATTGCGGGGGCGGCAGATTTGGCACAAGTATCGAGTGACAGTATTATATTAAATGGTCAAATCGACGCTATTACTGCGGCTAAGCGTATCTCTGATAAAACGGAACGTATTATCAAACAAAACTTCCGCTGGGCACTGATTTATAATGGCAGTGTGCTAATACCAGCGGCGTTAGGCTATGTGCCACCTTGGCTGGCTGCTATTGGTATGTCACTAAGTTCGTTGTTTGTGGTCTTAAATGCGCTGCGCTTAAAACGCGCTTGATACCCATTCAAAAAAACGGTTAGCTGCGTCAAACTCACTTAGCCTACTAATGTAGTAATGAAACTCATCTTCCTTGCTGCTCACATTTTTCCAGATATGATGTCTATCATAAATATTTAACTTTACCCATAAAAAAACCGCCTTTAACTATATGAATAGCCAAGGCGGTTTTTTATTTAAATGAAGATTAGCTGGTTTTTAGATTAGTCTTGCAAGTAGCTAAGCAAACGCATAAATTCAATGTACATCCATACGAGCGTGGCAAGTATACCAATACTGAATAACCATTCGTAGTCTTCAGAGACACCCATCGCCACACCGCGATCGATATTATCAAAGTCTAGTAAAAGCGTAAAAGAGGCGATAATAATAACAAACAGGCTAAAGCCGATAGCGATAGCACCACCTTCAAATAAGAACGGTAAGCTTGAGCCAAACGCTAAAGAAAGTACCCATTGCGCCACATAAACCAGCATAATTGCAATCAATGCTGAAGTCACAATTGAGCGGAACTTTTCAGTCACTTTGACCAGACCTGAGCGATATAGCCCTAGCATAACGGCTGCCGTCACAAAAGTGGCACACATAGCGGTCACTGGTACACTCGGATACATCCGCATAAAGAACAGCGAGATGCCGCCTAAAAATATGCCTTCTAACAGTGCATAAGGCACCGCAAAGGTTTTGGCTTTGTGTGGTTTAAAAGTGATAAAAAGCGCGAGACCAAAAGCGGCAAACATACTACCGAAGGCAGCCATCGTAATAAAACCTTGCGACAAGCCTGCCATAAGGGCATAAAAGAAAAAGCCCACACCAGTGATCGCAGATAATCCAAGTAATAGACTGGTCTTTTGAATCACGCCCTTGACCGTCATTGGCTTACCGCCGATCGCAAGTTCTGCGCGACTGACAATAGGATTGGCCATAAAGTTGTCCTTAATAAAATATAAATAATAGTGATGCTAGCTACTTTAGCAAAACCGCCATTATTGTCAACTGTGTTTACGTGACAGCCATCAAGGCCTCAAGACCTTATAGAGCTATTATTAGTTGATGTATTTTGGCATATTGCCTAGCTAAACAAACACGTTTAAGAGTAACGTGCGATGGTTTTTATATGGGGTTGATTACGACAGTTAACAACGATAATTCATAAACATGCTAGTCTAAACGCTCGTTTATCGCTATCATTGGCGAGTACTTTACCGTTATGCCGAGTCGTTTTATGGAAAACTCAGCGCAATCCGCAAGATTGCCGCACTTACATGAATCAGAGCTGTTCCACGCTATCAAAAACCCTGCTTTTAGGCGTATTGGGCTTATGGGCCGCGCTGGTAAACGCAGTGTCACTCAAAGCTTGGTGCAAATTGCCCAGACTATCAATGAGATGAATCTCACATTGATTATGGATGTGCAAACGGCGAACTTGCCCACTTTGAACCTTACTGAGATTGAAAAGGTTAAAATCGTTAAGCGTAGTCTAATCGGCGAGATTTGTGATTTAGTCATCGTTGTTGGCGGTGATGGCTCGATATTGCACGCGGCTGAAGCGTTGGCACGCTACCGTGTACCCGTGCTCGGCGTCAACCGTGGTCGGCTTGGTTTCTTAGCGGATGTAAAACCTGATGAAGCGGCGTTTAAATTGCGCCAAGTATTGATGGGTGATTATCAGTTGGATCATCGGTTTTTATTGACGATGGAGATACGAGAAGGGCGCACTATCATTCATGAAGATATGGCGCTCAATGATATCGTATTGCATGCGGGAAAATCGGTACATATGATAGATTTTCAGATGAAAATCGATGGTCAAGATGTCTACCGTCAGCATAGTGATGGTTTGATTGCAGCAACGCCTACCGGTTCAACGGCTTATGCACTCTCTGGTGGCGGTCCCATTATTCACCCGAGTATGGATGCTATCTGTTTGGTGCCCATGCATCCCCATACGCTGTCTAGCAGACCGATTGTGGTGAGCGGTAATAGCGAAGTATGCATTCGCATTCACGAAGACAATCGCACTCAGCCGATGGTCAGTGCCGACGGTAAGCCAAGCGTGCCACTTGAGCAAGAGCAACGGCTCTATATTCGTAAGCATCCAGATAAGCTTACTTTATTGCACCCGCCAGGGTTTGATTTTTATGAAGCTTGTCGCACCAAATTGCACTGGAACGTCCATGCTGAGGAATTCAGTCTTGACGTGGATGATGATATTATGGACGACGAATAAGTGTCTCTTTTATATAATAACGTTATAAAAATATGTTATAAAAAATAGTGGTGGAGAGTAGATAGGATGGACAAGCAAACGATATTAGCAAGTTTAACGCCAGAAGTGGTGGATAAATTCCGCATGGCGATTGAGTTGGGTAAGTGGCCTGATGGTCGCAAGCTGACCGCTGAGCAGCGCGAGACCTGTATGCAAGCGGTGATGGTGTGGGAGCACGAGCATCTACCACCTGCTGAGCGCACAGGCTATATTCATAAGCCAGTCAAAGAAGATGGTTCTATCGTCGGGGCGGAATGTGATGTCGAGCATGAGCATCATTATCCAAACATGCCCAATCCGAAAGGCGCAGTCCAACCGGTTAAGTTTCGTGATAAATAGGCTGATGGCTAAGTTTTATGATAAAAAATGAAGCACATAAAAAAGGCCACGCTAATCAGCGTGGCCTTCTCTTATTTAATAATTTTTTAAAGCGCCGTCGTATCAACACTAGGGCGAACCGTTAATGGGTTTTTTTGCATCAAAAACCCTTGCCAGCCCCAATGTAAAAAATTGCGGATATTGGCATGGTCAGTACCGTTAGGAGTTGCTTGAACTTTGGCATAATGCTCGCCAAACAGTTTTAGCGTGTCCAATTGATTCAGACCATGGTGCTTGGCAAAGCCAAAAATTTTCGCACTACCTTCATTTTCACCAGCTGCATTGTGTACCATACCGTTCACAAACGGGGCAGGTGCGTAGCGATAAAAATCATCAATAAAACTGATGACATCATTGAATCCAATGGCTTTTTTATCCAAACCATTAAGTAGAGCCGATACATCTGATTGGCGGATACTCATAAATAAATGACCTCAGAGCAGATTAAAAAGTGAAAGTATGTAACTTAGCGATTGAAATAGTCTTCGTCATCAAATGAAGGCGCAAAATTGCCTTGCTCAAGATGCTGCATTTGCGACTGTACAGAACGCTCATGCTGAATACGTTGGTAAATCTCTTCGCGGTGTACGGCAATATCTTTCGGTGCATTAACACCGATACGTACTTGATTGCCTTTGACACCTAGGACAGTCACACTGACCTCATCACCAATCATTAGCGTTTCGCCCACGCGGCGTGTCAAAATTAACATGCGTCACACTCCTTATGTCGCATCAACAAATTATTACTCATCAGATTACTTCTCAATTGCAGGACATCACCGCAGTACTATAAAGGCAATGTATCAAACAACCACAATGCTTAATGTTGTACCAATAGCGGTAATGATAGGTAGATTCATTTAGCCCAAATGAAAGCCCCATTATAGGGGGCATAATAGAGACTGTCACGGGTTTTCACAAAACTATTGGGTAAATACTTACCTTAGCAATAATAAAAAATAAAAATAGGATCTAAAAAGACCCTATTTAATTTAATACATTGTTGAAAGTAATTGATACTGACTTAATGCATAACTGTTGATGCTAAATCGATTATTTTAAGCGTTTTAAAATAAGTTATAGCCCAGCGATTTTACTTTCGCCATCTTCACGATCCAGACCAAATGCGGTATGTAGTGATTTAACGGCTTTTTCTAAATACTGTTCTTGGATAAGGACAGACACTTTGATTTCGCTGGTTGATATCATTTGAATATTGATATTGTTTTCAGCAAGGGTTTGGAACATGAGGCTCGCAACACCAGCATGAGAGCGCATACCGACGCCGACTAAAGAGACTTTAACGACTTCATCATTAGCCAATATCTCTTTAGCACCGATCTCATCTTTGACTTCATTTTCCAGTACTTTCATGGTTTTGTCCATGTCAGTACGGTTGACAGTAAAAGTAAAGTCGGTGGTGCCATTGGTAGAGAGGTTTTGCACTATCATATCAATTTCAATATTGGCACGACCAATCGGGCTTAGGATAGCAGAGGCAATACCAGGATGATCAGGTACACCGCGCACGACTATTTTTGCTTCGTCTCGATTAAAAGCGATACCTGAGATGATTGCCTGTTCCATATTGTCTCCTTCGTCTATCGTAATTAGGGTGCCGACATTGTCTTGAAATTCTTGGTCGAAGCTACCATCGTTGTTTTCATCAAAGCTAGATAATACGCGCAGTGGTACACCATATTTACCGGCGAATTCTACCGAACGAATCTGTAAAATCTTAGAGCCAAGACTTGCCATCTCCAGCATTTCTTCAAAGGTGATTTTTTCAAGTTTTTTGGCTTTTGAGGTCACACGAGGGTCAGTGGTATAAACGCCATCAACATCGGTATAAATCTGACATTCATCAGCACCCAAGGCAGCAGCAATAGCGACACCTGTGGTATCAGAGCCGCCGCGCCCTAATGTGGTCGCATTGCCTTCGTCGTCAATACCTTGAAAGCCTGCGACGATGACGACATTGCCTGCATCGAGTTGCGCGCGGATATTTTTGTCATCGATGCTTTCGATACGGGCTTTATTGTGGGCATTGTCCGTTTTAATCGCTACTTGACGACCAGTAAATGAACGAGCGCCTACACCAAGCTCTTTAATCGCCATAGCAAGTAATGAAATCGATACTTGCTCACCGGTTGAGACCATTTGGTCGTATTCACGGGGGTCAGGCTGAGTGCTAATTTGGCGTGCTAGATCAATCAAACGGTTGGTTTCGCCGCTCATGGCAGAGACGACAACAACTATTTGATGACCGTTGTCATGCCAGCGTTTGACTCGTTTGGCGACGTTTTTGATGCGGTCGATACTGCCCATCGAGGTGCCGCCGTATTTCTGTACTATTAACGCCATAAAAATCTACCTATTATTCATTAATGGCCTTTTATTATCATCAATGAGAGCCAGTATGCGGATGTGACGCTCAATCAATGCTTGTATAGATAAAGCCGTATTATAAGAATTGCGCCCATGCTTTTCGTTTATGTATTCAGTAGTGCTGACTAGGTAATGCACGCACGATGCATATAAACGTTGACCTTTATATCATATCTACGTCACAACGTTAAGTGCCCGTAGCGCTTAGATACATGGCGATTGGTTATAACCGTTATAACCAATCGCGTATCTTATGCGTAGTAGACCCAAGTGATGCTATGTATTCATGTCTTTTTCAGTACTAGCTAAGCTGAGTTTCAATCCAAGCAGGTAGGGCGTTGATAACCGCGGTACTTTTGCCAGACTTTGGCGCGCCGCCTTGTGCGTAGTCTGGCTTACCACCACCTTTACCGCCCAGCTCACTTGCCAAATGACGAATGATATCACCAGCTTTTACTTTAGCGGTGACTGATTTTGCCACGCTTGCAGCTAGGGCTAACTGTTCGTCTTTATCACCAATTAATACAATCACGCTATCAGGAAGTTTAGATTTAATATCGTCCATCAGGGTACGGATTGATTTACCATCGACACCACTTAAGGTACTGATAAGCACGGGCGTGCCTGCGATGGTCTGTACTTCATCGAGTAAATTGGCTGCTTGGGCGCTGGCGATTTTTTGCTCTAAACGCTCTAGTTGTTTCTCAAGTTCGCGCTGCTTATCCGCCATGGTACGCACGCGCTGTGCCACCTCTGGACGTTTTACTTTTAGCTGACTGGCAAGCTCGCTCAGCTGTTGCTCACTTTGCTGAATGTTTTTAATTGCATTCATGCCAGTGACCGCTTCAATACGGCGGATGCCAGCAGCAATACCTGATTCGCTAGTAATTTTTAGCACACCGATATCACCAGTACGTTTAACGTGCAAACCACCACAAAGCTCAATAGAGAAGGGCTTGCGCTGACCATCGACGATACTCTCAGTGCCCATGGTTAAGACGCGAACGTCACTGCCATATTTTTCGCCAAACAATGCCATTGCACCTTGTTTCATCGCTTCGTCGATAGACATATTCTCGATGCGAGCAGGGGTGTTGGCTTGAATTTGCTCATTGACTAAGCGTTCGATACGCGTAATTTCAGCAGTGCTGACAGGCTGGTCATACGAAAAATCAAAACGTAAGACTTCGCTTGATACTAGCGAGCCTTTTTGTGTGACCGCGTCGCCCAATACTTCTCTTAATGCGGCATGCAATAGATGCGTGGCAGAGTGGTTTTTGGCACTGGCTGCGCGAATACTCGACAAGACTTGCGCATCAGCGGTCTGTTTGGTGTTAATGTCACCCATGGTCACGACACCATAATGGATGATGGCTTGACCAGATTTTTTGGTATCTTGCACTTCAAAAACGCCAGTCGCAGTGCGGATTTCGCCAAGCTCACCAACTTGACCACCACCTTCAGCATAAAATGGGGTGCGATCCAATACGACGACGCCTTCCATACCTTCGTTTAAGCTATCGGCTGGACTGCCATCTTGATACAGCGCATCAATCGTGACGCCTTCTTCTGCAAGCTGCTCATAACCGATAAAGGTCGTTGGGTTTTCTACTTGAATGACACTGCTATAATCAACGTCAAATTTGCCAGCATCACGAGCACGCTCACGTTGCGCTTGCATATGCTCATCAAATTCAGCTTCATCAATGACAATACCGCGCTCACGAGTGATATCCGCAGTCAAATCGATTGGGAAACCATAAGTATCGTACAGTTTAAATGCGGCTTCCCCAGATAGCGTGTCGCCATCTTTTAGACCTTCCAGTTCGCTGGCAAGTAAACGTAAGCCTTGTGCCAAAGTTTTGGCAAACTGTGCTTCTTCTTTTTGAATGGCATTTTCAATGACGCTTTGCTTATCTTTTAGCTCAGGATACGCCGTACCCATTTCAGCAACCAAGGGTGCGACCATTTTATAGAAAAACTCACTGTCAGCACCAAGTTTATTGCCATGACGCACCGCACGACGAATGATACGGCGCAGTACATAACCACGACCTTCGTTGCTTGGAGTAACGCCATCAGCAATCAAAAATGAAACGGCGCGAATATGGTCAGCGATGACTTTTAATGACGATTGTTGCTGGTTTTCAATCTCTAAAATCTCAGCCGCCGCATCCATCAAGTGTACAAACAAATCTATCTCGTAGTTGCCATGGACGCCTTGCATGATGGCGCTGATACGCTCAAGTCCCATGCCAGTATCTACGCTTGGCGCTGGTAGTGGTAGCATAGTGCCATCTTTTTGACGATTAAACTGCATAAACACGCAGTTCCAAATCTCGATATAACGGTCGCCATCTTCTTCAGGTGTGCCCGGTAGACCGCCTTCGATATCAGCACCATGGTCATAAAAGACTTCGGTACAAGGGCCGCAAGGGCCAGTGTCACCCATCGTCCAAAAGTTGTCTGAGGCGTAAGGCGCGCCTTTATTATCGCCAATACGGATAATGCGCTCGCTAGGAATACCGATGTCTTTATGCCAAATATCAAAGGCTTCGTCATCGGTCTCATAAATGGTCACATACAAGCGATTTTTATCAATCGCAAGCCATTCGTCCGAGGTTAAAAACTCCCAAATATAGCCAATACCGGCTTGCTTAAAATAATCGCCAAACGAGAAGTTGCCAAGCATTTCAAAGAACGTATGATGGCGCGCCGTATAACCGACATTATCCAAATCATTATGCTTGCCGCCAGCACGTACGCACTTCTGCGAGGTCACCGCACGGGTATAATCACGTGGCTCCATACCCAAAAACGTTTCTTTAAACTGATTCATACCGGCATTGGTAAATAGCAATGTCGGGTCATTGTGTGGAATCAAACTCGATGAGGCGACGGGGGTGTGCTGCTTGCTTATGAAAAAATCGATAAAAGCTTGACGAATATCGGCTGAGCGAAATGGCTGGCTCACAGCGGCTCCTTACTGGCGAATAGAATTGAGTAAAATAATTTTGCAAACGATTTTAGCACAAACGCCCAAGCTCTTGGTACAAGAGTTACAACGGCTAGGTTATTCTGCGCATGCAGATGCTCGATGGATTTGTAGCGCATCAAAGCCAGTTGGTCAAAAAAACTAATTGGTTAAAATCGCCGCATCAGTCTCGTCCAGTTTATCTTGACTCAATGGATTGGACTCAATGACTTGTACTGGCAAGTAGCGTAGCTGTAGCTTAATGGGTAGATACTCAGGGAAATTCTCTGCCATATCTTGAGCAATGACGGTTTCGATTTGCCGTACATCGTATGAAGTAGGCGTCGTCTCTCCGCGAATGACCGCACGTACGACTTTATTTTCTTCTGAGGTATCAAACTGAGTATTGGTCAGCACGTTGCCTTTGTCGATAAAGTAGCTATTGATGGCTTCTTTGACGCTACTCTCAAAAACCTGTTGTTTGGCATTGGTCTGTAGGTTGATGGTCAAATACGTCCCCAATCCACCTAACAATAATAACGTCACCGCATTACGGCGTAAAAAAGTCAAATAGGTGCTTGATTTATAATCGTCATCGACCAAACGGCGAAAGCCTAATAACCAGAGTACTAAAGCATTGGTAAACTGGATAGCAATAATATTGGTTAGCGCCAGTAGCAGTGCCCCAAGTCCAAGCTGCGTCTCGCCATTGGCAAATAATATCCCACTCGCGGCAAGAGGTGGCACCAATGCAGTGGCTACCGCCACGCCGACCACTGCCACTGATAGGTGCGGTGAAACCATCGCATAAGCACCAGCAGTACCACCCGCTAGAGCAATCATTAAATCCATCGAGGTTGGCTGAGTGCGCGATAATATCTCTGCGGTCAGTGGCTGATCTTTGTGTAACCAGCCGACGATAAAACCAACCAATACCACCAATGATACGCCGACGATAACCGTAATCAGTGATTTACGTAGCAATGGCATACGATGATCAATAATCGCTAACGCTATACCAGTAATGGGACCTAACATCATGGCAACCAACATGGCGCCAATGACGACGGCAGCTGAATTGGTCACTAGCCCATAACTGGCGATGATGGCAGAAAGTATATTCATAATGAAATACATTTTGCTAGGCAGAGCGTTGGCCTCGATTCTGACCCGTACTTCTGGATAGTCTACCTTTTGATTGCTAAATTGCTCGGCAACAAATTGCTTATAAGATTCGAGCTTGGCTTCCTTTTTTTCTTTAATCTCGTCTTCTAGTTCTTCCTGATTATCGACTTTATCTTTCACAGTATTTTTTACGACAGTGTCATTATTTTTCGGTGTGTCTGGATGTTTATCAATTGAGGACGGTTTTGTGTTGTCACTATTTGCCTTGCTTTCTTGCTGAGGGCTATCAGAGATAGGATAAGTGCCCTGTGCATCAGCGTGGGCAATACCATCTGCCTCTACCGTTACCTCAGCATCAGCATCAGCATCTTTTTGAGAAGTTTGCTCGGAAGCGCTATCTTCTTCTGCTTGAGCATGTTCTGCTGATACATTTTCTAGATTTTTATGATTGGGCGCTGTTGTCAATTTTAACGATTCATTGGATAGTGGTGTCTCAGGCTCAGTGATTTCACGTTTAGTTATTTCAGACTCATTGTCGGGCTTGGCGGTTTCTAACGTTGCCACTACCTCGTCAGCACCAATGGACTTTATCGCTATCGTTGTTTCAGGAGGCTGCGCACAAGCCATATCCTCGCCACAGTCATTGTCATCATGAGTCTCTGAGATTTTTGAAGACTCAGTATGTTCGACATTGCTATTTAGTACAGAGCTACCATCTGCGTCAGTTAGCACCACTTTTTTGTCTGGATAAATGGCCGTGCTTGAGGCATCTTTTATAACTGAATAATCATTAGAGGGTTTGTTTTCAGGTGAGGTCATGGCAGAGAGCTTTCTTAAAAAGTAAAAGAAAGACATTATTGTAATGATAAAGAGAGGACAACGTATGGTTTTTTTACGACTAAATAGAGCGCAGTGTCATTAAGTAGTAATACTTAAAATAGTAAAATTATGCATCATTAACTAACGATAATAAAAACCTTAACTTTAACAGGGTTTTTATGCTTAGTCACCTACTATAGCTGGCTCGCAGGTTTATAGGAAATACTTACTTTCTTTGTGGGTTTAGTGTATAAAGGTACTATATCCACAATAAAAATGAGGAATAAGTTATGAACTGGCCATTATTCTCTGTTATCTATTCAATCGCAGCAACCGTTACAATTGGCGTTTTTATGATTGGCGCTTTAGTCACAGGTTTTAATGAAATACCTCATATCCAAATAGCAGTAGCATTAGGCGTTTTGGTGTCTATCCCTGCAGGCATGTTTTTTACCAAAAAAGTTGGTAGCATCACTGGTAATGAAGAAGGCTATAAAGCATAAAAGCGAATAATGTTGTCAATTTAAATGAATAAGTCCGATTATCAGCCATAAAAAAAGACCTTGATAGCAAGGTCTTTTTTTTATTCATCGTTTATGACTTATTATTTAAGCTCAATTTATTTAAGCTCAACAGTCGCGCCATTTTCGATATTGGCATAAACCTCTAATACATCCCAGTTGGTCAAACGCACACAACCTGCAGAGGCTTGGCGACTGATGCCTTCAGGCTTTGGTGAACCATGAATACCATATGAAGGTTTAGACAAGCCCATCCATACGACGCCAACAGGGCTATTTGGTCCTGGTGGTAGCATATGTATTTGTTTGTCTGCGCCTTTACCAACGGTCGCTTTGTACCAAGGCATTTTTACCTTGTTAATGATTTTAAACGAACCTTGTGGCGATGGTGTGGCATCGCTACCGATTGTCGTTGGGTAAGTAGCCACCAGCTTATCGCCGTTATAAGCATATAATGTCTTATCGGCTTTATTGGCAACCACACGGTTAATGCGCTGCTTAAGTGGTGCACGGGTATTTAAAACAGTGATGGTTTCGCCCGCTTTATATTGCTTATTTTTGTTCAGCTTATCTAAATAACGCACATCCATATGGAAGCGCTCACCAAACATCTCTTTAATGTCTTGATAGTATAAGCCTTTCATTTTGGACTTAGCTTCTGAACCTGCAGGTGTGCTGGCAAAGTTGGTCTTAATATCATCTTCAGTGATGGTGTAGGTCACGAGCACTGGTTTATTCGCTGGGATATTTTTATTTAACGCATCCCACGTTTTTTGATCCATTTTACCTGTGGCTGGCAGACCTTTCATGGTTTGGAAGTTGATCAGGGCTTTTTTACTGTTCATGCCCCAACCACCATCGATGGCACCAGGAGAAGCATGGTTCCAATCAAGCAGTGCCTGCATTTTGATCGTCATTGCCGAGTTAACTTTCATACTCGGTGTCCATGTGGCACCGTTTACTTGTTTGGCATAATTCGACAAATTCAGCGTCGTATGTTTTTTACCATTAACATCTTCGATGCTTTTGATAGAAGTATCTGCTGGGCTAGCATCAGATATGGCTGCGGTAGGGGCAGCGACGGCTTGACCTTCACTAATATCGTCAGTGCTATCAGACTGCACATCTTTACGAGCCAGCTCTTCTACCGTCATATTATCAGCACTGACTGCTTGTTGCGCTGTCTCTACATCGACTTCCTGCTTTTCGTCAATCAGCTGAGTCATACGGTCAGGCGCATTAGGCTTTAAGGCAGGCGTGGCTACGACAGGAGCACGACCATCGATTGAGCTACTGCGATTCTCTTGTACATCAAGGCTAACTTTTTTGGCAATGCTAGGCATTGAGTCAGCGGTTCGTACTGGCAGGGTGCGCGTATTATCAGCAGGTGCGGCAACGGCGCTGGCACTGGCAGTAACGATAGCAATTGATATAGCGGTAATAAGAGGCTTCATTTTCATCATATTGGGATACTTATGGTTATAACTAATGGGGCTATTATGCGCATAATTTGAATGCTTCGCAAACTTTTGACACATCTTTTTTCATTAAAGTCTTGCCAAACGTCAACCGTTGACGTATTCACTACAGTTGGGCAATAACTGAGCGAGGGTATGCATAAGATGATGCGCTATTCTTACTTGCAGTCCTCATTATTCACGTTATTTTTGGAACCATTTTTATGAATATAAAACTGCAAAAATTGGCGCAACTTAGCGTTTATGTCTATAATGGTGGATAAATTTTTATTCAATAGATCGGCTTTTAATAAAAGGCGTTTTAACCCATCCGCATGTAGTCAGTGAACATGTAATCAGCAAGGTGCGATATGTCAGAAGACCAAACAATGAGCGCAGAAGAGTTTCAAAATCAATACTTCAATGACGATGGTCTAGAGAGTGAAATGGTGTTTGATTTGGAGAGTGGGATTCTGGGTGAAGACGATCAATTTGCCAATTTGCCTGCAGAATTAGAAGAGGCCCGCGAGCAATTGGTCAGTATTCGTGATTTTATTCGCTTTTCGGTCACCCAGCTTCGTAATTATGATGTGGTCGTTGCACAAGGCACCACCGATGAGTTTGCTGAAGCATCCGCCATTGTTTTGCATTCTCTGGCTTTAGACTGGTCAGCCAATGAGCAGATTCTCGATTGTCGCTTGACCACCTCAGAGAAGCAGTTGGTACTGAGTTTGTTAGAAGAGCGTATCGCTGAGCGTAAACCATTAAGCTATTTGATTAACTTATCATACTTCTGTGATTTGCCTTTTTATGTCGATGAGCGTGTACTAATTCCAAGATCGCCTATCGCAGAATTGATTCGTCAGCAGTTCCATCCATATTTTGATGTCAATGAGCTTGCCAAACCACTTGGTAAGAGCGTCAACGAGCAGGCTGCTGTATTTTATGATCACGGTTTAGAGGTCAAGCAGCTGTCGCAGCCTGAGCGTATTTTAGACTTATGCACTGGTTCTGGTTGTATTGCTATTGCGCTTGCGACGCGTTTCGTTGATGCGCTGGTTGATGCTGTTGATATCGATAAAAGTGCGCTTGAAGTAGCTATGGTTAACGTCGATCATCATGATCTTGGGCATCAGGTTAATGTGATTGAGTCCGATCTGTTTGCTAAGATTCCTGCTGAACACCAGTATGAGCTGATCGTCACCAATCCGCCGTATGTTGATGCGGCTATTATGGCAGAGCTGCCACCTGAATTTTTATATGAGCCAGAGCATGCGCTAGCCGCGGGTCAAGATGGGCTGGATTTGGTGCATCGTATTTTGTTTGAAGCGCCAGATTATCTAAGTCCAGAAGGCTTGCTTGTCTGCGAAGTGGGTGATAGTGAGTGGGCATTAAAGCAAGCCTATCCTGAAATCCAGTTTGACTGGTTGAAATTTGCCCACGGTGGTCACGGTGTCTTTGCGATTACCTATGATGAGCTCATGGCGCATCGTGAGCTGTTCAATGCTTACGTGCAACTGTTAGATAGCATTCAATAGAGCTATCGAGTACTAGAACTGTTGAGTAATAGAACCATCGAGATTTACGCGATACTCAAAAATTGACTTCATTTATTTAAGGATAAATATGGCAGGCAATAGCATTGGACAGGTTTTTACGGTCACCACGTGCGGCGAGTCGCATGGTGCAGGTCTCATGGCAATCGTCGATGGCGTGCCACCGGGTTTAGCCTTATCTGCAGATGATTTGCAAATAGATTTAGATCGCCGCAAACCGGGCACGTCTAAATACTCCACCCAGCGCCGCGAATCTGATGAAGTTGAGATTATTTCTGGTGTGTTTGAGGGTAAGACGACAGGCACGTCTATTGGTTTGCTGGTTCGTAATACCAATCAAAAATCCAAAGACTATGGCGAGATTAAAGACACGTTTCGCCCCGGTCATGCCGACTACACCTATAGCATGAAATATGGCTTTCGTGATTATCGTGGTGGCGGGCGCTCCTCAGCGCGCGAGACTGCGATGCGCGTGGCGGCAGGTGCTATCGCTAAGAAATATCTACAAGAGCGCTTAGGTGTGCAAGTCCGTGGTCACGTCACCCAAATTGGCAATGAGTACAGTAATGTCCTAAACCCAAGCCAAATTGATTGGGACTTTGTGAACAGCAATCCGTTTTTTTGCGCCGATGCCGATGCTGTCAGTCGTTTTGAGACCTTAATAGACAGTTTGCGCCGTGAAGGCACTAGCTGCGGGGCGCGCCTTGAAATTATCGCTAGCGGTGTGCCAGTCGGACTTGGTGAGCCAGTATTTGATCGTTTGGATGCAGATATTGCCCATGCGATGATGAGCATCAATGCTGTTAAAGGCGTTGAAGTCGGCGACGGCATGGCCGTGGCAGGACAGTTCGGTCATAGCTCTCGTGATGAGCTGACGCCAGACGGTTTCACTGCAAATCATGCTGGTGGTATTTTGGGCGGTATCTCTTCAGGGCAAGACATCCGTGTCAGTATCGCGCTTAAGCCAACCTCTAGTATTACGACGGCTGGCAAGAGTATCAATACACAAGGCGAGTCGGTTGATATGCTAACTAAAGGTCGTCATGATCCTTGTGTAGGGGTACGTGCCACACCTATCGCAGAAGCCATGCTGGCTATCGTTTTGCTCGATCACTATTTGCGCCATCGCGGTCAAAATGCGGATGTTAAGCCGCCAGTAGCATCTATTACTTAGATTGTTTACCGTAAAATTATAAACCCTCTATCATTTCTAACTAGCGTTTCTAACTAGATATGATAGAGGGTTTTTTTGACTGATTTTTTATAAATAATTAACAAGCCAGCAACTTAGTTGATAAGATTTCATCATTAAATTGAAGGAATTTTTAAGCCGCTATTTGATAGTGGTCAATAGCCACACATTGCTGGTGGCGAAATACCAATAGCAGTTGTTGACTGGGAATGGTTAACCAATGCCCAAAAGCGATACTATCAATCCCTTCACCTGACAGCGCTTGTAGGCAAAAATGGCGACTACTGCCTAAGCAGTTTTTTATAATTTGGTTTTGTTCAATAGCTTCTTTCATGGTCTTTCTATCCTTAATAGGGGTTACGAATTTGAATAACGCTATCGTAAAACAAGCAGATAGAAAACCTGTGTAGGAACGATGGAAAATTCATGGACTGGCATTATTGCTAATCGAAAATAATTTAATGAATTTGAGTAACTGTCTATCTCTATCTATCTATCTTATCTAAGCTAAGCCTCTATTCTTTAGTCAAAGGCAAGGTAATACTAATCATCACGCCTGAATATTGCTTAATAGCAGCGTTATTTTTATTACTATTGTGACTACTGTCATCGCTATTTGCTTGAATATTAGTAATGGCAACATGACCGCCATGATGCTCAATAACTTGCTTCACAAGGGTTAAACCAAGGCCAGTGCCTTTTTTTAGGGTATTGCTTGTGACATTGGGCTGCTGTTCTTGTTTGATTTCTAACTTGGAATATTTATCTGGTGCATGCTCTGAGGCTTTTTCAGCCGCTTGACTCTGATGCGATAAGCTAAAATAACGGTCAAATGCTTTATCAACGGCATACTCAGGGAGCAATTTACCATTATTAAAGATATCAATAGTCACAGTTTGCGCTGAACCATGTTGCTCGATGCTGTGCAGATAAATAACGACTGTGCTATCGGCAAAATGAATGGCATTGTCCAATACATTTTGCAGCACTTGTACCAACCAAAACTGGTCAGCGAAAACGCTGGTATTTTCCAAGGCATTTGGTGATAAAGTCGCTGTTTCAGTCACTCGTTTATCATCAAGATAGATGTCGATAGGCGCTAGGTGCTGCTGTTGCAATTTAGCGCTGTTGTCTTTTGCCAGAGTTTGCAACAACGGTAGTAGAGGGGTCAGCTGGCGATTCAGCTTAAAAGTCGGTTGCTCAACTTTGGCAAGTAATAGCAGCCGATCAATCAATTGCTGCATTTTGATACTTTGTTCACCAATGGACTGGATGAGCATCTGTTGATCTTCTTTATCGAGCCCGTCGTCTTCTAGCAACTCACTACTGGCACGAATGGCGGTTAACGGACTTTTGAGCTCATGGGTCAGAGTATGAACGTAGTCGGTGACATAGGCGCGATTTTCCAATCGATGTTTCATAGACTCAATGGTATCCGTTAGGCTATTAAGTTCATGACCTAAGTAAAAATAGGGCTTTTTGGTGTCTTCTGCCAGTGCACTGGTATATTGGGTCACAAGGCTGATGCTTTGCTTGAGCCACCATGCGACCAGTCCTGCTAATATAAGGGCAGCAATACTCATGAGCAGCGCTGTGATAAGCATGCGATTGCGCGTATCGTCTAAATAAGGTAACACGCTAGCGACAGGTTTGCCTACGCTAATGATACCAATGAGATTTTCAGCGCTATCCTTTATCGGCTGTGCCACATACATCACCGTACCATCTCGCTGATTATGATCTAGCGTTGTACTTCTCGCGCCATACTGACCATTTAACGTTAGATAGACATCATTCCAGCGGCTGTAATATTGTCCTTCATCATTGTCAGGTTCGGGTAGTGAGTCGTATATGACAATCCCTTTATCATCGGTGACATATATCCGAAAGCTGCTAGGGCTTTTATTTTTATATTCTGGATCTGTTGTTTTACTTATCGTGGGCGCACCGATAAATGCCGCATCGAGTTTCGTTTGATACTGCTCATCGTATAGCTGTCCTGAAGATAATGGCATCTGCAAACTTGCCGCCAGCAATTTGCTGGTATCTAACAACGTATCTTCGATGACTTGCTGCGCCGTCGGTTTGACATAACCAAACAGCTGAGTAAATGCGACCACACCGCAGATAATCAGCACTAACGCCAACGCGAGCCAAATCCTAAAAAATATACTTAAATTCAGCAGTCGTTTTGGTTTAGTCGTTTGCTGCGCGGTGCCGATAGGATGCAGTTTTGCATACCAATTGCTTTGGCTGGCATGCGCGCTGTTATCAGCCTTATTAATATGAGTGTTGGGATGGCTATTAGTACTATCGTTGGTTTTATGATTCATATTTTCAGGTATATTATTTGACGTTATAGAATATCGGTTTTAATCAAAATATGGCTATAGGCAGTGCAGCTAGGCGGGACACAAGGCGTAACCCAAGCCGCGATGGGTATGGATAACATCGATGCTGGCATCGACAGTCGCCAGCTGCTTACGAATCGACTTGATATGACTGTCTATGGTTCTCGCCAAGCGATGATCAGGGTAATCGCTCACCGCGCTCAGCAGTTGCTCACGGCTAAAGACTTGATTGGGCGCTTTTAACAAGGTTAATAAGATTTTGCGTTCGGTGTTACTCAGCTCAAGCTTTTTCTCTTGCCATATCAAGGAATAATTAAGCGGTTGGTAGTACCAGATGCCAGACTGACATTCAAACGTTAACGCTTGTCCTGACATAGTATTTGGATAGGCAGGATTGGTTGTATCGCTGGCTTCTGTTGTATGGGAGGTGGAGGACTGAGACAATAATTGCTCACGTCGCCAAATGGCTTTTAGACGGGCGACCAACTCTCGCGGGCTAAATGGCTTGGCACAATAGTCATCGCCGCCCATCTCTAAACCCAAAATACGATCGACTTCATCGCTACGCGCCGTCAAGAAGATGATAGGAATGTCCTTTAAGCCAGCAATATCAAGGGTGTGGCGTATTTGTTGACAGAGACTGAGACCATCACCATCTGGCAGCCCAACATCCAAAATAATCGCCGATAGATCTTGCGCTTCAGCACTATTATGTAAATTGCGCAGAAAAGGCAACACGTTACTGGCGTTATCAAGCCAAGTGATTTGCCAGCCTTCACGCTTGCAAGTGACTTTCAGTGACATCGCGATAGCAGGATCGTCTTCTACCAATAAAATATGGGTCATAAACTCTATATCGCTATATAAAGAAAAACTATTTAAGATGAAGGGGTTATTAATATCTAATGAGATACGAACATTGAAAAATGAGTGTAGGGCATCATACAGTAGTAGCTAGAGTGCTATCTAAGTTGACGAATTTATCGTAGCACAAAAGTCGCACTCGCTTTTGCTATCAGGCCTTAAAAGATGTGAAAAGTTGATGGAAATTGGCATTATTAGCGAAGACTTTTTTGACTGGCGGTTTTGATGAAAGGCTGTAAAATAATCAGTATTATTATAAAAAATATTGAAATATAGTGCGAATGTCAGTTTTACTAAAAATAAGTTTGATGTACCTACCATTTTTATTTAAAGGAATTTAAAAATATGAGTGACTATTTAGATGCGGTCATCGTTGAGCATAATCCAACGCAAAAAAAGATAGACAGAGCCGTTATTTGGCTACATGGTTTGGGTGCGAGTGGTCATGATTTTGAGCCAGTGGTACCACAGCTCGGTTTAGCGGATAATATGGCAGTGCGTTTTATTTTTCCACATGCACCAAAGCGCCCAGTGACGGTGAATGGTGGTATGGTCATGCCAGCATGGTACGACATCTTAGAGATGAGCCTAGAGCGTAAAGTTGATGTCGCTCAGATTGAAGAGTCTGCGCAGCAAATCCGTGATTTGATCAGCCGTGAGATAGAGCGTGGTGTTAAGCCTGAACACATTGTAATCGCAGGATTTTCGCAAGGTGGGGCAGTGGCATATCATGTGGCACTTGGCTACCCGCAGCGTTTAGCTGGCTTGATGACACTCTCTACTTATCTAGCGACTAATGATAATATTAGCTATAGCGCTGCTAATAAAGACATGCCCATTTTGATTGAGCATGGTACGAATGATCCAGTTGTTCCTGTAATTTTGGGCGAGCAGGCGCAGCAGTTATTATCCGCTAAAGGCTATAATGTTGCTTATCATACTTATCCGATGGCACATCAAGTTTGCATGCCGCAGATTCAAAATATCGGTAAATGGCTCAATAAAGTACTGACTTAGAGAGTTCAGCTGTAACGTAATGTAATATAGATATTATATATGTTGAAAGTCGACGTATAAATCCTATATAATAGATGACCTTATTGGGGATGTTCTGGCTTCGACGCTGGTAATGAAACTCAATGATGCATGTCGAGAGTATATGTCCTCTCGTTAATCAAACATATATTGTTATAGTCGCAAACGACGAAAATTACGCTCTAGCAGCTTAAACCCTGTTTACATGGTTTAAACCTGTTTACTTAGTTGCTGATCACCTACAGTTAGTCAACTAAGTTGAAGCGTCCGCATGTAGGCTCGCCACAAGTGATTGTCTCAATCGCTTGGGTTCAAAAGTAGAGAATCGTCCAATCCATCCTGACTGTCGGATCGGTGCGGATTAAAACTAAAGACAGAAACTAAACATGTAGATTCATGAGCGTAATGCTGGCGGACGCGGGTTCAACTCCCGCCATCTCCACCAAACATTGATAAAGGGCTGACCGTCATAGACCGTTAGCCCTTTATTTTGGGCGTTTTTCAAGGATTGAGGGTTATATAGGGGTATAGCGTCCTATATAGAATGTTGGTATTATTGTTGGTATTAGAGTTTATACACGCGCTCAATACCAACAAAGGATAGTCCAATGCCCTTAACTCATACCGTTATCAATAAGCTACAGCCCAGTAGCACCTCGATTGATACAAAGCGACCTGACAAACACAGTGATGGTAACGGGCTGCAATTATGGGTGCGTTACACGGGCGTTAAGTCATGGATCAGCGCCTACAGATGGCAAGGCAAACAGCAAACCCTCACTATTGGCACTTACCCAGTAATGAGCCTACAAAATGCACGCCAGCGCAATATTGAGATCAAACGCTTAATAGCTGATGGTGTGAACCCCAAAGATCATAAGAAAGAACAGCAAGCCAGCCAAGACGGTTTAAATATTTTCGATAACATAGCCCAGTCATGGTATAGCGAGCGCAAGACCTACCTAGCAGAAAGCACCTTTTCCCGTAACTATTCCGCTTATATGCGCGATGTGAAGCCCTCTATTGGTCAAAAGAACATAAACGACATTACTGCGCCTGATGTATTGGCTATCGGTAAAGCAGTAGAGAGCCGCGGCGCTAATGAAATGGCAAGGCGTACTATTAGAGAAATAGGACAGATATTTAAGCACGCTATCCGCAATGGACTAGCCACACATAACCCAGCCACCGACCTAGCCGAAGCCATCAAGCCACATAAAACCGTCAATCATAGCCGTATCACTAGCCAGCAATTACCTAAGCTATTAAAAGACATTGATGCTTATCAAGGTGATGTATTGGTGAAACTAGGCTTATGGTTTTTATGCTATACGTTTGTACGTACTAATGAATTGCGCTTTATGGAATGGCAGGACATAGATTTTAATCGCGGCTTATGGACTGTCCCAGCTGAAAAGATGAAAGCTAGGCGCTTGCATATCGTGCCACTTGCACCGCAAGCAGTAGCGATATTAAAGCAGATCAAAGAGCTAGGCTTTTCGGATCAGTATGTTTTCTTTAATACCTCAACCCGTAAGCCATACAGTCAAAGCGCGTTTATTAATGCCCTATGGAATATGGGTTATAAAGGCAAGATGACGGGGCACGGGTTTAGAGGGCTTGCCAGTACCACACTGCATGAAAAAGAGTTTATGCACGAAGCCATAGAGCTACAGCTGGCACATGATAGAGAGAACAAAATCAGTGCAGCCTATAACGGGGCGCAGCACCTACCATACAGAATAGACATGATGCACCAATGGGCAAACTTTATTGATGATGCTTATGCTGGCAAATTGGATAACGTGATCCGTGCAGACTTCAAACAACAAACACAAAAGCTAGGCTAAGGCTTAGCACCAACTATGCAAGGCTAGGACTAATTACCCGAACGACAGCTATTCACACCCTTATGCTGTCACTGCCTTGCACCTATTTTTATTAAAGGGTGTAGGGGTGTGAGTGTGGCTTTATATGATATTAAAGAATTTTTAACATTGGACGATGTTGCCGAATACTTAGCGGATAGGTGTAACTATGATTTTAATTTAGAAAGCTCAATAGACCAAAATAGGCTCATTGAAACTATCGTTCAACTTGTGCGAAATGATCAATTGCACCCAGTATTTCATTATATTGGTAGTGTGGATTGGTTAGAAAAAAAAGTAATAACAAGGAAATCAGGTCGTTTCAATAACCATGAAATAGTCTTAACAGATATCAAATATGACATGAGGGTTAATGATTATTATTTTGTCAGTGATAGGAATTTTAACAGGCTGATTGAAAACAACTGTTCAAACTACATTAATATTATCAACTGTACTATTGAGCCTTATCACGTAGATGGAAAGCAAGAAATTGTCGAAAACAAAATTCTTGATTACCGTAAAGTGAAAGAGGATTTTTCAATTATTTTTTATGATTTACTTTATCCAAAATTAGACCTAGACAAACTTTTTAACCAAGCCGATGCCGAAGTTATCGAGCAGCTTAGAGAGCAAGTAGCAGACCTTAAAAACCAACTATCACAAGCTAAAGCCGAACTAGCAGACAAGCCAGATACTATTGGCAATGATAAATCTCTATACGTTACCCCAGCTATAGAAATTATGAATAAAGTTATTACAGAGTTTTGGATTAATTATGATCCTAATCAATCAGCACCAAAACAAGAGATTATTGTCAGATGGATCACAGGTAACTTTGATGGTGTATCAAAAGCTTTAGCATTAAATATTGATAAAGTTTACCGTCACAGCGAAGCAAGAAGCGGAGGAAAATATAAAAGATAGGCGTATTTTTAAACTATTGCTATAACAGCTATCAGCCCTTGTCTATCAAGGGTTTTTTATTGCCCTGATAGCAATATTATTGCCATAACATCATATCAAAAGTGCTTGCATGATAGCCGATAGCATCTTTTATTCTATCCATATCGCAGAACAACGTAGCGATACAAATCATACGATATGGAGCAGCTAAAATGACACAGCAACAAGCCACACAAAACACGCCAGTAATTCCTTTTACTGGTGACACCTCGCACGATACCGAACCAACCACCGCAAACAGTCCAGCTATGCAACTGCCTACTACTGGCATGGGCAGGGCTAAAGATATTCTGCCATTCCTACCATTTAGCAAAACCACCTTGTTTGAATGGTCAAAAGATGGACGTTTCCCAGCTGGCAAGAAGTTAAGCCCTACTATGACCGCATGGAGTTATGCAGACATTCACGAATGGCTAAACAGCCACACCTCAACCACTAGCGAGGTGTAGATCATGCAGACACGGCAACCAAAAAAGAGCTATAAGCAGATTATCCATAATCACATGCTGGCAGGTAACAGCCTATCGACTTATGAGGCTTTTGATTTATGGCAAATCACATGCTTTTTACAGCGTATCAGTGAGCTAAGAGCGCAAGGCGTGGTTATTCAAGATAAGACCATCAAGCGCAATGGTAAGACATTCAAAATCTACTGGATAGACACGCCAGCCGATGGCAACCATGACGCTACAGGGGTGCAGTTATGAGCCAATCAAACGACAGACTATTACAGATAGCGGACACGTTAGAGCATATCAACGAGCAGCTGATCTTATTATCAATTGATACCGAACATTACGCTATGGCATTGCAAGCCGTGCAGACAAATGACCCCGTTTCTATGGGCATTATTCAAGCCGTCATTGCTGCATTGTTTAGGGACTCATTATTTGCCACTGATGCCAGCGAACAGATGGACAGCATTCTATCAATGCCTGAAATGGAGGTTACGCGCTATGAGTGATAACGATTTTATAAATCAAGTAATGGACGGGCTAAAAAAAGAGGGTTTCTTGATGATAAATGATGATTTTATAGATCAGTTAATCATTACCTTGCACGCCAATGTGACCATCATTAACACCATGACCCAATTAGCAGAAATAGAAGTAAAAATGTTAGGCAGCTTATTACCGACAGGCAGCCGACAAGTAGAGTCACTAAAAGAGCTATCGACACGCATAGCAGAAATAGCCTTTAACGTGGAGGACGTAAGAAATGACCAAAGATAACAGAACCAGTCTAAAAGCCAGCCACGGGCAGCACAGCGACAGCCAGCCCCACAAACGTGGCTTACTACTTAGATTTATTATCTTTATGGCATGGGTGGCAGGTATTGGCTTGTTACTGTCATTGGTAGCTTGCCAGCCAGTACAAGCAAAACAGATTGCAACCAATACCAACAATGGTTACTATATAGACCTCTCAAAAAACGTTAGCGACTTGCCAAGTCGTACATTATTGGCTTTTTTTGTGCCTGATAATAGCGCAGCCTCTCAAGCTGTCCCTATACCATCAAGCACAGCCCCAAACACGCATTTAAGCGTAGCAAGGGGGCACTCCCTCATATCTACAGCAAGTCACTTGCTGACCGACTATGACGGGTTGACGCTGCAAAATACAATAGCCGAAAGGCGAATATGCAGGGCGGTTACTAACGTTACCGAGAGTAAGACCCGTCACCCTATACTTTTACCGTATAGCGTGGCATTAACTCAAAAAACGTTAGGAGGCTATCATGCCTAAATCAATCCGTACGACCTCAAACACTCAAACCACTACAAGCAGCACACCAGCCACATTCAAGGCAGGTGATAGCGTGCTATGCCCGTCTGTGGGCAATGGGACTTACACCCTAGTCCAAAAGTCAAAAGACTGCCTAACTATCAATATTGGCAATGTTGAGTGCCTATATCGCGCTGATGGTAGGGCTTATCATGATGACTGTTACGCACTGCCACAGTTATTCCACGATACACAAGCCAACCGCCAAGCGATAGCCACGCTATACAGTGGCAGCCAAACCAGCCAACGCACGATAATAGACACCACCGAAGCAGACGATAAACAAGTGGTTTTAATATCTGCTTTTGATTTATCCGATATTGCTTGTGATATTGATGGGGCAGCCACTGCCTTATATGATGTTGGACAGCTACTAGCACTCATTCACTATGACAAGATAGAGGGGCATACAGTCACAGCACTGGCACGCCTAGCACATGATGCTACTGATACATGGGCAAGCCTACTATATGAAAAATTAGAGGGCATTAACGACACCCTAGCAATGACTGGCTATAGCAAGGTGGGCAAATAATGAAAACCTATCCACCAAAGCAAAGCCGTAAGCACGCCAAGCGCAAAAGCTACTACAAAAAGTATAGAGCAGCGCGTAAGCCGAACCAGTCACAAGCAAGGGGGAACAGATGACCACCACACCACAAACAGCCGCCCATGAAAAAGCCCGTGCATTTAGCACAGGCTTTACAGTGGTAATGAATAGTTTTGATGCAGTCACACGGCAAGGACTGGCAGACGATAAGCTATTGCTTAAACTATATGACCTACTACCGCCTAATAGCTTGCTCAACGTCACCGACAATCTTACTACAAATGATGACAAAGTAGTACCGACCACTGGCACGATAGCCCTACGATTGACCGATAAACAAGGCGATATTGTAGGCGCGGTATTCTACACACCAAACAGTAAAGCAAAGCCCATTGTCATTGATCCTACAGGGTATGGCGCTATCGTCATTGGTGAGCCAAACAAAGCCAATGAGATCATAGCCTTTAATGACACTGATAGCGGTATTGATGTTTACAGCCACCTGATGGACAAGACAATCATTGTCAGCCCTCAAAAAACAAAGCAGTCCCTCAAAAAGATGGTGCAGCACTGGAGCAGCGGATCACAGGTTACTGTACCTATGACGCTTGATGATAAGGGCTTAATTAACCTATTGGCAGGTGTAAAGGCGCAAGCATTGGTTACGGTGGCTCATATCGTCACTATGCTACAAGATGACAGCTATGAAGCGATACTGGCAGCTGATGACACCCAGCTAATCAATTTACAAGACACTGCCTATTATCCTGAATGGCGCGATGACCCACAGCTTAATGAACCGATGACATACAGTGATGGGCGTTTTGAGCTATACCATGACGGGCTGTTTTTTGTGAAGTATAACGATGACGACCCAGCAAACATTGCTTTCAAGTCTAAGGCGTTTGTTTGTTCACCGATTGAGGTTATCGCTAAGACACGGGACACAAGCAGCGGTACATGGGGGCGGTTAC
>NZ_CAJGZQ010000028.1 GCF_904846185.1 Psychrobacter immobilis | reverse complement strand
ACTCATGTCTTTGTTTTGGACACTTTTGATCACTTGCGCTCGAAAGTCTGCTGAATAGGTCATGTATTCTTCTGCCGTGTCGCTTATTTTAAAAGTATTGTATCTTATTTATAAAAGACTGACTATAGTTTAAGCCTGGATCATCAGATTAAACTATTTATAAGTATGGCTTCTAGTAAGAAAAACAGCATAAGTATCACCGATATTAAACAAGTACTCAAGAATAAAAATATGGATATTGAAATTGATAATTCATATATAGATAAAATTAAAGGGCATCCCTTAATTTTATATAAGGATGAGAATTTTTATTTTCGATATGATGTTTTCGATATATACTTTAAATCTCTTTTAGTTTCAGAATTATTCAATACTAAAGATTTGCCTGAAATAGAAGAGAACATCTTTAGAATTATTAGTGGTTATTTAAAATTTGATACTAGCTTTGCTAAATCTATTGCAGAAAAAGTAGTGCTTGACGACGACTTAGTGATTTTTTGCTTAGATTTAATAGATAATATAAACAATGAAAGCTTAAATGATAAGAATTTATTTATTTCCGCAATAGTAACTCTTCTACTGACTCTTTTAGAGAAGGGCAATAACCAGTCCAATATTCATACTAGAACTGATATCATTGAAAAAATATTCGAAAGTAATGGATATATACAAGGCTTATGTCTAATTGATATTTTTGGAAACTCTTCTAGCAAGCCAACATTCGATTTCCGCGGTAAAATACTTAAAGACTGTATTTTTATTAATTATGAATATTTCTGGGAATGTACTTTTGATAACTCAACTAGATTTTATGATTCATATTTTAAAGATATTGACCCACGAGACGGCATATCTACGAATATTCCAGAAAAACTTTTTAGCACCAGTTGTGATTTAGTAGAAATCCAACATTTAATCAGTCAGACACGTGAAGATAAAAAAGATCAAAAACAAGATATTTCAACTGACTTAATAAAGGTATTTAAGCTTTTCTATGAACGGGGCAATTTTTACCCTAGAAAACAAGCACAAGTTAGAAAAAAACTATCCGCCGTTAATTTACTTTCTACTCTTATAGAGAAAGGTGTAGTAAAAAATTACAGAGATCCAAAAAAACCAACTATGAAACAATATAAAATAAGTGATGAATATCGAGACGTAATATATTTATTAGACCAAGATACTCCGTCCGTTAAATTTAATAGACTAGTTAAAGATTTGATGTGAAGTTAGCAGTTATTATATATAAACTTTAAAATTAGAGTGAGAGTATAGTAATTACATCACCAAACTCTCACTCTAACTACTATAAATATTCTATCAACGCCAAAAACTCATCCTCACCCACAATCTTAACCCCTAACTTTTCTGCCTTTGCCATTTTTGAGCCAGCCTTATCACCTGCCAGTAGTGCCGTGGTTTTTGCTGAGATGCTTCCTGATACTTTAGCACCGAGCGCCTGTAGTTTCGCTTTGGCCTCATCACGCGCCATGCTATCAAGTGCGCCCGTAATGACCCACGTTTGCCCATCGAGTGGTAGACCTTCTGACGCTACCTGTTCAACCTTATCCCAGTGCACGCCAGCTTCTCGTAATGCCGTGATAACTTCGATATTGTGTGGTGCGCGGAAGAATTTATAAGCGAGTTCAGCGGTGATCGCACCGACGTCAGGCGTTTGCAGTAGCTTATCGATATCAGCAGCCATCAAGCTATCGAGGTCGCCAAATTGCTGCGCCAAATTCTGCGCCGTCGTCTCACCGACACCGCGAATACCCAGCGCATAGATAAAGCGTGCGAGTGTGGTATGCTTACTGGCTTCGATAGCACTGAGAATTTTTTGTACCGATTTTTCGCCCAGTTTCTCAAGCGTAATCAGCTCGTCTTGATGATTGTGCAATTGATAGATATCAGCGACTGTCTTCACCAAGCCATGCTCAAAAAAGCTAATCAACCAACTTGCGCCTAAGCCATCGATATCCATCGCCCGACGCGAGACAAAGTGGATGAGCGCCTCAACCTGCTGTGCGGGACAAAACAACCCACCGGTACAACGCGCCAATGCTTCATCTTTGGGTAATACCACAGGCGAGTCGCATACTGGGCAAGTCGATGGTAATTTAACAGGCTCTAAACCTTCTGGACGCTGGTCTGTCCAAACGCGAGTCACTTTAGGAATCACATCTCCTGCACGGTGGACGCTGACCATATCGCCTGCGCGTACATCCAATCGCTGAATCTCACCAAAGTTATGCAAGGTGACATTGCTGACAGTGACGCCGCCGACTTTCACAGGTTCTAATTTGCCAACAGGCGTAATCGCGCCAGTGCGTCCGACTTGCCATTCGATAGCATGCAAGCGTGTCATGACGGTTTCGGCAGGAAATTTATAAGCAGTCGCCCAGCGTGGCTCACGTGATAAAAAGCCAAGCTGCTGCTGCAACGCCAAGCTATTGACCTTAATCACCATGCCATCAATCTCAAACGGCAGCTCGCCACGTGTTTCCTTCACTGACTCATAATAGGCTTGAGCCTCGCGTGGATTTTGTACCACCTCGACTGCACTGACGGTAAAACCGATGTCCTTTAGCCAAGCGAGCGCTGCTGATTGGGTTTTGATATGCTCAGATAACCCTTGATTGACTGAATAACAGTAAAATGCGAGTGGACGGCTGGCGGCAATGGCAGGGTCAAGCTGACGTAAACTTCCAGCAGCAGCATTGCGTGGATTGGCAAAAGTTTTGTCGCCATTTTCTTCAGCAAGGCGATTCAAACGCTCAAAGCCCGCTTTTGGCATCAGCACTTCACCGCGCACTTCTAATAACGGAATCTCACTTGCAGCAACGAGCCAAAGTGGCAAATTGCGAATGGTTTTGGCATTTTGGGTGATGTCCTCCCCCGTTTGTCCATCACCGCGTGTCACTGCTTGGACAAACTTACCATAAGCGTATTTGAGTGACACCGCCAAGCCATCAAGCTTTAGCTCCATCTCATATTCAGGGTTTTGCTGTGCATCGTTGAGGCGATCATTCACGCGGCGCATAAAGCCATGTAATTCATCATAATCAAAGACATTGCCAAGCGAGAGCATGGGAATATCATGAGTGACTTGGGTAAAAGCCGATAGCGGCATGTCGCCAACTTGGTTAATTGGGCTGTCTGGCTGTACCAAATCCGGATATTGTTCTTCAAGCGCCAATAAAGAGCGGCGCAACTGATCGTATTCGCTGTCTTCTAAAATGGGATTATCAAGCACATAATAGGCATAATTGTGCTGCTTAAGCGCATCGATAAACGTGCGCATCTGGGTAACGATAGCATCATCATTTTTTATAGGATTCGCAGTATTGATGTCTTTATTAATGTCTTTGGAAGTAAGTGGTGAGATAGGGTCAGTCATAGTCGGCGTCTTTTTCTTTACAATTCAAGATGCCGATATGATAACAAGTTTGTAGGATGCTCGGATATAGTCGTTCCTATATAAATTAGATACTGTGTCAGGCTCGCTCAGTCTACTATGTGTAGTACTTTCACTCACCTTCCTTGTATCTAAATTATCTTGAACCGACTCTAACATTTTGCAGAAACTAAAGCCCATTAAAAAAGGCAAATAACGTCAAGCGCTATTTACCTTTTTTAATACTGCTAATATGAATCAGCTTTTATTGATCAACCTGTATTCATACATTAAAACTAACCTTCATAATCGCGAACTTGGTTACGCAATTGCTGCTTGTATTCAGGGGTGATTGGTTCGTTCTCTTCATCGAGCATAATGGCATCCAAATCACTTGCCATCATGTAAGCAATACTCATCATACTATCGAAGCTACGCAGCGCTTGTGGATGCGGCAGCGATAAGAATACTACCACGCCATTATAAGTATTGGTCGCCACGCTATGCGGATCAAAAGGCGCGATACCACTATCGGTGATGCCCATCATGCTAAACCAGAGCATACCCGTACCGTCTTTTTGCTCATAGCGATGGAACATATTCATCGCGCCATAGCGCAGACCATACTTATCAATTAATGCCAATAAGTCACGACCACGGATAATTGCGGCTGGACGGTCGCGATATTGATGCGGCAAGATAGTGATATTAATATTGTCTTTGGCATTGATGAGTGGACCGTTTTGCGCTTCATCCACTGGCTCTGATAAATGCTGATCGAGTATCGGACTGTTATTATCGAAGCTTGGCTCGTCTGCGGTATCAATAGAGGGCATCAAGCTGTCAGTTGCGGACATCAAGCTTGAAAACGCATCCTGCTCTTGCTCGATATGCATCTGCTCAGCGGCTTCTGCAAACTCGCTATTGTCAGCACGCTGCTGCTCGGCTTGCCAGCGCACATAGTCAGCATCATCTATTGTGCCAGTATCGGCTTCAGTATCGCTGTCATTAACATCCGCATGCCCAGCTGTCAGCTGCGTATCAACATGGGTATGAGATTGGGTCAAAGGCTCGTCTTCGACTACCGCATTTAGATAACTGCGATCAGGGGCGATACTTGTTTCGCCAGCGGCTGTATCATCCAAGTCTGGCTGATCGACGATATTGCGTTCATGGCGCGGTATGATAGGAATACCGTTTTTATCATAATTGACCGCTACCGCTTCAGCATTGCTGCGGCGCTTAAAGCTACGAATGACCATAAATAGCCCTGCAAGCATGATAAATGCGGCAATGGCAATCAATATAAACTGAATAGCGGTCATAAGAGATACATCCTAATATATGACAAAAGGGAATACATAAGAGGGAATAAATGGCAATAGTCTAGCATGGCTAATGAATATCGTCACCATATAGTCATCGTTTACCGTGAGGCTGACACACTTGCGTGACGTTGTAATATTGTCACATCATTTCTAACTATACCACTGACAACTGCTACCAGTTATCAATTATTTTTGCCATTTAGCGCTGCTCTTATTCAGAAAGGTAACGTGACGCCTCATCGAGTGAGACGCTGACCAAGGTAGAAATGCCCGCGCTTGGCATGGTCACGCCTTTTAACTCATCGGCAATCTGCATCGTCAATTTATTATGGCTGATAAAGATAAACTGTAAATCGTCTGCTAATTCATGAATGAGACTGGTAAAGCGGACGATGTTCGCGTCATCAAGCGGCGCATCGACCTCATCCAGTACGCAAAATGGCGCGGGATGCTGCTTAAATATCGCAAAAATCAAACTCAATGCAGTAAGCGTCTTTTCACCACCTGAAAGTACAGCGAGGCGGCTATTACGTTTGCCTTTTGGCTGTGCCATCAAGGTTAGCCCTGCCCGCCACTGTTCTGATTTTGGCGCATTAACGGGCATATCATCCGTATTGAGCGTTAAACTGGCTTGCCCGCCACCAAACACTTTGGCAAATAAATTGGCAAGCTCAATATTGACGGCATCGAGCGTCTGCATAAATAGCGTCTTGGTGGTCTCATCAATCGAAGCAATAGCCTCCGTTAACGTCTGCATACTCGCAGCAATATCGGCGGTCTGCTGCGCGAGTGGTTGTAGGCGCTCATTAACCTCTGCCAACTCTGCCACGGCAGCGAGATTGACCGCGCCAATTTTACTTAGCTGCTGCTCAAGTTTGGTACGCTCTGACTCAAGTTCAGCAATTTTATCTGGGCGCACACGGCGATCATGCGCAATAAAATCTGCTAATAAGTTTGAAACGCTCATCACTTGTTGCTGATGCTGTGGGTGCTGCGCTATGTCTGATTGTGCTTTATATTTATGACTCACCTTATAATAAGCATCTAGCGCTTCTTGCGTATGGCTACTAGCATCCTCTAATTTTGCAGCGCTTAGTGCCAGCTCGGTCGAGTGATTGGCAAGCGCATTTTGCTGGGTTTGCAGTGTGTTTTGCAAGGTATCTAGCTCAACCTGCTGCTGATTGTATTCTTGCTTGAGCACCGTTAATGCAGTTTCTCGCCCTGTTAATACAGCCTGCTGCTCATCGCGCGCGTTCTGTGCTGTTTGTAGTAATGCTTGCAGTTCTGGCAATGTATTTTGCTGCTGCTCATGACGCGTCTTTAGATTTTGCTCGCTTTGTAGTGACTTATCAAATTGCGCACTTGCCCGAGTAAGACTGCTAGTGCTGTGTTCTAAACGCATCTCATTTTGTTGAATACGAAGTTGCAAGGCTTGCCAAGCGTCATCATCTGCTTGACGGGTACGACTTAGCTCACTGCGCTCCGCTTGTAATTGCTGAGTTGCCGCACGAGCATCGGCGATTTGTGGCGTTAGCGCTGCTATTTTGCTTTGGATATCTTGCTGCTCATGATTGAGCGATTGTTGTTCTTGCATCAGCTCCTGTTGCTCTTGCTCAAGGGCTGCTTTATCAGCATTGAGGCGTTGGCTGTCCGCTTGCAAACGTTCAGCGTTGGCGCGCTCGGTAGTGAGCTTTTGCTGATATTGATGCTTATCACGAGTTAATTGCTCAGCTTGTGCTCGGGTTTCTTCTAAGCTGACTATCAATGCATCATAGTCACGCTGGTCTTTTGTAATCGCTTTTTTCTGCGCTTCTATTTTGTTCTCAAACTCATCGAGCAAGTCTTCTAACGCTTGTAAACGGCTGCGCTGCTGTAAACGCTGAGTTAAAAATTGACTGTTGCTGTTATTGCTACCATTTTTTCCATCTTGCGCACCAGCAAATTTACTTAGATTAATCGTACCCTGGCGACTGATAAGCCAGCCGTCAGTCGTGAGTAAAATAGCTGACGATGGCAATGCTTTTAAAATCTCAGCAAGCGCTTCTAACGTTTGCTTATTATCTGTCTCAGGCTGTGCAATATATAAATAGCACTGCCGCCAAAGCGCTAAGTTCGGTGCGCTAATCAGCTGTGATAAAGGCAGTACTTTATCAATTAAGTTCTCTGGCAAGACACTGGTAAATGGCGTTGAATCTGTATCATTTGTCTGAGCAGGTAGCCACAAACTATGACCCGTTTCTATTTTGATTGATGGCTTGTCCACTGTATTGGTTTGCGCATTTTGATAAACAAATAAATCTTTTAACTCATGCTCAAGCACCTGCCATAAGCTATTCACTTTCTCAGAGTCATCGCTCACGTTATCAATATTTGGTTGATAAGTTTGGTTAGAAACCAGCACATGGCTATCTAGCCACAATGCCAACACACTATCAAGTAGCTCTGCATGCTGCTGACCTTTCGCGCTTAACTCAATCTGGTCACGCAAGGTGGTAATGGTCAATTGGCTATAGTCGCTAGCTATTTCATTTTCTAAATCACTTTTAACATCAGCAGTTTTTGCATTAGTAAGCTGTTGAGATTTTGCTTTCGGCTTAGGATTCAATATTTGATGCAGGGTATCGTACTCACCCGCCAATACGGCGTGGCGCTTCTCATTCTCGCTTAACTCGCGCTGCTGCGTGTGTAATTGCTGTTGTAAATCCTGCGCTTGCGGTTGTAGCTCAGACAGTCGCTCATCGACGCTGTCTTGTTGGCGTTCAATCTGCTGCAATTGTTTGTTTAGCTCAGCAACTTGCACCGCTAACCTCTGCTGCAAATGATTCGTATCAGAATTATTTTGCAAACCAGCACTTGCAACTGGTGATAGCGACTGCTGTAATTGCTGCCATAAATGCTGCCAATTTTGCTGACGGCGCTGCCATTTTTCATGGTTTTGCTGATAACGTTTTTGTGCTTGGTTATTAATGGCTTGCTGTTGTTCTAGCATGCGCGCATTATCTTGCAAGCGTGATAGCTGATTTTGCGCGTCATGGTAGGCGCGCTGTAATGGTTGCTCGTTGCGTTTATGCGCTTCACGTTTATTCGTTAATTCAATAAGCTTCGGACGCAATCCTTCTAGCACAGTCTGCTGCTCGGCTTGCTCAGCCTTTAGACGATTTATCTCATCGACTGCTTGCTGACTCTGCTGCTCTAAGCTCGTGAGTTGCTGCTCGATAGCGTTTAATTGTGATTTAGCATCACCTAATTGATGCTCTGCTTGTTGATAGCTTAATTGATGCTGATAATGGCTGCTTTGAGCATCGTCTTTGAGCCACTGCTCTTGATTGATATGAGCAGCAAGCTTATCTTGCTTGGCTTTTAGGTTGTCATAGTTGGCTTGTAAAGTTGATACTTCAGTGGCGCTGCGCTCATGCGCTATTTTTTGCTGCTGCTGAGTATGCTTGGCTTGATAGAGCTGTTGAATGGCAAGCTGCTGCTTGATATCAGCAAGCGCTAATGCCAGCTCCTCGTAGCGCTCAGCACTGGCGGCTTGCTTAGACAGACGCTTTTGTTGGCTGACCAGCTCGCTTTGCATATCATGCAGGCGTGCCAAATTATCTTTAGTTTTCCCGAGCTTCTTTTGCGTTTCTTCACGGCGTGCTTGATAGCGCGAGACCCCTGCCGCCTCTTCGATAAACTCACGCAGCTGCATCGGGCTAGACTCAACGATACGCCCAATCATGCCTTGCTCAATCACAGCATAGCTACGTGCGCCAAGTCCCGTACCCAAGAATACATCGACCACATCACGACGACGGCAACGCGTACCATTGATAAAGTAATCTGAGCGACCTTCCTTATTTACCTGACGACGAACGGACAGTTCTTGATACAGATTAAATTCATGGCGAATACCAGTCTGCTCATCTTGCGTATGCTCAAAGGTCAGCTCAACACTGGCGACACTTTTGGCGGATTTATCTTGCGTGCCAGCAAAGATGACATCACTCATCGCGCCGCCACGCAGCTGCTTGGCAGAGGTTTCACCCAGCACCCAACGAATGGCATCAATGACGTTAGATTTGCCACAGCCGTTCGGCCCGACAATGGCGGTGATACCATGACGAAAGGTAAAAGTCGTAGGATTGGCAAAGGATTTAAAGCCTGCCAGCTTGAGAGATTTTAGGCGCATGAAGGATCAGTAAATATGGCGAAAACAGGCGGCTATTCTACCTGAAATTGTGACGGATTTTTAGGGTTTGTGAAGGATGCTATAATAGGGCTGAAAATAATAATCATTCGTCTAAGTATCAAAAAATAAGAGTATAAAAATGCCTAACTATAATCCGCAAGAACTACAGCAAAAATACGAGCAATGGTGCAAACTGCATCGCCAGCAACTCGAAGCGCAGCAGCAGTTTTTGCAAGCTGAAGCATTGCAAAATGAGTTGAAAGATTATTATCTCAATCCGCAATGGATGACAGATCGTGAAACGGATCTGCCAATTGAACATTCAGGTGATGAATACTCTATCTTTAGTGAAGATGCGCTATGGAGTATGCTCAGCGACCATGATGAGCTAGCAAGAAAATGGATGCGTTTGGGGCTGGATGCGATTGATAGGAAATAATCATTTCAAGCTTTCATCTGCTTTGATTAAAAATACAATGGTAGAGGCTGTCATGTGTAGCACATACTGAATAAGGTGTTCAGGAACTTCTATGTCATCATTACCTTTACCATGACCACTCAATTTGTTTCGAGGTGTACCTATACTCGAAGTAAGTATATTGCTTAATGAATTAAATTGATCTGTCCAGAACTTTGGTATCAATTCATTAGCTAAGCAACAATCAATAAGCTTCTTTGAAGCTGCATTTTTATCACATACCCAACTTCTCTTGTGGATTATGATTTTCATGGTACTTTCAAAAGCTTTAAGACAATCTGTTAGTGCTGAATCGTAACGACCATGACGATAATGTTCGTGAGCCTTTAAAAATTCTTCTTGTGCACCTTTATATATTGGATTACTTAGTAACTGTAAAGCTGGCTTAACTGCTTCAGCATGAATAAACTCAGAATCGACTCTAATAATTTGACCATTCTCGTATTGATAACCTACGCCATGCTCACGAAAACGTTGGTTCAATTCATTGATAGATTCATCAACGTTTATAGAAACTTTATACCTATATTCTCTAGCGAAGCTTGAAATAGTTTGCATCATCAACTCTATAACACTTAGAGCTTGTTCAGTATTGTCTTCACTTAAAAAATAGTTAGAAATACTTTCAAAGTAGGTGATATAAATTTCATTATCGCTATCTTCTTCATTTAGTTTAAATACACCTATTTCTTTGCATAGACTCTTGTAGCATTTTTTCAAATGTTCACGATTTAAGCTGCTAGGATTCCAACCACCGCCTGAATAGTCCGCTTTTATTGTTTCATCCCATAAGTGAACCATTTGGACTTTTAATTTATCCGGCAATTCATCGTATTGATAAACATCAAGATATTCGTCCCGTAGCCTTTTCTGTCTTTTATGAAATAACTCAACAATAGCCATTTTAAACCCTCAATTTATTGATTAATAACTACTTTACTGAACCAAAACTAAATCACCCCAAGCCCACTTAACAACAGCTGCCCACCAGCAAATAGAAGTAGCACGCCAAAGGCACGCTTAAGCGTTAGCGCAGGCAACTGGTGCGCAAGCTTGGCACCGACTTTTGCCATCGCAAAGCTAGCGACGGAAATACATAAAAAACCCGTGATATGCACAAAACCTATCGTGCCCTCAGGCAGATTGACCACATCTTGCCCGAACCATGCAAACCCTGCTGCGCCTGCCAATGCAATCGGCAATCCACAAGCGGCAGACGTGCCGACCGACTGCTTCATCGGTAACCCTGCCCAATTCAAAAACGGCACAGTTAAGCTGCCACCGCCAATACCAAAAATAGACGACGCCATGCCAATCCCTGTACCCGCGCCGAACTGTACGCCAGTTGACGGTAGCGGTTTACCCAGCTGCTCTTTATTGGACAAAAACAGCATTTTTAAAGCAACCAATAACGCGCCGACACCGATGATGGCTTGCAATACTTTACCGTCAATCATATCGGCAATACCAGCACCGACCAAACTACCGATGACCAAGCCGAGTGCCATTTTGCGCCACACTTCCCAACGCACGCCGCCACGCTTATTGTGCGCAGTCATTGAGCTGATCGAGGTCACAACGATGGTCGCCAGTGACGTACCAATCGCCAAATGGGTCACCACTTCTGGCGAAAAATCATAAGCAGTAAAAATCCATACCAATGCTGGTACGATAATCATGCCGCCGCCAACGCCAAATAAACCGGCACTGACGCCCGCAAATGCCCCTGCAATCACAAACCACACATATAACATCATCGAATCAGCCTTTTATCACACTTATTTTTATAAAAATTCTTTAGTTTTATAATCACTTACCTATCGCATTTGCTAAATCATAATCCGACCTTTATGCTGTTTATTTGATACTGTCTAATCGTGACAATCTCATGACAATCGCCCAGTATAACAAAGATTATCCACGCTATATTAACCACATCGACGAAACTTATGCCGCCATTTTCCAATTTTTCTGACGACTCATTAGAGCTTCATCATTTACCACAGCTGAACCATCGCCACCTTGTCAGCAGTGCCTCTACCAATAGCGAGCTGATAACAGATGTACAACATGGGACGTTAAATGCTGCGCAGATGCATCTACTGACCGCTGAAACCCAAAGCGCTGGTCGTGGACAGCACGGGCGCTCATGGCAATCACCGCGCGGCAATGTCTATCTGTCGTTATATCATCCTGTTCATCTGCCGATTAGCGGTTTACTGTCGCTGATTATCGGCGTTGAACTGGCAAAAATGCCCGTTATTCAAATATTAAATGAGCAATTACGCGCGCAAGGATTGACGCCAATTGGGGTAAAATGGGCAAATGATTTGGGCTTTTATCAACTGCCATCTGACTCAGTGTCAAATGAGCCTAAACTGGCAGCACAGACCCTACCCTTTAATAAACTTGCGGGAATTTTGATAGAACCTGTTACCCAAACGGGCAAATTGGTCGGCGTGGTGATGGGCGTAGGACTTAATGTCCAAGCCACTCCCAAACTGACGGCGCAAACCTCTGAAGGCATGAGTTATCAGGCGATTAGCCTACAGGATATTTATGAGAGGCTAAAACCAGAGACAGATATTGTGAGCCTACCAAGCCTAAAAATACTTTACCAACAAATGAGTAAAGCCCTGCTAGCCGCGATGACACGCTTTGAGCATCTAGGATTAGAAAAGCCCACTGGTCAAAGCTATAATTTGGACAGCTTTTTAAAACAGTTTGAGTCGATGGATGCACTGGCAGGATTACGCTTGCACGTTACTCAAGAGCATAACGGTAAAACAGATAGCATCACAGGTTATGCTTGTGGTCTTGATACACATGGATGTTTGCAATTGCGTCAAGATAGCGGTAAGATTTCTGCGCTTTTTACCGGACGCATCGACGTTATTGATAAGGCTTAAATCAAAGACCCAATGGGCACGATATAAAGGGATTTTTATGCTCTGGTTAGATCTTGGCAACACCCGCCTAAAATACTGGCTCACCGATGATATCGGACAAATAGTCGCGCATGATGCCAAGCAACATTTGCAAGCGCCTGCCGAACTACTGATGGGTTTGACCGATCGCTTCGAGCGTTATGCGCCTGATTTCATTGGTATCTCATCGGTGCTGGGCGACGATTTGAATGTTAAAGTGTCAGAGACGTTAGGTCGTCTGAATATTCCGTTTGAGTTTGTCCATGTCGATGCCGCGCATGCTTTGATGAAGAGTGCTTATAATGACGAACAGCTCGGCTGTGATCGTTGGCTACAGATGCTGGGCGCCGTAGATAAGAAAAAACGTCAATGCGTGATTGGCTGTGGCACAGCAGTGACCATTGACTTGATTGATCATGCTGAGCATTTGGGCGGTTATATTTTCCCCAGTATTTATCTGCAACGTGAATCACTATTTTCAGGCACTAAGCAAATCACCATATCCAATGGCACCTTTGATAGTGTGGGTCAAGGCATGACCACACAAGATGCGGTACATCGCGGCATACTATTATCAATCGTCGGTGCCATCAATGAGATTAGCCATCGCCATCCCAACTTTGAAGTTATCATGACGGGTGGTGATGCATCTATTATCTCGCAGCACGTCAACCGTCCAGTACGCTTGCGTGATGATTTATTGTTGAACGGTCTGGCACGATATTTTGATCATACCAAGCAGTCGTAATACTCAATAAATGCTTTTACCTTGAAAATAAAAAAAGCAGTACGTGTGAGGCGTACTGCTTTTTTATTATTGTTTAAGCTTTATTAATACTCAAAGACTATTGGGATGGTGACATTACCTACTACTGTCTTACTATCTTTTCTAAATGGTTTAAAAAGAGAACGACGTAGTTCTTTTTCAAATCCACTATCAATTCTATCAGAGCCGCTACTCTTTAATACGGTAATATTGGCGACTTTGCCTTCTTGATTTACCCTTAATAAGAATTCCATTTGAACACGCTTCTTTTTGCAAGGTTCTTCCGGATCGCAATAACCCCCTAAAGCACGAATGTGGCGATTGTTAAAACTTGGCTGACGTAACCACTTCGCATCAGAAGTCGCAAACTGGATGACAGGTTGCGCTGGTGATAAGTCTGCTATTTCAGCATTTGCAATGTGTGCCGAAAATATACTCAGTACTAGCATCGCCTTTGTCAGCGCAGAAATGATAGTTAATCGAAGGCGTATTTTTAAGTGTCTTTTAAGCGCGGTAGTAGTAGTCGGCATCATAAGCAGTATCTGATAAATATGGTGGATAAAAAAGGCTAAGGGTCAGCTTTATTAATCGATTATTGTTAATCAAAAAATAAAACCGCATCTCAGAACAATTGTTTATTCTTTTCTAGCCGTTACCTCGCACAGCCCAAAGCCTTGTTGATCAATCTAACCTGTGTTAACGTTATTTAGTCTCATTAAACAGCTCACGACCGATAAGCATACGACGAATCTCACTAGTGCCCGCACCAATTTCATACAGCTTGGCATCGCGCCAGTAGCGACCAAGTGGATACTCATTGGTATAGCCGTTACCGCCAAATATTTGAATGCCCTCGCCTGCCATCCAAGTGGCTTTTTCGGCACACCATAAAATCACACTAGCACAATCTTTACGTACTTCGCGACTATGACCAGCACCGCGCGCGTCCAACATATCGAGATTTTTCCCAACGGTATATAAAAAGCTGCGACCTGCTTGCAATATCGTATACATGTCTGCGACTTTACCTTGGATAAGCTGGAACTCACCGATGGCTTGACCAAACTGCTTACGATCATGAATATAAGGCACGACATTGTCCATCACCGCTTGCATGATACCGATAGGACCCGCAGCCAATACGGCACGCTCATAATCTAGGCCGCTCATCAATACCTTAACGCCTTCATTGAGACCCCCCAAGATATTTTCGCTTGGTACGGTCACATTGTTAAAGGTCATCTCACCCGTATGGCTACCACGCATGCCAAGTTTATCCAGCTTTTGTGCCGTGCCAAAACCTTCCATGCCTTTTTCAACGATAAAGGCCGTCATGCCTTTCGCGCCTAGCTCTGGATTGGTCTTGGCATAGACCACCATCACATCCGCATCAGGGCCATTGGTGATCCACATTTTGCTACCGTTTAGCACATAACTTCCATCTTTTTCTTCAGCTTTGAGTTTCATACTGACGACGTCTGAGCCAGCGCCTGTCTCACTCATTGCCAATGCACCGATGAACTCACCGCTGACCAGCTTTGGCAAATACTTTTGTTTTTGTGCCTCAGAGCCATTGCGTTTGATTTGGTTGATACATAGGTTTGAGTGCGCACCATAGCTTAGCGCGACCGATGCCGAAGCGCGGCTAATCTCTTCCATCGCGACCATGTGTGCGACGTAGCCCATGTTAGAGCCGCCGTACTCTTCAGGTACGGTAATACCATGTAGACCGATGTCACCCATCTTTTGCCATAGATCCATTGGGAATTCATCGCTGCTATCAATCTCGGCAGCACGTGGGGCGATTTCATTGGTTGCAAACTGCTGTACCATATCGCGTAATGCATCAATATCTTCGCCAAGTTGAAAACTCAATCCAGGTAAACTCATAACTATTCCTTGTGTTTTGATATTCTGATATTTTTAACGTTTAAGTTCTAATTTGTTTTTTAAAGCCAAAATTTAAGACTGGCGTTTATTGATGATGGCACGTGCCACGTTTGAGCCATTTGGACGCTTTAAGAACGCACTGATACGCTCGCCTGCCACGACCAATTTATCCAAATTAATACCTGTGCTGATACCCATGCCGTGTAGCATATATACCACATCTTCAGTCGCGACATTACCTGTTGCGCCTTTAGCATAAGGGCAACCGCCAAGACCAGCGACGGAAGTATCAAACTCACTGACACCCATTTGCAGTGCGGCTAGCGTATTGCTCAATGCTTGACCATAAGTGTCATGAAAATGACCTGATAGCATAGAGATATCAGCATATTCTAATGCGGCTTGTAACGCTCGTTGTACCTTGAGCGGTGTACCAACACCAATCGTATCGGCAATGCCAATCTGCTCAGCACCAATCTCTATCAGACGCTTGGTCACATACGCTACTTGGCTAGGGTCAATCTCGCCTTCATAAGGACAACCAACCGTACAAGAAATCACACCCCGTACTTTGATGCCCTGTGCCTTTGCAGCCGCTGCTACTGGTGCAAAACGCTCAATGCTCTCATCGATACTACAATTGATATTTTTTTGACTAAAAGTCTCACTGGCTGAGCCAAAAATAACGATTTCATCAGGACGGTGCAAAATGGCATTTTCAAAGCCACGCATGTTGGGTACTAGGACTGAGTAGCAAATGTCCGCATGCCGTGTCGGCGCTAGCGCATCAAGTAGTGCGCTGTTATCGCCCATTTGTGGCACCCACTTTGGCGAGACAAAGCTAGTAACTTCCAGCTTTTTGACACCTGCTGCAATCAAATCGTTGATAAGCGTTTGCTTAACATCGGTCGGTACCGTCATTGATTCGTTTTGTAGTCCATCACGAGGACTGACATCAACGATTCTGACATGGCTTGGATATGTATGGTCTGGATACGAATGGCTCATGCTTGTCGTCCTTTTTATTACTTACCTGTTATTGAGGCTATGTCAGCTATTCGCTCTCAGGATTTTCGCCAGTATCAATGCGTAATAATTCGTCACCATCAGCGACCAAATCACCTGCTGCAAATAGCAATTCTGCCACCACACCATCCGTCGGCGCAGTAATGGTATGCTCAATTTTCATGGCTTCGATGACTGCTAATGGCTCGCCTTTTTTCACAGTATCGCCAACCGCCACTTTAAAGGCAACTACTTGACCTGGCATCGGTGATTTTAAACTACCGACCGCTGCGGACTCTTCACCCACATGTGCCATAATATCAACAAGCGTAATCTCATCACGTCCACTATCAGTGAACACATAGACCATCTCGTTATTCAACCAGCTTTGAGCATTGATACGGGCACCATCCAACCATAACGTATGATTATTTTCGTCACTGCTAACATAGCTCACTTGACCTTCATAAACTGTTTCGGTCTGAGCAGCTACGTTAATATTGCTATTATCCTGCGTGTTAGCGATTTCTTTTTCAATAACGAGCGTAAAGCTACTGAGGTTCTCAACGCCTTTTTTACTATCAGAAAAACTTGCATTGTGCCAGTTGCTCATGCGGGCAGTATAAGTACTCTCATCATAAACCAAGCTAAATGAGCGAGTATAATCGCTATAAGCACGGAAACCCGTTGGCTTACTAAACGGATCTGAGCCCTGCGTGGTCGCTTCACTCGCAAGCTGCTGAGTAATGGCAGTCACAACCAGCGTCGATAAGGCTAAAGGCTGCTGATTAAAAATCGCATCACGCTCGTGCTCAATCAATGCCGTATCGAGATTGGCTTTGCTAAAAGATTCTGTATTTAAAATATAGCGTAAAAATGCAGCATTATTCGGTAAACCTACGATACGTGTTTGAGCAAGTGCTCGATCGAGCTTGGCTAAGGCTTGCTCTCGCGTTGGCGCATGAACGATGAGCTTGGCAATCATAGAGTCATAAAATGGGCTAATTACATCACCTTCGCGCACGCCATCATCGATACGCACGCCGGTACCATTTTTATCAATTATAAAGGTGCTGTGTTCAGGTTTTTGATACGTAAACAACGTACCGGTCGCGGGCAAGAAGCTATTGTCAGGGTTTTCGGCACAGATACGCGCCTCAATAGCATGACCGTTGATAGTCAGATCGTCTTGGGTTTTTGGTAATGGTTCGCCTGCCGCGACCAACAGCTGCCACTCAACCAAATCGACACCGGTAATCGCTTCACTGACTGGATGCTCAACCTGCAACCGCGTATTCATCTCCATGAAATAAAAATTCATAGCGTCTTCACGCTGCTCAACGATGAATTCGACTGTGCCTGCGCCGACATAATCGACTGCACGAGCCGCTTCGATAGCCGCTGTCCCCATTGCCTCACGCATCGCAATATCAACACCCGGTGCAGGCGCTTCTTCTAATACTTTTTGATGACGGCGCTGTACGGAACAATCACGCTCAAATAAATGCACATAGTTGCCATGTGTATCACCAAATACTTGGATTTCGATATGGCGCGGTTTTAATGCGTATTTTTCAACCAACACTTTATCATCACCAAAACTGGTAATGGCTTCACGGCGACATGAGTCTAACAGGTCAATAAAGTCGCTGCTTTTTTCAACGATACGCATGCCTTTACCGCCGCCACCTGCACTGGCTTTAATCAATACTGGATAGCCAATATTATCTGCTTGCTGCTGCAAAAATTCTGCATCTTGATTGTCACCATGATAGCCGGGTATCAGTGGCACACCAGCTATCTCCATCAACCGTTTGGATTCAGACTTACCACCCATGGCGCGGATAGCGTCGGCTGAAGGTCCAATAAATACCAGTCCTGCATCCTGACAGGCTTGCGCAAAATCAGCATTTTCGCTCAAAAAACCATAACCCGGATGAATCGCTTGTGCACCAGTTTCAAGCGCTATCGCGATAATCGCATCACCTTTTAGATAGCTGTCTTTTGGTGCCGAACCGCCCAAATAGATCGCTTCATCACAGACAGCCACATGCTTGGCTTCACGATCCGCATCAGAGTAAACAGCGACGGTGCTAACACCCAGACGCTTGGCAGTCGCGGCTACTCGGCAGGCAATTTCACCACGGTTGGCAATTAGAATTTTAGAAAACATAACTATCCCTGTGTGTTATCGTTTTTATTTGAGGTCTTGTCTATTTACACATTTGTCTCTTGTGCATTATTAATCTGCCGTCAACCAATTGGGCTTACGTTTTTGCAAAAATGCTTGCACGCCCTCTTTACCTTGCTCTGATGAGCGGATATCAGCGATGCCTTTTACCGTATCAGCAATCAGCTCATCAGTGATGGGCGCACCAGCGACATCGTGTAATAGCTGCTTGCAAGTTTTGACTGCATCAGGGCTATTTTTGACGATTTTGCTACAGAATGCAGCTACTTCATCAGCCAGCCACTCTTCGCTAACCCGCTCATGGATAAAGCCAAGCTGCCGTGCCTTTTTGGCATCAAATACTTCAGCACTTAAGAAGTAGCGCTGTGATGCTCTAGCACCCAGTGCTCTGATGACATAAGGGCTGATAGTCGCAGGGGCTAAGCCCAAACGCACTTCACTTAGGCAGAAGTTAGCAATTTTGACAGCGATGGCCACATCGCAAACAGCCACTAAACCCATGCCACCTGCATAAACATCACCTTGAATAGCCGCAACTGTTGGCTTCGGACACTCGTAAATATTTTTAAGCATTTGCGCCAATTTATCAGCATCCGCTAGATTCTCTTCATAGCTATAATCCGCCATGGCACGCATCCAATTGAGGTCAGCGCCTGCACAAAACGCCTTGCCAGCTGCTGCTAGCACAATGACACGTACTTCATCATCAGCACCAAGCGTATTGAATGCATCGGTTAGCTCGGCTATCATTTCATCGTTAAAGGCATTACGTATTTCAGGGCGGTTTAATGTCACCGTAGCCACGTGCTGTTCAACATTAACCAGTAGGCTTTTATAATTTTTATCACTATCTTTTTGCATAACTTTCTCTATATTTTTTATGTAAATACTCAAACAAACTCTTGGTCAATCCATAATAATGTTAATACAAGGAAACCAAGTACAAAGACTAAGCGTAGATGTACCAATCATACTTTAAATAAGGTTAACGCCGTAGTCGCTTACTATGAGAAGACCTTAGAAGTCTTACATTCTAAAGACCCCAAATGTCGTCTCTTCAATCGGTGCATTATATGCAGCGCTTAGTCCTAAAGCCAATACATTACGGGTATCGGCAGGATCAATTACGCCGTCATCCCACATGCGTGCGGTAGCATAATACGGATGACCTTGCTCTTCGTACATTTCACGAATCGGTGCTTTAAATGCCGCTTCGTCCTCATCGCTCCACGCTTCACCTTTGCGATCAAAATTATCACGCTTGACCGTTGCCAGTACTGATGCAGCTTGCTCGCCGCCCATGACAGAGATACGGGCATTTGGCCACATCCATAAGAAACGCGGGCTATAAGCACGACCGCACATACCGTAGTTACCAGCTCCGAACGAGCCACCGACGATAACCGTGAACTTTGGCACTTTTGCATTGGCCACTGCCATTACCATTTTGGCGCCATGACGAGCGATCCCTTCGTTCTCGTATTTACGACCCACCATAAAGCCAGTAATGTTCTGCAGGAACACTAATGGAATTTTGCGCTTACAGCACAGCTCGATGAAGTGAGTACCTTTTTGCGCTGACTCACTGAACAAGATACCGTTATTGGCAATAATACCAACAGGCATCCCTTCGATATGAGCAAATCCACAGACCAGCGTCGTACCAAAGCGTGCTTTAAACTCATCAAAGGCACTGTCATCAACGATACGTGCAATGATTTCTCTGATATCAAATGGCTTGCGCTTGTCCGTTGGAATCACGCCGTACAATTCTTTAGCATCATAACGTGGCGGACGCGCTGTGATTTGATTAGGAATATTTTTCGCAGGGCGATTTAGGTGACTGACGATATTACGCGCAATCGATAACGCGTGCGTATCATTCTGCGCTAGATGATCGACCACGCCCGAAAGTCGGGTATGTACATCGCCGCCACCTAAATCTTCTGCCGTGACCTCTTCACCCGTCGCTGCTTTAACCAGTGGTGGACCACCTAAAAAGATAGTGCCTTGTTCTTTGACGATAATAGATTCATCGCTCATGGCAGGCACATAAGCACCGCCAGCCGTACAGCTGCCCATAACCACAGCAATCTGTGGAATACCTGCCGCACTCAGATTGGCTTGGTTAAAGAAGATACGGCCGAAATGTTCTTTATCCGGGAACACATCGTCTTGGTTCGGTAAATTGGCACCACCTGAATCAACCAGATACACACATGGCAGATGGTTTTCTTGCGCAATCTCTTGTGCTCGTAGATGCTTTTTGACCGTCATTGGGTAGTACGTGCCGCCTTTTACCGTGGCATCATTACAGACAATCATACACTCGATGCCATTGATACGGCCAATACCTGCAATCACGCCAGCCGCCGGAATCTCTTCGCCATACATATCATGCGCGGCCATCGGTGCCACTTCTAAAAATGGCGTACCCACATCCAGCAAACGCTCGACACGCTCACGAGGCAAGAGTTTGCCACGGGCTAAATGCTTGGCACGGGCACGCTCTGAACCACCTTGCACGACTTTACGTAAGTGACCATATAAGTCATCGACCACCGCTTGCATTGCGGCACTATTTTGCTGAAATTCAGCGGCGTTTGGACTCAGTTTACTGGTTATGATAGCGCTCATGATATCCCTTTTCTTTAATGCGTAAATGCAAGTGGCTTTTTTATTCTCTGCTTTATTTTAGCTTTTACTTATATATCTTATTCATAAAATAACAGATAAGAGTGGTTAAATTTCTATAAACCCAGCTCTTCTTTCATCTGCTCGATGATTTTATATTTCTGAATTTTTCCAGTAATAGTCATTGGATATTCGGTCACGAAACGATAATAAGTCGGCACTTTATAATGAGCGATATGCTCGCTACAGAACTGGCGAACTTCCTCTTCCGTCAAGCTATCTGCTTCTTTAGGAATAATCCACGCCGCGAGTACTTCACCATACTTTTTATCAGGAATACCGACGATTTGCACATCTCGAATCTTCGGATGACGATAGAGATAGTTTTCGATTTCGACAGGATAGATATTCTCTCCACCACGAATCACCATGTCTTTACTACGACCGACAATTTTGACATAACCATCTTCATCCATCGTTGCCAAATCACCCGTATGCATCCAACCATCTTGGATAGCCGCGCGGGTTTTGAAGCGACTTCCCCAATAGCCTTTCATCACTGAATAACCGCGTGTGAGTAGTTCGCCTGTCTCGCCCAATGCAACAGTCTCACCTGTTTCCGTATTGACGACTTTGACTTCAAGCGCAGGCTGCACTAAACCAACGGTCGATACTTGCTTATCAAGCGGCGTATGTTCATTGGTCTGACAAGATACGGGACTGGTCTCTGTCATGCCATACGCAATGGTGACTTCACTCATGTGCATCTTATCAATGACGCGGCGCATGACTTCAATCGGGCAACTAGAGCCTGCCATGATGCCAGTACGCAAAGTCGATAAATCGAAGTTTTTAAACTCCGGATGGTCAAGCTCAGCGATAAACATCGTTGGCACACCATGCAGACCCGTACACTTCTCTTCTTCCACCGCTTGTAATACCGTCAGTGGCTCAAAGCCATCGTTCGGATAGACAATACAACCGCCATGCGTGAGAATCGCTAAATTACCAAGCACCATACCAAAGCAATGGTAGAGTGGCACCGGAATACACAGTTTATCCTCTTCTGTGAGATTCATAGCCTCACCGATGAAGTAACCGTTGTTAAGAATATTACGATGGCTTAATGTTGCACCTTTTGGCGTACCAGTCGTGCCACTGGTGAACTGTACATTAATGGCATCCTTATTTTTGAGCTGGGCTTGACGCTCGGCAACACGAGGATCGTTGGCATCGCCTTCCGCCATCCATGCAGAGAACTTCTGCATAAAGCCAAAGGTTTCCTCAGATGCTGGCTCATCAATCCAAATGATACGTTCAATCGTCGGAATTTCGACCAAATCAAGCTGGGTATAGTCTTTGTGATAAATCTCAGGACACAGTTCACTGATGAGACTGGCGTAATCGCTGGTTTTAAAATGACGCATGAGCACAAGCGCCGAGCAGCCCAATTTATTCAAGGCATATTGCAGCTCAAAGGTACGATAGGCAGGGTTGATATTGACCAGAATGACACCGACTTTTGCCGTCGCTAATTGCATCAGCAGCCATTCAGCATTGTTATGCGACCAGATACCAATGCGATCACCGATTTCCAGCCCCATTTCAATCATACTACTGGCCAGCTGATTGACTTGCTGTTGGAGTTCTCGGTAGGTCCAGCGGATATTTTGATGGCGAGAAACCAAAGCTTCGCGCTCTGGATATTTGGATACAATCGCATCAAAAAAGTCACCGATAGTCGCTTCAATCAGCGGCACATCAGGACCTTTATCATAGCTCTGGGTAAGCGGTGCATTTGCTGAGCGTGCGCCCATATTAATACTAGGAATGCTATTTAGAATAGTATCAAAATCAATTTTAGTCGCATCAAAATCAGAAGCTTGCGTCATAACGAGTCCTTTCGTTTTACTTTTTATGGTGCTTATTAGTCGCCTATCACCGATTCATTCTTCCTTGAACAGGTATTAACTAGCGTTAGCTACTATACCGTCTTAAATCGAAGACTGTCAATAATAGTAATACAATATGTATCATTTAAAATGATAATATAAGATAAATTCATCAGTCATGATTAAGTGACGAATTTCTTGAATGACTTAAATCAAAAAATCCAGCCTTATCACACATAGAAAAAAGCTGGCTTTTCCAGTGATTAATAGTCTCAAATCACTCCAGACCCAACTCTTCTATCATTTGCTCAACGATTTTGAATTTCTGAATTTTACCAGTGATGGTCATTGGATATTCATCAACGAAACGAAAGTAGGTCGGCACTTTATAATGAGCGATATGGTCACAACAAAACTGCCTTACCTCTTCTTCGCTTAAGCTATTTGGCTCTTTTGTAATAATCCACGCCGCGAGTACCTCACCGTACTTTTTATCAGGAACTCCGACGATTTGTACATCGCGAATCTTCGGATGACGATAGAGATAGTTCTCAACTTCTACTGGATAGATATTTTCGCCGCCGCGAATGACCATGTCCTTGCTACGACCCACCACAGTGATGTAGCCATCTTCGTCCATTACCGCCAAATCACCCGTATGCATCCAGCCATCAGTAATCGCCGCGCGTGTTTTAAAGCGGCTGCCCCAATAGCCTTTCATCACCGCGTAGCCATAAGTGAGTAATTCGCCCGTCTCTCCAATCGGGACGACATCACCCGTTTCAGTGTCGACGATTTTGACCTCAAGCGCGGGCAGCACCATCCCTACGGTAGAGACCCTTTTTTCGAGTGGCGTCTGCGAGCTGGTTTGACAAGAAGCTGGACTGGTCTCGGTCATGCCATAAGCAATCGTCACCTCGCTCATGTGCATTTTATCCATGACGCGGCGCATGACTTCGATGGGACAACTAGAGCCGCCCATAATACCAGTACGTAAGCTGGTCAAGTCAAAACTGTCGAAGTCTGGATGATCCAGCTCTGCGATAAACATCGTCGGTACCCCAAGCAGAGCGGTACATTTTTCCTCTTCCACCGTTTGCAATACGGTGAGCGGATCAAAACCATCGTTGGGATACACCGCGCAGCCACCATGTGTTAATATCGCGAGATTACCGCCCACCATCCCAAAGCAGTGATAAAGTGGTAATGGAATGCATAGCCTATCTTCCTCTGTCAGCCTCATACCTTCGCCAAGGAAATAGCCATTATTCAAGATATTTCGATGCGTTAAAGTAGCGCCTTTTGGTGTACCCGTTGTCCCACTAGTAAACTGCACACTAATAGCATCGGTATTCTTAAGCTGGGCTTGGCGCGCAGCTAAACGAGGGTCGTTTGCATTACCCTCTGCCATCCAAGCGGAGAATTTCTGCATAAAATTGAAATTCTCATCGCTTTCTGAGTCATCAATCCAAATGATACGCTCAATCGTTGGAATCTCCACCAAGTCTAATTGCTGATAGTTCTTATGATAAATCTCAGGACAAAGCTCACGAATCATTTGTGTATAGTCGCTGCTTTTGAAATGACGCATCAATACCAATGCCGAACAGCCCAGCTTATTCAGTGCATATTGCAGCTCAAAGGTACGATAAGCAGGATTAATATTGACGAGGATAACGCCGACTTTCGCGGTTGCCAATTGCATCAGCAGCCATTCAGCATTATTGTGTGACCAGATACCGATGCGATCACCAATCTCAAGTCCCATTTCAATCATGGCACTCGCTAACTGATTAACTTTCTCTTGTAGTTCGCGATACGTCCAACGAGTATTTTGATGGCGAGAAACCAAAGCTTCACGCTCAGGATATTTATTGACAATGGCGTCAAAAAAATCACCGATTGTCACTTCAATCAGCGGCACATCAATACCTTTATCATGGCTTTTGGTGAGTGGCGCATTTGCTGAACGCACGCCTACATTAACTTTGGGGATATTATTGAGAATACTGTTATTAGGCGTGCTTTCATTAATAATGCTGTCAAAATCGGTAATCTGAGTCATCACGAGTCCTTTCGTTTTGCTGTTTAATGTTTGTTATCAGAGCGGTAATAGACTACAAAGGTAAATGTCATATTCTTCCTTGAATATTCTTTGTCACTATAGACTATAACTAAATCAAGCCCTAACCAATATAGCCTCTTAAATGAAAGCCTGTCAATAATATTGATACAGGACGTATCGATTATGATTGATATAAAAAGTTATATAGTCAAAGAAATCTAAACCAGCTACAAGGCAGCCGACCGCTGATTGTACATAATATAGTACCTCTAGGGAGGGTAACACCATAGCGGTTTACTAGTTCTCTGACTATAGATATAGAAAAGCCAGTGCTGCATAAAGATGACAACACTGGCTATGATTTATAATACTTTTACAATTATGTTTTAGGCACTACAGGCGATTTAATCGTTACCGTTGCGCTGACTTCATCACTATCATTTAGCAAGTCCATGACCAATTCTTCATCACTTTCTATCTTGACCTGCCAATTACCAGTCGCTTTTGGCACGCCTGTCACCATGACGGAGATTGCTTTGTTTTTTAGGCGAATCATGGGTGGCTTATGATCGTAGCCATTATGATCTAGACCCAATACATCATCGGCAATGGTAGCAGCCTGCGCACGCAACGGTGCGACGTAACGACACGGTACACCATCGATAGACATACAGTCACCAATCGCATAAATATTGGCTGTACTGGTACGCAAGGTCGGCGCATCAACCACGATCCCAGTGCGACGGTCAAAATCGACACCAGCTGCGGTAGGCAATTTGTCATCGACCGTCAGACCTGTACTGGCAATCACATGATCGACCATAAGCGGTTCAATTGGCTCAGCAGTACTACTGTCTGTCGCTGATGCTAGCGCCTCATAACTGATCTGCAGTTTTCCATCACTGATACGAGTAATAGCAGATACCTGATAACCTCCCAAAAAGTTAATCCCTTGCGAATTGACCGCTTGGGCGATACGAGAAGTTGCTTTTGGTGGTAGCATTTGTGATAGTGGTGCATCGTTTAAATCAATGAGTGTCACTTGATGACCCGCTTTTAATAAGTCTTCTGCAATCTCCGTCCCGACCATACCTGCACCAACGATAGCGACGTGCTGACTGCCAGTTGCTAGCTTTTCTTGCAACTGTCCAAAGCGCTCAATATGATTGACATGCCACACTAGTTCCTCTGGCAAGCTTTTTGGGAAGATAGGATGCGCACCCATCGCTAGTACCAGCTTATCATAGCCAATCGTGGCGTAATTGGTATAAACGGGATCTGAGCGCAGCGCAGAGATAAGCTGCAACTGTTGAGTGGTCGTATCAACATCCGTCACTTGCGTGTTGGCAAGTAGCTTAACATTTGTAGCTTCTGCGGCATCAATGCCCGTTGCTCTGACCAAATCTGCCGCACTTTTCTTTTGGCTAATCGCCATGGTCAGCATTGGCTTGTGATAACGATCGCCACTGTCGGCAGTAATTAAGGTAATCGGAATGTCTTTGTCTTTCGCACGAATGGCATCAATCACATGCCAGCCTGCCAAACCTGCACCAATAATGACGATACCGTTGTTTGATACTTCTGAGTTTTCAGCGCTCATATTAACTCCCATATAGATAAGCAATTATTTTAGTTGTTAGAATATTGACTGCTATTGTATCAGTAAACAGCCATGCACTCATCTACTCACTTATAGACCAATCATATCAACATCACTGTTAAATACATCAAGCTATCACGCACAAAAAAGCGCCTATAAATAGACGCTTAGTATTATCATAGAGCTATATAATAAGAGCTACATAAATGGTTAATGATTCAAAATCTTCGATAAGAAAAGTTGCGCGCGATCACTTTTTGCCCCTTCAAAAAACTCATCCTTACTACAGTTCTCGACAATATGACCTTCGTCCATAAAGATAATACGGTTGGCTACTTGACTAGCAAAGCCCATTTCATGCGTCACACACATCATGGTCATGCCATCACGAGTCAGCTCAACCATGACATCAAGTACTTCTTGAATCATCTCAGGGTCAAGCGCAGAAGTCGGCTCATCAAAAAGCATCGCTACAGGATCCATTGCCAGCGCTCGTGCAATTGCAACACGCTGCTGCTGACCACCCGATAGCTCCGCGGGGTATTTCGCGGCCTGTACCGTTAGTCCAACGCGATCTAAATATGCCATGGCTTTTTGCTTGGCCTCGCTCTCTTTGCGACCCAATACTTTTATTTGCGCCACTGTCAAATTATCAATGATAGTCAAATGCGGAAACAGCTCAAAATGCTGAAAGACCATGCCGACACGGCTGCGTAATTTTGGCAGATTGGTTTTTGCCGCACCAACTGAGATACCATTTACCATGATCCCACCTTCTTGAAAAGGCTCCAGTCCATTGACTGTTTTAATCAAGGTTGACTTACCACTACCTGATGGCCCGCACACGACGACGACATCACCTTTATGTACATGCGCCGTACAATCACTCAATACTTGAAAATTCCCATACCATTTGCTGACATCGGACATTTGAATGACCATCTCATCACTAGCATGACCATTGTTGGTGACCAGTCCGCCAAAGGCATTTAAGTATGTATCAGCTTTGCTCATCACTGGCTCCTAACCACATTGTTTTTAATAATCGTCATTTAAGAAAAGTTAGATCAACTACTCAACCAAAGCCTCAACACTCAAAAAGCGCAAGCCAAGATAAATATCTATCAAAATCGCAAACGCTTTTGCAATTGTTGTACACCCACGGAGGCACTGACACTGATGATGAAATACACCGCACCCGCACCCAAAATGTAAGGCGTCAGCAAGCCCATCAGCTCACCGCGCACATAGGCGGCACGGAAAAAGTCTGTCAAACCAATAGCAAAAACCAACGTCGTATCTTGGAATAAAATAATACACTGCTGCAAGATTAGCGGCAGCATTTTGCGAAAGGCTTGTGGCAAAATAACCAGACGCATGGTCTGCCCATAAGTCATACCCAGCGCTTTGGCGGCATTGACCTGCCCACTACCAATCGATTGAATACCAGCACGCACCACCTCTGAAAAGTAAGCGGCTTCAAACATCATAAAGGCAACCACACAAGAGGCAAAAGCAGCATCAAGTTGTAAGTACTTACCCGCTATCCAAAAATAAATCATCGGTACGGCAAAGTAAAACCACAGTAGCACCAGTAGTAGCGGTACAGAACGAAAATAATTGACGTATAGCTTTGCTGGAATCTCAAGCGCTTTGATACCAGACAAGCGCATCAACGCCAATACCGTTCCTAAGCTAATACCACCAATAATCGCCAAAAACAGCACTTTTAAGGTGGTAATCATGCCGCCCATCAAACCAGGATAGGCTGTTGCCAATTCGGTCATCATGTTCATTTCTGACCTCCTGCAATGAGCCCAGGTACACGCAGTTTGCGCTCAATTAACCCCATAATAGCAATCAACGATAAGTTAAATACTAAATAAATAATCGTCGCGTAGGTATAAATCTCGATGCTGTTTTGGGTGTATTCGCTAATAGTTTTGGTTTGACTAATCAGCTCCATTACCCCCACTAATGAGGCGACGGAGGCGTTTTTGAAGCAGTTGGTCAGCTCAGAGCTGAGCGGTGGTAAAATAATACGAAAGGCCTGCGGTAGCAGCACTTCTTTGTAGACTTGCGGAATACTAAAGCCTAGTGCATAAGCAGCATTGATCTGACCTTCGGGCAACGACTCAATACCTGTACGCACCTGTTCAACGATACGAGCGGCGGTAAATAATCCAAGACCGATACTTGCTGAGAGCATGGCTGACGTGTTGGGCGATAAATCCTTATACCACCATTCTTGTATCGTGGGCGTGAGCCAGCCAGGTGCAATATAAAACCAAAAGAACAACTGGACAAGCAGTGGAATATTACGAAAAAATGTCACATAAGCGGTGCCAATGGCACGAGCGGTCTTATTAGGCAAAGTACGCATAATGCCAAAGATAGTACCTACGACCATAGCAATGGCCCATGCGATACTACCAATCAATAGTAGCCAGCCAAGACCAGTAATCATCCAATGGATATAAAGCTCATTACCGATACCAGTCTGCTCAAAGAGCACACCCCAGTTCCAGCTATAATTCATGGTTGTCTCTCCGAGCAGCGACTGAAAATCCTACGTGTTCAGATTGACATCAACATCAGTCTGAACACGTAAGCAAGCTATGTTGCAGGACAATAATTACTGTGCCGTCGCAACTTTCGGCTGAGCGCTGTCATGCGGACTGGCAATCAAGGCTTTTAAGTTGTCAGACATCTCAAAGTTTAGATTGACGTTCTTTGGTGGGATTGGGTTTAAGAACCACTTGTCATAAATGCTGTTGATTTCCCCTGATTTAAAGACATTCGCTAACGCTTCATCGACCACTGCTTTGAACTCAGGATCATCCTTACGCATCATACAACCATAAATTTCAAACGATTGCGGCGTGCCGACGATGACCCATTCATCAGGATTTTTTGCTTTGGCTTTTTCGCCAGCAAGTAGTACATCATCCATCATAAAGGCATCCGCGCGACCATTTTCTAGCATAAGGAAGCCTTCGCCGTGGTCTTTTGCTGAGATGATATTCATGTCCATTTTGTTGTCATCATTATACTGACGAATATAACGCTCTGAAGTTGTGCCTGCGGTCGTGACTAAGGTCTTACCTTTTAGGTCTTCGAAATCTTGAATACCTGAGTCTTTTTTGGTCAATAGACGCGTACCGATTTCAAAGAAACCGTTGGAGAATGCCACTTGTTTTTGACGCTCTTCGTTGTTGGTGGTCGAACCACATTCAAAGTCGACCGTGCCGTTTTGTACCAAGGGAATACGGGTTTGTGAGGTGATAAGGTTATAACGGACGTTGAGGTCTGGCATGTTTAGCTTTTGCTTAACCGCTTCGACGACTTTCATCTCCAAATCGTGCGCATAACCAATCGGCTGATTTGGGTCGTCAGCGATATAAGAAAATGGAATAGAAGAGTCACGGTGACCGACCACGATAGTACCCGAGTCTTTAATTTTTTGTAGAGTACCGTTGGTAGTGGTTTCTGTCGCTGTTGCATCATCTGCTGGCGCATCAGTGCTGGTTTTGCTACTGTTATTACACCCTGCAAGACCTAGTGCCATAAAAGCAGCGAGAGTTAAAGGTTTAGAGAAAGACCTAGAAGATAGATAGCTCATGAGATACATCCTTTTATCACATTATCACAAGATTGAATGAGTGCTTGGACGACACAGGTCTTATTCATTGACCTTATTGCCACGCATCCATGCGGTTGTTGTTGCTGTTATTTATCACAATGCAACTTAATGTTACTGTACAACAAAATAGCGGGTGTGGGTAAAAAATTTTTAATGAGGCTTATTTTTTAAGGATATCGGGCTTAGTATCACCATAACTATCCAATAAACGCCTTTAATCTGTTAAACAATATCTAACGGGCAATTGATAAATCACGATGAATCCCCATAAAGCTAACAACTTCTTAATACTATAAATGACCTATGACACAAGATACTCAAGTCCCTAATACGGACAGCCAGAACGCTGGCAACCATAGTGACAATGACGTACGCCAACGTTTCTTTATTGAAGATTCGCCAGTGCGCGGTGATGTGGTGCGCCTATCACGCAGCTATGCCAGTACGATAGCCCAAAAGCCTTATCCTGAAGCGATCAAGCGCTTATTGGGTGAGATGCTGACAGCAGCGAGTTTGCTTATCGGCACGGTCAAAATCAATGGTCATCTGTCCATTCAATTGCAATCATCAGACAGCGATAGCTTGCTAAACTGGGCAATGGCAGAATGCAATCAAGACGGTATCATCCGTGCCCTTGCTAGCTGGAAGGGTGAAACTGATGAGCAAGTACAGGCGTGGGAAAATATGACTCATGCCAAAGAGGCATTTGCTGAATTGGGTGCGATGGGTCAAGGCGTGTTGTTTATTAACATTCAGCCTGAAGACGGCGAAGCCTATCAAGGCATCGTCGAGCGCAGCCATGACAATTTGGCAGACTGCTTAGCGCATTACCAAAAGCAATCGGCGCAGATTCCAACCTTGATTAATTTGGCATCTGATGGTCTACAAGCGGGTGGCATGTTGGTACAGATGCTTCCTCGTACTGCTGAAGAAACCTATGAAGTCGAGCAAAACCAAGATGCGGGTATCGACGATGACTTGTGGACACGTCTGAGCGTTTTGACACGGACAGTGAAAGCTGAAGAGTTGACCACGCTTGATGCCAACGAAATCCTTTATCGCTTGTATCATGAAGAAAATGTCGTCGCGCCCGATCCTGTTGCATTATCATTTGGTTGCACCTGCTCACGTGAGAAATGTGAGATGGCCATTGAGCAAATCGGTGAAGCAGAAGTCTTAGATATCATTGATGAGCAAGGCGGTAACTTTGAGATGGATTGCGGCTTTTGTGGCGAGATGTATAGATTTAATAAAGACGATGTGACCACGATATTTTCTGAGTAATTAGGATTTAGTGAAGCTCGCTTAGTAATAGAAAAACCCTCAAGTGTGACGCTTGGGGGTTTTTAACGTCATGGCTTGAAGTTTATGACTAACGATATAACTGGTTTCGAGCACGCTTAATTGGCTACTTCATCCACTTCTGGATAAGAATAGATACGACTATCAAGCCCATACTTTGCATCATGGGCATCGCCTAGCCTATTATCCAACAACCAAGCAATAACTTGCTCATGTACTCTATCGCTGTAGATTAAATTCATGTGATTGACCCCATAAAAAATCGCCTTATGTCCCTCTGGTACTGCTAGCGTATGCTCTTCGGTATATTCGCCGAGCGCTGATTCTACTGAGACCAACCCGTCCCCAAGCAAACTTGTGGTCTTAGATTCATAATGAGTTTCAATCAAAGCTGCCGCCACTAAATAGGTATTCACATGCAGGGGCAAACGCGTGGGATGACGAAACTCTGCTGGCAGCACGCTGCGCCCTTCGGTAGACTTCCAATCAGCATCGCGAATACTGCCGTAACGTAAATCTATAATACCAGCGCTACGCAAGTCGCCCAATTTAGCCAATGATCCTGCAAAAGGCAGCTTAGCGATTTTATCTTGAACAAAATGACCAATCTGCTCCAAGCTTGCGCCATGATGCGGTGAGCCTAAGGTGACAAGATTCCCTACGCGTTTGACCCAGCTAAAGCCTTGCTCTTTACCGTAAAACAACGCACTACGGCTCAACAAACCGCCCATACTATGACCGATTAAATCTATTTGAGTGACGTCTGGATTATTCTCAACCAAATCTTGCAAGACTTTTGCAAAGCTACGTCCGTTGCTAGAAATACGCCGACCCGTATTATAGTTTAAATACAGAACCGTCGCTTTTGGCAAGTGATTGACCAACACTTCACCCAAATTGCCTTCTCCAGATACCTGCCAGCTCAAGTGACTCATACAAAGCCCATGGCACAAGATAATAATACGCCCGGACAGCGCGCCACTTTGTACACGATTGTATTCATCGTATAGCACCATCGATACTGCCAATGGATTGTGATGAGTGATAAGGTGATCGCCCATGACGCCATTTAGAATATTGACCAAGCGACGTAAGTTTTTGGGTAAAGGTTGTATTTTTTTGGGTTTAGAAACAGTGTTATAAAGACGCAGCCCTGAGGCAAGATTATTGCCCACCAATTGCATAGTATAACGCACCGTGCCATAAATCCGCCCCGTGATACCGCGCTGCCAGTGCTCAATATTGCCTTTATTAAACCGCCCTAAAGGACGCAGCAGAATCTCACGATGGATAGCCTCTACAATATCAGTGACCTCCACCACGCCCATCGTTGCCAACTGAGCCAAGCCTTCAAAAAAATCAACCAACGTAATAGGCTGATGCGGTTTGCTATAACTGTTGTCCACCGTCTCGGCGCTCAGCTCATCGACATAGATATATTCGAGTTTCGCCAGCTCTTCATAGACATCGCCCTGAAAACCTTCACCAGTATCCGACTCAATAGCAGTTGGACGCCGAGTGGTGGCAAATAAATCATGAATGGTTTCTAAAGGTTTTGGACTGGTCATAGTGTTAACATATCAAGCAGTTGAAAGGATTTTCCATACTATCCTGTAATTGTCATAAACAGAAGAGAATGATTTAACTATCAAGTATTTTTATTGTCAAAAGAGCATACACTCTTTTAACATCAAAGCTTGCACACTAGCAATTATTATCCAAAACAAAAAATCCCAAGCCATGACTTGGGATTTATGTATTGAGTAAGACACATCGTTACTCATGCAAATGTCTAACTAGACAAACGACTCTGCCAGTATGACATCGCCATCTTCACGCGTAATCATCACGGTCGCTGAGCGCGGCGTACTGCCTCCAGCAATAGCGCCCCAAGTATTACCCGGATGTTGAATATTGATAAATAAGGTTTTAAAGTCAGGAGCCATGGTAATACCTGTGACTTCACAGCCTTCAGGACCGACAAAAAATCGTTTGATATTGTCATTACTAGCAGGCATCCCAACTCGTGTTTGTTGTCCCGCTGAGGTCGTTATGGCTGTCCCATCACTGACTTTACCCGGCAGCGCCGCCAGTAACATACAGCTGCTGGTATCGGTATAAGCGCCATCATCGGTCTGAATCCACAATACGCCACGCGGATCGAAGTACAAACCATCTGGGGAAGACAAATCATTGCTATCATTTAGCTGTGACAAATTTTCTGCGGCCAGATCATAAGGCGTGGCAAACAGATAAATATCCCACTCAAAACTCATGGCCGCATGATCGCCACCTGCTTCTGCCCAGCGAATGATATGACCGTTGTCATTACCTGCCGCTTTTTCACCTGCCTGATAGCTACGCGGATTAGAGGCTGACACAGGTTGGTCTTCACGTACGCCGCGATATTTATTATTGGTCAATGTAACGTACACCTCACCAGTCATAGGGCTAACCGACACCCACTCTGGTCGATCCATTTTGGTGGCGCCGACCACATCTGCTGCGGCACGAGCAAAAACCAGAACCTCATCTTGCCCATTAAAAGGCAATACCGTATTGGAGGCATCCAGTCCATTTTGACTATGGACGAGTGCTTTCCATTCACCGCTGCCATCTTCATTAAAGAGAGCAACATAGAGCGTGCCATCATTCAAATACTTATCACCTGCTTTTAAGCCACCACCGATATCACTATTTGACCATGTGGCTTTGGAGACAAACTTATAAATATATTCGCCGCGAGCATCATCGCCCATATAAAAGACCACCGGTTTGCCTTGTTCAACCGGAGCATAAGCACAGTTTTCATGGGCAAAACGTCCCAGTGCCGTACGTTTTTGCGGCAGAGAATTTTGGTCAAACGGGTCAATTTCAGTGATATAGCCAAAGGTATTAAAGCCATTACGATAATCGTCAGCCGCACTGGTACCGACGGCGGTCATATCCCAGCGCGAAAATTCATCGGCTATCTTGGCATCTTTAGCTTCAGGTGTGTGCCACAGATACTCCCAACCTGGGAAATCCTCTGTTACACCGTAGCGCTCGCGACCATAGTTTTGCCCATCACTTAATTGACTGGCATCTTGCCCACGGGCGAATACCCCTAAAAAGTTCTCTTCGGTGGTCAGATAGGTGCCCCAAGGTGACAAACCTGCACCGCAGTTATTATTGATGCCGCGCGTCTGAAAGCCTGTCGGATCAAACTTAGTCTTGACCAAACCAGAGCCGGCAACGGGCCCTGTCAACTGCGCCGTACTACTACTCGTGAGACGGCGATTATATTTCGAATCAGCCACCATCTCATAGCCCATGCCATCAGCGCGGCGTTTCATCTCGACCACCGCCACTCCATGACAATTAACCTCACGGCGCACATCGCTAGCAAGTCGACGATTTTTAAAGATGGGCGCGGCGTTGTTATCTTGGATCACATGATAGCCAAACGGACTCAGCTCATTACTGTTTACATATTCATGATTCATCACTAGCAGCCCATTCTCTGCCGCTTTAGCATCATAAGCGCCGCCATTCTTACCAAAGAACCACATGCCATCATGGTTATCACCCATGCGCCACTCGAATGACTCTGCCGACTGCTCTCGGTTGTCTTTCCAATCGTCGATACCAGATATCAGCGGCGTACCCAGTGGTAATATCATCTCGGCTTTATAGCCTGCTGCCACGCTCATCGTTTCGGCAGTTGAATGCGCCACTGCCGTAAATTTCAAAGTCTCAGGACGTTTGAGATCGCCCTGTGCAGGGATAGCCGCGTTATTATCAGTATTCTTGATAGGACTGCTGTCATCATCATCGCTACAGCCAACCAAAGGTAATGCCCCAAAAAAAGCCGCCGCCGTCAATCCTGTGCCACCTTTTAGGATACTACGACGATTTAAACGACGACTAATAATGGTTTGAAAATCGATATTGTCAGTCGGATTAGAGTCTTCAACGACTTCATGGGCAAGTGGTTGTTTATTATTCAATAATGTCATTATCAGTCACCTTGCTATTAGGCTGGATTGGCGGAGAGTTGGGCGCGGCTTTACAATTATCACCACAAAAATACGAATTACGCCTAAGTCTACCGAGAGTTTATGACAGAACGTTGAAACATAGATGACATTCTCATGACAGCACTTTGTGAGCACCTCATAAAACGAAAAAATCCCAAGCGTTAACTTGGGATTTGATGATAGCGTCGCTGCATTTGACGACTGATAAAATAGTACTGCTATAAAAACTTATTGAACCTGCGCCTGCCATTCATGGGCACCGAGCTTCAATTTTAACGCATCACCTGCTTGTAATATGCCAACGCCGCTCGGCGTACCAGTCATAACCACGTCACCTGCTTGTAAGCTAAAGGCATGACTAATCTCTGCCAGTAATTCATAAACTGGAAATAACATCAAGGCACTATCGCCATTTTGCTTAAGCTCATCATTAATATAAAGCTGATATTCGACATGGCTAAAATCACTAAACGCTTGCGGATCAATCCAATCAGCAAGTACACAGGCACCATCGAAACACTTAGCACGCTCCCATGGATGACCTTTTTCTTTGAGCTTACTTTGCAAGTCACGTAAGGTCAAATCCAGCCCCAAAGTCACGCCACCTATCGCTTGCTGTGCTTGTTCAAGCGTGGCTGCCGATAAGTCTGCTGCTAATTGCACACACAGCTCAGCTTCATAATGGGTCTCACCATATATTGCTGGATTGGGACGGACGATATCATGACGCACACTGACCACTGACGATGCTGGTTTCATAAATAAGATGGGTGATTTTGGTATCTCATTGCCAAGCTCGCGGGCGTGTTCTGCATAGTTACGGCCGACACAGACCACTTTGCCGATGGATGCACGTACGCTATCGTTAACCATTGCGATGCTCGCGTCATCATTGACACTGGCAGCAATCGCATTGATTAAAGACATATGGGGTGATTGGCTCATACTAGGCACTCACAGCAGATTATTGATAGGTTGGTCATACATACTGCACTATCTGTCGTTATTTTTCTAGGGCTTATCTTCATTTTAAAAATAGCCATAAAAATGAGATAAATGGCAGTTAAACAAAATAATAGCGGGTTAATATTAAGATATTAACCCGCTATTTCATTGATTTTTTAGCATTATTTTGAGCCAAACCATTAAGGTATGGTGTTGGTCATTACATCAGGCGGTACATAGCTTGTGTGGCGGTTCATTCTTTTTTCAAACAACCTAAAGCTAAACAGAATCACCCATGATAATAGAAGGTAAATAATACCAGCAGCAAAGAACAGCTCCATCAAGGTATAAGTTCGCGCACTAATGGTTCGAGCGACACCCGTGATATCCATCAAAGCGATGGTTGACGCAAGCGCACTGCCTTTTAGCATAAAGATCACTTCATTGCTATAAGCTGGAATGACAATACCAAAGGCACGGGGTAAGGTAATACGCGTAAGCTTCTGCCATTTCGACATACCGATAGCGTCAGCTGCTTCGAGCTCACCAACAGGAATAGTCTGAATCGCACCGCGAATGATTTCTGCCAAATAAGCACTGGTATTCATGGTAAAGGCAATGATGGCACACCAATACGCTTGACTGAGCACAGGTTCCCATAAGAACGAATTCCGTATAGCCTCAAACTGTCCTAGACCATAATAAATCAAAAATATCTGTACCAGCAGCGGCGTGCCACGGAAGAAAAAGATATAAGAAAAGGGTAGTATCTGCACCAGCCAGTTTTTTGACAAGCGCAACTGGGCTAAAACCAAACCAAAAAATAGACCGATAATACCCGAGATAACCACCAGCTGTACGGTCAATACTGCCCCGTCTAATAAATCAGGAATACTATCAAAAATAACCTGCCAATTCCAATCCATAGTATCTCTCCTCTATCCTATGGTCGATTGACGGTGGGTTGACTGACGGCTCAGCTTTTTAGCGTAGCGTGCCGCTGGATTGGCGCGCCATTCGAGCCACATCATAAAACCAGTAATCAACATGGTTAAACCCAGATAAATAATCGCCGCTGCCATATAAAAAGTAAATGGCTGCTGCGTTGATTGGGCGGCACGTGACGCCTGATACATGATGTCTTTGAGGCCCACAACTGATACCAATGCAGTATCTTTGAGCAACACCAAAAACAAATTGCCCAATCCTGGCAACGCAATCTGCCAAACTTGTGGCAAGGTAATGCGATAAAACGTCTGAAAAGGACGCATACCAATCGCTTGCGCCGCCTCCTTTTGCCCTATCGGAATCTCTTGGATCGACATGCGAAAAATTTCAGTCGCATAAGCGCCAAACGCGATAGACAACGCCATCACGCCACCCCAAAAGGCACTGATCTCAACATATTCGTTATAGCCGAATTTTTTGAGAATCGTCATCAGCAGCATAGAGCCACCGTAATAGATAAACAGTACCAATAGCAACTCTGGAATACCGCGCATTGTCGCCGTATATACAGTCGCAATTTTACGCAGCAGCCAGACATTGGACAGCTTAGCTGTGGCACCGAGCAGCCCTAAAGCCATGCCGATGACTAAACTGGTCATGGCAAGCTTGATGGTGACGGTAGCGCCGCTCAGTAGTAGCGCGCCAAATCCTTGTAAATCAAACACAATTATCCACTCAGTCTCTTTATATTAGCAATTTGCAAAATATGAGTTAAAAGAATCAGCATCAATCGCTGAGCGCTGCTGATAAGCGTATTTTATACCAAATAGACCTTGGTGCTTTGCGTCATAGATGGACGTCAAATCAATACAATTATTGCAGCGGAAATTGACACAGTAGAAATGAGCGCTGATTTTATCATATTCGCTGCCAGCTATGTTAATACTCACACGTAAAAGCAGTGCTTAAATAGACGCTTATCTTCTTAAAAACACATCAGATTAGTCATATTTTTACAAACCGAACAGTCAATATCACAAGACCAAACTATTTTTTATAAAAAACAAAAAAAGGATATCGCTATTGAAGCAATACCCTTCCTATGAAATGGAATTCAAATTAACCTAGGGCGTGTCCTCAATTCAACCGATAGCAATCTAAATGAGCTAAAAATGGTTAAATCTTGCCAAACATCGTCAAATAGCTAGGTAATATCTCGATATTATCTGCACTATTTTCCTTGTTTGACTGCAATTTACCTCATTTTTATCACCATTTTTAAAATGAGGACACGCCCTAGTAAAAATCACCATTCTCACGGTTACGATGCAACAGTGCTAAACATATTTTAAGACTTATTCAGCAGGTTTTTCTGTCGGCTCAGTAGTGACCGTTGAGCTTGACGCTGGAATCGCAAAATATTTTTGATTGATTTTATCGTAAGTGCCATCCGCTTTAATATTAACCAATGACTTATTAATTTTTGCTTGCAATGCATCGCCTGGACGCACCGCGATGGCAAAATTATCGTTTATGTCAATCTCTTGACCTTTGAGCGCATACTGACTGCCTGAGGTGGAGCCAAGCCATTCTAGCGCTGGCAGCTTATCAGACACCATCGCATCAACACGATTCGAACCCAAATCCAAAAATGCATTACTTAGCGTGTCATAAAGCTTCATATCAGCATTCGGATAAACCTTTTCTAACCACTGCGAAGAAATGGTCGAGCGCTGAGCGGCAATAGAGTGCGCATTGATATCATCGCTATTACTAGGATCGAAGCTGCTGTCTTTTTTGGCCAAAAACACTAAGGTATTGCTAAAGTACGGCTCTGTAAAGCTGACTTGTTGCTCACGCTCAGGCGTCACCGACATGGCGGCCACAATCGCATCATACTTACCCGCTTTTAGACCGGGGATAATACCGTCCCAATCTTGCGCTGTGATTTCACATGTTACCTTCATATCGGCACAGATAGCGTTGGCAATATCAACATCAAAACCACCAAGGGTGCCATCCGCATTGGTATAATTAAAGGGAGCATAAGCGCCTTCGGTACCAATACGCAACACATCACCCGTCGCTGCGGTCTCAGCGGCGTCTGGGCTGACATCATCATTTGCATCATTTTGACCATTGCTACACCCTGCTAAGGTTAAAAGCGCCGCCATCGCAAGCAAGGGCGCTGAAAAACGTCGCGCTTTGATGCCATTGATAACGGATGCGTTCGCGATTGCACGGTGTTGGTCAAAATGGTTATTCATGATCATCCTTGGGGTTTGTGAGTAAAATAACACTCATCTCTATGAGTGAATATCGCCATACGTGACAGCCATATCAGCCGAGCACAGAGATGAGCTATGATATTAGTTAGTCGCCGCTTCAGCTGATTCTTCTTTCACTTCAACAGCATCATCACCTTCAACCACCATCACTTCTTTTACGTCGGTGGTTGCCAAGGCTTTTTGCGCAGCAGCAGTAGAGCTGGTGCCAAAATAGCTGCCTGTGATTTGGTCATAAGTACCGTTTTCTTTTAATTCAGCCAACGCTTTATTGAACTTAGCGACCAATGGATCGCCTTTACGAAGCGCGATACCCATGGCATCTTCATCGGTGCTGATTTCTTGTCCTTTCACTTCATAGTCTGTGCCAGCATCCGTTTTGAGCCAATCGATGCCAGTGACTTTATCGGACATCATTGCCCGTACGCGACCTGAAGTCAGATCCAGATACGCATTATCTTGGGTATCATAAAGCTTGATATCAGCATCTGCATGTTCATCCTGCAAGTACTGTGAAGCGACGGTTGAGCGCTGTGAGGCAATGGGCTGACCTTTTAATGCATCGACGCGAATGTCATCACCTTTTTTACCAATCAAGATAATGCCTGTGTGAAAGTACGGGTCAGTGAATTCAACCACTTCTTTACGCTCAGGCGTGATCGACATACCTGCGATAATTGCATCGAATTTTTGGGCATTTAGACCAGGAATGAGACCATCCCAATCTTGTGAGATGACTTCACATTTTGCTTTCATTTGTGCACACAGAGCGTCGACCAGCTCAATCTCATAACCAATTAACTTGCCATCAGCATCGGTATAACTGAACGGCTTATAGCTTGATTCGGTGGCAATTTTTATGTTCATAGGTGCATCGGCTGTGGTGTCAGCTGCCGCACCATCTTCAGGCGTGGCGCTATTATTACAACCAGCCAGCATAAGCATCGCGGCACTTAATGGCGCAAGCCAAAGCGCCTTAGTTTTTAATGATGATGTCATTGATATTGTCATGTTTGCTATTCCTTCATTTTTCAATCAGAAGATTATTGACCAAAGTTCGCTTGCTCAAGACGTGCCAGCTCACCGTTACTACGGATTTCGCTGAGTGCTTTATTAAAGTCGTCTCTGAGTGCGTCACCTTTACGAACAGCAATGGCAATATTGTCGTCATTGTCAATTTCGTCACCAACGATACCAAAGCCTTCAGGGTTATCTGCCAACCATGATTTGGCAGAGACTTTTTCCGCCAATACTGCATCGCTACGACCAGACTTTAGATCCAGATAAGCATTGTCATAATTGTCATACAACTGCACAGTATTGCCGTCTTTGCCTTCATAGTTATCTTGTAAATAAGCGCCAGGCGTGGTTGAACGTTGACCACCAAGTGTCAAGTTTTTGATCGCCATAGGATCAAAACTGCCTTTGGTATCGGTCAGCCAAACCATCGTATTGGCAAAGTAAGGCTCGGTAAAGTCGACTTTTTCTTGACGCTCAGGTGTAATAGACATACCCGCAATCACTGCATCATATTTTTGTGCTAAAAGACCCGGAATAATGCCATCCCAATCTTGAGCGACGATTTCACATTTGGCTTGCATCTGTTTACACAAGGCATTGGCAACGTCAATATCGTAGCCTGCCAAGCTGCCATCAGCATTGGTGTAGTTAAAAGGAGGATAAGCACCTTCGGTCGCGATACGAATGGTCTTGCCAGCCGTTTCTGCTGCAGTGGCGTCAGTGTTGCTATCAGTAGTTTCATTAGCCGGTTGACTACAGGCGCTCAGCATCAATGCGGCGGTAACGGTCATCGATGACCACAATAGGCGAGAATTCGACATCATACATTCCTTAAATTCTGATGGGTTTTTAATGTAGGGTTCTGATATTTTGTTCTCTGACGTCCCTGCCAGACAAGCAATATAGATAGCAGAATACACAAGCAGCCGTCATTATCGACCACCTGTAAACCTTTTGATAATACCTGAGTAAAATATCAAAAACAAACGTTTTACATACCGACTGTTATTAACGAGTAATAAACGGTCAACGCTGCTTACTAAGCAGTAATTTTACGCTTAAAATAAAATGACGATAGGGTGGTAAGAATATTACCACCCTATTTTTGCATATAAAACGGATACTAAATACGAGGCTAGTTCTGACGATGCGATGCCATAAAGTCTTTGACACGCTCAGAGGTAGGATTATCAAAAACTTGCTCAGGCGTGCCAATCTCTTCAATCACGCCTTGATGCAAGAACACCACTTTGCTTGATACTTCTCTCGCAAAACGCATCTCATGGGTGACGATAAGCATAGTACGCCCCTCTTCTGCCAACTCACGCATGACAGCGAGCACTTCATTGACCAGCTCTGGATCTAAAGCTGAGGTTGGCTCATCGAATAGCAGCACTTGTGGCTGCATGGCAAGCGCACGGGCAATAGCGACACGCTGACGCTGACCACCAGATAAATTCGCTGGATAGGCGTCTTTTTTATCAAGCAAACCGACTTTATCAAGCAGCTTTTCAGCATCGCTAATGGCTTGATCTTTTTTAATCTTTAAAACCTGCGTTGGTCCTTCGATGATGTTTTGCAAAATCGTTTTGTGCGGCCACAAGTTAAAGTTTTGGAAGACAAAACCCACGCGCGCGCGCAAGTTTTCCAATTGCTTAATATCGACCGCTTGCAGCTCACCTGACTTAGCAGGCTTGAGCATCAGCTCATCATTACCGATAATAATACGACCTTGATTGGGTTTTTCGAGCAAATTAATGCAGCGCAGCAAGGTAGATTTACCTGAGCCTGATGAGCCCAAAATAGAGATGACATCACCGTCATATGCGGTAAGGGACACCCCTTTTAGTACTGCCAATGAGCCATAGCTTTTATGGACGTCTTGTAAATCTAAGGCGATAGGCCGAGTCGGATCTTTTGCAATATCAAGCATGGTTCAGCAGACTTCCAATAAATATGAGTGAAAACACGAATAAAAATGAATAAAAAATAGCGGCATAGGCAGCATAAATAGTATCAGCATCAATCATAGCATTATTGTGATAAGGCAATGATTCGTGACACAAATAGAAAAAATGTCACATTGTCTCTTATTACACAGCAAAAAGGCAAATCCTGTATTGAACCAGATGCTCAATCAACGCTGAATCAGTGGCAAATAAATATTAATAAGCCACCAAATAGCTAACACAAAAAAGCCCAGACTGTATTTACAGCGCTGAGCCTTATTTTATCACTTTCGTGTACTGGGCGTAGTTTTATCTGATTATCTAGTTTTATTCGCTTATATCATCAACTAATGATAATCAGTTAATCAAAGTAGCGATTTAGTACGTTGAGACATGTTCTTCGCTCTCAGTGCCGTCCAGCACTTCGGAGTCATCTGCTGTTGCCACCGCCACATCATCATTACTACCCACTGCCATACCATCATCGGCGCTAGCAACTGCAATATCATCGCCATCGCCTGCTGTCGCAACACCAGTAGCTTCATCCTCTACCGCTGTTTGTGCATCAACGGCTGGAGCAGTTTCCATAGGGGCTTCTTCTTTCTTACCGCAAGCGCCCAATGTCAATGCCGCGGCAACCAAACCAACTGTCAGCAAGCTTTTACGCGTGGTGTTGTCGATAGTGTCATTTCTAATAGCCATTTTTATTCTCCATCATTATTTCATTTATTGAATTGTATTTGACGAGCAGCCATTCGTACATGAATGTCTGCCCTTTAATTGCTTTATGATGCACCGTTAAGCTCTACTATACGTATAATTAATGCTAGCTACCTTAGTAGTTACAACGCAGTTCTGTTAAAACCACGTAACCGAAATCTTGCGTTTTTGCTTTCTCTAAAACGATATTTGTATCATTGAATTGCAAGGACTCAGTAATGGTAAAGTCAGTAAAATGACGCGACGACAATGCTCATAAACGCTATGTAAAGCAGGCACTGTTCACAAAATCATCTTTACTATCGCCTCAATCTCCTCTATGTTAAATAGCATAATACCTCACAGGTATCTAAATCATCTTTTTGCCACATTTTCGCCTTTTTGGGCGCTTTCATTTGCTTAAAACATTTATAACATAAGGAAAATAATTTATGAGTCAATCGAATACCACAGACGTTACTGCGTATATGCAAGCTGTCGGCAAACAGGCACGAGCTGCTTCTCGTGTGCTGGCTGCGGCAAACACTGGTGACAAAAACTCAGCATTAATGGCGATTCATGATGTGTTAAAAGAGGCCAAATCAGATATTTTGGCCGCCAATAAAATCGATATGGATAATGGACAAAACAACGATTTAGAGGCAGCCTTACTGGATCGCTTAGCGCTAAATGATGCCCGCTTTGACGGCATGCTCCAAGGATTAAAAGACGTCGCTTCATTACCAGATCCCATCGGCGAAGTCACTGACATGACCTATCAGCCATCAGGGATTCATTTGGGTAAAATGCGGGTGCCGCTCGGCGTGGTCGGCATGATTTATGAGTCGCGCCCTAACGTGACCTTAGAAGCGGCTTCATTGGCGCTAAAATCAGGCAACGCTATTATCTTGCGCGGCGGCTCTGAAGCGTTTGAATCCAATCAAGCGATTGCCAAGTGTATCTTGGAAGGACTACAAAAAGTCGGGCTGTCTGAGCACAGTGTGCAAGTATTACAAACGACAGATCGTGCTGCTGTCGGCGAGCTGATCACCATGACAGACTATGTTGATGTCATTGTCCCACGCGGTGGCAAAGGATTGATTGAGCGTATCAGCCGCGATGCTCGCGTTCCTGTCATCAAGCATTTAGATGGCAACTGCCATACCTTTATCGATAGTGATGCGAATGCCGAAATCGCCATCAAGGTCAGCGTCAATGCAAAAACCCATCGCTACGGTACGTGTAATACTATGGAGACGCTATTGATCGACGAATCAGTCGCGGGTGCGCTATTGCCAAAGATTGCCGAAGCCATCATCGCCGCTGATGATGCGATGCAATTGCGCCTTGATGACAAGTCGCAAGCCATCTTAAATGACAATGCTAAGCTTGCTGGTCATCTGTCTGCAGCCACTGCTGAGGATTGGGATACCGAATATTTAGCGCCTATCTTAGCGGTAAAAGTTTTGTCAGGTATTGACGAAGCCATTGAACATATCAACACTCATGGCAGCCATCATACCGACGTTATCATCACCGACAACTATACCAAGTCGCAACGTTTTATCCGTGAAGTCGACTCAGCGAGCGTCATGATTAACGCCTCTAGCCGTTTTGCTGATGGCTTTGAGTATGGATTGGGTGCTGAGATTGGCATCTCGACCGATAAAATCCACGCTCGTGGCCCAGTAGGACTTGAAGGTCTCACCTCACAGAAATGGATCGTTTATGGTCATGGTGAGACTCGCGCCTAACGTCTTATCGCTTAGCCTATCATCCACTCTCTCATTTAACGTATAATCCACAAAAAAACGCCAGCTCAATTGCTGGCGTTTTTTAGTAGTGTCAAATATGTTATATATGCGGTATTAAAACCATATGTATGGTAGAAATCATGCGGCACGATAATAAAACAGGCGATAGGAAAGTGGGCTTATGCAGAGTGGTAAAATCAAGCACTGGAATTCAGATAAAGGCTATGGCTTTATCGATGTAGACAACCAAAGTGAAGACGTGTTTTTCCATGTGAGTAAAGTGCGATTATCACAGCCGATAACCATTGGTCAAAGCGTCTATTTTAATAGTGAGCGTAATGATAAAAACCAACTACGAGCCACTGAAGTCACTTCCAATGAATTGAGTATTTTAGCCACTCCAGACTCAAATATAACCAATCACCATTCAAATACTAACAGCCGACACAACTCTATTGATAATAACAAAAACCCGCGACACACTACCCGTGACAATCGCCATAGTCAGCGTGGCAATCAAAACAAAAGAAGCTTAGGCTCTACCCTATTTAGTGTGATTGCCCTTATTGCCGTTGCTGTTTACTTTTTTGGTGATTTGTCGTCTGGGTTTTTGACCGATAGTATTGACCCAACGACGGTATCACAAACCTCATCAGAGGCACAGCCAGCAAAGACAAGCGGCGTCACGGGCGATGCTCAGATAGACAATACCATTGCCCTTATACAACGAGGCGGGCCATTTCCTTATCCTCATAAAGATGGCACGACATTTTATAATCGTGAGGGCAGATTGCCCACGCAGTCACAAGGCTACTACCGCGAATATACCGTGCCGACCCCTGGCGTGTCACATCGCGGTGCACGGCGTATCGTCACAGGTGGTCATCCGCCGACCGTATATTACTTAACCGTTGATCACTATGATAGCTTTCGCAGACTGGACGTAAAATAATATGAGTAAAGCCATCCACTATATTAATCTGGGTTTTGACCAAGATATTAACCAAAAAACTACAGCACTAAATGCTAGCATGCCCGCTCAGACTGTTAACATACCGGTAGACGAGATACTCAATAAAGCCACATTATTAACAAACTTAGCCAATGCCTGTGATTTTCCCAGCTATTTTTCACATAACTGGGATAGCGCATGGGACTGTTTAACGGACAGCGAAGTGACTCACCTGATGCTGGATCTAACAGCGGTGAAAAAAATAAACACCGAAGATTTTAATGTTTTCAAAAGCATCATTGAAGATGCCTACAGAGATTTTGGCAAGCCGCAATTATGGGTTATTATGCCGTCCGTGGATGATGCCTAGTCGCCAAACACCACACAAACCTGAATTCGAGATAAAACCATATTTATCCCGAATTCAGGTTAATTTATTTTTCTCTGCACACGACAAAAAAATCATCCCCACCCGATTTTCATAGGTTTAGGGGTTAAAAAGCTAACTAACTGTCGAAATACAGTCTTATCATTGTTAAAGAACACCAAGTGAAGGCCCTC
>NZ_CAJGZQ010000027.1 GCF_904846185.1 Psychrobacter immobilis | reverse complement strand
TGTTGATTGAGGGCCTTCACTTGGTGTTCTTTAACAATGATAAGACTGTATTTCGACAGTTAGTTAGCTTTTTAACCCCTAAACCTATGAAAATCGGGTGGGGATGATTTTTTTGTCGTGTGCAGAGTTATTATTTATAACTTATTGTTTTCGTTTACTAGCTTCTTAGGGTTCGTGATTATTGCTATTCACTATTACATGGCATCGAAAAGCCCTGAAAATATCGGCTGGCATGACAAATTGGCCAAAACCTTAGTGGTAAAAGCAGATAGCAGTCAGTTAGTGAAAGAACCAAAAATAAAATAGCTTGTTTATTAACAATCCATCTTATTGTTTTGATAAAAAAGCAGCGTGATATCGCTGCTTTTTTATGAACCGAGCATTTCTAATTATTGTTATAATTTATTAACGGTGGCTTAGTGATTAACCTTTGTGTTAGTTGCTAAGTACTGTTATAATACGGCGCTTTATAAACTAAGCTTATTTCTTATTATTTTTCATAATAATAGCTAGAAATCGGGCTTACCTTATAAATCTCCTTGCTATTAACATAGGGTTAATAGCTACTAATCCGTAAGGAGTCATAATGCGACATTACGAACTGGTGTTACTTGTACACCCAGACCAAAGCGACCAAGTGGTCGGCATGGTTGAGCGCTACATCAAGTTAGTTCAAGACAACAACGGTGTTATCCATCGTTTAGAAGATTGGGGCCGCCGTCAATTGGCATATCCAATCAACAAGATTCACAAAGCTCATTACGTTCTTTTCAACATTGAAACTGACGGTGAAACTTTAGCTGAACTTGAAGAATTATTCCGTTATAACGACGCGATCATTCGTAGTCTAGTTATGCGCCGTGACGACGCTGTCACTGAAGAGTCGCAGTTAGCCAAGAATGCCGATGAAAAACGCGCACGCAAAGCAACTACTCGTCGTCCAGACAGTCGTGAAAACGATAATGACGACAACGACAACAGTGAAGACTAATTAAAGGAGAATACTCATGGCACGTTTCTATCGCCGTCGCAAATTCTGCCGTTTCACTGCTGAAGGCATCACTCACATCGATTATAAAGATGTTGAATTGCTAAAACAGTACATCAGTGATAATGGTAAAATCGTACCAAGCCGCATTACCGGTACATCTACTAAATATCAGCGTCAACTAGCTACTGCTATCAAGCAAGCTCGTTATTTATCGCTACTTCCATACACTGATAACCATCAGGGTTAACCGTTAATTTTAACTAGGAATGACTCATGCAAATTATTTTGTTACAGCGTATCGTCAACCTTGGTAAACTCGGTGAAACTGTCGATGTGAAACCAGGTTACGGACGTAACTTTCTTATCCCTTTGGGTAAAGCACTACCTGCTACTGCAGCTAACATTGAAAAGTTCGAAGCACGTCGTGCCGAGCTTGAAGCTGAAGAAGCGAAAGAAGTAGCTGTTGCTCAAGAACGTGCTGATGCGCTAACTGACGTTAATGTCATCATGCGTGCTAAATCAGGCGACGAAGGCAAGCTATTCGGCTCTATCGGTACTCGCGATATTGCTGAAGCATTGACTAACTCAGGTCTAGAAGTAGACCGTGCTGAAATCAAGCTTCCTGAAGGCACTTTACGTCAAGTTGGCGAATACAATGTTGATATTCAGCTACATCATGACGTTACCGCTACTATTCTAGTTACCATTCTTTCTGAAGATGGCGACAACGAAGAGTCAGCAACAGAAGTTGAAGACGAGAACGAAGATTATTCAGAAGAGTAATTTTTTGAATATCTAGATCTAGTCTAAAAAAGCCAGTAACGTCATGTTGCTGGCTTTTTTGCGTTTTGCTATCACGCTTAATTTATGATTTTATTAGGTATCTTTAACAGTGATATATTCTAGCAACTATTTGTAATAAATAGCTTGGAAAGCCTATACTTAACAATAAGATACTACCTATAAAGTCATCTTTATTATTGTCACCTGACTTGATATGCTCGTTGTATTTGATTGATAGATTTTATTTAGATAACGATAGGCTGCAATGACATGATAAATACTGACGACAAATTACGATGTACACAAGGGAATCATTTTTATAGCGAAGGTGAAATTTATAAGGTGGGTAGAATCGTTAATAATAAATACTTTCAAATCCTAACCGATAATGATGCAGACCATTGGTACGCAACACTGGATGTTAGAGGCATTTATGTGAGCTTTGATTCTAACCTAGGCTTAGCAGAAAACGAGAGAGCTTACTTTGAAAAGATCGATGAGCTACAAGCTGAAAGCTAGCAGCCTCCTAAATTATTCAAAAGCACTCAAAAGCATTCAAAATTTAAGAACGGTCAACATAATGGCCGTTTTTTTAATTAAATATCAATACGATTACAGGATAGATATGCTACAGAGCGCGGCCACTCAGCGGCTGTTTTCGGCACTTCTTGGTCAGCAGCTATTATTTTGGATGCATTTATCCAGCCTGCATGACCGATGACTAATACTGGGCTATCTTTTTGTTCAGCTGAAACCTTAACCAACCAACCTTCAACACGCTCAAATAGCTGCTGCAAGCTCTCTCCATGACTGGGTGCAAAATGGGCAAAATTATGACACCACTCATCAATCTCTTGCTTGGTGATTTGCGCCCACCGACATCCATCCCATTCGCCAAAATGAATCTCAGCCAATTCAGGTGCGACTCGACACTCAAAACCACGTTGCGCTAATATTTTCCCAACCTTTAGTGAACGTTGTAAGGGGCTGACCCAAATTGTTTTTGGTAATTTATGCAAACGCACAAAGCGCTCGATTTTATTGGCAAGACGTTTCAACTTACGTTTATCGACGCCGATATCCGTTTGTCCAATACAAATTCCTTCAGTATTCATCGGTTTGGGATGACGCCAAATATAGAGAATCATGAATGAGTATTGTCCTTGTTGACGATTTGATTTAAATAAAGGGTATAGAAGCAGCCAGTCCGATATAAATAGCAATTTCACTAAGCTGCTGCGTCGCGCCGAGCCCATCGCCCGTGTAACCATCCAAGCGCCTGCGCAATAAACGTCGCATGTAGTCAGTGGCTATCAGCGCCAATATCATGGCTAACAACCATTGAGCAAGCCCAATCTGCTGCATCGTATTGGGAAATATAAGTGCGACTAAAATAATAGCCAATATTAGCCAGCCACTGCTATATAGCCCTTGTATTGGCGTCAACTGCTGCGCCATCGGTTTGGCTTTTGCGTGTTCTATCTCTCCACCATAAGGCAGTAAAGACAGCAGGCTAATGCAAAGTAAACGCGACGCGGTATGTCCTATGATAAGCGCGAGGACAGCCATCGTTAAGGGCATCGAGGCAAGTAAGCTAATTTTGAGTAATAGCGCCGACACCAAACCTAATACACCATAAGTACCTAGGCGTGAGTCTTTCATAATAGTCAGTGTTCGCTCGCGAGTCAGACCACCGCCGAGACCATCACAGCTATCCGCCAGACCATCTTCATGAAAAGCGCCCGTCAGTTTAATTCCAAAAGCTGTGCTCAGCGCTGCAGCAACTAGGGGCGTAAATAAGAGACTGCCCAGCCAAAACAAGCCAGCACAGAGTAAGCCCACCAGTAAACCGACTGCGGGAAAATGGCGACTGCTTTGATGCAACCATTGCGGATCATAATGCTTAAATGACGGTACAGGTATTCGGGTTAAAAATTGAACAGCAACCAGTAACAATATCCATTCATGCTTTATCAATTGAGCAAGGGTTCGTCTAGGCGAGGATGGCTGATTTGATGGTTTGTTTAATGATTGTGACATCAGTTGTTTTGCTCACTGATACCGGCGTCACTAAAGCTTGCCATCTCATTGATAATGGCGCAAGCGGATTGCAACAATGGATACGCGAGCGCAGCCCCGCTACCCTCGCCTAAGCGCATGCCCATATTAAGTAAAGGCTCAGCATTTAGTGATTTCAATAAATGCGCGTGCCCCGGCTCAACAGAATGATGAGCAAAGACCGCGTATTGAGCAACACCGGGCGCTAGGCGTTCAGCCACCAATAATGCGCTACTGGCAATAAAACCGTCAATCAGGAGAATACGCCGTTCACTAGCAGCCTGAATCAGCGCACCCGCCATCATGGCAATTTCAAGCCCGCCCAATGCAGCGAGTACATCAAACGGTGCTTGTGCCTGTTGATGACGCTCTAATACTTGCGTCAAAACATCCGTCTTATGCTCTAATCCCGCATCATCAAGCCCTGTGCCGCGACCAATACAATCAGCAATGGGAAAATTGCCCAATCTCGCCAGCAAGAGACTCGCCGCCGAAGTATTACCAATACCCATCTCCCCAACAATCAACAGATTACCCGCTAGATCCTTGACGACTTTCATGCCGTTTTCTAGCGCTGCTAAACACTCTATTTCTGTCATTGCAGGCTCTGTTAGCGCGTCTCGGCTACCATGGCGAACCTTGTAATCTAGCAATTTTGGATGAGGAGCAAAGTCGGCATCCACCCCAGCATCAACAACCTTTAACTCAATATTATGCTGGCGTGCCAGTACGTTGATGGCGGCACCGCCTTGCAAAAAATTATGAACCATTTGCGCAGTGACAGCACTAGGAAACGCTGATGTACCATGCTTAGTCAAACCATGGTCTGCCGCAAACACTCGTATTTGCGCTTGCTCAATATGCGGTGTGATCGTTCCTTGAATCATGCCCAACTGCACAGCGAGTGCCTCTATTCGCCCAAGCGCGCCCAGCGGCTTGGTTTTTAGGTCTATAATCTGCTGTAGCTGCTGACGTAATTCATCATTTTCTATATTGGCGATAGTAGGCGCAGTAAATATGGTCAAGGTAGGCATCCTGATAATGGTACGTGTGAAGCAAAAAGCACATACTAGCAGAGTATCTAAGCTTTACCATGAATAAAATAAAATATGAGCCGAATAGATTCCCTAGCAGCTTGGATTTACTATAGAATATGCCCCTTTAAAAATCCATATACCTATTGATGCTGCTATCAATGAAATAATAGCTCAGTAGCAGCATCCACAATTATCGCTATCAACCCTACATGTAGAGACAGTAATGATCGTATTTTGGCTTGTGCTGACCATTCTTTTTATTATTTTTGCCACAGCAAAGTTAAAGTGGCATCCTTTTTTAGTATTGATATTATCAGCCTTTTTAGTAGCACTATTTTACCAAGTGCCGCTTAATACTGTTGCTAAAACCATCTCGGATGGCTTTGGCGGTATTTTAGGTTACATCGGTCTGGTTATTGTCTTTGGTACTATCATCGGGCTAATCCTTGAAAAAACAGGTGCCGCCATTGTAATGGCAGAAACGGTCATCAAAGTTTTGGGGCCCCGCTTCCCTACTTTGACCATGTCTATCGTTGGTGCTGTAGTTTCAGTACCAGTATTCTGTGACTCTGGCTATATTATTTTAAACTCATTGAAAGAAACATTGGCCGAGCGTTTACATGTATCCAGTGTGGCGATGAGCATAGCCTTAGCGACAGGCTTATACGCAACTCATACCTTTGTACCGCCAACCCCAGGTCCAATTGCCGCAGCAGGTAACTTAGGACTAGAGTCCAATTTAGGTTTGGTCATCATGGTTGGTGTGGTGGTAACAGCGGTTGCTGTATTGGCTGGCTGGTGGTGGTCTAATCGCTTCTTGAATGTCGCTCCCGACAATATCGACGCACTGGATGCGCCAGCAGCGACTTTGCCTGAAAAAATGAAGACACGCGACGACTATAGCAGCATGCCGTCAGCAACAATGGCGTTTTTGCCTATTATTGTGCCTATCCTATTAATTTGCTTATCGTCTGTTGCGAACTTCCCAAGTGCACCATTTGGCAGTGGCACGTTGACAGATATTTTAGTGTTTATCGGCAATCCACTCACGGCATTACTGATTGGTTTATTCTTGTCTTTCTTACTAATTAACACTGAGCAAAAAACACAGCAAATTAGCGACAGCATCTCACAAGGTTTGGTTGTGGCAGCGCCTATTCTCTTAATCACTGGCGCTGGTGGTGCATTTGGTGCCATGCTAAAGGTCACACCTATTGGTGACTATTTAGGCACAACGCTATCTGCGTTAGGGCTTGGTATCTTTATGCCATTCATTGTCTCTGCTGCGTTAAAAACGGCACAAGGCTCGACCACAGTCGCCTTGGTCACCACCTCTGCGATGATCGCCCCGTTATTGGATCAAATTGGTCTCGACAGTGAGCTTGGTCGCGTATTTTGTGTGATGGCCATTGGTGCAGGTGCCATGACTATCTCGCACGCCAATGACAGCTTTTTTTGGATTGTCAGTCAGTTTAGTCGTATGAGTGTGGCGCAGGCTTACAAAGCCCATTCTATGGCAACGGGTATTCAAGGCGTTACCAGCATCGTCTTTATCTGGTTATTAACCTTGGTATTTATTTAAAGAGATTCAAAGAGATTCAAAGAGACATTCATGAAAATTTTAATTGCTCCCGACTCATTTAAAGAAAGCTTAGACGCATTGGATGTTTGCCGCGCCATTCAATCTGGCTTCAGTCAAGTGTTTCCAGAGGCTGATTATAAGCTACTACCGATGGCTGATGGCGGCGAAGGCACGTCTGCGGTACTGTCTTATGTATTGGGTGGACGCTGGAAAGAAGTGGTGGTCAATGATCCACTGATGAGACCGATAACGGCAAAGTATTTGTTATTGCCCGACGCTACGGCTGTCATCGAAGTTGCTCAAGCGTGCGGGTTACATCTATTGACAAGCGGTGAACGCAATCCTGTCATTGCTAGCAGTTACGGTGTCGGCGAGCTGATTGCTGATGCGTTAGAAGAAGGGGCTAAACGCATCGTGATTGGTCTAGGTGGTAGCGCAACCAATGATGCAGGTCTTGGCATGCTAATGGCATTAGGCATCACATTTCACGATATCAATGACACTCTACTCACTCATGGTGGTGGTGCACTTGCCAGCCTACATAGGCTTGATAATATAAATATTCATGCAAAGGTATTAGACACAGTATTTGAAGTCGCTTGTGATGTGACCAATCCATTATGTGGTCTTTTGGGTGCGAGCGCAGTATTTGGTCCACAAAAAGGCGCTTGTGCAGATCAAGTCAAAGCCTTAGACAAAGCTCTCAGTCACTTTGCCACCATGTGCGGTCATCACGGTTATGAGGACTGCCAACATGTCGAAGGCGCTGGAGCAGCTGGTGGTCTTGGCTACGCGATGATGACATTCTTTCAAGCTCAGCTAAAATCAGGTTTTGACACAGTTGCTGAGGTGGCTCACCTGTCGCAGCATATCGCAGAGGCTGATCTCGTTATCACTGGCGAAGGTAAGCTCGATGCGCAAACAGCCATGGGTAAAGTGGCAGGTGGTATCAGTCAAATCGCCAAGGCTAGCCATACACCTGTTATCGCTATCTGCGGCAGTGTTGACGGACTCAAACCTGCGCAAACTAGCCAGTTCGAGGTCATCATGCCCAGTATTCAAAAAGTAGATACCATTGAAAACGTACTGAGTCAGGCTTATGACAATATTGAAACCACGGCTGTAAATATCGCTGCAAGTATCAAACTTGGGCAAAACTTGAAATAACGATAGTCTATTAAATAAGCGGCTTCTATTAAATGCACAGCTATTTAACCTTTGATAGCTGTGCATTTATCATTTATTCTCAAAATATCTATAACCATTTTTTTACTTCATCAATGACAGTATGTATTCTATTAGAGAGTGCATGCTGTCGTCTTACCGCAAGATATAGCGTCTCGCTAACGGCAACAGGCAGATGATGGCTTTTAATCAGCTCAGGCTTTGGATAAGCAGCCACTGCATGTGCAGGTAATACGGTAAAGCCTATTCCTCTGCTGACTGGCTCTAAGATTAAACCTATCTGGTTAGAAAAGCCTTTTTTCTCAAAGTCATTGATATGCTGGAATTGCTCATAATTGGCAGTCAGCAGCATACCTGCATGATGTGCACCATCTGGATGATCAATAAAACCAAGCTCGGTGAGATGCTCCCAGCTCGGCTCCACCGTAGTTGCAGGTGTTACTAATATTAGCGCTTCTTGAGCCATAGACTTACAACTGACTGCCTCATCATCTGAGACATCCGTCATAAAACCGATGTCAATCTCATGATTGGCAAGCGCCCGCTCTATATCAGAATTTGGGGCAAAGCGATAATCAATCACTAGCTTTGGATGCTGCTGTTGTAAGGTCAAAAGCTGCGGATATAGCTTGAGTCCCACACTACCAGGCGACATCAAACGCACCAATCCTTCATAAGGAGGATCTTCACCGATGCGCTGCTCCAGATTTGATAAGCGCTGCAATATCTCCCCTGCTTCTTTATAGAGCTGCTCACCTGCATTGGTCAGTGAAAACTGCTTTCCTTGACGAATCAGTAAGTCTGTGTCCAACTGATCTTCTAGCTTACGTATATGCTGACTCACGCCAGATTGGGTCATGTGTAAGCGTTCAGCCGTACGAGTGAAGTGCCCGAACTCGGCAAGCGCACAAAAAGTGCGCAACCATGTGATATTTATCATTACGATACATAATTATTTATATAATATTTGATAATTTTACATAATAATCGTATGTTTGTATACTGGCCTCACGTTAAAGAAGAGTACAACTAACAGGAGCAAAAGCTATGAACAACGTTTATCCAAGGAGTTTTTCGCACATCGGCCTTTCAGTCCCTGACTTAGAAGCCGCCGTAAAATTTTATACTGAAGTAATGGGTTGGTACACCATCATGGAGCCAACAGAGATTGTTGAAGATAATAGCCCGATTGGTGAGATGTGTACTGAAGTATTCGGTTCAGGTTGGGGCAGCTTCCGTATTGCTCACCTATCTACTGGTGACCGTATCGGTGTTGAGATTTTTGAATTTAAAAATCAAGAAAACCCTGAAAATAACTTTGAATATTGGAAAACAGGTATCTTTCACTTCTGCGTTCAAGATCCAAATGTTGAAGAGTTGGCTGAGCGCATCGTTGCAGCAGGTGGTAAAAAGCGTATGGAAAAACCACGCTATTATTACCCTGGTGAAAAACCTTACCGCATGATTTATATGGAAGACCCGTTTGGCAATATCGTCGAGATATACAGCCACAGCTACGAGCTTATTTATAGCGAAGGCGCATACTAAGCTCAGTGTAAAGACAGCTTAATACAGCCTTGGCTTGTATCTGACTGATAAACAAATAGCGACCCCAGAATATGAGATCGCTATTTTTATTTGTCTGCTTTCTACATGAGCAACCTATTATATAAGAGGTAAGCCATGCTACTATTTAGGTAGCTATACATAGCATCTACCAAATGAAACAACCCATTATCAAGGATGATAAATGACAAACTCTGACGTTACCTTAGCCATGGACGACCTTCTCGTTATTAGAAAAGACGATAGAAAAAGTGGCGTGGTCACTCTCACCTTAAACCGACCAAAGCAATTCAATGCCTTATCCGTTGAGCTACTCTCTGCGCTACAAGCGGAACTGGACAGTATTGCTCAAGATGACAATATCCGTGTAGTCGTCATTGCAGCAAATGGTAAAGCGTTTTGTGCCGGTCACAATCTAAAAGAGATGCGCGCACATTCAGATGAAGCCTTTCAGCGCGCCCTATTCCAGCAATGCAGTCACATGATGCTCACTATTAATCGTATGCCGCAAGTCGTGATTGCAAAAGTGCAAGGCATCGCGACAGCAGCAGGGTGCCAACTGGTTGCCGCCTGTGATTTAGCCGTTACCGCTGATGAAGCCAAATTTGCCACTTCAGGGATAAACGTTGGGCTTTTTTGCTCTACGCCTGCCGTTGCAGTCAGTCGCAACCTACCTCGTAAGCAAGCGTTTGAGATGCTCATTACTGGTGAGTTTATCGATGCACATACTGCTTTACAATATGGATTAATCAATCGAGTAGCCCCAGCAGATCAATTAGAGCAAGTCTTGCAATCGTTGATAACGGCGATTACTACCAAATCTCCAGTAGCGGTAATAACTGGCAAAGATATGTTTTATAAACAACTAGATATGAGCGTCGAAGATGCTTATGACTATGCCTGTGAAGTGATGACTTGTAATATGATGGCAGACGATGTGAGTGAAGGTATTGACGCCTTTATTGAAAAGCGTCAAGCCGTATGGAAAGGATGCTAACTGTTTGACGAAAATACTCTGACTAAAGAAAGATGACGTTGCTATTATTATGAAGCCATCAAAGCGCCCACAATCATAAATGCAACGGCTATGAGTGATCTCAAAAATGGTGAACTGCACTCTGCCCAGCGAGTGATAATAAAGTATAAATTGGCAAATGGAAGAAATAGATATAACAGCCCCCAGAGTACCGACTCTTGGAAGGCTATAATAATTAACTTAATGCTATAAATAATGCACATGATGCTTGCGATGACAAGTAAAATAACGCCTATGAATTCCACGTGAATTTCCTCAAAATGTTTAATAAGAAACAAACTATTATTAATTTAAAAAGACATCGAAAATATAACTACCAGCAGTTCGCTTAGTCATTAATGCTAAAAAAATGATGGTTTTGAGAGACTGTTTATTATCTCAGAACTGTTGCTGGCGTATAATAACAGGTAACGTGAGAAACACATAATATTATAAAACATAAGTTGAATAAATATAGCTTAATCTACTTTGATAGCTTATAAAAATATACTCACAACCAATCTATGAGAAAACAGGAAAACAAAAAAAGGCCATGATAGCGATATCATGGCCTTTTTTATTTAATACAACTACTACAATCAATCTACTACTCAGCGGCGATGGCAATCATCTCAACCAACAGCTCAGGACGTGCCAATGCAGACTCGCCACAAGCACGAGCTGGCGGCTGAATGCCTTCAAACCACTGGTCATAGACTTCATTCATAGCAGCAAAGTCTGCCATGTCTTTTATCCAAACCGTTACTGACAGTAGTTTTGATTTATCGCTACCCACTTCTTCTAACAATGTTTGGATTTTTTCCAAACAAGTCAATGTTTGCGCTTTGATATCGTCTTCTGCATTACCTACCTGACCACATAAATAGATAGTCTGGTTATAAATTACAGTTTTGCTCATACGTTGATTGCTATGCAGCTTCTTTATCATGTTATATACCTTCAATTTATTAATTTAAGTCTGTGCTAAATCTGTCAAATGCGCTGTTAATTAGAAAAACGCTGGGCACTGAATGGCGCAACATCTACTAATACTGGCTTGTCATGAATCATCTCTTCAACCAGACGCCCTGTCATAGGCCCTAAAGTAAAGCCTTGATGACTGTGACCAAAGGCAAACCATAATTTTTCATGCTTGTCTGCAGGACCAATAACTGGCTTCATATCAGGCATACAAGGACGTGATCCTGCCCATGCTTCGCTCTCAACCGCATCTTCTAATGGTAAGATTTTTCTTGCCAGCTTCAGAACCGTTTTTAATTGGCCAAAGTTCTTTGGTGCATCCATCGTGGTCATCTCAGCACCAGTCGTGATACGGATACCCTGCTGCATTGGACCCATCACAAAGCCTTTGTCCATATCGAACATACTGTGATTGATGGTGTTCTTTTCTGTCACTTTGAAATGCTGATGATAGCCACGCATTGGGAACAATGGCAGATTATAGCCAAGTGGCTTGATCAAATCATTAGACCATGGACCTGCTGCGATAACCAACTTATCACTATAATAAGTGTCATTATCAGTAATGATTTTCCAACCTTCACCGTCTTGTACGATTTCTTTTACATCGCTCTCTTTAATCGTACCACCCATCTCTTGGAAATTTTTTGCATAGGCTTTTACGAGCGAGCTTGGGTTTGACACTTGCCAAGAGTTTTTCCAATGAATCGCACCAACGAAACCTTCAAAATTAGCGCTAGGCTCCATGGCTTTTAGCGCTTCAAGGTTCAATACGTTATGCTCAACTCCTTGATTGCGCGCATCAATGGCTGATGCTTGCGCTTCTTTAAACGTCTCTTCAGAACGATGCAGTTGTAACCAACCATCACGAGTAATTAGCTCGTCAGCACCAGATGCTGAAATCATTGTTTGATGCTCATTGGTACAATGCGCAATCAATGTCTGCCATTCTGATTCTATTTTTTTGACCGAAGCGGGCGTAGAGTATTTCCAATACTGCAACAACGCTTGGTGATAACGCAAAATTGCTGGGATACGATAACGAATATCAGTGCCTTGGTTCGGTAATACTCTGATCATTTCAGTCAATTGACGAGGAAAAGGATGGGTATGAATGGCTTCGCGCTGAATCAATCCTGCATTGCCATACGAGGTCTCTGAGCCTGGCAACTTCTTGTCTAACATCAGTACTTTTGAATTATTTTTTTGTAAATGCCACGCGACTGACGTGCCAACCATACCTGCACCGATAACGATCACTTCATAGCGCATAACCTATCCTTTTCTTATGGTGTTAATACAGAGTATCAAATATGAGGGTCTAACGGAATAAGGTGGTAATAGTAACGTATTGAGCTGAATATTAAACCCCAATCTCATAAATATTTTTGCTATTAAATACTTTTGGTTATGGGGTTTTTGAAAAGGTATTTTTGATAGGAATAATTTAATAAGTTAACGAAGGTTTTGTCTTTAAATTATTCTTTCTAAACTGAATATAGGTAATTCTAGTCGGTTATTTAGAAACGCTATTGAAGTAATAAACATATTTTACAAAAAGGTGGTGCGTTGCGTAGCTTCCAAAATTTTATTTGTAGTCAACTTCTCTTTCAAATAATAGCTGCAACCAGTCACTGAGACCATCAGTATCAAAAGCCTTTGCACCATAGCCAAGATTTAATAAATCCTCAGGCAAATATTCATCAAATTTCTCAATCATCTTGTTGGGTACGTTTTCGGCAAGCTCAGTCGCAGACGGCATATTACTGGAGGCTAAATCTCTCAAAAACCTAATAACCTGAACCGAATTGACTTTATGAACACAGATAACTCCTGCATATACCTCAGTAGAGAAATCATGCTGCATAAGCAAAGCTGCTAGGGTATGAACGACTTTGTCTCCGCGCCATGTAAAAATATAAGTATTACCGTCTTGATCTATTATTGGCCGATGACGCAATTGACACCTATCAAAAGTCTCAATGCTTTCTGTAAACAATTCACGCGCCGTTTTATCAGCAAAATCGACTTTTTTATCGCCGACTGAAATACGATAGTCACCTTTAGTTAATATGTCATACATCTCTTGACGGACTCGGTCGTGTATCGACATATCTCCGCCGCCATCAAATTTTGGAGGCTGACCGCCGCCTTGGACAGCAACCACATAAATGACCTTTTTATCCATATCGATATCTTTGACTTGCCAGCGTATACCCGCAAAGATGATGTATTGTTCGGGTAGCAGCAAAGTAGTGACGGGTAATGTGCCTAGTGTTTTACTACCAGCCACAAGACGATATTCCTCTGGCGTTTTAAACACCGCATAAAAAGTATAATGACCAACGATACGCTCGCCTACTATCCCTAATACCAATTGCTGATTGCCAAGCTGAGTAATCAGTTGCATCGCGCCCATTTGTGATAATAAGGATTTAAAGTGAGTAGGCGTTATCTTTTGAAAAGGTCCTTGTCTACATAGCAAAGTATAAATTTGGTCGGCACGGATACCACCCCATTGACCGATAGTCGCGAGCACTTGATGAAGGAGCGTTGAGAAGTGATAGAGCGACGTATCGGCAGGCTCAAACCATCTGCTAGCGATAAGCAGTCTTATCATTGCTAATGACTGTATAAGCTGTAGTCGCAGTCTATCCACCAAACTGGTATCGATATCGATTTGCTTTTCGGTGATAAGCATACGCAGCACTGACGAACCACCGCGCCTACCCGAGCGCCCAAGCCGTTGCCGTAAGCTTGAAACTGAATGCGGAGCTGTCACTTGTACGACAGAATCAACTTTACCAATATCTATACCTAGCTCTAAAGTCATGGTACAGACGGCGGTAGTCGGCAAATCCTCTTTTTGCAAACGCTGCTCTAAACCTTCTCTTAATTCTTTTGCTAACGAGCCGTGGTGGGGGAAAAACTCATTGGGAACGATATTATGCTCACACTTGTCACTTAGCAATGCAGCTATGAGTTCAGTACGCTTACGGCTATTGGCGAATATAAGATGATTACCGCCACGGCAGAAGCGATATAAATCCGTGCATATTTGTGATTGAGCATCATGAGCAAGCTGATAACTATGAATTAGAGAATTATCATCCTTAAACTCACTAATCTGAGCACTTTCGCTTTTCGAATCAATAGCTATATAGCTCTCATCAATGTCATTATTATCATAATAGCTCTTAGACCCATTGCTTTGAAGCTTGTGCATTACTTGGTTAGGGTCTACATAACCTTTTAGCTGAACTTTGACGTTGGAAGTCGATTCAGTATCCTTAATAATGACACAAGGTAAAGAATTATTGGGGCGTAGTGATAAAGGCACAGTTTCTATATCGCCCAAAGTTGCACTTAATGCCACTCGTGGAATAGGCGCGTCTAGCCGTCCAGCTACATGCTCAAGACGGGTCAAAAGTGACAATAGATGCTGACCACGCTCGCTACCCAAGAAGGCATGAAACTCGTCAATGACAATATATTTGAGCTCGCCAAAAGCTTGTTTCACCCAGCCTGCATCTCGTATTAGTAGAGACTCAAGCGATTCAGGGGTAATCAAAATAATACCCGATGGCGACTTTTTCTGTTGCTTCTTTTTAGCTAGCGCACTGTCACCATGCCAAGGCGTCACTTGCATATCGAGCAGCTCTGCTAGACTTTGCAAGCGTCGATACTGGTCATTAATCAAAGCTTTTAACGGACTGATATAAAGAATACCAACGCCCTTGTCTTGATGAGCGATAGCGCTACAGGCAGGCAAAAAGAAAGCTTCTGTTTTACCCGCAGCGGTTGCCGCACTAATAAGCACATCCGTTTGCCCTGATAAAATGGGCGCAATGGCTTTGGCTTGTACTTCCCGGAGTCCATGCCAGCCTTGGTCAAATATCCAGCGTTGTATACGCTTATCAAGCTCAGTATGGGCATCTCTCAAATTAAATCTCTCAAAGTAGGCATTCGTCTTATAAGCTAAAGTCTGCTAGTCCATCATCTTCATCCATGTCACTAAGGTCGCTCATATCGATGTCCATATCTGAAGGTGTTTCAGGGTCGATAGCTACGGATTGAATCAGATGATTCCATGAGATAGTAGGATTTTGGTCGATGACAGCTAGCATATCTAAAAATGCCTTGATGGTATTACGTGGCGTTCTGAAGTAAGCATCGCCAATCGTTTGGCTACAGTGTTGCAAGAAAGCTTGTAGTGATTCATCAGGCACTAGATATGCAGACTCATCGCCGCCTGCATAAACATGACGTAGGTTTTTTAGCAAAATATACAGCTCCTCTGGCGTTAGGCTAGCCAAATGTAACGCTGGAGAAGAATAATCAATTACCCCTGCCTGCTTGGCAAAGCTGTTGTCCGCTAAGCGAGTTTGCAAAGCATCGTAGCTGTATAAGCCTTTGCGCGGATCGAGTAAAAACTCAGGCGTACCCCCTAATAAAAACCCTAAATGCTCAGCTGTACCTTGCAAACAATCATTTAAGATACGCAATATTTGCTCATAGTTACCTTGGCGCGCTTGAGTGCTGTTAAGCTTGTATAGATTGACCATCTCGTCCAAATTAACGAGCAATCCTTGATAACCAGCTTGACGGACGAATAAACTCATGATTTTTAAAGAGTCATAAAAGGATGAGTCGGAAATAATAGTGCGCACACCTAAGTCGCGTCTGGCATCAGTCTTAGTAGCGTATTCTGCACGTAACCAGCGAATAGCGTTGGCTTTTAACTCGTCATTACCTTCTTCGTGCCCTTGCCAATACGCTTCAATGACTTTTGCAAAATCATAACCACCTACCAACTCAGTCAATTCAGCTAAATTTTGCTGGATAACGTCACTGATAGCCTCTCCGCTACTGTCCGCTTGTTTGCGTGCTTCGGTAATAAAACGCTCAACCACACTAGCAAGCCCATTGCCATCAGGCTTATTGCGCGTCGATAAGTTACGCATCAGCTCAGAATATAAATTCCTCGCTTGGCCTGACGATGCTTGAATGCGTCTGTCAGGCGATAAATCCGCATTCACCGTGACCAATTTACGCTCAAGTGCAATGGCGCGAACCACGCTCAAAAAGAAAGTCTTGCCCGACCCATATTCCCCAATAATCAGCCGAAACGCAGAACCGCCATCAGCCACACGTTCAATATCATCTATCAAAGCTTTGAGCTCATTAATACGTCCCACTTGGATATGCTGAATACCAACTTTGGGGGTAACGCCAGCCTTGAGCGACTGGATAATCGCGTCGCGTTCTTTGGCTCTAATTTTTTTACTACTCATCTTTATTCCTTTTTAATCCACTATTTTTAGTGTGCTATGAATTCAACGCTTTTAACTCGTCGACAATCTCAAAATCAACGACCACTTCATCATCATCTTCTAATACGGGTGCATCAACTTTATCGTATGCCCAGTCGTTAATGGTTTCGATAGCACCATTTATCATTAGATTTAACGATTCGCATAATTCGTTGACGGCTTCACGTTGCCATACTTCGGCACTAATAAGCTCTTGATACAGTTGGCTGTGACTACGATCTAGTCCGTTTATGACCGCCTCATTACCTGAACTATGATTGTTAACAGGCGCGTTACTGTGATGCTCAGTCGCCGTCTTACTGCTTATTTTTAATAGTACACTCTCTTTTATATCATCTTCGCTTTCTTCATCTTCTACAGCAAAGATCTTACTTAGCATCGCTTTAGCCACTGCAGTCTCACGTTCATGTAGCGCCAACAGTTCGGCATCAAAACTAAATGAACGGCTACTTTTGCTGCTATTGTCTTTGGTTTCGGGCTCATTTTTTATGCCTATGTTTACTTTTTTATTCGTCGTTAGCTGATGAATATCACTAGTCACTAACGTTTTATCCAGACCTAAAGCTTGATATAACTTTTCTATTTGTTTGATTTGACTGGGTTCAATATTGCCATTCGCTAAAGCAACGGTAATGATAAAACGGCTAATAAAGCCAATATATTGCGTGTCAAGATCAGCCAATGTCGCTTTTAGACCTGCCATATTTGCTGGGGTATTTAACTGCCATAGCAAATAAGCGGTCAGCGATTCTTTTTCAATAGTGGTCAGTTGACTGTCTTGATTGAGCAGCGTCAATAGTGTATCCACTTCCCTTTTATCAACATAACCATTAATAGTCGCTACCATTGCCCCTAATCTCATAGCTAGGCTGATTTGATAGAACGACGAGCTCGGTTCGAAACCTTCACAATGCGCACCATGACCGCAAGCAAATAGCACGGCATAACCGTCCGATTGCAGGCGCGTCTGATGATAACGTTGGTCTGGAGCAATACCAAAACCAGCAAGCTCTACCAAATTAATAATCAGCTCATTTTGCTTTTTACTCAGCGCTTTGCTAGATGTTGGCGGCAAAGTTTTATCCAAATATGCCCATAACTCTTTAGTCGTTGTCAGCCCTTCATCGTTTTCTATAATGGACTGTGCCCATGTTTTAAATTTTTCAATTGCAGGATGGTGATAGTTATGAAGTAAGGGTTTCGGCAGTAGCATAACAGCGGCAATATCATCAGCCGAGCGGCCTTCTTTTCCCAGATAACGACTGTAAACATCTAAAGCATCATTGCATTGTTCAGCGATAGTTATAAGTTTTTTGACAGGTGCTCGCAGGATGCTTGGGTCTGGCAAGTCATCAAGTGTAAGCTCTACGCTAATGATAGAACGACTGGCAGCGTTATAGATGAGCTTGAGCCTAGTTTTATTGGCAGAAACTACAAAACCGTTTGGATAAGCGTCATGGTAAAGAATTTTAAATAAATCTTTGAACGTATCTTCACAGCGCTTGGCGGGAGTTTTAAAATTGTATTCATTAGAATATACCAACCACTCCCATGCTAATGACGCAGGAATAGGCAATTGCAACGCTACCGTCTTTGCCAAATGCATCTTAAAGTTTAGGTTTTGGCTAGTGACAGGCGGTGGTAGTAAATGCCCTGTTTGCGCTTTGTCTTCAAATAACAAGGACCGAATAAGAGTCATAAATGCTAAAAAATGTGCTGAATAACTGTCGAACGAAGCAGACTGGCTGCCATAAATACGATTGAGTCGTGTCACTTCTTCATAGATAGCCATAAACTCAGTATCGGAGACAACATCATCGTTAATATGTTCAATGATACGGCGCTCAAAACCGCCAAAATAAATGAATACATAGCCAATAGGCGTACTTGGATGCGCGCGATTTGAAGCTAGCCAATCAAGATAAGCGCCTCGGCATTTAATGGACAAACGCTCATAACTTGGCCAATAACCAAGCGACTCATCATAATAAATTTGCGAAATACTGTGGATGATGTTTGGAGAGCTGGCAGGTAAACTGTCATCGACTAGCGAAGGTTCAATACCAAACCCCGTTAGCATTGTAAGCTGACCACCAACATAATAAAAACCGCGGTCAATAAAGCGTCCTTTAATATCAAAGGATTCATTTTCTTTGAACCAGCGTCCTAACTGCTTATTGGCTGAAACACCAGAAACATTGTTAGATTTACCAGATGAGATGATAAATGACGCGAAATCATCTGTATCATCATTTTGACTAGACTGACTTACTCTATGCCGGTTATCGGGCTTGATATCAGGTGGCAAGTCTATAAAGGCGGGCTTATTTGCTTTATTACCTTGAGCGTCGGCATCATATTTTTGTCTAAAAAGTGCCTTCACGTCGGCAATAAAATTCTTCATTAATGATAAAGTCCATGCTGAGTAGTACGAAGGTGGTGTAAAGAATCGGTCGCCGATACCATTCTAACAACAAACGCGCATTATTTATGCCTGTATTTTTACATTATTTATCGATAAACAAAAAAATCACCACCACACTGGATCATCACTCTCTTCTCTCACTTGTTTAGAATTTTCTACCGTCACTTCATCAGCAGACAGCTCCGCGATAAACCGCGACGGCTTGTCAAAATACCCTGAATAACTGGCAAAGTAATCAGGTGCCGTTAGATACAGTCTGCTCTTGGCGCGACTACAAGCAACGTAGAATAATTTACGCTCTTCTTCTAGCTCCTCAAAGTCATCCAAAGAGCGATAGTGCGGCGTGATACCATCGACCAATGAGTTAACAAACACCACTGGCCACTCTAAACCTTTGGCACTGTGAATGGTCGAAATCGTCACTTTATCTGTGTCATTATCTTCTGGTTTATCCATGGCTGCGACCGAATCATTGGGCGGATCGAGTGCCAAATTTTCTAAGAAGTTATCAAGGCTACTGTGTTCTATTGCCAAATTTTTGAGCACACGAAAGTCTTCGTTGCGCTCTCGCCAATTTTCTTCAATTGTTTTTAAGACAGGAATATAGAACTCTAAAATATGCTCAATGACCCTCTCGACGGATTCAGCCTGATTTGCCTTAGTCAGCGTATTATATAAAGGCTCAAGCTGTGCGCTTTTTTTAGCAAACTTTGGCGTGAGTAGTGGCTCAAAGGAGTTGTTATCGGCATTAATCGCTTGGGTCAAACACGTCGCGGTGACTATTCCCACGCCTTGGAATAAGGTTAAAATACGATGCCAAGCAATCGTATCATTCGGGTTATAGAGGACTTTAACAAAGGCCAAAACATCTTTGATATGTCGCCTTTCAATGAACTTGATACCGCCCACCACAATGAATGGAATATGACGCTCCATAAACTCTAATTGGACATAGTTAGATTGAAAAGATGTGCGGCACAGTACCGCAAAATCATCGTAGTCATGATCCGACTTTAGCTCGATGATTTTATCGGCGATATATTTCGCTTCTTTTGTCTCATTGCTTAGGCGGCTAAACACTGGCTTATGCCCACTTATCAATGCACCAGAGTACAATTGTTTTTGATACCCTAACGTGATTTGCGCGGACAATGCATTGATAAAATTTAAAACAGCAGGCGTACTACGATAGTTTTGCTCAAGTTTAATCAGGCTTGCTTCTGGATAGGTCTCACCGAAGAGCAAGATGTTCTCATAATTAGCACCGCGAAACGCATAGATACTTTGATTATCATCGCCAACGACCATCAGCGAGACCGACGCAGGTGCGCAAATCAGATCGATAAGCTGCTTTTGCGGAATATTGGTGTCTTGATATTCATCGACCATGATGTAGCGATATTGGTTTTGTAGCATTTGGCGAAAGGTATCATTCGTCTTCAAATGGCGCACGACCTGACTGATAATATCGTCAAAGTCGTAGAGATGATTGGCACGCTTGTACTCATGGAAATCAACTGCCAATTGTTCGATAATAGGAATATGCACAGCGATGTCAGGATAACTGCTTTCGATTAAATCACAGATGTGAATACGTCTATTCCGAGAGCTAGAAATGATATTTTGCAGTGTCTTTTTGCGCGGGAATGCTTGGCTCTTATTTTGCGCGGGATACTTTTTTTCTTTGTGAATTAAGTCGATGGCATCTTCACTATCGCCCGTGTCTAAAATCGTAAATCGCGGATTAATGCCCAATAAACCTGAATATTGACGCAGCAGCATATTGCAAAAAGAGTGAAAAGTACCACTGGTGATATCGTTGAGCCGTTTATCAGTTGGCAGCTTATCCTTTACCAAGTCTTCATCAGACTGTTTATCAAATAAGGTATTCGCAAGCAAAGACTTAGCTCTATCTTTTATTTCATTGGCGGCTTTACGCGTAAAGGTCAGTAGCAAGATGCTTTTGGGCGTGACCCCACTCTCTAATAAATAACTGGTACGATACGTAAGCGTTTTAGTCTTACCTGAGCCAGCTCCTGCTATAACCAAAACTTTGCCTTCGATAGTTGTGGCTGCTAATAATTGGTCAGGATTTAATTCACGAGCGTAGTCTACTTTTAACCCTAATTCACCATTCAGCCTTTCATTTAGTAGCTCAATACTTGCATCATTATTAGCATCGATTAAATTTTCCTCTAGCTTTTTAATTGCCTTTTCCAGACGCGCCAGCTTGGGCTTAATCTCGATGAAGTTCTGCGGATAATTGTAGTGGCGCGTGTCAAAGATCGTGGTAGTCATTATAAGGTTTTGCCTTTCGTTTTATTTTAGCGGCCTTTATCGAAACGGCGCATTTATACATAGTGTTTTGCAGATTTGACTGAGAGCGCTTGGTGTTCATAATGAAGATTACTCGTACAGTGTAACGAGTCGTAGGCGCTTACCTGTCATACGCCTACAAGCCAAACTATCCTTTTATAGCACAGCTTACCATAATCGATAAAACAGCAAAATTACCAGTCATGACCAAACGCAAAATCTCAGTATACAACACAACAACCTCACCCCTATTCAGGTAAATTTGATACAATGTGTCCAATTTTGATTTATCATTTAACCAACCTTTATACCAACTGATTTTATTACTATATTGAGAGAATGTTATGGGTTTTAATTGCGGCATCGTTGGCCTACCAAACGTGGGTAAATCCACCTTGTTTAATGCGTTGACCAAAGCGGGTATCGCCGCTGAAAACTTTCCGTTTTGTACCAAAGATCCCAACACAGGTATCGTACCAGTACCTGACCCACGCCTAAAGAAACTGGCTGATATCGTTAAGCCTGAACGCGTATTACCAACGACGATGGAGTTTGTGGATATCGCAGGTTTGGTCGCTGGTGCTTCAAAAGGCGAAGGCATGGGCAACCAGTTCCTAGCCAACATTCGTGAGACTGATGCGATTGCGCACGTCGTACGCTGTTTTGACGATGACAACGTTGTCCACGTTGATGGTCGCGTCAGCCCAATCGATGATATCGAAACCATTAATACTGAATTGGCATTGGCAGATTTAGAGGCCGTTGAGCGTGCCATTCACAACCAAACCAAGAAGGCTAAAGGTGGCGACAAAGACGCGCAAGCATTGCTTGATATCTTCAAAAAAGTTGAGCCTTTATTAGCCGAAGGTAAAGCGGCACGCGCAGCGAACCTAGATGCTGATGAGAAAAAACTCATCAGAAGTTATGGTTTAATCACCCTAAAACCAACCATGTATATCGCTAACGTCAGTGAAGATGGCTTTGAAAACAACCCTTACCTTGATGCGGTACGCAACTATGCGACTGGCGAAGATTCTATCGTTATCGCTCTATGCAACCAAATCGAATCTGAAATCGCTCAGCTTGATGAAGACGACAAAAAAGACTTCTTAGCTGAGATGGATATGGAAGAAGCCGGACTTGATCAAGTCATTCGCGGTGGTTATGATTTGCTAGATATGCAGACTTACTTTACCGCTGGGGTTAAAGAAGTGCGTGCTTGGACGGTTGCAGTTGGCGCAACGGCTCCGCAAGCAGCTGGCGTGATTCACACTGACTTTGAGCGTGGTTTCATTCGTGCCGAAGTCATTGCTTATGATGACTTTATCGAATACAACGGTGAAAAAGGCGCAGCTGCCGCTGGCAAATCACGCTTAGAAGGCAAAACCTATATCGTACAAGATGGCGATATCATGCACTTTAGATTTAACGTGTAACGTTAAGCGGTACATCCTGACTGATAGTTAATAAGCCGATGTTGGAAATTCTCCATCATCGGCTTTATTTTATCTTAACATTGTTATATTATAACATATCTTTATTTTATTATTTGAGGGCTCATATTGTGACCAACTATTTCTCTGTTTCTAGATTTGCCAGTGTTGCGCTTGTAGGAAGTATCATGACAGGCTCTCTATTGGGCTGTCAGCCTAATACAGAAAGTGATACGGTAGTATCCGAAGAAATAACACCCGTAGACGATCACGCTGAACATGCTCATGAAGAGCACGAAGGGCACGATGCTATGGAACAAGGTCATGAAGGACACAATCATGAAAGTCATAGCCACGAAGAAAGCGCGCACGCAGGCCACGATCATGCAGAACATGTCAGCAACAGCACACCATTCTCTTGTGAGCCTACTGCTACTATCGGTGTGTCCTACCATGATGATGCTCCATTGCAGACAGTGCACCTACTCATCGATGGTATCGAATACGATTTGACCGCTACCTCTGATAGCGACGCCAGTACTGAAAAAACCATCTATACCAGTGATATCGGATTAGATAACACCCATGGCATCATATGGCAAGTAAATGGTGACAAAGCAACGTTGCGAAATAAAACATTGGGCAGTAATGTGGCTACCGAAGAGGAAGAAGTGCTTTTCAACTGCCAGAAATCTTAATGTAGTTCTCTGACTATATATCTGTACCAAGGGCGCTATTTTGCTATGCTAGAGGCTCCCTTGGTTTCGGATGTTTCAATATGCTAACTACTCCAACCTCTTTGCCGTCTCCTACTACGCAATGGTCTCATCTCCTCAACTCGCAGCGTCTTGGTGCTGCCAAAAAGTTTAACGCCAATACGAGTACTCGCTCTCAGTTTCACAAAGACTACGACAGACTGGTATTTTCGCACTCCTTTCGGCAATTGAATCAAAAAACCCAAGTCCATCCATTAACCAATCAGCTCGGTATCCATACACGTCTGACTCATTCGCTTGAGGTCTCCTCTATTGGACGCTCTTTAGCAATGATGGCAGCAGAAAAGCTCCATGATAAATTGGTCAGCGGTCTACCAGCAGGCGTATCGCCAGCCGATTTCGGTGTCATTGTACAAGCCGCCTGCCTCGCTCACGATATTGGTAACCCGCCTTTTGGTCATGCGGGAGAGTATGCCATTCGAGATTGGTTTAGGCAGCCTGACACTCAAGCGATATTACAAAAGTTAAGTAGCAACGAGCGCTTGGACTTGCTGGCCTACGAAGGTAATGCACAAGGGTTTCGACTGTTGGCACGTAATGAACACCATCCTGATAAAGGTGGCATGCGTCTCACTTGTGCGACCTTAGGCGCTTTTATGAAGTATCCGTGGCTTGCCTCTCACAGCAACGATGTCAATGATAAACACCACCATCAAAATGTACAAAAATTTGGCTGCTTTTATAGTGAGTCAGCACAATTAGAAGAGCTGGCAGCTTGCTTAAATTTGCCGCGCTCAGAGCAACACGACGGTTTTGCGCGTCATCCGCTGGCTTATTTACTAGAAGCGGCAGACGATATTTGCTATGCGTTGATAGATTTAGAAGATGGTATCAATCTCAATATGCTGACCTATAGTGAGGTTGCCGCCATATTTTATGAGCTGATTGGTGAGCGCCCTAGCAGTATCAATCTGCCCGTACACATGTCTGTCAGGCAGAGCTTAGCGTCATTGCGAGCCCGTGCGATGATGCGCTTGGTCAATACCGTGACCGATGCTTTCGTCGCCAACAGTGATGCATTGCTGGCTGGTACACTGCAAGGCAGTCTATTTACCCATTGTGAGGCAAATGTGCAAAATGGCATCTTGCAGGCCAAGCAATTGGCACGCGAAAAAATATTCAATCACCCAAGCAAAGTACGTATGGAATTGATGGCCAATCAATGCTTGCATCGTTTATTAGATGCTCTTATGCCATTAGCTTGGACAAGTAGTAGAGCAACATCTGATCCTCAATCCATGTCCTTTGAGCAGCAGCGCCTACTAATGTTGTTACAGCCACATCTCGATGAGCATCGGCGGGTATTATCAGATAATGTCTATTATAATATCTTAAATATATTGGACTTTATCACTGGGATGAATGATCATGAGGCGTATCGATTGGCACAAGAGTTACAAGGCCATTGGGGTACGATGGTTTAAAAGACCCGTGCAGGTCTAGTAAATTAACACAAGTTGCGTATTTCAGTCGTATTTTTACGCTGAAATGAGTATGATAAACCCTTATTGGACAATTTTGAAATATTATGAGCAGTCGCGAACAAAAGAAACTTCAAACTCGGCACGCCTTTTTTAATGCCGTGCTTGATTTATGTATGACAGGGCAGTCTTTTAGCTCAATCAGCCTCCGGCAAGTAACGCGTGAGGTTGGCGTGGTGCCGACCGCATTTTATCGGCATTTTGATGACATGGAATCGCTTGGTCGAGCGTTGGTGGTAGAAGAACTAGGCGGTACGCTGGCAATCCTAAGCGATAGCTTACAGATTGGGCGCAAGCGTAGCTTTGATCGCCAAATTGCTAAGAGCATTCAGCTGTTCTTGTATATGGTCAGTGATCAGCCTTATTACTGGCAATTTTTAGTCAGTGAGCGCTACGGTGGCTCAGAAGCTGTACGCAAAGCCATTAATGAACTTGTCAAAAAACATGCTCAAAGCTTGGCTGATGATTTAGCGCTACAGCCTGCTTTTACTCATATCAATGCCTATGACCGTCGCCTACTGGCTGAAGCTGGGGTAAATATGTTCTTTTCTTGGATTATCGATTGGTTGGAGCTGACTTATACTGAAGACCATGATGATGAAATCGATCTGAATGAGATTGAAGAAAATAAACAGCTGATGCTCCATAATTGCACTCGCCAAGCACAGATGTTGTTTTATGGTGCTTATAACTGGAAATCTACGGAAGAGACGCACTTAGGAGATTAGGTGACGTCAGCTATTCTACCTCGGTATTAAGCACGACTCTTTTTAGGTGGCTCAACGTTAGAAACTGGGTCTAAATGCCCATAAACGCTGTGTCACCACTTTAATTTCTTTGGCTTTTTTATTATTGCCATTCTCATTATTTCCATTATTATTGTTAGGCGTGCTGCTATTCGCGTTACTCCCTGCTGCCGCGCTAGCGTCAGTCGCAATTTTACTAATCAATACGGTTGCAAACCGTTGTCTTTGTTGACCAAGATTTGCACTATCCGTTGCGGTAATAAGCGCCATAAAGGCTTGGCTATCGACTGCGAGCAATGGTTTTAACGCCTTTCTCTGATCATCATTTAAGCTGCTCAACATCGGCAATTTCCACACATCATCGATAGAGGCTAACGCCTGCTTTGCCCGCATATCGACCAATCCCTGCATCTGTTGGCTGGTTGCGCCATCTATCAGTGCAGCCAGCAAAACTGGACTGGCAGTATTGACATTAATAGGCACATAATAAGGAACCGCCGTAATATAAGGACGTAGTGCTGCTAGTATTTCAGCATTTACCCCTCGAATCTCTTGCAACTGATCGACACTCACCAATGCTTGATTGGGCAAAGTCTTACTCGCTGAGCCACTTGATTGCTGAGAATAAACCACACTCTCATCACCACCATCTTGATAAACGTCGCTATCCGTATCTTGATAATCAAGAACAGCAATGGCAATATCAGGTTCCAGATTTAATTGTGTCAACAGCCTTTGAAATATGGCTAAGGTGGCGCTATCAACCGCGCCATTCTGATATAAATTATTAATATTAAAACGACTGGCTTCATCACGCAATTCGATACTGATGCTATGATTGGCTAAAAGATAAGGCGGTAATGGCTGCGCCCAAATGTCTTGCTCGCTATCTGTGTCATTCAGCTTATCGTCAGCACGAATCATCGTGATGGCCAATTGCTGACCAGCATTGATATCTTGTGACAGCTGATTTTGATCAAACAATAAGCCGCTACGCCTAATAGCAATCTTTTGACTGGCAAGCATCGCCCCCGCCACCACGGTAATACTGACCACCAATAGTAAGATAGTGAGCAGCGCTACTCCGCGCTGAGAGTGCGCTGTCATTGACTTAAGCCGCCTTTATTATTGACCCAGTGGTACATTTTAAATATTACTTCCTGCATTGTTATTTACATTGCTATTCGGGTCGTCATTATTAGTCTTATCACTACTATCGTTATTGCTACCATTGCCATTATTAGCAGCATTGTTATTGCTTTTGTTGGTATTGTTAATTGGCATTGGTTGAGGAGCAAGCGCCCACTGCCAAGTGATGGGCATATCCTGATAAGTAAAATTGACAGCAATGCCTTTGGGCAATAAAACCACTGCTGGCTTGACGTTTATGGCATTGGCCGTTTGCCCAGAGGTTGTATTTGTACTGCTATTGCCGTTATTACTGCTGTCTTTATTGGGAAATTTGGTGCTCAGTTCAGGTAAATATGCTTGCCAACGCCCTGCGGTAACGCCTTCTAGCAATACACTGTCTAGGCTGATGCTATCGCGCCCACCATCGATGCTGGTATATTGGCGGCGAATTAAACGCTCATCTGCAAAAATGTATTCGATATGCTGGACACTCATGCTACTTTGATAACGTGGATCAGGGTCGGCAAAACGAACAAAGCTGACATGCTCACCATCCAAGCTCATAAACGGCTCAGGCACTGTTTCATTGGCTTGGGCGCTATTGTTTGTGCTATCACTGGCATTTGTACTGTTATTTGTCATACTGATATTTTGAGTATTTGGTATTTGATAAGGGATAATTTGCCCCATATCTTGCTGTAGCTGCAAATAAGCATATTGCAAAACAGCTAAGTTATCAGCATGAAATTGTGCACGTTCGCGAGCGCGGTTGACGCTATCAAACACCTGCCAGCCAGCCACCGCCAACATCGCAAATATTGCCATGGCGACCATCAATTCAAGTAGCGTAAATCCACGCTGCGACTTCACGGATTGCCTCCAGACTGCCCTGCAATATCAGCACCCAAACTGCTTAAGTCCAAACTACCAACGTCTTGCTCCGCATTGCTCAATATTACGTTGATATCAGTCACGGCTGTGCGCGTCTGTCCATCTATAATGGGTGCGACAGCGATATTCACCTCTTTTAAAGCAGGCGTAATGGCATCACTGACCGTCATCACTACTTGCCAATCACGCCCTTGAGCATTGATTGTTTGTGTGCGATTGGCCGTCAGCCAAGTCTCTTGAATACGCAAATCAGCGGCCGCATTCTGTGCGACAAAATGTGCCAGTGTGCGTGTGCGTAAGACATCCACTGAGCTGAGATAAGCACTACTGGCACGGCTAGCAGCCACAGCAACAACCGCTAAAATCGCTAACGCTACCATTACCTCAATCAGAGTAAAGCCGCTTTCATGCGATAGCATTGGCTTTTTGTTTATGTCAGCAGATATAATGTCATCCTTATCTATCATCAGCTACATCCCTTGTCCGATCGTCATACTACCATCAGGCATAATGGTAATGACCTCGCCCACCAGACGCGAATTGTGCAGCACCTCAATGGTAACAGGCGTTGCTTGCCCTGTACCAAACCATAATATTTGTGGGATTGCTTGATCGGCAAACCAAGGCTGCAATGTTTGCCCCTGTTCAGGCATTGATAGATTGCCAGCCTCCAAGCTTTGCACCCTTAAACTAACCCCAGCAGGTAACTCCGGCAAACTGACTTCTGGCTCAATCTCCCAGCTAGGCACTGGCTGTTGCTTTCCCATCGCCCCCGACATACCTGTCAGGTCAGCAGACAATTCCATCGAATTTTTAGGCGTGCTGTCCATGCTATTTGACGGGGTATCATTGGTCTGATAGGCAGTATAAGGATTTGATAAAGTAACAATCACAGGAGCTACTTGACCTTGTTTATCTGCTTGTAAACTTAAACCCATCGGCTGCATACGCTCAGCAGACAACAATCGTACATAGCTCAGTGAATCCGTTAAATGCTCATAAAAAGCACGGTTTTTACGCGATTCACTACTACCCACCGACAAGCTCATCATGCCAGCAAAGATAGATAGAATAACGACCACTACTACAATTTCGACAAGGGTGAAGCCCTGTTGTACCTGAGCAAAGTTTGAGGATTCATAAGGGGAAATGTGAGCGTTTCGTACTAGAAAGGATTTATGCTGATAAACCAGAGGTAAGAGATATCTATCCGTGTTTTTATACTGCAAATATTGATGACTTAAGTGTGAATAGCAAGTGACCGCTGAGCTGGACGGAGTCTTGGCAGTGACCGGCATATTGCACCTATAAACCTACAAGTAGGTTGTGGTATGAAGAATAAAACTATGATTGGGCGCTAAAGCTGGTAAGCATATACCCATTTTTAGCATGGATGCACCGTGCTGCGATAATGAATATAGCAACACGAATTTAAAAAAATTGGGTTAAAAGACCATAAGTTGAATAAAGATATTAATAACTGGTATTACGGTGCTCTTCTGACTCAGTATCGATTTGCTCTACCAACTCCTGCATATCTTCATCCATCACCTCATCGTCGGCCGCAGGATAATGGCTCGGCAACTCAAGCATTTGCTGAACGAAAGCATAACGTAAGGTATCACGGCGACCCAAATACCGCTGGTAAAAGCTTGAATTTAATAGTCCAGCACCGCCCTGACCCATCGCCCAAATCGAGGACAAATAGTCGCGCGTGCTCAAACTACTATGCTGCTCTTGTAAATACGCACTGATAATGTCAATCAAGCGTTTCATACGCTGACGGCGAATATCATATAGCTCACCAAACAATCGATTAAGACCCGTCACTGATGCCGCCAAACGCTCTTCGATTTGATTGAGCAACATGGCTTTTTGTGGATTAAATAACTGCTGAAAGATCATACGAGCAACGCCTGCTGATGGACAATCATCAATACGATTAATCTCAAACAGTTGTTCTTCATAGCGGATAATAATACGCAAATAGAGTTCATCTTTACTGGAGAAATGCTTGTACAGTGTACCTTTAGCCAGATCCAGCTGGTCTGCCAAACTGTCTAAAGTAATATCACCATCGCCCGACTCAAGTAGCAATTGCTCTGCCATCGCTAAGATATTCTCTTCTCGTGCCTTGAACTGATGCTGACGACTCATAATCTCTCCTAAAACCTGACAAGATTAAGCATATGACTGTCCTGTGGGTGAATGCATCGGCGACAAGCGTATAACATCATACAAAGTCTGCTCGAAAAACACCAAAGGAGATATGCTTATGTTTGCTAAATAGTCATTGATAATCATAGGCTTACGCTCCACATCATAAGTTCAAATAACGTAAAGCAACAGGACTGTATCATAAATGACTGAGTGGTCATAGCATAACCATTTTAGTGATACTGTGCCAGTAAATTCTCAAAGTTTTTTGCAGTTAATGCCCCAACATCATCGCTACTACAGCCATACATCTCTGCCAGACAATTGGCGACATACGGTACGTAGGCAGGCTCATTCGGTCTACCACGCTTGGGCACCGGTGCTAGATAAGGACTGTCAGTTTCGATAAGCAGTCTGTCTCTAGGCATATTTTTTGCTGCATCTTGAATCATTTGAGCACTCTTAAAGCTAACAATGCCCGAAAATGAAATATAAAACCCTAAGTCAAGTGCACGTTTGGCCGTCTCCCAATCTTCGGTAAAGCAATGAATAATGCCATGTTCAGCGCCTTCTGATTTTAGGATGTCAATCGTATCTTTTTTGGCATCACGCATATGAATGACGAGTGGTTTCTTCAGGCTTTGACTGGCATGAATATGGCGAGCAAGACTGGCTTGCTGCTCTTTTTTGTTTTCCGTTGACCAGTAATAATCTAATCCTGTCTCCCCAATCGCCCATACATGGTCAGCATCAGCCGTTTCGATCAAACGCTCAACTGTCGCTGATTGCAAGACACTGATATCTTCACAAGGATGAATACCGACGCTCATGCCAAGATTTAGCGCCTCATCACCGTAGGTGCTGACAATATGAGCAATCTCATCATATTCAGCAAAATCACACATAATCGCCATTGCCCGAGTGACATTGGCTTCTTTCATCGCGTCAATCGCGCCAGACAATTGACCATCATACTTGGTTAAATCTAAGCGATTAAGATGACAATGGCTATCAGTAAACATAAATAATCTCGTTAATAAACATGAATGAATAAAAAATATTAGGTTTAAAACCTTAGAGTATTGATTGCTCCAAAGGCAGCTGTTTTCAAGCAAAGTTTAGCGTTACACTATCAAAGTTATGGTTAACCGTGTCTGAAACGGTATCAAAACTGACTATATTCTTGACATGAGCCTTGATATAAAGACAGCTAATCAACCATACAAGCCATTTGCTAGCGAAAACATTACGCCTTCTACTCACTTTTCATAAGCCCATCATTATGAACCATAAAAAAACCATCAGCCTTTCTCCGATTATAAAAACATTATTACCCAAACAGCTTTATAAAAAGCGGTTTTTATTACAAGACAAAGGGCTCAATAATCATATCAGTATTGCCAAAGATGCACGCATCATTGGCAATTCGACCATTACCATTCGTAAAGGTCATGACAATCAAATTACTATCGGTAAGGGCGGCAAATTTAATGAGTTAAAAATTGACATCAACGGCAATCACAATCAAGTCACGATTGGAGAGAAAGTTAAGTTCTCGGGGCAATTATTGGTTGTCGGTAATCATCTGCATATTTATATCGGCAATAATACCACCGCTATTGATTGCTATATTTTGGCGCGTGATAAAAGTGTGGCCATTGGTCAATCATGCATGATATCACGTGGTATCGAAATTCGAGCGACTGACGTTCACAAGGTCTATGATATAGACACTAACGCGCGAGTGAATAAGGCACATACAGACGTCATTTTAGGAGACCATATTTGGATTGCCGCCAATGTGACCATTTCTAAAAACGTCTCTATCGCCAGTGGTTGTATTATTGCAGCAGGGGCATTTGTCAATAAACCAGTTGAGACGCCCAACTGCATGATTGCTGGTACACCAGCCAAAATTATTCGCCAAAATGTACGCTGGGAGCGTTAAAAAGTTAAGTTACAAGGCAGCCTTTTACCATAGCAAGCGTTAGCCGTTTGATGTCAATGCAATGGCACCACTCGCATTACTTCTTCTATAGTCGTTACCCCTTCACTAATACGCTTTGCGCCCGATAAGCGCAATGGCTGCACACCTTCGCGGTACGCTTGCTGCTTAAGCACATCTAAATTGGCATCGGCGGCGACCAGTTTTTTTAGCTCATTTGACAACGGCATGATCTCGTACAGACCAACGCGACCTTGATAGCCCGTATGACGACAATGCTCGCAGCCTTGCGCCGTATAAATTTGCGCTGGAGCGGGCGCACGCCAAGGTTGAACCAATTCCTGCCACTGAACAGCAATTTCACTGTCTGGGATCACGTCTAGGGCTTTTTTGCAATGTGGACATAACGTGCGTAGCAAACGCTGCGCCATGACGCCTAGTATCGTCGCTGAGGTTAAAAACGGCTGAATACCCAAATCATGCAAGCGAGTAAGTGAGCTTGGTGCATCATTGGTATGCAACGTCGAGAGCACCAAATGTCCAGTCAGTGATGCCTGCACTGCCATATTGGCGGTTTCGGCATCGCGAATCTCACCAACCATAATGATGTCTGGGTCTTGGCGCATCAAAGAGCGAATGCCTTCAGCGAAGTGCAAGTCAACCCCTGGATTGACCTGCATTTGGTTGAAAGCTGGCTCAATCATCTCGATAGGATCTTCAATCGTACAGACGTTGACTTGTTCTGTGGCGAGCTGCTTGAGCGTACTGTACAACGTCGTAGTCTTGCCTGAGCCAGTCGGACCAGTGACCAAGATAATACCGTTTGGATGCGCCGTCAGCTCATGCCAAGTCTCGAGCTGTTTACCTGACAAGCCAAGCTGAGCAAACGAGCGCACCAGCACTTCAGGGTCAAACACCCGCATGACCAGCTTTTCGCCAAAGGCAGTGGGCATCGTCGATAGGCGCAGCTCAGTTTCTAGACCTTTTGGCGTACGGGTTTTTAGCCTGCCATCTTGTGGTTTGCGTTTTTCTGCCACATTCAGTCGTCCTAATATTTTAATCCGCGCCGTCACCGCGACAATGATTGCCAATGGCATCTCATAAACGGTATGTAGTACGCCATCAATACGAAAACGGACTTTACCCGTCTCACGGCGAGGCTCTAAATGGATATCACTGGCGCGCTGCTCAAAAGCATATTGCAACAGCCAATCGACAACTCTGACAATATGTTGATCGTTGGCATCAGGGTTGGTATTGTCGCCCAGTTGCAATAATGCCTCGACATTGGTGACATCAGCCGCCGCCCGTTTGTGGACACTATTTGCTCCTGCAATCGCTTGGGTGACTTGGTAAAACTCTTGACGGTAGCGATTGATTTGCTCAGGATTGATATAAACCGTACGATAGCTTTTAGACTTGATTAATTTTTCGATACTTGTCTGCCACTCAGTACAAAACGGCTGGTCTGTACCGATGACGACTTCATCATTCGTCACTTCAATGGGCAAAATATGCTGTGAGCGGGCATATTCAAAGGACATTAGTTGAGTGACGGCTGGGACATCGACTTTTAATGGATCAATACGGACAAGTGCCATGCCTGCTTTGGCCGCCAACCATTGATTCAACCATACCAAAGTCAATTTATGCTCAACATTTTTATCCAGTGCATGACCGTTTGGCAGACCAAACTCACTGATGGTCAGGAGTGGATGCTGCGCTTTATCACGGCGGCTCGTCATCACTAAATTGTAGCCACGCTGATCAATCACTTTATCTGCCAATAGTTCATCTAAGCACCAACGTAAATCAATCACGATTGAATATTTCTGAGCAGACATTTTTTTCTTCTTTTATTATTGATGCGTTATTTATTGAGGAGTGATTTATGGATAATTCATGCGGCAGTAATGGCGTCACTGGGCACTATAAGCTCACTTTGACAACAGCTGTTATCTGCAATTGCCCTGATTCTATCAACTGGAAGCTCACATCGACAGACTTATAACGCATGACAAACGGCGTATGTATCTCCGCGCGACGATAAGCTGGACGCGGGTCTTGCGCAATTAATGCTTTAATAGTCTCGATATCAGCAATGAGCAATTGCTCTTGCATTTGTTGAATAAGCGTCTCCACACTATTATTTTTTGCATGAATAGCTTTCTTATTATTTTTATTTTCAGTTTCATTGTCATTTTTATCGCATCGTCCAGCGTCAACCAACATCATAAATTGCTCGTAAGCAGACTCCGTAATAATTATCTCTAATAAATCTGGCGCAGTTGGCGCAAACCCGCTTTTTGCATTACTGAGCGCATCGCTATAAGCGACATAGGGCTTAATATCGATAATCGGCGTACCATCTATCATATCCGCACCGCTAATAATAAGTAACACGCGCCCTTCTACAACCTCGATACTTTCAAGCTTGACGACAGATAACCCAAGCGCTGAGGGTCGATACATACTGCGACTGGCAAACACCCCTATTTTTTGATTGCCACCGAGCCTTGGTGGGCGGACTTGCGCACGAAAGCCAGTGCCGCTTTTGCCAATGTGAGTGTCTTTATTGGTATAGTTATAATGAAACTGCCAACTGATCCAGATATGGCTGAACGCGTCTAAACCGGCAAATGCTGCTGGCGAGTCATAAGGCGCTATCATCTCGATGATACTGGTGAGCGCAACCAAATTCGGCTGGCGTGGCGCACCAAATTTCTGTGATAGCGGCGCACGATGGTAGCCAATCATTGGCGCATGGTGGTAACCCGCCAAAGAGATATTATCATCAGACATCATGTTTCTCCAAAAAACCGTTCAATAGTCAGCATCTACTTTTATGAGAGCGTTTAGCGCATATTATCTAGTGATACAAAATTACTCACTAACGATATTCCATTTTATCATGCCGCATCGTCGCTACCAGACGGATTTTTATTTTAAATTTTGGTATTATGAGCCATAAATTCGATGAGAGCCTTTATTTTTCAACCCTTATAAGCCATCTACAGCAACAGCCATTGTCGTGGTTTGACAGGTGACAGATTCAGTCGTATCTATCCTTAGACCTTATCAGTCCCTCTCCTGATTTTAAATGCTTAATAAGGTGTTAGAATATCGCCCCATAACATTGGTTAAAACATCGGCTATGCTACTTACTTTGCGTGACAGAGGTTTTAAACGATTGGCTGTTCTAATAGTGATTGAAAATTTACTACCCTTCTATACCCTTTTTCATTGAAAATTTTAATTTAACACTCATTTAAACTTAATAAAACCGATAGCAACTTATTAACGAGGACTTTATGTCAAAACTTCGCACCGAAACGGTCACAGAGGTTCATCACTGGAATGACGCTCTATTTAGCATCAAGACAACTCGCGACGATGGCCTGCGCTTTCGTAATGGCGAATTTGCGATGATCGGAATCGTTGTCGATGGCAGACCGCTATTGCGCGCTTATTCGATTGCTAGCCCGAACTACGAAGATCACTTAGAATTCTTTTCTATCAAAGTTCAAGATGGCCCATTAACCTCGCGCTTGCAGCATATCAAAGTCGGTGACGAGCTGTTGGTCAGCAAAAAACCAACGGGCACTTTGGTACTAGATGATTTACTGCCTGGCAAAAATCTTTATATGCTCTCTACAGGCACTGGACTGGCGCCATTTTTAGCATTGGCACGTGATCCTGAAGTCTATGAACGCTTTGAAAAAATCATCTTGGTACATGGTGTGCGCCATGTCGATGATTTGGCGTATCGTGATATGTTTGAAAATGAGTTACCTAACGACGAGATCTTTGGTGAATGGTACCGTGAAAAATTCATTTACTACCCGACAGTGACTCGTGAGGAGTTCAAAAATCAAGGTCGCGTGACTGACTTAATGACCTCAGGAAAGCTCTTTGAAGACATTGGCTTACCACCGATGAATAAAGAAGACGACCGTGTCATGATCTGCGGTAGCATGCCATTTAATGCTGAAGTTTCAGCGATTTTGGATGATTTTGGTTTGACTGTTTCACCACGCATGGGTGTCCAAGCAGATTATGCCGTTGAACGTGCTTTTGTAGGCTAAACCAATTTAATTGAAAATTATATCAAATAATTCTTGACGGATAAAAATAGGCTGCTATAATACGCAGCCTATACAGAGTTAACCCTGTAGCCCAATTCGATAATCTCTATCTAATAGACCTTATCTTCTAACATGCCAGTGTGATGGAATTGGTAGACATGACGGATTCAAAATCCGTTGCCTAATAAGCGTGTCGGTTCGAGTCCGACCACTGGTACCAATATTAGTAACAAATCAGCCTCCTCATTAGGAGGTTTTTTTGTGCCGGTAATATTATTGCTTCACTTACTTCTCTATTTCAGATTGCAGCACCGCAATTATCTTAATGGGCACGGCAAACTCCCACGGCATGCCAGCATTGCAATAAAAATGTCCGTCACGAAATGACACGATATAAGCCGTAAAATCATTACCACAATGATCCATCATTGCTTGCTCATCACTATCATCACAAACCGCACACCATACTTTTTTATCGCCGCGTGCTAGCATCGCCCTTGTTAAATCGCTCCCTTTTAGTTCATTATTCATCATCAGCTCCTTAGTCATTCTAAACTCTCTAACATCAAGCTCTTAAAGAGTTAATTTTACCAAAACTCCATTTTCGATCTTGGCATGAGCGATAAGCAATGTCTTTTTTACATAGTCATAGAGGCGCACAAGGCATTACTTATTGTTTTACAGTCATCCATTAGCGCGGATACTATATTGTAAAACACCAGAATCAAAACTGTAACATCTAAATGTGAGATTTATGACAAACGGTGAGGTGGATACGACAGGTGGTGCAAGAGTACAAATGAGTTTGATTTACAGCAGACCTAAACAATTCAATAGCAAAAATATGTTTGCTAAATACGATTTTTTTTGAATTAATACTACTGTTTATTATTAACTAACTCTATAATATATAAGATTTATGACATATAAAACTATTCATATATCATTGCTAGCGTTCTACTAACCTAGCAAAGGAGTCTATCGATAAATTTAAATTTTGATACTCAATCAAAGCGCTTGAATCAGGTAAAATAGTGAGTATGACAACTTCTATAAATGCTAGCCCCCGTAAAATCATTCATATAGACATGGATGCTTTTTATGCCAGTGTGGAGCAGCGTGACTTTCCTGAACTGCGCGGTAAGCCACTGGTGGTTGGTGGCGATCCAAGTGGTCGCGGTGTGGTCGCGGCAGCCAGCTATGAAGTACGTAAATTCGGTGTACGCTCTGCCATGTCTTGTTATGAGGCGCGTAAACGTTGCCCAGAAGTCATTTTTGTTAGACCACGTTTTGAGGTTTATCGCGCAGTTAGTAGCGATATTCGCCAGATTATGTACCGCTTAACGCCGCATGTTGAACCATTGTCTCTAGATGAGGCCTATCTCGATGTTACAGGGCTACATGTCCATAAAGGCTCAGCGACCTTGATGGCGAACTGGCTAAGGGCACAAATACTAGCGCATACTGGATTAACGGCCTCAGCAGGTGTGTCGTTTAACAAGATGCTGGCTAAAATTGCCTCTGATACCAATAAGCCCAATGGTACGGCCATTATCACGCCAGCGGACGCTGATGCCTTTATCAGTACGCTACCTATCGAGCGCTTTCATGGTATTGGTAAAGCCACTGCCAGGCGCTTACATGCGATGGGTGTAAGTACTGGCGCGGATCTCAAGCGAATGCAAGCGGCTGTATTGGTGCAGGAGTTCGGCAAGCGTGGGCAGTTTTATCACGATATTGCCCATGGGCGTGATGAGCGTGCTGTCAAATCTGAGCGCGCGCATAAATCTGTGGGTTCTGAGACCACATTCAAAGACAATCTAAGTGATAACCATGAATTACGTATACAAATTTATGAACAAAATGCTGATGCCTTTCATCAATTGCAACAAAAACAGCTGGTCGCCTATACCATTACTCTAAAAGTTAAATACGCAGACTTTACTCAAATCACCCGCTCACACACGCTATCGACTGCCTTTAACAGTGCTGATTCTGCCCATTATTGGTTAGACAAACTGTTTTTAGACATTCCTCGTGAGCTACCTATCCGCTTAGTCGGTGTTACTTTCTCTTCATTAGCACCTGCCGCCCAATTGTTGCCGCAGTTAAATTTATTTGACTAACATACTGACGCTCATTGCTTTTGTTAATGATTCATTCTAACAATTAATGCTTAGGCTATTTAATGTACAAGCCGTTTTGTGCGCATGAGTCGTTACTAAACTGTCCTTTCATGACATCGTTTCTGCTACAATTACGCCAAAATTTACATTCATTTAAAGATTGATTATGACCGATTTTCACACTATAGATTCTACTACTGCCGCCTCAATTGATGCCGAAAAAAACAACAATGATTTGAATTATTTGAGCGTCGATGACTATGATTATGAGCTGCCAGATAGCCTGATTGCACGCTATCCTCTCTCACAGCGTTCTGCCTCAAAACTTTTGTATTTGCCCGCCAATAATCAAAAAGACTCTACGCTTGTAGAAGATCGCTTATTCACTGAGTTACCTGAGTTATTAAATGAAGGTGATTTGATTGTATTTAATGATACAAAGGTGATGAAAGCACGCCTCTTCGGACAAAAGGATACTGGCGGTAAGCTTGAAGTATTGATTGAACGTTTGGTTGATATCTCAGATTTAGAGACAGCGACTTTATATGTAGAGGCTGAAAAATCTGTAGAAGCTGCAAATGACAAACCCCTGAATCAAGAACATATTGCACTTTGCCATGTTAAAGCCAGTAAAGCGCTCAAACTTGGACAACACTTGCAGCTTGCTGACGGTCATATGAAGGCGGTGATGATTGGTCGTCAAGACAACTTATTTATTTTAGCGTTTGATGCGCCGATCTTGCCGCATTTAGAGCTTTATGGTGAGCTGCCTATTCCACCCTACTTTGAACGTCATGCGGATGAGACAGACAATACTCGTTATCAAACTGTTTTTCATGATCCAACCAAGCTTGCGAGTGTGGCTGCACCGACTGCAAGCTTACACTTTGATGAATCGGTACTGAGCAAACTTGCGGCAAAAGGTATTCGTACGGCTTTTGTGACTTTACACGTTGGTGCTGGTACATTTGCGCCAGTAAAAACGGACAACTTGCTCAATCACACCATGCATAGTGAGTATGCACATTTACCACAAGCAACCGCTGAGCTCATCAATCAAACCCATGCGAATGGTAAACAAGTCATCGCTATTGGCACCACGGTCACACGCGTGCTCGAAACGGCTTATCAAAAAACAGCCGTTAACGGGCAGCCTCTCTCCAGCTGGTCAGGTGATACCGATATATTCATTTACCCAGGGTTTAAGTTTGGTGTGATAGATCGATTGTTGACCAATTTCCATTTACCCAAATCAACGTTATTAATGCTGGTGTCGGCATTTTCGGGTAAAGATGCCATTGAGCATGCTTATCAACATGCGATTAAAGAACACTATCGCTTCTTTAGTTATGGCGATGCAATGCTGCTCGACAGAAAGCGAGATTAAACAATACTTAAACATTTTTTGCATTGTCCACAACAGTTGTGAAATAAACTGGTAAACTAAATGGTATTTTGTTATAACAGCACAGATAACTTATATCTTAAAGGTCTGCACATGTCTTGTCATTTATCTCATCGGTTGACTACGGTACATCGCGCGGTCTCGATGGCACTACTTTGTTCCGTAGGCTATGCGGCTCTCGTATCGAGTGCACAAGCTGCAACGATTGGCAAGACTGTTGTGACCTCTGCCCAGCATGAGCCGCTAGCTGCGAGCATTGTGGTCAGTGATATTCGAGCCGCTGACTTTTCAGCAAGTTTGGCAAACTCTACTATTTATCAGCAAATGGGCTTAGCCCAAACTGATTCGATGACCGTACGCTTTAAACCTACCTCAGCGACCAGCGGTCAAGTATTTATTACTACCTCAAAACCTGTATCTACACCTTTTGCTGATGTGGTTTTAAACATAAATGATAAGGGTCAACGCAACGTCATTCCCAAGACATTGTTGATGCCGCTCAATAGCCGTTTGCCCATTGACACGCCTAAAAACATCGTTACTGGCGCAAAAAAACCGAATCTACCCAGTGTGTCCTCTAATACGGCTAAACCATTGACTGTTAGAGAAGGTGCACCGCCGCCATTAACATTATCGCCCATACTAGCGACTACTCACTCGTCAACGAGCGAGTTGGTGGCGTCTAAATTGCCAGCACCTAATATCCAAGCACCTACAACGACTCCTACCTCGCAAGGCAACAATCTTGCTTATGCGCCTAGCCGGCTAGATAATGGTCGTTTAAACAACGTTAACAATACTCTTAACGCTAACGACAATGATCGTAATCCAACCAGTCGATTAGACAATGGTCGCTTGAGTGCAAATGGCAACGTTACCACAATAGGTAACAGCAATATCAACCTCAATTCTGCTAAGAATGTAGCGAATGATACAGCCCTAGTCAATAACAAGACCATGCCAATAGATAATAGTCTATCAGCGACAGCTGTCACTGATAAACAGCTCGATATTTTGAATATCCAAGTCACTCGCCAGATACAGCCGAGTAGCAAATCAGAAGCTGGCATGATGACTGCTTCTCCTATTATGCCAACGCCGAGTGACAACAAAGTGAGTACCGCAAAAGCCAGTCTTGATACCAGCAATACAGCTGTCGCCACTGTCCCATCTAGTGTCACCAACAACGCCTCTATCAGTACGGCTGCCAGCACTACTACTGCGTCCCAATATCAAGTACAGCGCAACGACAGTCTATGGGTTATTGCACAGCAAATTGCGCAAGAAAATGACTTAGACATTCAAACAGTAATGAAGCAGATTCAGACACAAAACCCTGATGCCTTTATTAATAAAGACGCGGGTCAACTCAAAGCGGATGCCAAGCTTAGCTTGCCCAGTTACGATGTTGTACCATCACAACAAAAACTAGAAGCGGCGATTGAGGCGCAAAGACAATATAGCCGTAGAGCAAACACACCTGTGGTAAAAAAGGCTGCCAAAGCACCCTCTAAAAAACCGTCTGAAACAAATCAAGTCGCTAAACAGCGTAAAAAACCCATGATTACTAAAACACAAACGCTGCCAAAAGCACAATTTTCAGTGCTCGCACCTGGTCGTAATGGCAACGCAGATGGCACCCAAGCAACATCAGCAGCGACAACAGGCAATGGTCTCAGCACAGATATATTAGCCACGCTCAAGGCCTCAAGACAAAGTACGGCAGCTCAAGCTCAGCAGCTGTCAAAAACCAGCAGTGCACTTGATAGCTATACGAGGAAAATTCAATTACAAAACCAAAAACTGGCTGAGCTCCAAGCTCGTCTCAAAAAACTACGCAATCAATAATTGCCTAACTGATCAACGCAGTGTGCTGTGATCATAGGCGTGGGAGTAACTATGGACAATATGCTATATATCATCGCCGGATTGGTACTTATTCTAATAGTAGCCGGTTTACTATTGTACAAAAAGAAAGCGCAAAAGCCCTCAGCGCAGCCGGGCATGAGTACCGCTACGCCAGCTCCGATGCCAAAAACGGATCACAACACTCCTGCCCAAAGCCACAAAGATGATGACAATAAGTTTGATCATATTACGATTGCCCAGCGCTTCATGGATCAACAGCGTTATGACAAAGCCATTGAAACCCTCAGTCGCGGCCTAAGAGAAAAACCGAATGATGGTCAATTATCTGTTAAATTACTCAGCATCTACGCGACTATTAATCAGCCAGAGAACTTTAACAAAGTTTATGATGCCATCAAGACGCAAAGCGACCCAAAAAGTCTTGCGCTAGCTGATGAGTTAAAAGCTTTATTTTCGGAAGAGCAAAATCAAGTCGCAGCAAAAGAGGCACCCGTAGAAGATAATAGCCATTTTGAAAGCATAGATTTTGACTTACCGATTCATCAAATCGATAGTAAGAACGCGCTATCTGATCAGCCAGCAACCTCTGAAGATAACCGTAGTACGCTGATAGACGACAGCATGTCTAATTCGGCAGTAACAAATACATCTTATGAGGCCAGTCTTACTAGCGACAATGTAGAGGATAACTTTGATCTTACGCTGAGTGATTTAGAGAGTAATATTAGCGCATCTGAGGCGACTGATACGACGCCAGTCACGTCATCATTAGAGATGACAGATGATGAAAGCCTGAACACTGACAATATTGACATAACTGATACTGATGTTGCGGTGTCCGCAGAAGATAATGATCTTAGTGATTTTGACTTTAGCTTTGATTCATCTGAAGAAACTGATGCGCAGGCAACGGATTCTGTCATTCCAGAACGCCCTGATAGTATTAACGATGAAATGACGCTAGAAGATGACGCATTCATTTTAGACTTTGATGATCTAGCAACTGATGTCGATAAAGGTGTTGACGAAACTGCTGAAGCATTGTCTATCAACACTGTCCAGAATGACGAAGAAAATGATTTCACTTTGTCTTTAGACAGTCTCGATGCGCCAAACGATATAGAAACATTAACAGAAAGCGAAGCACCTGTACTTGAAGAAAATAGTGATACTGATAACTTCATTATTGAAGAAGATCGTTTTGAAACTGAGAGCTTTGAAACTGAAAGCTTCGAAACTGAGAGCTTTGAAAATATTAATCTCGAAGCACAATCGCTTGATAATAATGATTCAGAATATACTCTTGCTGAAGAATCTAGTGTCACACCGATAGCCCCGCTGCTATTCGATGATAACTCTTTATTAGACAATGAATTCGATACTCAATCTTCAACAGCACTCAGCCTAGTTGCTCCAATTGAGGACGAGTCTACCCTTACCGCCGAAGATGCTGCTGAAACAGCAGAAGACTTTTCCTCGCGCTTTGCGGCCGACTTTGACTTTGTCAAATCATTAGATAGCACTCAAGTTACGCTGGATTTGGCAGGCCAATATTTACAATTGGGTGAATACGACAGTGCCAAACGCTTATTGAATGAGGTATTAATTCAGGGCACTAGTGAGCAACAGAACCAAGCAAAAGTATTACTAGATCGTACTGCGTAAAAGCCCCATCGTTCTTTGGTCAGCAAGTATTCTATAACACTAAGAATACTTGCTGATTTTTTTTGCATTTAACCTTTATACTATTTATTATTACTGAGCGCTATTAGCTATTAGCATCCAACCTTAAACTCTCTTTTTTATCACATACTTCTTTATTACGGCTCATACTATGCCATTTTCTGCTATGACAAATACATTATCCAATCCTGTCCAACTCATTTATGCTGGCGGTACTTTTGGTAGCTATGGACGACCCTTAGCACCGTTATCAGCAGAAATATTCTTACCCACTTTACAGAAGCTATTGACTGACCAAGATAACGCTAACCACCTGCCTCAAATCTCATGGCTGGATAATGCCTTAATTAAAGACAGTAGCCAACTTACCCCTAACGACTTTGTACATTTTTATCAGCTTTTGCTAGCAGCCTATGCACAAGGCGACAGGCGTTTTGTGCTCATCACTGGTACAGATACTTTGAGTTATTTGGGTGCATTTTTAGCAGAAGCATTTGCTGGCAGTGATATTTGTATAGTCGTCACTGGTAGTATGCGCCCACTGTTAGACAGCGAGGTGATACATTCCTATGATATCGATGACCATAGCGACGCATGGGATAACCTCAGCGATTCATTAAAACTGGCTGCTGCTGGTGAGTCGGGTGTGAAGATTGCTTTTGGCGGTGAGTCTTGGCCTGCGCAAACGGTACAAAAAATTCATAGCCATGATTTAATGGCATTTACGGGTCACTCCAGAGCTGCCTATCCTGCCAATAGTTATATCAAAAACTTACCGGATACCCGCCGCCAGCATTGGCTCGATGATAAGCAAGCAATGATTGACCATATCGAATCTCGAGCTGAGCAAGCACGCATTCATGCTTTATATTGCTTGCCAAACGACACTGAGGTAATGACTAGCCAGCTACAGGCATTATTATCACAGCCGCCATGTGGCATTATCCTATTAGGATTTGGCGCAGGTAATGTTCCTTATTCGCAAGCGCTAGCAGAGGCACTAGAGCTTGCTTATAAAAACGGCCACATGGTGATATGCGCTAGCCAATCTCCATTTGGTGGTGTCAGTGACAGCTATGCGGCTGGTAGTTGGCAATATGATTACCATGTGATTGCTGGCGGACGCTTAACCATTCCCGCTATCTATGCACGACTGTTATGGCTATTGCTGCGTTATGACAATCCCGCTCGGCGCAGACAACGTTGGTTGAACAATGTCAATCAGGCGGGCACCACTATCAAAAAACGTTAGACTATCGTTAAATATGTTTACTTTATAATAACCAATACGAAAATGTCCAATACCAACCATGTCCGAGATTAACATGTCCCAGATTAACAGCAGCAACGCTGAAACGCCCCCAATCTATACATTAGCCATTGCAATTGAGTTCTTGGGCACGCGCTATCATGGCTGGCAGCGACAACGAGAAGTATTAGGCGTACAAGAAGCGTTAGAAACCGCTATCGGTAAAGTTGCAAATGAGGCGGTAGAGGTCGTCGCGGCTGGTCGTACCGATGCAAGCGTCCATGCCAGCAATATGATTGCCCACTTTACGACACGTGCCTATCGTCCTACTCATAACTGGCTGCGCGGGGTAAACAGTCTATTACCTGATGATATCGCCCTGCGGTGGATTCAACCTATGCCTGACGACTTTCATGCGCGTTTTGGTGCCATTGCCCGTCGCTATCGCTACATCACGCTGAATCAAGCACAGCGCCCTGCTATTTTGAATCACCAAGTCACTCATATCTATGAACCGCTCGATTTAGCAGCGATGCAACTGGCAGCGGCTGAGATCGTCGGTACTCACGATTTTAGTAGCTACCGCGCCGCTGCTTGCCAGTCTAATCAACCAGTACGCTCAGTCAGTCACGCAAGACTCTTTGCCCATGGTCAGTTTATCGTTTTTGACATTCAAGCAGATGGATTTTTGCATCACATGGTCCGCAACTTAATGGGCACCTTGTATGCCATCGGTCGCCACGAGTTACAGCCAGAAGCCTTTTTAGATATTTTAGCCAAAAAAGATCGTACTATCGCACCGCCTACTGCCTCTGGTGATGGTCTATATTTTATCAATGCTTACTATCCTGAGCATTTTCAACAACGACTGCCAAATGCTCCTTTAACCCCCATTTGGCTAAATTTACCTGACTGAATAAATAGAAGTTGGCATACATAACGATTACAGGCTGTCAAGTAAAAACCTAGTGCTGTATTGCTTTAATCCGCTAACTTACGTATAATATGGGCTTATTTTTAATTGATTGATACCAACTATGGCAAAAGACGATATTATTGAATTTGAAGGCGAAGTCATTGATACCCTTCCAAACACCCTGTTTAGAGTTCGTTTAGAAAACGGACACGAAATCATTGCTCACATCTCAGGTAAGATGCGTAAGCATTATATCCGTATCTTGACAGGTGATAAAGTTAAGGTCGAAATGACACCTTATGACCTATCAAAAGGTCGTATTACTTATCGTGGCAAAAACTAATTTCTTACACACTAAAATGGTTATAAAAGCATTTATATAAATACAGCTGGTTGCTAAATGGCTTCTTTTCGCTGATAGCTGATATAGACGCTTGGGTGGTTTAACTGATAATAATAATGAAAATGCTAACCTGCTCATTATTGCCTATCAATATTTTAGTGATTCAGTCTTAGTTATTTGTTTTTATCATAAAAAATACCGCTAAATTTCAGCGGTATTTTTTTGTCTAAATTTTATGAGTTGACTTACTTTCAAATTTTTAAATCATGATTAATAAGTAGCATGATTAAGAAATAGTGAGGCATTATTTAAACTCGACAGTCGCACCGTTTTGAATCACCCCTAGCAAAGCAAGTGCATCCCAATTTGTCAGGCGTATACAACCCGCTGATGCTTGACGGCTAATACGATCAGGATCTGGTGAGCCATGAATACCATAAGAAGGCTTACTAAGCCCGATCCATACCGAGCCCACTGGATTATTAGGGCCAGGTGGAAGAATAGACTTGCTACCGTCTTTAGCAGTATAAGTATAATTAGGCTCATGCACCTTCACCTCTACCGTATGTGTCCCTGTTGGTGACGGTGTTGCCGTACTACCTACTGTGGTCGGATAGCTGGCAACTAAGTTGTCTTTATCATCATAGGCATATAGCGTTTCAGTGGCTTTATCAGCAACGACTCGACTGACAGGCTTGGTATTTGGGTTGCCAGGATTATAAACTGTGATGGTTTCACCCGCCGTAAAGCTAGCCTTAGGGTTTAACGCTTTAAGATAGCTTTCACTAATATGGAATTTTTCTGCTAGCCCTTCTGTGATGCTCTCGTAATACAATCCCTCAAGTTTGGATTTGGCTTCAGCACCAGCTGGTATTTCTGTCATTTTAATATTAACATCCGCATCAGTTATCTGATAACTGACTAGCACTGGCTGCACCGCGAGTTTTTCATTCTTTGTCAGCGCTTGCCATGTTTCGTTGTTTAGCGTGTCAGTGACTGCCAAACCATTTGCTTGTTGAAACGCTTGCATGGCCTTTCGGGTATTTTTGCCCCAATAACCATCAACAGGACCCACACCATTGTGATGCCAATTTAATAAGGCTTGCAATTTAGTACCGATGATACGGTCGATATTCATACCCTCTTTCCAAGTGGCATTATTCACCTTTTGCGCAGCAACTGATAAATTGTCTGTCGTATACTTGATAGTAGGTAAAAATTTGTTCGAAGCATTTGCGGTTTTGCTATCACGTGCTGACTTTTGGCTAACGCCATTGGTCACAGGGCTGACCTCTTCAACAGTATTAGCATTATTTTTGCTAATACTGGCTTCATTGTTATTGGTCGGTACTTGGTTGTCAGAGTTATTGGTCGGTGCTTGATTGTTAGCATTTACACTATCCAGTGGTGCTGCAACGCTCTGCCCCATAAAAACTGCCGTAGAAAAACCAATCATAGCTACTGCCGTGCTGATTTTTTTTAATTGATACACCTCATGCTCCTAATTTTTTATAAAAATAATCTCTGCACACGACAAAAAAATCATCCCCACCCGATTTTCATAGGTTTAGGGGTTAAAAAGCTAACTAACTGTCGAAATACAGTCTTATCATTGTTAAAGAACACCAAGTGAAGGCCCTCAATCAA
>NZ_CAJGZQ010000026.1 GCF_904846185.1 Psychrobacter immobilis | reverse complement strand
TGCTGCTGTTCTGGCGGTTGAACCGGCAACAAATAACTCGATTAGTCTGTTTTGTTTATACCAACTTAGTTTGCTTTTTCTCATAGTGCTATCCTAAATAATTTTACTTATCTAGGACAGCCCCAAAATAAATACTGAATTAGGCAGATAGATATGGAACATTCAAAGCAGTTATTCTCAGAGCAGCCACTACGCATAGATATCGTCTCAGACGTTGTTTGTCCTTGGTGTGTCATTGGTTACCGCCAGCTGGCAGAAGCCCTCAAGCAAACCAACACCGAACACGAGATTCACTGGCATCCGTTTGAGCTTAATCCAAATATGCCAAGCGCAGGACAAAATATGCGTGAACATATTATGGAGAAATATGGTTCGAGCAAGCAAGAATCTGATGCTAGCCGTGCTCGATTAATGGAAGCGGGTAATGAGGTTGGCTTTACGTTTAATTTTAACGATGACACGCGTATGCACAACACGTTCAACTTGCATCAATTGCTGCACTGGGCAGATCAGCAAGGTCGCATGCATGACTTAAAGCAGGCGTTATTCATCGCTCATTTTACCAATGGTCGCAATATTTCTGACAATGCGGTACTTGCTGATATCGCAGCAGAGATTGGACTAGATCGTGACGAGGCACTAGCCGTATTAGCAGACCAAAGGTTCGCTAAAGAGGTGCGCGCAGAAGAGCAACATTGGCAACAACAAGGCATTCAAAGCGTACCAGCGGTAATTTTTAATAAGCGTCATCTGGTTAGTGGTGCACAAGGTGTGGAAAATTTCAAAAATATCTTGCAGCAGTTGGCTGACATGCCAGACTAGGGCGCATCTTCAGTTCATTCGATAGTCATCTAAATGGGCTAAAAATGGTTAAATCTTGCCAAACATCGTCAAACAGCTGGTTAATATCCCGATATTATCTGCACTATTTTCCTCGTTTGACGGCAATTTATCTTATTTTTATCAACATTTTTGAAATGAAGACACGCCCTAGTTTTCCTGACGAGGTTTCTTGGCAAGGTTTCTTTAGCTGTTCAAAAAAGGATCTATTATGTTCTCTGATAAGTCTCTCCCTATTATCGTGTTTGATGTCAATGAGACGCTACTCGACATTACCACTCTTGAGCCATTATTTACCCGATTGTTTGATGACAGGCAGATGCTAAGAGAATGGTTTGCCCAATTGGTGCTATATTCACAAACCATGACGTTGTCAGGACTTTATACGCCTTTTGGTGAGCTTGGCGTCAGTGCCTTACAGATGACCGCTGATATTCATAACGTCAGACTGATAGATAGCGATGTCGACGAATTAAAAGAGCGTATGAGCAAAATGCCTGCTCATCCTGATGTAATACCAGCATTAACCAAGCTGCGTGAGGCAGGGTTTCGCCTAGTGACATTGACCAACTCAGCAAATAGCGCTTCCCCGACCCCGCTTGAAAAAGCTGGCATCAGCCATTTTTTTGAACAGCACTTTAGTGTTGAGCAGGTTGCAAAGTTCAAGCCTGCGCCTGAGACTTATCAAATGGTCGCTCATGCATTGTCTGTTGACGTATCGGATTTGTGCCTTGTCGCTTGTCATCTTTGGGATACGATTGGCGCTCAAGCGGCTGGCTGCCAAGGGGCGTTTCTCACGCGACCGCACAATGCTTTATTATCAGCGCCAAACGTTCCAGCGCCAGACTTTGTAGCAGCAGATCTAACCACGCTTGCCGAACAAATAATTTTTTCCACTAAAAAATAATTGCCAATGCCAAAAAAATGCCGCCCTATATAAGGACGGCATTTTTGGTTTAGCATACTGCTACTTTATGAGGCTAAATCTATAATCACTATTATTAATAATGATTTTTAAAAATGAATAACCGTACGGATACTCTCGCCTTTATGCATCAAATCAAACGCTTCGTTGATATCCTCTAATGGCATGGTATGGGTAATGAAATCTTGTAGTGGAATCTCACCAGCCAAATAACGCTCAACATAACCTGGTAATTCACTGCGACCTTTTACGCCGCCAAACGCTGAACCGCGCCAGACGCGACCAGTCACTAACTGGAATGGGCGAGTCGAGATTTCTTGTCCAGCACCAGCGACACCGATGATGACCGACTCGCCCCAGCCTTTATGGCAGCACTCAAGCGCAGAGCGCATAACGTCGACGTTACCGATACACTCAAATGAATAATCGACGCCGCCATCGGTCAATTCAACGATAACGTCTTGAATTGGCTTGTCATAATCTTTTGGATTGATACAATCAGTTGCGCCAAGCTTCTTGGCTAACTCAAATTTGCTCTCATTGATATCAATAGCAATGATACGACTGGCTTTTGCCATTGCTGCACCGATGACCGCTGACAGTCCAATGCCGCCTAGACCAAAGATAGCAACGGTCGCGCCCTCTTCAACTTTTGCCGTATTCATGACCGCACCCATACCAGTCGTGACACCGCAACCCAATAAGCAGACTTCTTCTAGTGGTGCTTCTTTATTTACTTTCGCTAAAGAAATCTCAGGCAACACCGTATATTCAGAGAAGGTTGAGCAGCCCATATAATGATAAATTGGCTCACCATCTTTATAAAAGCGCGTAGTGCCATCTGGCATTAAGCCTTTACCTTGGGTCTCGCGTACCGCTGAGCACAAGTTGGTTTTGCCTGATAGGCACATTTTACAGACGCCACATTCTGCTGTGTATAAAGGGATGACATGATCGCCTACTTGCACACTGGTGACGCCTTCGCCGATTTGCTCAACGATACCGCCACCTTCATGACCTAAAATCGCTGGGAATACCCCTTCTGGATCTTCACCAGATAAAGTAAAAGCGTCAGTATGACAGACGCCGCTTGCCACGATTTTTACCAATACTTCGCCTTTACGGGGCAGCATCACATCCACTTCTTCGATAGATAGTGGCTCATTTGGACCCCAAGCAATGGCGGCTTTTGATTTAATAAATTTATCTGACATCGTTATCTCTCTTTTTAATTCATTTTATGGGTTATTAAGCGCAGACCTCTATTCAGCTTATCTTGCTTGTTGAATGGAGGCAAGCGGCAGTTGTAGCAGTCTGTAAAGCTTTATACTGACTATTATAGTTTTTTCTATAGCGATAACAATGTGCTATATTTGCAAATATCTTTTACACAGTGGTAATAATCATGCGCTGGGATGGTATTAGCGAATTTGTTTATGTAGCAGATTACGAAAGCTTTACGCGCGCGGCAAAAGAATTGGGCATTTCTACCGCGCAAGTCAGTCGACAGATAAGCGCGTTAGAGAAGCGACTGAATATTAAACTGCTTTATCGCACGACGCGTAAAGTATCGCTGACTGAAGAAGGTCGCGTGTTTTATCAGCATTGCCGCGGTGTGCTCGATGGCTTGGATGCCGCTGAGCAGGCGGTTAGCAACTTACAATCAAAGCCTCAAGGTAGGATTAAACTAACCGCTCCTGTCACTTATGGCGAGCAGCAATTATTGCCATTAGTCAATGATTTCATGGTGCAATATCGCGATATCGAAGTGACGGCATTTTTGAGCAATCAAAAAATCGACCTCATTGATGGCGGTTATGATTTGGCGATTCGTATCGGCAAATTAAGCGATTCGACGATGATGGCAAAAAAGCTTAGCCGTCGTACCAATTTCGTCTGTGCCGCGCCTGCTTATCTCGAAAAATACGGTATACCACATTCTTTGAGCGATCTGAGTCAGCATAACTGCTTACTTGGCACGCGTGACTATTGGCACTTTATAGAAGATGGTAAAATAGATTCTGGAAAAAACGCTGATAAAGAAAAAAACCTGCACGTGTCTGGCAGTGTCCAATATAACAGTGGTCACAGTCTAGTCGATGCGGCGTTAAAAGGTCTGGGTATCGTCCAGCTACCTGATTATTATGTGCAAAAATACTTAGCATCAGGTGAGCTGGTCAGCTTATTGAATAACTATCGAGAGCCTGAAGAAAGTATCTGGGCTGTCTACCCGCACAACCGTCATTTATCGCCAAAGATTAGACTGCTCGTCGATTATCTAGCAGAGCATTTGGTTTAGCTATGCGTTTTGGCTTAGGCATTCTTTAAGGTGTGTTGCAATGCGAGGCTTTACTATGCGCGGTTTATTACGCACAATACTACTAAGCACAAGGAATATTATGGTTCACACTAAATATTCGATGTTGTCAGCCATCATTCGCTGAATAAACAATGACAATAAAAGGACTTTTCATGCTTAAGATTCTCTCTATCGCTGCCCTAGCATTGGTCGTATCCTCCTGCGCCAGTGTTGAAAATATTTTAAAAGCGCCTGATAAGATGCCATCAATGCCAGCAACGATGACTGCTATCGATGCCGAAAAAGGCTTGGTTACGCTGCAAAGCAATCATTCCGTGCAAGATACCGCTGATAAACTGGCGGCAATTATTGAAAGCAAAGGTATGAAAGTATTTGCGCGCGTCGATCATCAAAAGAACGCCCAAGGTGTCAATTTAACATTAAGACCGACGCAGGTCATCATGTTTGGTAATCCAAAAGCGGGTACGCCGTTGATGAATTGCGAGCAAAGCGTCGCTATCGATCTGCCGCAAAAAATCCTTATCAGTGAAGATGCCGATAAAAAGGTCTGGTTGTCGTACAACAATCCTGAATATCTCAAAGACCGCCATAATATAAAGGGTTGTGATACTGCTATTGATAGCATCGCAAAAGCCCTTAATGGCGTTAGTAAAGCAGCTATTGCAAAATAAGCTATAAATGAAAACCTGAACAAAAAAAGGTGGGATGCAAAAGCACTCCCACCTTTTTATATCTCTAGAAGATTAACGTACTAGCAATCCTCAGACTGTGCGATTTGCTCATGCAACTCTATTTTTAACTTCTTTGCACATTCGATAATCTTTTTTCGACCAGCAGGAATAGCCCCATATTCAATCGCTATTTCTCGCATTTGTACCGTGACGTCATAGTGCGGATAGCTGGCGTTTCGATGGAATAAGCGCTTATCCACTTCAATTAGTGCGGCAAAATCATGCAATTCTTGTAGCGTATCCGCCAGCATATGGCACCATTTATAGCCTTTAAATTCTATCTGCATAAAATCTACGTAGATTGCCATAGAACCGCCTCCTTTATTATCCTTAACTTTTTATCACGTGCTAAGCAACGCCTTCACAGAGCAGCCATTAGAACAATTCACGTGCATCTTTCTTAAGCTGTTTGAGTACGGCTTGGTATTCGCTATGATTGGTTTCAAATGTGCTTAGACGCCCATAACGGAGCTGACGATAGTCCTGCCTCATCTGCATAATTTTTGCTTTGACAATATCTGAATGACCACTATCTGTTAAATAGGTATCAACACCACCTTCGGAATTTAAATCAATAGCCATTGCCACACGCTCAAGCCAAGCAAGCTGTCCTTCGCTCTCTTGACGAGTAAGCGCTTTATCACTTTTGCCAATACGTTTTGATAGCTGTGCAAGCGGCTGGTCTGCTGGATGCCAGCGCTTGCGGCGGCGTTGCCAAATGACAAAGATTAAAATAGCCATGACAGTGATAGCACTCGCTGCCAACCAAATAATTTGCTGCATGACTGAGCGGATGTTGAACCATTTGAGTAGCGAGTCAGCTTGTTTGTCCTGATCGTAACCGACGACGTCTTTTTGCCAATAGTAGCTGGCTTGATCTGAGAGACGACGTAAGGTTTGTAGCATTTGATACTGCTGATAGCTGATTTGTGCTCCAGCACCATCACCAAACATCGCCGCTCCCTGCGATTGCGTCAGCGCATCCATCCCTTGCTCGACGCGCTCAGGCGCAACAAAAGCCGTCGGATCGACACGTACCCAGCCTTGACCCTCAAGCCAAACCTCTGTCCAAGCGTGCGCATCCTTTTGCCGTACTTCCCAAACATTACCACTGCGGCTTAGCTCGCCACCTTGATAGCCTGCCACGACCCGTGCAGGTATGCCAGCTGCCCGCATCATAAACGTAAAACTTGAAGAATAATGCTCACAAAATCCCGCTTTGGTCTCAAATAAAAACTCGTCAATACGGTTATTATTCAGCCGTGGCGGTGATAACGTATAACGAAATTCTGTTTGATTAATCCAGCGTTCAATAGCCGCCATATAACGCACTGGGTCTGAGTCTGATTGCGCAAATAGCTGCTGTGCCAACGCGCGTGCTTGCGGATTTCCATCGGCTGGCAAGGCAAGATTCAAACGTCGCAACTCATCAGAGAGAACAGGGTCAATACGCATCGGTGCAAATTGCAATACCTCGTAGCGCAGCTGTTGGGTAACCGGCTGGTCTTTTAATAGGGTAAAGTCTGAGGTGATACTGACGTCTTGGCGCTGAGCAAAAGGATAATCAAGTCCAAATAGCCAGTTTTGCTGCGTCGGCTCTAAGATAATTTCATAGCTGGTAGGCGTAGTTTTTACTGAGTCGGGGACAGTTGCAAAGGCATTCTCAATCCAATATGGCATTTGCGGTGCAGGTCGCCATTGTCGTTGCTGAGGGCTAGGACGCCATGTAATTCCATCAAAGTCGCTAAACACCAAACCACGCCAATACAACTGCTGTTGCGGCGGGCGATTATCTGCAAACTCTACCCGAAACGCCAGCTCAGTAGATTGTCCTAAATTGGCAAAATCACCGGGCGACATACTGTCGGACACGCCAGTGGTTGCTTGCTGACCTGATAGCTGTACTGACCATAGTGGTGGCAAGCGCGGGAAGAACAAAAATAGCACGACTAATAACGGCAACGCCCCGATACCCAGCACACCCAAAGTACGCAAGCGACCATCACCGCGAGTGTTGCCATCATCATTAAGCGCAATAAATGCCAATAAAATGATAACTGCACCAACAATCACTTCTAAAGTCGTAACAAGACCTTGATCCATCAAAAACAGCGCAGCAAGAACAAACAGTGATAAATTTAGGACCACATAAGCATCACGCCGTTTATACATCTCCCACAGCTTGCTAATGAGACATAGCACTAAAAACGCCACGCCCATATCCAGTCCAAACGCTGTATTGTAAGTCAGCCATAGACCTGCCAGCCCCAATAAAAAGCCGAGCATTTGCATGCCTTGATAGACACGTTTTAAATGCGCTATTTTTTTGAACTTAGCTTTTATAGACGGTAACTGTGCGGCAATGCTGACCACCGCAAAACCTATCAACCAAAACGGCAGATGCGCCGCATGAGGTAAAATAACGGTAATTTGAGCAATTAGTACCCAATAATAAGCAGGCAAGGCGAATAGCTTACGAGTCCATTTTGCAGCGCTATCCTGTATAGCACGATCAGTGACGTTTTGACCCAGTGCCAACTGCTCAAAGCTTGTGGGACTTGTTTCAGGAAAACCTATAAATGTGTTTTCAGCGTCATTTGTAGGGAGTTTTTTTGAGTTGGTCCTATTAGTCATTGTGCTTTCGCCAACCTTAGCAAGCACGCTTGTGCAAAACTGTCGCCTTCATCCATTGGTGCAGTAGAATGGGTATCATTGGGTAAGCGCATATGAAATGTCACGCCCAGCTCACCTAATTTCATCGCCCCATACGCCAGTTGTGCGAGTTTTTGCTCATGATGTGCTGCTGGCATATCAGCATAATCCAACGTTTGCTCATGACCAACTGGATCAGCAAAGTGCTTGGTAAACATGCCTTGACCACGTGCTACATGTCCCCACGATACCCGTGCCAGCGACTCGCCTTCAACATAGTTATCTAGCCGCTCAAAATCATCTTGACCTTGCCGATATTGCCCACCTGTTGGCAAATCTTTTTGACTGGCAACGGCATATTGCGCTTGCCAATCAAACACTTCAGGTTTTGGATAGACCCAAGCAGTACGGGCAAAATAAACATAGGACCACGCCCGCATAATGCCCAAAGGATAAACCGTTTTTATTTTTAAGCGTGGTAATTCAAACTGCCCACGATTCTGCGTCGGGACTGGCAAGCGAATAATTTTCTCGCCTTGCAGTCGTGTCACCAGTATTGACTGTTTATTATCAGCGCCATGTTTGATTTTTTTATGGGCTTTTTTATCTTTCTTGCTATTAGCCTTGTCATCAGTCTGCTCAAAGCTAAATAACAACTGTCGTCTCGGTTGACGGCTCTCACTGCGCAACTGCAAAGTCACCCAGACAGGCGCGCCCGCTTCTGCCATGGTCACTTCAAGCAAACGTACTTGCAGACCTGAAATGTGGGCAAAGGTCACATGAAAGCTGATAAGCCAGACGCTGACCAAATAAAAACATAAACCTAACACCAAGTTATTGCCATAGTTAATGCCAGCGATAAAGGTGATGATTAATAACACTGCATATAGCGTCCCTTCACGGCTAAAAAAGATATAGACGTTACGCAAATTGAGGGGGGCGCTATCGCTTTTGGGCGCACGCGAGGCAAACCAACGGCTTAATGTGGAAGTGGCTGGTACGGTTAAGGCTTTTGGCAAAAAGCTCATGACTACACTATCCTTACCATAAAATTGATACTCTCATTCACAATTGGTGATAGTTTTAAAACAAATACGCCATGAGACAACAAGCAGCTAAAAAATAAATACTCAGATAATAGTGATTGAAGTAACAACTATTTAAATAACCATCATTTAACTGATAACAGCCACTTCTGCCAATATACGTTGTGCGATGGTCTGCGTCGCCTGCCCACCAGTCACATGCGCTGGGACAAAGCGCTGACCGAGACGATGATCTGTGACCGCGGCAAACACCGCTTGGATATCCTCAGGTGTCACTTCCACATGCCCCGATACGTACGCATAAGCCTGCGCAGCACGCTGTAGCGACAATACTCCACGCGGTGATAAGCCATGATACTCGGAGCTTGCTCGTGTCTTTGCGACCAATCGCTGCAGATAATCCAAGACCACATCCGCAACATAAACGTGTTTAACACCTTGCTGTGCTAATAAGACCGCCTCGGTATCAAGCAGCGCATCTAAATTTTTTAGTAGCTCGCGGCGATCCTGACCTTTTAATAGCTCACGCTCTGCGGTAGGCGACGGATAACCAAGCGACAAGCATAGTAAGAATCTATCTAGCTGTGATTCAGGAAGCGGATAGACACCTGCTTGCTGCAAAGGATTTTGGGTTGCAATGACAAAAAACGGCTGCGGCAAAGGATAGGTTTGCCCATCTTGAGTGACTTGCCGTTCTTCCATCGCTTCTAGTAACGCGCTTTGCGTCTTAGGGCTAGAGCGATTAATCTCATCAGCGAGTAGCAGCTGAGTAAAAATAGGACCTGCTCGAAACTCAAATTGCTGTTTCTTTTGATCATAAATGCTCATGCCTAAGATATCTGCTGGCAGCATATCATTGGTGAACTGTACACGGCTAAAGCTCAAGCCTAATAATTGCGCCAAGCCTTGCGCCAACGTCGTCTTGCCCATACCCGGCAGATCTTGCAGTAACAGATGTCCACCTGCCAAAATACCACTCAGCGCAAGCTTAACCACTTGCGGCTTATCTAACACAATATGATTTAGCTGCGCCATAAGTTGGGCAATTTTTTGCTGATTGTGACGATAATCGGCAGCGCTAAAGGGCGACTTATGAATCACCTCTGCTGCTGACTGATGTGGTGTTGTAATGGCTCTATCGATAGCTGCGTGGGTCATAGTCAATTATTGGCTCATTTCTTATGGGATTAGTGTTTCTAGGGCGTGCTCTTATTTTGAAAGTAGTGATAAAAATGAGATAAATGGCAGCCAAACAAGGAAAATAGCACAGATAACATCAAGATATTAACCAGTTGTTTGACATGATTTGGCAAAATTTAACCATCTTTAGCCCATTTAGTCGCTTTCGTTTAGCTTGAGGACACGCCATAGATTGGCTATTGCTTTGAGTCATCTTCAGTTATCGGCACGGCGGCACGAAGCGTTGACAGATAAGCGATGACATCTGCGCGTTCTTGGGCATCGGGCATCGGGTTTGATAGCATTTTTGAGTCTAGCATGGCTTTTTCTGCATCCGCAATATAAGGGTCGAGCGTTTGCGCATCCCATACCCAACCTGATGTTTTTAGCCCGTTACTATAGGTGTAATCTTCCAGCTCAGCGGCGGGCGCACCGTATATATTCATCAGCTGCGGACCTTTTTTATTGAGCCCCGCATTCAGCTGATGACATTGACCACAAGCGTCTTGATAAATGATCGCGCCGTTATCAGCATCACCTTCCGTATAGATCGGCAATGTCACAGCAGCACGATGATCCGGTGGCGTACTTTCTCCGCAAGCGCTGAGCAATAAAACAGCAGCAAATATACTGCTTATTTGATATTTATTAATGATGGGCATTTTCGGCAATCTTTGGTTAAGGAATGTCAGCTATAGGTGAACAATATAGACAATAAGGTAAGGGTCAAACACATGCAAAGTGGAACCCTCTTCACATCTAAACAGCTGCTTGTAAAAACATAACGTTATTCATTGGGGCATATTAAGCCAATAAACAACGCTTATAGGACAGTTTGAGTAAGGCTTTTGTAAGGTATGACGATAAAGAATTTATGAACTATTAAGCCGTGTCGAGTATTCCATAAATAGGCACTGTTGATAGTTGCATATCAAACGGATCCTAAATGACGTTAGGTCGCAACCTTTATCGTACTGCTGGGTTCTTCTAAATAATAGCCTTGTAAATAGCGCGCGCCCACGCTCCAAGCAACGGACATGGTCGCCGCATCTTCAATATAAGGCATCAATACGTCCACATTGACTTCATTAGTACGCATAATAAGTGATTTGACAGTTTCTAAATTGTCTGCTGAGTCAATGCCATCCACATAGCTGCGTGCTAAACGCACCATATCTGGCTGCACAAAACTGACAATCTCTATGGATTTAGCAGAAGAACCGAAGTTATTGATGCCCATCTGACAGCTGACTTGGCTAAGGGCGGCAAATTGTGTTTTTGCCACTGTGAGATGGTCTGAGACGTCTTTTTCGTTGAACTGCAAGGTGAGCACACCAGCTGCACCGCCCACCGCCTTTATAAGCTGACTGGCAACACTAGGCAGTTTTTTGTCTATCAATGAGGCACTAGTCAATTGCACTAGCAATCTGGCTTCAGGATGTGTTTTACGTACCTCATTAACCTTTTTACAGGCATTGATGAGCACCCAACGATCTATTTTTTCGAGCAATTTATGCGTCTTGGCGACTGCCATAAATTGATCAGGTGTCAATATCGTATTGTCCGCATCCGCCAATGGCAACCGCAGATATACTTCAAAAAAGTCGCTTCGGTCATTGTTAATATCATATATTGGCTGGAATGACAGCTCAAAACGGCTATTGGCAATGGCATCAACTAAAGATTCGGCAAGCGCATGATCATCACTATTGGCATGCTCGCTTGGATCGTACAAATGATAGGTGCCGCCATGATTAGAGGTCTCTATCATAATCTGATTGATAGCATCCATCGCACGTTCGAGCACGATACTTGGCTCTGCTGTATTGGTTTCGATTTTGACAATCCCAATACTGACAGTCGTACTGGTCGTACGCTTATCTACTTCAATCAGCATATCACTGATACGTGAACCAATATGCTTAGCCAGTTCTTCAAGCTCTGTGGTGCTCTTGTCCTCGACCAGTATGGTAAAGGCAGTATCACTAAAACGACTCACATGCCCGTCTGATATCAGCTCATCTAACGCATAGGCGACTTGCTTGACGGTCGCATCTACCCCTTGCAAACCTAGACTGCTTCTTATTTTACCGACATTATCGAGCTGAATATACAAAAGCCCAGCCGTCAGTACACCTTGACGTGCTTGCTGGTACACGATTGCCATTTGTTCTTCAAAGCCGCGGCGGTTGTTGATTCCTGTCAGGCTGTCTTTGCATTCAGCAGCTGCCAAACGCTTAGCGACTTCCGCACTATTATTATGGTTTTGTTGGATAATAACCTGCGTCACTGGCTCGCCATCTAAGGTCGCGGCTGCCAATTGTAGCTTTGCCTCAAAAGTACTACCATCCATCCGCTTACTTTCAAAATTGAACTCGACTTCTTGGCGGCTGCCTTTATCAAATTGACGTAAGAACTGTTTGAAACCCTTAACGTTATCACCGCCTGCAATCAGGTCAACAACAGGCACGCCTATGGCATCATTAATCGACTCAAAACCAAAAAGCTGAAGATAAGGGTCATTGGCAAAAATATGGATACCCTGATCAATATAAGCGACCGCACTTTTAGAGTTTTTAATCAATACGTTGGCGCGTTGCTCTGCTTCAGAGAGAACATGGCGCAACGTTCTAAGCTCACGGCGACTGCGTAAATTATCATGCTGTAGACAGATAGACATCACTACTGCCATCTCTTGGTCTACTTTGAGCGATTTGACCATCGTGCCGCTAATAATATCAGGTAACCCCTCATCATTATTGGTGGACGCTACCATCTCTTCATTGAATAGGCAGATCATAGGCAAATCAATACTTTGCTCTTGAACGACGCCCACCACGTCGGTGAAACTCATATCATAAGCATTGCCAAACACCAAGACATCCCACGGTTGTCGCAGTGACTTTAACAGCTCCTCTTTATCGTCCAAAAACCCTAAATTGATGGTGTCATAATAGCAACCTAGTAAGTGCACAAGGCGCTCAGCATAGAGCTGATCGTCATCAATGACTAAGAGGTTTAAGATGGACTGAGTACGCATAAGAAGCCTTTTGGATCTTGTGATCTTATTTTTATGTTTGATACCCTATACCTTTTCCAAGCATTAACCTAGCAAGGAAAATACTATCAGGGATAGGCTTAGCGGTTTTTAGTAGACTGGCATCGTCTTTCGAATCAAGGCGACATCTTGGCGAAGCAAAAACATCGTATAAACCAACATAACTGTATCAATCATTATAGACAATAACTTGACTGATTGCAGACTAACTTATCATCATTATTCAGTACATTTATTCACTGCTATTATCGAATAAAAAATTCAATGAAGTAACCTTTAAACCAGCATTTATTGACATTACTATTTGACAACTTTTCAATAGACGCTCAAACAAACTAAAGCTGCACCACCTCATACTGGCTGAATTCATCCGTAATCAGCAACCTCTGTCCCAAACGTAAAGGGGTTTGTTTGCTATTAATACGCATAATGACTCTATCATCGGTCTGAAAGTAAGAAGTCGGTACAATCAAAGTACCAGTGGTTTGTAATCGCTCATCTCTACCAAGGATAAATGCTGGCACAAAATGGCGACTACGCGTTTCTCTACCTTCTAAACGCAAGCCACAAGCCACTAGCTGATGTCCGAGTACTTGCCACTCGATCTCTGGGTTTTTGCTATCAAAATCAAGCCAGCGCGCCACGCCCATTGACCAATCAGGCGGCGTGATTGTATCAGATCGACAGACCAAAAAAAGGCTCATCATATGTAATGCTGGCGGTGCAGTCGTCGCAGATGTATCCTCATCAGCCACTATGTTAAGACTGTCTTTATGAAAGCCATCATTATGAAAGCGGTCTTTATTTAAAATATCTACTGTTGGTAATAATCGTAGGGTACGAAATAATGACAAATCATCATTACGATCAAAGGTTTCACTGGCTAATACGTGGCTGCTGTCTTGTTTTTTATTCACGGTATCATAACGAGGACGCTGCTCATCTGGTAACTCTTTTATAGCGATTAAACTGGTAAAGCTATGCGAATGGCTCACCCGATAATGAATATTATTAAAACCTGTAATCAAAACAGCGTCTTCTTTCGCACTATGTTTAGTCGCTAGGGTAAGCGGCGGCTGTAAATAGCGGTAATTGAGCGTCATCGCTATTTTATTAAGCAAATGACTCTCAACGCCGTCACCCCCTTCCTTAACTAAAGCCTGTTTGCGTCGTTTAAGATACTCAACCAGCGGGGCAATTTCTATAAATAAACAGTGATAACGATCGTCGTATGGGTTAATTGTAGAGCTGGCCGTCAGGTAAGTTGGCGGATTGTCACTTTGTAAATCAACGAACACGCGGGTCTCGGTGGTTGGCTCAATCGTCGCAACGATATGCTTAGCCCATTCAGGTAGCAAACGTTGGACGAGCAGAATATTGGGACGACGCATGGCACGTACATTTAATAGACTGTATAAACAAATTTGGCAATACAGCTGATGAACCGTCTTGGCACGCTGGGTGCCTGCCGTGACACTCATATTAATCTCAGCCGCATGATACTGATAAGCAAGGTAATACAGCTGATTGATTTTGTGCCATAAGTAAGATGAGGGTTTTTGATAGCACAGTGCTTCTTCACCCAATAGCTTCTGGTACATTAGCAGCGTCTGGTAAATAGCAATGGCGAGTGTCGTTGATGAGGACTTATCACCATTAAAATAGCGCTGCCAGCCATTACTTGCAGCATATTTCCGCTGATTATTGAGCAATGAAGTTTTATGACGTATCACTCTGTCATAGACCATAATCATTGAATAATATAGCGACTTTATTTGAGCCACATAACCCATTTGAATGTCGCTAAGCACACCTGTCTCATAAATATAAGACTGTCGCAAAGTGGCAATTAACTGATCTGAGGCGTCTATCACCGTCGCCATAAGGGTAAGACGTTGCGACTCATCTATATTGGCCACACGTAGTACCGTAAGTATTTTTGCCAATTGTTCAGCTTGCTGTGCTTGCGTTTGCGAAGGTAACGCTGCCAACAATTTTAGCAAATAACCTTCTTGGCCATTAGCGGATCGCTTAGAAACTAGTGGCAATGCCTCTGTAGAAGATAGGTGCTCTTGAAACGTCGATAAAGTTATCATCAGTATTCCTAGTAACCTTGAGTAACTTGGCAGGAGGCAAATATTCAACCATGCCGTATGCAACAATACAAGATAAAAGATACAAATCAGCAGCAACCATCAAAATCGACAGCACCCATTTTTAGTAACGATTAATTTCTATAGCATCATCTAACCGCACGCCTATCTTCTAAAAACCACGCTTTGTTCACTAATTTTTCAATATACCATAGTGCCTATATTAACGATCATTGTAAATATCAATCGGTACTTTGAAAGGTTTATTTGGTAGCTCTCTCACTAGCTTGGGTACCAAATAACCAGGGAGTGCTGCCAACAATGACCAATACAGCTTAATTGCGAAGCGCTCATCATTATCGAAATGTGCGGCACCAGCAACTTTGTCTAATACATGTAGATAATAAGGCAGTACCCCACATGAAAACAAACGCTGACTTAATTGCATTTGAACAGCAACGCTATCATTGATGCCTTTTAATAGCACCGCTTGATTCAATAAAGTGATGCCAGCCGCTCGAGCACGTTGCAGATGCTCTGCTGTTAAGGCATCGATTTCATTGGCATGATTACAGTGGATGACCATCACAATATGACAGCGACTTTGAGACAGTCTGGTCAATAACGCATCATCCAAACGTGCTGGAATGACCAATGGCAAGCGCGTATGTAAGCGAATGGTGGTCAATTGCGGAAGTGACTCTAAAGTATCTAGCCAAGCAAACAGGCGTCTATTTGTCACATTCAGTGGATCACCACCACTCAAAATCACCTCATTGATCTCAGGGTGTGCGGTAATGTAATCAATGATATTTTCTTTGGCATCAGCCGTCGGCATATTGGCACTATAGTCAAAATGCTGACGGAAACAGTAACGACAATGAATGGCACAAGCACCTGTCACGGTCAATAATACTCTGGATTGGTACTTATGCAGCATACCCTTGACTGGGTTTTGCGTATTCTCGCTCAAGGGATCTGCCACATAGCCCGTTACCTTGATTTGCTCGCGCTGATCAGGCAATACTTGTCTCAGTAAAGGATCATTGCTATCGCCGATACTCATTTTTGCCACAAATCCACGTGGTACGCGCAGCTCAAAATGCTTAGGTACATAAACCTCTGCCCGCAATGATTCTAGCTTTAGGATACTTAACAGCTCATCGATAGAGGTAATGGCCTCGGATAATTGCGTTTGCCAGTTTTTTTGTGTGATTAAATGGTTTATCATGACAACCTAATACCTGTGCCCAAAAGTCGCTATTATACGCGCTTAGTGCGTAGCCTATCAAAGCATACGACCTATCCTTTAAACACTTAGCGTAATAAGCGATTTTAACGCAGCAAGCTATTCATCCCCTTATCTATCACCCTATTTATAACCCCTAGGAGTTTCTTGTGGCAAGTTTTTCTACTAATGAATTTAAAGCTGGTCTAAAAGTCATGCTCGATGGCAACCCTTGTGCCATTCTTGAAAACGAGTTTGTCAAACCAGGTAAAGGTCAAGCCTTTAACCGTGTTAAATTGCGCAACCTTCGTAGTGGCAAAGTATTGGAACAAACCTTTAAGTCAGGCGATAGCTTAGAAGCTGCTGATGTCATGGACACTGAAATGAACTATCTATATAACGATGGTGAGTTTTGGCATTTCATGCACCCTGAAAGTTTTGAGCAGATTCAAGCGGACAAAACAGCGATGGGCGATTCAATAAAGTGGCTAAAAGAAAACAGCAATGCACTATGTACCATCACTTTATTCAACGGTGCTCCTCTTTCAGTAACACCGCCTAACTTTGTTGAGTTGCAAATCACTGAAACAGATCCTGGTGTGCGTGGTGATACTTCAGGTGGTGGCGGCAAACCTGCCAAGTTAGAGACAGGTGCTGTCGTCCGTGTGCCATTATTTGTACAACAAGAAGAAATCGTACGTGTTGATACTCGCACAGGTGACTATCAAACTCGCGTTAGCCAATAGTATGTAAAAGTTATAGCGCTCGACATAATAGAACTTACATAATAGAACTTAACAGTTAGCCTCTAGCTGTTATTCCACAAAAAAGCTGAACCACTGATAAAGCGGTTCAGCTTTTTTTATTTATAAATATTTTTTTAATATTGTCTCTGTAGTTAATTTGATTGAAAAGTATTCCAAAACAACCGAGTAAAATTCATATGAAGTATGTCAAACAAGGTTAACGCTGTGGTTTTTTATAGTGGATGAACTGTCGCTATTGATGACAGCGATGATAAATAACCTTCTATAAATACCTACCAAACCACTACTCTGCTGATGAATGTTTCTGTATCAGCCAATATTGTACCAATGCATTCAACTGCTCTTGTTTAAAAGGCTTGGTACAGTAATCTTGCATCCCAACTTTTAAATACTTTTCGCGCTCACCATCCATTGCATTGGCGGTCAACGCAATAATAGGTGGTAATGATTGAGGATCATAGAGTTCATGCAATTTAATAGTGGCCTGTACACCATCTAGAATAGGCATGTGATGATCCATTAAAATGACATCATAACGCTCAGGTGAGAGCGCAAAAATCTCAATAGCCTGCTGCCCATCAGTGACATGCGTGACCGTATGACCACTATTATTCAGGGCTTTTTTAGCGATAATGGCATTGACGGTATCGTCTTCAACCAACAATATATGACCAGCACGCTCATGGGTCGGCTCAATCATCGTAAAGTCATTTGAATCTTGCCACATCTCATACTGGTTTTCATCAATAGTCGGTAGCGGCAATAAAACACTGAACGTAGTGCCCACACCCACTTCGCTATCCACATCGATATAACCGCCCATCAAATCAACCAAAGACTTACAAACCGAGAGTCCTAGACCTGTGCCACCATAAAGACGGTGGGTGAATTTATTTGCTTGGTCATAAGCATCAAATATCGCATCCAATGACTCAGCTTTGATGCCGACACCCGTATCGGTGACTTCAATGCATAGGGTCATGACTTCATGATAGATGGTATTACTGATAGCTTCTTGAGCCGTTATTTTGCTGAGATCACTTGCTGAAATGCCTTGAGCGCGATATTGGTCAGCGCTGTCATTGTCAAAACCATCACAATGACAATTGGGTACATGTTTGACATCAATAGTGACTCGCCCGCCCTCACGAGTAAATTTAATCGCATTATTAACAAGGTTTGCTAAAATTTGTTTGAGGCGTACCGGATCGCCTTGTACATAGGGCGATAACGACTCAGTATAATGGTAGTCTAAAATGAGCCCTCGCTGACGTGCTTTGACAGCAAAGAGGCTGACCACCTCATTACATAATGCGGATAAGTTGACAGGAATAGAATCAATGGTCATTTTCCCAGATTCTACTTTCGATAAATCTAAAATCCCGTTAATGATCGCCATCAAATGCTCGTTGGAAACTTTGATATTGTCCACGTATTCTTGTTGTTCACTGCTAAGTTTGGTCTCACCGAGCATCTCCACCATACCAATAATGCCATTCATCGGTGTGCGGATTTCATGACTCATATTGGCTAAAAAGTCTGATTTCATCTCATTGGCATGTTTGGCATCACACTGCTTATCCTGTAGCTGCAAGGCATCTGCCGCCATCATCGCAAATTGAGCCAACACCTTTGCTTTTTGCTCATCAAAGTCATGATTGGGCTTCATATCCATCACACACAGCGAGCCCAAACGATAGCTTTTATTGTCCTCATGCAAGATAATTGGCGCACCAGCATAGAACTGTAGGTATGGCGATTCTGTCACTAGGGGATTGTGGCTAAAGCGACTGTCTTTGGTTAAGTCCGGTACTACAAAGACGTCGTTAGAGAGCACGGTATAATTGCAAATAGCCACTTCACGCGTCGTTCGGCAAACACCGCCCAGTCCTTGGACAGATTTTAGATACTGTGTTTCTTCATCCATGAAAGTAATGGTCACAACTGGTACATCAAAAAATAGCTTTGCCAGATCAATTAGACGCTTAAATGCAGGCTCATCATTGTCGTTGAGCACCTGATACTTCCTAAGCTTATTGATGCGTTCTACTTCATCTGCCGCTACTGGGTAGCTGTGTTTAGGTGAGTTCAATATAGACAAGATAGACTCCATTAAATAAGATCAGACGCTCGGCTTGATGCCCGCCTGTTTTATTAATAATTGTAATGCTTCACTCACCATAATCATCGCAACCACCGATGTGACCACTACTGCTGAGCCGTAACCACCACACTGCAAACCGCCTGTCTGACAACTCTTATCTACACGCGGTGGCTCTGTAGAGTAGACACATTTGATCCCGAACTTTTCTTTTAGTGTACTATTAATGCCTTTTTCGTGGCGCAGCTTATTGCGTAATTTGGCAAGTAAAGGATCTTGGTAACTGTCACGCAAGTCGCTCACCCTAATCTGACTAGGGTCTATCTTACCGCCTGCGCCGCCTGCACAAACCAGTTTTAATTTATTAAAACGACAATGTAGCGCGATGGCAAGCTTGGCATTCATATCATCTACGCAGTCCAAAATAACCATAGGTCTGCCTTGAGCGATAGCGGCTTTTGCTTCATCGCGACTTGGCAATAAAGTGGCGACGTTTTCTACAGTTAAAAAATCATCGATCAAGTTTAGCGTTACTTTAGGATTAATTTCACGAATACGGGTGGCCATCGCTGCAATTTTACTCTCACCAAAGGTGCTGTCTAGTGCAGGCAACTGCCGATTGACATTGGACGCAACCAAAACGTCCAAATCGATCAACGTAATAGTGCCCACTGCCGTTCTTGCCAAAGCCTCAGCTGCCCAAGAACCAACACCTCCGACGCCAATAACGTATACATGCGCATCGGCAAAAGTAGTGACAGCTGCCGTACCATAAAGAGTGCGCGTACCTTGAAAACGGCGTTCATATTGCACATTGTCTTCGCTAAGCTTTTCTGTCTTTGTAACGTCTTCGGTGCCAATGGATTCTGTCATTGTTTGCTCAAATGGTTGTATTTCACTCATAACAGATTAAATGCTCTTTTAAATTATTTTGGTGGCGCTTATATTACGTCAATTTCTTTATTCACGGCTATATCATTCACTATCATATCAATGGCTAGCCATACAATAAGCCGTCAGTGATTAAAATATGTGGCACTACTACGACGGATAATCCCATTTTGTTTGCAAAGCACTGCAACTGTTGTGCCACAATTGCTTAGTAAGACTGGCGGGTGGTACATTGAGCAACTCACTCAAGCTTAGCAATACCCATGGTAAGTTGGCAGGTACATTTCTATTATGTACGGCTGTACTCCTCCGTGCACTGTCTGAGTTTTGATTTGGCACTGATGAATCATGGTCAGATATTTGGCACATGATAGGCGTCATATCAGGGCAATCCGTTTCTATCACCAAACATTCAACGCCATAGCTATCAACCGCTGCTTGAATGGCGCGGCGCAGTTTCTTAGCATTGGGATTAGTGATTTGACCGGTAACCCCAAGCTTAAATCCCAACTTAACAAATGCTTTGGCTTCTTGCGTCCCACCACTAAAACTATGCGCGATACCGCCAAGTTTGTGCGCATCGTAGTCATGCGCTTTTAGTATGGCCAATGCTTCTGCATGGGCTTTACGAATATGCAGCATCACTGGCAGCTGATGAGTCACCGCCATGTCCAATTGTGCCTTAAAAAATCGTACTTGTTTGGCAAATATGTCAGGCACTTTCATCGCCTCAGTAAAGGTGTCTAAACCAATCTCGCCGATTGCTAATGGGCGTTTATCAGTAATCCTTTTTGCCATAGCGGTTAGATGATCGTCCGTATGTTGTTTAATATAAAAAGGATGCAAACCGACCGCAATATGGCTACTAAAATTTGACACTTTTTGTCTATCGACATTGGCTGTCGTAGGTAATGACAGCGTATTTAACAGGCGCTCAGTCTCATACATCCGCTCAAAATGCTGATATAGATAACCCACTAATACCAGATGGCGTACTCCCTGATTGTGAGCCTGCTGCGTCAGTATTTCTCTATCATCATCAAATATTGGGGCATCAAAATGAGTATGCGTGTCAATGAGAGGATAAATAGTAGGTAAAGGCTGTTTGAGCATCTTAGGTGAAGCGATAGGGGTCATTGATAGACTCCAAAATTAATAGTTTTCAGCGAGGCGTTCCGTGATTTGTCATTCAATAGACATTATTTGTCATTTTGTAGCAATAACCACATCAATGAACACTTTAGAATGGCAACTTTATTTAAAATGATTTCGACAGTTAAAAAATGCCAATCAACAAAAGAGCTTTTGATAAGTAAAGAGACCTTCAACACGCCCTATTAGTATTATCATGATTGGCTTTTGCATTGTGCCCATCTGAGTGCTCATCTGATACATTGTGCTCATCTAACGCTCTGGTATCAGCTTGTCGACTGCTACGCCGAGGAATCACCAATAAGGCGGTGGCAACGACTGCTAATAAAAACCACTTTTTAGCATTTCTATGACTTGTCATTGCTTCCACCCCTACCTTTATATCATCATCTGCAATATTTATCAGCAAGTGTTCATACTTACTACTCAATTACTCATTAGTATACTGCGATATAAAAACTGCTATGTTTATCTGTGTTATGAATACGCAAGCTAATGTACGGCGTAGTTTATTTAGTACACCATGTCTCTAAATGCTATAAGAATAGGAGGCGAGCGCTTTATTAACCTATCATTAATAAAGCGCTTTTTTGAGTTCTTAACGGTTTAAAGGGTAAGTTGTCATACCATTATTAGGACTGTCTACTTTGGTAAAACCTTGAGACTGAGACTTTGGTGTCTGATCGCGCTTAGGAACAAGGGGATTGAGCGGCATCAATTCATAATCTGCACTAACATCGCCATTCCAACCTTCCGTACCGCTCAATGGCAGCTGTTTGATGGTACCGTTTTTATCAATGACCAATTGTAGGACGCGCATTTGGTTAAATTTGCGTTCGGTGACACTGGCGACTGCCCTGCCATCACGTAAAATGGTTGGCTGTAAAAATATGATTAAGTTGCTTTTTTGCGTCGTGTCATTGTCAGAGCGGAATAGTCGACCAATGACTGGCACATTACCCAAGCCAGGGACTTTTTGTTGGCGCGTGGTGCTGTTTTCACGCATCAAGCCACCAAGAGCAATGGTCTGCTGATCATCAGCCAGAATCGTCGTATTGATGAGGCTTTTATTGGTCACCAAACCAGTAGCATTTCCAGTGCTACCAGGCACGACGGATGAGACTTCTTGTGAGACTTCCAAGCGTACGGTGCCATTGTCGCCAATATGAGGAATGACATTTAGGTTGATACCAATATCCTGACGATCAATGGTTTGAAAGGGGTTGCTAGAATCGTTGCCACTGGTGGTAAAGGAACCTGTCACAAAAGGCACGTTTTGACCCACTAAAATACTGGCTTTTTCGTTGTCCAATGTCAAAATTGATGGCATAGACAGCAGATTGGCACTGGTAGAAGAATCAAGTGCTTGCAAGATAGCCCCATAAAACTGGGTGTTTCCCTGACTGTCTTTGCTGCTATCACCAATACCAATCAAAGCACCAGCTATCGAGCCTGCTGCTGCACTGATACTGGCGGCACCGCCACCCAACGCCGCGGCAGCAAGTGCTGTAGCACTCGCGCCTACGTTATTGAAGTTTACGACTCCGTAGCCGCTATTGGCATTGCCAAGCGCCCATTGCACACCAAGCTGGGTCGCATCATCACCTGACACTTCTACAATAGCCGCTTGAATCAATACTTGCGCGCGGCGACTGTCCAACTGATTGACCGCATCTTCAATCTCAAACATCAGCTCAGGTGCCGCATTAACGATAACGGCATTTTGGGTTTCATCAGCGATAATACTAAAAGGTCGCCCGCCAACACCTGTACCAGTACTACTCGAATTGGCACCAGAGGTCGCTGAGGTCGACGCGTTGTTAGTCGTGTTAGTGCTAGACTCATTAGTCAAGGTAGCACCCGTGCTACTGGAATCGTTCAATGATGCCGACTCTAACGAGGACGTTGCTCCAGCGCTATTAATAGATTGATTGGCGAGCAATCCACGTAGCATATCTGCAATATGACCTGCACTGGCGTATTTTAATCGAAAGACGCGCAGACCACTCAAACGCCTTGTAGGCGTGGTGTCCAATTGATTGACCATCTCTTTGACTTTAGCAATCATCTCCGGACTGCCTTTCACCAACAATCTATCGCTAGAGGTATCAGCGATAACTTTAAGCTGGTTGTTACCACCTTGTGCTTGCCCGCTACCAGCACTTGCAACCAAGGCGCTAATCAATTCCATCATACGTTCAGCATCGACGTGACGTAGTGGTATCACTTGCAAACTGTCATTGACGTTGCTATCTAAATCGCGGATAAGCGACGTCAGCTGATTAAGACTATCGGCACGATCGGACAATACCAAGGCATTGACACCAGGCACGGCAGCGGCATGAGCTGATTGAGGCATAAGCGGACGGATGACACCCAGCACTTCTGCAGCTTGGGTATTGGTTAAATAAATAACACGAGTAGCTAATGCCTCACCAACACTGTCACCACGTAAATCAACAGCCACACCAGATTGTTTGGCGACATTATCTGGCACCAATTTAATGGTCGTTCCCGAGTCAATCGCTGCAATACCATTGACTTGCATCACACTCAAAAACAGCTGATATATTTCGTCACGCGACAAGGCTTTGTTAGAAATCACCGTCACATTGCCATTGATACGTGGATCAAGGACAAAGTTTTGGTCAGTGATGGTTGCCACCTCATTAATAAAGGCTTTGATATCGGCATCTTGTAAGTTGACTTTCCAGCTCTCAGCACTCGCAAGACCCGTACTGGCAGCCCATAATGGTACGGCGAGGCAAAGAGGACGACACAGGCGCATCAGGCGCTGCAAAACATGGTACAGAGGCGTGACTGAAAAATTATGAAAACTTACCATATTGATGATTACCTACAGTGATGTCGCTTAGTATGTACTGGATTTATTGTGTGCTAAGGTGCTCAATGATTGCTTTGCTCACTTAACATTCTGCCCACAATGGCATTATTTAAGTGGCACTATCTAAATACTTATTTGCTTAAAACTTATTTGCTTAAAACTTATTTGCCTAAAATAAGAGTTCTCACCCATTTATTATGCTTAAAACTGCTGACGAATGGTAATGACTTGATCGCCGCGTTGTACCTCTATTTGCGCCTCACCTGATTGCTGTACCTGTTGTAGCACACTAGCATCTTGGGCAGGATTACTACCCACGCTTTGACCATTAACCGTTAGTACTTTATCACCTGGCTCAAGCCCTAGTCGATTACGCAGCTTTTCTGGCATTGCAGGCGTCACTTGATAGCTTTCCCCTGCTGCCATAACCCCCATCCTACTCAAATAACTGGCGGGGTTTTCTTGCAATTCTGTGACCGCCTCATCGATAGCAGACTGGGGGCTACTGTCACTGCCTGTCGCAGCGGACGCCTCCTCAGTATTTTGTGTAGGCTGAGGGGCGTTCGGCAACATGCTGTTATCTGGCAAGCGCTGATTACTCACGGCACCTGCGATCATGTCACTTTGGTCTAACGGCATCGCGGCTGGCATGCTAATGACGGTTTGCTTGTCGCTAGCATCAGCGATGACAACCGAGTTCCAGTCGACAGCGACAAGGGTATAGCCACTGTCTTTTAGCGCATCACCGATTCGATAGTTTTTCACTTCACCATTGATATCCAGTAGTGCCGAGGACATGCTCTCTGGCATTGCTAACAGAACGCCTTTTAGATTGACATTGGGCGGTGGCTGCACTGCTGCTGCAATAGGATCAGGGTCTGCAAAAATAGCAAATAATCCACTATAGTCCTTGCCAGATGCCGATGTGTTTTGCAAAGGCGCTGGTGGCAGCATCGGTGCCAATGGTGCGGCGAGCAACAACCATAGTAATCGAGCCGCTGTCCAACATAACCAAGCAACAGCCAATAATAATACCCAACCTGAGAATCGATTAAGGGAGTTAAGCACAGGTTTTAAAGTTGTAGAAACATTCATCATCTAGCGTGTCCCCAGCCCATTTAGCAACGGCTGACGCACACTGACAACTGGCGTATCTTGGGGTGCTTGCCCTTTATACTCAGGCATACTTTCTAATAAACGCTGCGTCAAACTGACATCCAACATATTATCGCCATCGATATATAAGTCGCCCAAGCGCTTATCTTGATTGTTTAATAAATTGATATGGAGCAGGTTTTTATTGTTTTTTTGCTCGGCACTTAGCTCAGCACGCATCGCAGGCATGGTCAGATAAAAAACCTTGCCACCGCTAGGATAACCTATCTCACCGCCGACCCATGTCAACTGACCATCGGCTTGACTAAAACCAGATGAATTTTTTGTTGAAGCATTTTCTGCGGCGGCACTTGAGCCAGACTGACGGCTAAGCGAAACATTATTGACCTGAATCGGTGTATTGGGCAATTGCCAATCAACCAAACTTGCCAACGTCTCAGGTGCTACCTTGCCGCTCATATTATCCACTTGCCATGAGTTGCTGCCTATCTTTACTTGTCCATTGAGGCGAGTTTGTGCTGAATTGATATCGACCTCTGCACTTATCTTACCCAATAACAAATGCCATGGATGCCACGACCATTCTGCCGTACCTGTGAGCGGTGTCGCTGCTAAAGGCATCTGCCAGATAACGGAGCCTTGCCATAAATTACCCGACACATGCTGTACATAAGGCGCTTCGGGAGCATACTTTTCAAGCAGCCACGCCGCTGGCATTTGCAACACAGCAAATAATGCAAATAATACAAACCCAACCAGCCACCACAGCTTACGAGGGCGCTTATGAGACGACGCAGATACTTGGGGCACGGTTGCATAACTCTTATATAAGACAAAAACGTCATTATCATAACAAACAATGGCATACAGATGACAGAAAAAAAGCCAGTATCTTTTTACCAACATAATGGCAATAAAGATACTGGCTTTTATCAGCTTCTAAGACGAAAGGACTATCACGATCAAACGCTATCATTGCACACAAATCATAAGAAACAAGCCCAATGATCAGAGTAGATGTAACATGGCGCTTTTTTAAAACAGGACTTATTTAAACAAGCTCTTATTTAGACGAGCGCTTATTTTAAATAGCCTTTAATAAAAATTGTACCTTGCTAAATCTAAACCGACATCATCCTGTTAGCCACTACACTATCTAGATAGCAAAATCTTCGATACTACGACCTGCTGCTAGCGCTTCAACCAACCACGTTGGCTTGCGACCACGACCAGTCCACGTTTCTTCGTTGTTGTCAGTATTGCGATACTTGATGCTGCGTTTTTTCTCTAGCGTTTCACCAGCTTTTAGAATCTCTTCGATAGAGGCATTGCTATCTTCTGCAATTTTCTCAAACTGCATATAAGCGTCATACAAACGCTGATGTTGTTTTTTGGCAATAAGCTGCTGAGCATTTTCAGTGATGGCACGTAGCTCATCAACGTTCAGGTTTTCTAAATCAATGGCGGTATTTTTGCTCATAATAAATCCAACTGTAAGATAAAAAATATAACCTTAATAGATATTATTCACTATTAAGAACTAAGAATGACGTATTCATCATTAAATACAACGATGAATGTCACAAATCGATATTTTTTCAACCAAATAAAATATTGTTAGCCACAATAGCTAATGGCGTAGATAATATAAACAAAAAACCTTGCTATCACAACAGTAGATTATTATATCTACTATAACAAAAGTCAGTGAATAGTAAAATCGGGTAAATGAAAAACCACTATTTATTTAATAGTTATTCATAAACAGTTATTAATTTTAAGATAAAACCAGTCTCTATAAACAATGTCCTAAAAACGGTTAAACGAATAACTCAGCAAACATAAATCCATTAAAAATAGCAACCGATTGTTTCCATATATACCTACCGATTAGTCAAAAATGCCATTGATTAATCATGCTGATCGCTAAGCTCATTCATCAAATTATAGGCTGCTTCGGCGCTCAATAAATAGGGATTAAAATCAATCGTTGTCGAATATTTTAAATAAATCGCCGCATTTTTTTCAGTCGGTGAAGCATAATTCATGGACCATTTAGACCATGCTCGATGCTTTAACTCACGTGTTTCAATAACCTGTAAGTCATGATGACGCGGATCAGTAATTAAACTATATAACAGACGATTGATCTCTGCTCTTGGCCCTTCAATGGTTTGCAAAAAATAATCTTTATTAAACGTCAGCATACCAGTGATGCCATTGGCGGCATTATTTACTTGTGCTTGCTGCAAGATTTCGTTGAAGTCGTTGGCCGATACATCTGGGTTGGCACGGCTAGCGTATGTCATGCTCATCAAAATGTGTGCATCTTCCATTGCTGATGTCATATCTTATCTCTTGTAAAATGTCATGGTTGTGATGGTTCTTTGCGTTTATAAACATCAGTCAATTAGCCAATAGAAAACCATGGTTTCTTCTTTTTGGCGGCGCTCACTGCTTCTTGCTCTTGAAGGTCTGATAACGTCTCAATCAACATCATGATTTGATTGGTGTTCATCAAATAAGGATTAAACTGAGTACCTGTCGAAAACTTGAGCGCAAGTCCTTTGTTTTCATCGCTTGGAATCAAATACTTCATTGACCATTTACTCCAATGGCGCAGCTCTACTTCACGGCATTCGATGACTTGTAAGCCATGATGCCGATTATCTTTAACCAATTTTCTGAGCAATTCATTGATGACGGGTCTCGCCCCTTCAATACTTTGCAAAAAATAATTGTGATTGAACACCAAAGCACCCGTAATACCATTACGCTCATTATTTTGCTGAGCCTGTGTCAGGATGCGCGTTACTTCACCTTTAGGATTGTCAGTGTTATAACGGCTAATATAAGTTAAACGTAGAATAATATGCTCGCCATGATGCATTTTTAGGCGATTTAATTCTGAAAGCTCAGCTGATTCCACAAAACACTCCAATTAGTTTGCTAAATTTTTCACCTATCACCACCCAGCTACTTTCTTTTATAACCAAGTATTTGTGGTATAAGTCATTTTTTTATAACATAAGTCGCGTATATATTAACGTTGAATTTTTTTGATAAAATCATTCATGCCGCGCGATAAATTACTGCTACTGGTGCTCTGTATTTCTTTGACCAAGCTCAATAATTGCGAGCTATCCCCGCATTGTTCTAAACTCAACAAGTAACCCCAAGCTTCTACTGGTGGGGCGTTTTTTTCAATATAGTTAGCCAACTCTGACTTTATCGTCTCGTAGCTCGCACCAGATAACCTAGCCTTGAAAATACTACTGATTGATTTCTTGCCTAATGCTGCCATTTTATTGAGACCTTTATCATTAAAGGTGCGATCAAACTCTGTCTCAATATTTCTTTCAGACGACGATGCTTGAGACTGATCAGCCGTCGGTGCTTGCGGCGCAGTGGATGTTTGGGAGGTAGCATTATCAGCGCCCACTATCTCTACACACTCAAGCCCTAACAGCAACTCAAATAGTGGTGCAACACCGCCAAAATCGGCAAACATTTTGCTACGGTCAAGCGTATCAAGATAGCTTTGATACGTGCGTTTGCCATCGATCATAATGAGCAATGTTCTCGCTTCACGCGGCAATATACCGAGACTCTGAGATTTAATCTCTTCTCTGCCCAAATCAGTTTTTTGAAACACATCACCATCTTTCATTCTTTGTACTCAACACTAGCAGTAAGGTGGGCACTCTTATAGTCAATTGATTATAAAAGCGTGACAGCTTTAACCTTTCACATTGAACCAACCCTGGCGTAAGCAGTCGACCAGATGAATTTTTATTATTTCAGCCATTGAACAGTCAAATCTTGACTTTTTATTGGTTAATAAAAATTACTTTAAATGAAAGCCCCACATTTAATATTGTTTGAATTATTGATTCGAGTGGATTATATCAACCCATTTAATAAACCGTTAGCATTAATTAAATCCAATAGAACAGACGGTCTATATAGGATATGAAAGGTAGTTTTCATAAATTTCAATATGAAATTTGATAAGATAATGAGAATAAAAAAATCGATAAACTCAATGAAGTAGGCTAATATTTATCCGCTTTATCTTCTTACTAAATCGTTTACCAACCAATAATTAATTTTCTATTCTTTAAAATAACCATCAGAGCGCAACTATAAAAACCAACAAACGTTTTAATTTTTTAGCGAGATCATATAGCAATTGATAAAGTCTATCTTTCTTAACGCGCTCACTCTTATACGATTTTTATGGGCACTATAGAAAATTTATTTTTTTAAGTCATTTATCACTAGCCATAAAAAAACCCTGCAATTGCAGGGTCTTCTAGAACATATATTTTACATTAAAGTCTTAGGTGCATCCTAGAACGGTAATGAATACATAAATATTAAACGTATAAAATAAATCCAGAAAAATCCTTTAAAATCAAAGAGAAGAGGTTAGAATAAAATTCTTAATCAACAATAAATAGTATAACAGTTGACTAAGAGATAAAATACCACCTTTTAAGGCTCTTAATCAACATTTTTAGTTAAAATATATCTATCCAATCGCCTGATTAATTTGCTCTTCCAAACTCCGCCCCATATTATCTTGTGCTTTTGCCATTAGAAATATTCGCGTACCATTGCTATCTTTAGCCCATTGTTTACCGATATCATTTTTGATACGAGCATCATCAGCAGTATCTATATGACCACCTTTGTATTCAAGTACAAAAATAGAGCCGTCTATAAGCTCGGCAACGAAATCAGGATAAAAATAGTCTTTTTGAGTTGGCAACCAAAATGATGAATGTGGCTGTTTAGGAATATTCCTTACCCAATGCTTAACTTTCTCATGAAAGTCTAACAGCTGAGCGCACTTAAACTCTTCCGTAATCTTTCCCGAATTAGTTTTCTCTTTCAAATCGTCTATTTGCCCATAAAAGTGTTTCTCAAACTTAAAACTACCCCTGTATGGCTTTCTTACAGGGTATATACCTGCTTTGAACTCAAAAGAGCTATATGGAGTAACAGTTTCGCTTACCTTAAGATGCTCAAATAAGTCTGATTGAAAAGCCTTTTTTCTTGCTAAACTGAAAAGTCTATTAATCTCATCATTTACAGCTTGTGCCAACTGAAACTGCGCACGATGTAAACTGGTCAAGCTATATTTCTTCTCATGAATAAGGTATGACAGTAGCTTCACAAGATATGCTCTAAGCTGTATTTGAGTTAATCCCGATCTTCTAGTTCTTCTATCTAACCAATTAATCAAGTCATCCTCTGTAATTGGTGTTGGCATATCTTCAAAATGAAGCTGCTTTGTATGCAAACGCTTGTAACTAAGGGACTTCTGTTCTGTATTTATATCAATTTCAAAGCTAGTAGCAGTCTCTCTAATACTGAATTGCTCTAAGCTCACTGGAAAATCAAGTAAGTCCCACTCAACACTATCTTCAATGGTTTCCTTATCAGCAAGTTGCCAATCTCCTTCTAGCAACAAACCTAATTGCGCAATGGGTGCAAATGTAGCGTTCCAATTCTCAGGAGCTAATACTGATTGTCTTTGTGCTCTAGCCTCTTCAAAAGAAGATTGTATGCTTTCTTGCTGTTTAGGAGAGGCTTGGTTTAGCGCTATATCTTGTAAGCGATCAAAAACTTCATCACTCGTACCCTTCATAATCACTAATGACGAGCCTTGGCTAGTTTCATATTTCTTAACCGATGATTGCAGCTCTAACCCTAAGTCTTCTGTTTTTAAATCAAACGGTAAAGGTATTGAAACCTCAGGCTCTTTAGGCTTAGTTGCACTTCCTCCTGCTTCACCTAAACCTAGTTCGGATTGAGCTTTCGGAATCAGAGCTGCATCTGCCTCCCACTTATTAAAGCCCATATTCTCTACCATACGATCTTTTAGGTGAGTGGTAGCTTCAGTTGTATCGTTTGATATAACGTGTGCATAAGCTTTATTCAGCTCTGATTGTGCACGTTCTTTAGCGTAAGGCATTCTTAATACTCGCCCTAGTAGCTGCTCTACATCAGTAGCCGATTTGACATTTTGTAAACTCGCTAAAATATAAGCGAACGAACAATCCCACCCTTCCTTCAATGCCTCTACAGTGATAACTACTCTTATAGGACAAGACTCACTAAATAGATTTATATCTTCAAGCTCTTTGGTTTGACCTGTTGAGATAGCTATCCAATCCTCTGTGATATTACATTCAGACAATAAGTAGTCTTTAACAGAATCAACGTTTGCCACTCCATTTTTATCTTGAGCTTGAATCAATAAAATTGGGCGAATGTATTCATTCTCTTTTTGAGCCAGTATTTCTAAGTTCTCACGATGAATGAGTGAGTCGCGAATACAGGACTGCCAATCCTCATTAGAATGCTCAGTTAAAACAATGGGTAATTTGATCATATTTTCTGCTTTAAGTTCAGCGGCAGATACAGAATACAGCACATTGTTATCTTTGGGAGTAGCGGTAAACTCTACTAAACATTTAGGATTAAGACGTTTTAGCGTAGGAAAGAAGCTTTTACCCCCTCTGTTTTTATGTGCTTCATCAACAATGATGATTGGTCTGTATATATTGAAAAAATTAACTAAGGAGTGTTTAACGCGACCTATATCTTTTTTAGTTAAGAACGGTTGATGCTGCAAGGTATCTTCCGTGACTTTATCTAGTTTAGATACTTGATCAGCTGATAAATTTCTAAAAAACTCACTTAAATTTTCGTCAAAAGCATAAGCATTACGCTGATAAGTCTTCTCCTTATCAATATTGAAAGCCTGTATAGTAGTCACTACGACTACACATGAACCTTCAACATCATGCTTATTCAGGGTTTGTAGTGCTTCGATATCACATACTTTCAGTCGGTCACCATATTGACCTTGCAAGGCTTTTCGATAGGGATGATAAGGATTAGATAATGCCGATAGAGTTTGAGTCCTGATCATATCAGTAGGTACAAGCCATAACACAATAGGTGTATCAGTATTAGCGTATTGTTCAGCAGCAATAGGGATGCTGTGAGCCGCCATCAGTGTCTTACCACCACCTGTAGGAACACGTAAGCATACACTTGGCACACCTTCAAGACGGTCGTTATAACTAATAGCCTCTAAGCTATTTTCAGCAATACATTCCTCAAAAGCAGATTTAGCTCCGAATGAAGAAGCTAGTACAAAAAACCTATTTAAAGCCTCTAGCGATTTCTTTTGATAATTTTTTAATTTTAAGCTCATTTTCTAATCCTTATTCGCTTGAGTACCGTAAAGAGCATACGGAATTTGCTTAAACTCGATATTTAATGCTTCTAAGCTTGAATCACCAATACGTGTGGCTTCTCCAATAATGATACGTTTCCCGTCGTATGGGTAATGCTTATCAAGATATTTAAGAACTTTATGAGTCAGTAAGTTACCTCCACGCGGACGTTCATCACCTAGTACACCGTTATACAGTAGATAATAAGCGACTTCATTATGTATACCTAAGAATGGTGTATCATGCTTATTAGACTGTAAAGGAGTCTTTGTCTCTAACCACCATACATAACTTGCTAGGTCATTAAACTTAACGTCTGAATGTAAAAACCCTTGTTCGTCGAACACTGGAGAGCCTAGAGTATAGAAGCTAAACCCACCGCCACCTTGCCATACAACATCACTTTTATTTTTTTTAAGTTTCGTAGCTTGTTTTATAACCTTTAAAGAATCTTTATCTATTAGATCTGAGTTTTTACCTATTTTTTGCAACACTTTATTAAATATCTTAATATCATCCACTGCTAAATCTAGATCCTTCAACGTATCTTCTTTTAATTCATAGTAGTCTTTCGTAACGGAAATTCCCCCTTGCTCACCTTCAATTACTTTCTTGAGCCTAGGAATTACCAATGTATTAGCATGCTCACCCATCTCAATTCCGATATATTTCCGTTCCATCTTATGAGCGACAGCAGCAGTAGTACCTGATCCCAAAAAGCTATCAAGTACAAGATCACCTTTATTGGTACATAACTCTAACACTTTCATTATTAAAGCTTCAGGCTTAGGCGTTCTAAATACTGAATCAGACTTAAAAAGATCTTTAATTTCCTTTTTTGAAGTCCGATTACTTCCTGTATCTTTGTGTGTCCAAATAGTTTCAGGAGGCCTACCTATTATATTGTCTGCATATATACGATAATAAGCACTCCAGCCATTTTTGCCATTCACCCATTCTATTAAATCTATATTGTTTTCTACTTTTTCCAATCCCCATCGCCATCGACCTTCTATTTCCTTAGTTTTCATTGGAAATACTTGTGTGCCATCTGGTGCAGTTAACGCAAAAAACATTGAAGGTCTAGCTTCTCTTGTATCTTCACCACTACCCATAGACCTCAATGGCTTAGTATAATATTTTCGACCTCTATCATCGGTTCTATTGTAGTGCTTAGGTACTTCACCAATAGTTTTCTTTATACTTAACTTTTCTATAGACTTAGAATATATAAGTAAGTGATCGTGTCTAGAAGAAAAGTGATTTGAATCCATTTTAGGGCTATCAGACTTTTCCCATACAATGTTAGCCACGAAATTATCTCTACCATAAACTTCGTCACAAATTACTTTTAAGTAATGTGCTTCTTTATCATCAACAGTAATCCAAATAGAACCATCTTCAGAAAGTAGGTCTTTAAGTAATTGCAGACGAGGGTACATCATATAAAGCCATTGAGCGTGTTCTAATTTATCATCGTAATGCTCAAAAGCCTGTTCAGTGTTATATGGTGGATCGATAAATATACATTTAATCTGATTACCATATAAAGGTAGTAGTGCTTTTAGAGCTTGAAGATTATCACCTTTAATAATCAAGTTATCTTTTGCTATTCGATTATCACCGTAAGCTTTTTCAAACTTGAGCAAATGATAAGGTACATTTTCAGCAGTTTCTTCCGCCTGATTGCGGTTCACCCAGTCTAATAACGGCATGATTATTCCAATTTGGTTAAATATTTAGTTTTTTATAAGTAAAAGTTTGAGCTAAGGTAATTCTTTAAGTCTATTTAATACTTTAATCAAGTGCTTAGAGCCTCAGGTTTGCCGATACAGGCTCTTTAAAGTATAATCAGCACAAACTACCCATCTCTACTCTTTAAGTCTAATACAGGGCGATATAGAAGCGTATTAACTATCTTCTATTTACTTGGGGCAAAGGTTTATCTAACTGCTGATTAAGCAAATTCATATCCACTTTCGGCATCATATAAGCATTATGCTGCCATCTCACAAACTGTTCTAGTAACTTCTCATTTTGACTTTCAAGTCGCTTCACTTTAGCTTCTAGCATAGCAATCTGTTTTTTGGCAAACTCAAGAGTAATATCTGGTGCATCGCTATTTTTAGCTTCTTTCAAGCTTTCTTTTCGCTCTCTAAAAGCCTCAACTAACACCTTGTATGACATTAGAGTATGCCGACTGATTGCATCCTCACCTAACACCTTAGCAAGCTGCTGAGCGTATCTATCCCATGTTAACTTACCACTCCAACTATCCAGCTCATGCAACGCAACTTGAAGAGTTTTTTGTGTGATAATTTGTTTAGGCATTTTCGATTCCTAGTAGAGATGTAAGTGTAGATTCTTCAACGTAATCTTCGCTATTCGCTATGATCTGTAAATCATTCTGTGCTAATGCGCGTTTGACTGGACTAGGGTCATGGTCTGGTGGAATCCACAAAATAGCTCCTTCAGCTGTGTCCTCTGACTCAAGCAATATACGCTGCGTGCGAATATGTGCCAACTTCCAACTAAGGTGAGTCACCCATCTATTAGCACCAAAATGACCGCTAACTTCATCACGCTCTGCTTTTTTGAACTGAGACTCTACTTGGTCTTCTAGTCTAATAATGCTTTCTAAAGTGTTGGGCATCCCTTTGATACACACATGCTCTTTACATGTCATGCACTCACCACCTTTAGTACAGGGTGACATAGCATAATCATGAGTACACATACCGTATTCTGTAACATCAGCGACACCGATACGGTTTAAGCCTAAATCCTTATAACTTACTGGTAAATTAAGCTTTATAGCTTGAAGCGCCGTTGGACGCTCATTAAACTCCATCACACTTCTAGCTTGTTGCTCTCGCTCTTCGCTAGTTCTAAGATCATAATGACGGTTGTCGTTTATCCTTGCTCGTCCTGCCCATCGTGCTAATTGCCATGCATCCATACCTCCACGCTCAGCATTAGTGGATAGCCAAACACGAATTTGATGTGAAGTTAAGCGAATCTCAGATCCATCTTCATCTTTATAACCCATTCTTTGGAAAAGAGTTTTAGGTGGATTTTTGTGCTTGTCTCGGATAGCCAATTGAGCATTTAATTCGTTAACTGTAGGCAGACGCCATGAAAAGGATCTAACGGAGAACTGGTTATGAAATTCACGGTCACGTATAAGAACTAGAGACTCCCACATTGGACGTTCAATTGACTGTAAGTTTGGCCAACTTGAGTTTTTATACTCTTCTAAGGTATATCGAGCTAGCGCTGTATATGTAGGGCTTCCATTGGATCTTAGCTTCTGTATCCACTTAGTCCTTTTTTCACCGATGTAATCCCAAGCTTCGTCAGACTTTAAATCTATATTCTTATACAGCAACCCATCAACAGTAGATCTTGAGAAGTTCATTGCACATGCAAATTCGTATGCATTTAGTTTTTTATTCTCAGAAAAGTCATGTGAAGTGCAACATTCTTCGTGAGGCAAGAAAGTATCAGGGTTATTGTAGGCAAACCTAGCAGCATCTCGTGCAGGTTGCCCAATTTCCATTAGCCTTCTATGAGCTTCTAAAACAGTTTCTTCAAGGTCTTTAGGAACCCACTTGATTGTATGACCAAAGCCCTTTTTAGCATACCATCTGACACCTAACGCTCCATTTTCGCCTCGATGAATACAATCAATCGTCAATTCCGAAAGCTCGCCGCCTCTTCCAGGTGCAAACATTAGCAGTGCCACAATACTAGACCAATACTTGTCTTCTTGAGTATCAGCTTTTGCAAAACTATCTGCCAAAGCTAACATTTGATGCATACTTGGACAACGTGTATCCTGCCATTCTATAGATTCTTTGTCAGTTCTTTCGGCTTTTGCGCCTACTTTAGGCCAAGGATTTACCCATGCCTGAAGTGTAGGTTCAAATCTCTTATCCCGAATGAAATCAAGCAGAATTTGAATTTGGTAGCCTACTTTATTTCTGCGGTCATCATTAGTTATCCGAATCGTAGTTAGTTCATTCACCTTAATAAGGACTAAACCATCAACTCTTAATATATCCGCATCATCATGAACCTCAAACAAAGCATCATGAATTAGGCGTAAAGCAACCATCTTATTAGTAACACTTGAAACAGCTTTGATGCTTTGGTTGTAACGAATATAAGATTTTGCAAAAGACAGGAAAGGCTCTTCTAAAGGATCAAAGTTAGCAGGATTCGAAACTTCACGATATTTTGAAAAGGTCATTGCTATTGAACGCCCTTTTTGTTCGTGTTTCCAGTTATTACTCTGCCAACCGCCCTGATCATCATAGAGCGTCAACTTATCACGACAATGGACAATAAAACTCTCTAAGTTCTCTTTAGCTGTTAGCTCGTCTTTAGGTTGAAAATGAATGACATTAGACATTTACTACTTTCTCCTCTGACTTGATAGCTTCACACATAAGAACGACTTGTTGTACAGCAAGTAGTAACTTGTCTGTTGATTGAATAACGTTTTGTGAAATACCTAGATTCTCTTGTTTTTTTCTTTCCTCTAGGACTTCCGTGAGAACATTAGTATGAGGAGCTTCTAACCAAGGTTGAAAATTTACGCAGGTATAGCACGCTCTATAGCCAGATGCACAGAATGCATGTGTCCCACAATTACCAATATTTTGCGAAACCCCATTCTTTACTCTACTGTTTGGATCATTCGCTCTAATAGCATCTCGTTCAGAAGCGATCAGTTTTCCAGCAAACGCTTGTGCTAGAGGGGCTAATATTGGAGCCATTACTTCATCTATCTGTTTAGCTGTTTCTTCGGTATTTTCTACATAAGCACCAATACTCTGTGTATCCGTATGATCTAATGCAGCCGCTAAAGCAACACCTGTTATTCCTCGACGTGTAAGGTTAGTTCCTTTAGTATATCTAAACCTATAAGCTGTAAAGTTAATAAAATCACCAGTTCTTTCAGAGTAGGCTGTATTTTTGATAGAAACTTTTCGAAGCAAATAAGAAGCTGCCTCTCTTGTCATGTGTAAAAAATCAGGTGTTTTAGTAAACTGTCTTATCAAGTCCTTCTGATCCACTATCTTCTTTAATCTTTCTTCTTCTAGAAAGATGGGGATTTGATCTTGAATTTTTGAAGGTAATACAACTCCTAATACACTTTCAATCCGCTTTATCGACTCGTTACGCTGATTGCTCAAAATAAGGTACAAATCCTCATTGATTGGAAGAGGTGTAAACTGTCCTCTAAAACCAGTACCGCGCTGCTTAGCTCTAGGACAATTAATAACATAATCATTACCGTTATCATCTTCACGTAAAATAAGATCTATGGATCTTAGAGATCGAATTTGAACAGCTCGACGACCAGTTAATGCTAATGTCATAAAAAAAGCATACTCTTTAAGATTCAGAGATTTCGTATTGAATGCATTTGACGCCCAATCAATTAAGGCCCCTAGCTCATTATGAGTCAACGGCCCCGAATATGGACATGCACCTTTGACAGCATTGCCTTTAGGGTTTCCTCTAAGTATTAATTCGTCCAAGTAACTTGCGACTTCTTTGCCAATGCCTTCAAAGCGCCATTCATACCAAGCTAGCAAAAACCCTTTTAAAGCCCCTAATTTGTATTCATTATCTGAGTTAAACGAAGCTCTGTAGTTAGATAAAGCGTCTACTGTTATATTTTCATCACTATTAGCTTTCATGAAAGCATTAAAACGATTAAACATATTGAAGGTATGCATTGCTGAAAGCTCTTCTGCATATCGACACAAAGCTCTCTTAAAGCTATCTTTTAGCTTATTAGGCATAGGTGACAAACGTTCGAAGTAGATAACAGTGGAGCCATCTAAACGCCACTCATCACTATTAAATTGAAAAGGATATCCACTTTTACTAACATGTTGAGTGGGTATCTTGATTCTTGCTTTTTCAAGCTCAGCACAAACTTCTACACTACTATTATTTTTCAGTAAACTTTGCACGCTATAAATCCTTCTTAATGAATTGAGACCAGTGTTCTATATCTTCGCGCATAACGCGATCGGCTTCTTCTCTTATATATCTTAAATTATATCCCTCAGCAGTATTATCAGAACTCCATCCATTAAGTTGCTTCCTAATTTGTATTTCCATTTTCTCTGTAACTGGAGATATCTCTGGATTGGTCTTTGCTGCTTGATTTCTAGCATCTATGCGCTTTGAGAGGTTGTAATTAAAATTATGGCGAAAACCATGCCTTGTTACTTCTTCAAGTAACTCTGGGCTAACTGCTATTGCAGGCTTAATAATACGGTTAACAAACGTACTATTGGATATTGGCTTACCGAAATAGTTACCACGCTTATGAGTGACAAAAATATAAGGATGCGCCTTAGCATTATCGGTAGCTGCACGATTTTCCATAATATAGCTTTTTAATCGTCCAATGAGGGTTGCACTAACAGGTATGCTACGTTCTCTAGTTTTAGCCACTGGCTGCCTTTTTCGGGGGTCTTCAACCGCATCATGTCGCCTCACAACTGAAATAGTATTTTTATGGAAATCTATGTCATCAATTTGCAACGCTAGGATCTCACCAGCTCTCATACCTGTCTGATTCATGACTTCAAATATAATTGCATTGCGTAATTTAACATCTGTACCTTTGAAAGGATTATCAGATGAATCTTCTTTTACAATCTCCAGTATTCGATCGAAAGCTTCAGGTGGTGCAGACTTTAAATTAGGGTCAACAGCTAAACCCTTTCCCTTATTGCCTTTGGGCTTGTTAGCTAATAACGACTTATTCATGCTAGTAATTGAAGCAGACACAGTCTCGTTTATTAGTTTGTTCTTTAGTAAGACTCTAACTATAAAGTCTAAGTAAAAAGCTATATGAGTCATTCTATTTGATGCATGATTACTAGAGACACTTTGAATAGGCTTAAAGCTCGCAGTTGATGCTGACGGAAACCTTACTACATTACTCTTTGATCTTTTTAACCAACTCCTCAAGCTTCTACTATCCAGCATACAGTGATCACGAATAGAGTAGACATCCTCATTACTTAAGAACCTAGACTCTACAAATTCTTCTATAAGGTTTCTATTGTTTATCTCTTCCCATAGTTTAAGGTGTATCAAATGCCCAAGAGTATTGATAATTGCGGATTGTGTTTGAGAAGGTCTTAGCTTCTCTGTCACATATAATGTAACCCAATAGTCAGGAGTACCATCTGAATCCATTAGCATTGGATATCTTTCCCCATTACTAAATATTAAGTTCTTAATCTGAGCCATGTGACAAACCTTTTAATCAACACTTAATCATGTATTTTATTCAAAAATCTATTATAAACTATTTTTATTCTTTAGACATAAGAAAAGGGTCTATTTATATAGACCCCATCTGATTTAATCAACACTATTAGATTACGTATTCCTCAGAACGGAATATCATCATCGACAGGACCGTCTGGCATTGCTGTTGGCTTTGACTGTGCAGGCTTTTGCGCAGGTTGATTGAACTGATTCTGCTGGGCAGGTGCGCTTTGATTGTTAAAGCTGTTTTGACCACCTTGAGCAGCTGGCTGGTTGTAACCGCCTTGCTGTGCTGGCTGATTGTTTGCTTGCTGACCAAAGTTGTTTTGATTGCTTTGACCACCTTGATTGCCATAGCCACCACCTTGACCCTGATTTTGACCGCCAAAGCTATTATCACTTTGACCACCAGTCGCACCATCTAGCATTTGCATTTGCTCAGCACGAATCTCAGTAATATAACGGTCTTGACCATTGGGATCTTGATATTTACGGGTACGCAAACTGCCTTCGATATAAACTTTACTGCCTTTACGCAAATACTGCGCGGCAATTTCACCCAAACGATTAAATAGAGAAATACGATGCCATTCCGTCGCTTCTCTTTTTTCGCCACTTTGCTTGTCGGTCCACTGCTCTGACGTTGCAACCGAGATATTGGTCACGCTACCGCCGTTATTAAATTGACGTGCCTCAGGGTCTGCTCCAAGGTTACCGATGATGATAACTTTATTAACTCCGCGCATGATACCGTCCTTTTACTTATGAATAATTTTATGAATCGCTTTAATGACTGTGCAGCTAAGTGCATTCATTAATGATTTTACTGTAATCAATTTTTATTGGAATATCTACAAGCTATCTATTAAAGACGACAATCTATGTCGTTTAGATATATATTATAATTTTTGGGTTTAAAAAACCATGATATTGCTATTTTGCCATTTTATTAAGCGAATTAATACTATTACCAGTTACTGACTTATCAACTCACTCTGTCCTTTATAAACTTATTTAGAATCATTGCTCTCGTTATTGCGATGCATACTCAAGGTGACGCTACCCAGTTCTACGCCAAATTTTTTCATGACTGAGCGATTGAGCATGACGTCTTTATCAACCAAATACATCCAGTCATCAAAATTCACTTTGTAGGTTTTATCCTCAACGGGTAGCTCTAACAAGTAATTCCAATGCAAGGTATTGCCAACCACTTTCCCTGTTGCCTCGCCAATGACATCGCCTGCTGTGCCTTTCCAGCTACCATCAGCTTGTTTGGTCAATCGCCATATACGCTGTGATTTTGACCCATCTGCCCATGCGAACTTCTCATCTAAAACGATGACATTATCGCCTTCGTGAGTGGCATCAATATCGACGTAAAAGCGTTTTTTGACCTCGCCATTGCGACCTTGAAACATGCCCCAACCATCGATTTGACCTGAGAAGAACTCATGCATATCGAGCGTGGGCGTGCTGTTCTGATAGGCTTGGATATTTTGTGTGGCGCAACCTGAGAGTAGTAACGTGGCTGATAGACCAGCACCTATTGCCAGCTTTGCCATTACTCGAGGCGCAACACCGTGCGACAACATCGTAAACTTACTCATATTAATTCCTTTTAAATAGAGATAAAGATTTAGCGTTCACTTATTAATAATAGCTGTCTATCTAGTCGTTGTCTGCTCAGTTTTTGCCTATTCAACCTTATCTCTACTCGCCTAAGTACGTTGCCTATACGGTGTATTAAATATCTAGCGGACTCTGTGCCAAACTCGATAACTGCATCCGCGAGTCATCTGTCAATTGTGTCTTGTCTAGCTTGAGATAGGCAACTTGTTCTTTTGCCATCACGACCAGTTCATCCACGCCTTCTACCGCCAGCATTTGCCGTGACCAGTCTTGGATATTAATGTCTTTAGGAATGGTCACAGTAGTACTCGATAGATAAGGCGGCTGAGAAATAGGGATAATAATGAGCAGAGCAGCGGCCATAATAGCGGCCAAAATACCCCACGCCAGCAAATTCGGCTGACTTAATAACAACCCACCCATTGCTCCACCGACAAACGCCCCAAAGAACTGACTGGATGAATTTAGCCCCATCGCAGTGGCTTTATTGGCGACTGGGGCGCGCTTAGATATCCATGATGGAATCGTTGCCTCAAGCAAGTTAAAGCCCATAAAGTACAATAACAGACCTAATATAATACCAACGCCAACCTGACTGCCAATAGCCAATATCGCTAAAGCAGCGGTCATTAGCGCAATCGCACCTAAGAATACTTGGCGCATTTTGCGTTTCTTTTCAGCGATGATAATAAAAGGAATGGCGACGGCAAAACCAATAAATAACAGCGGCAAATAAACCAAGCCTTGTTGACGTACCGATAGCCCCATCACTTCATTAAGCTGATGCGGCAGTATCACAAATATCGCCGTCATGGTTAGATGCAGAGCAAAGATACCGATATGTAGGCGGTTTAAATCGCCAATTTTTAGGACGGTCGCTAATTGTTGACCAATCGATTTATTGTCTAAATTGTGTTTAAGTACTCGTAGCGGTGTCGGCACAAACAACAATAACAGCATCGCCAAAACAGCAAAGCCAGAGGTCAACCAAAATAAACCAGAGATACCCAGCGAGCCAACCAATAACGGACCAAATGCAAAAGCAAGCATGATAGAAGTCGCAATGGTCAAGCCCATCGTCGCCATCGCTTTGGTACGCATTTCTTCGCGCGTCACATCAGCCAATAATGCCATCAATACTGCAGATACCGCGCCACTACCTGCCAGCGCCCGACCAATGATAACCTCGTAAATATCAGTCGCATTGGCGGCAATGATACCGCCGAGAGCAAATAAGATGAGTCCTAAAAAGATAATCGGCTTACGCGGGAATTTGTCCGCAGCCAAACTCATGGGAATCTGAAATATCGCCTGCCCTAGCCCATAAATACCGACGGCTAAACCAATCAAAAACGGCGTCGCGTGCGTATAATTGTCACCATATACAGAAAACACAGGCACAATCATAAACAGACCAATCATCCGCAAAGCAAATATACCACCGACCCCGAGGATTGCCCGTTTTTCTACGCTATTCATACTTGCCTCACTGGTTCGTCATTGCTGATTTATCACTACTGCGCTGCTTATACTATTGTGATGCTATCAAGACTTTAGCTACAAATTAAGCCCACTAGTATAAGACATTCGCCGTTTGCTTGCCGAGACTTTTGTCTTATTGATGCAGCCTCCCGTACCTCTTCAACCCAAGCCATTCATATTACGCGATTATTTTGTTACCAACTGCATCGGATGCGCAATCACACCTTGAATAATGCGGTCGCCATGACAATAAAGTAAGGCGTCATAAACATTATTACTCGTCAGCTAGAGCGATCGCTTAGATGACAAACTCCTCTATAAAACGACATGTTGGTCAAAACCATGACAAAAGGTGACTACTACTTAACATTGATTTGATTTAGATTTGCTTAGTCATACGAAAACCAATCACCTCAAAGGCTGTAGAATAAGAAAACAGCAAAATGAACGCCAAGTAGCATACCGCTCAGCAATAAAAATTAAAACAGTAAATTAGGCATCTATAGCTCTCACTTCATCAACGTATGAACACTTTATAAAAATATTATTTATAACAAAATCTTTGATAATAAAACTATTTATAACCACATTATAAATTTACAGAATATCCACGTTTTTAACCGACCATTTAATTGATTCATATTTACCTTTTAATTTGAGATATTTTCAATACCCTTTTAGCAAATAGGAAACCTAACACCGATGGCACACGAGTATATTAAGGTTCGCGGCGCACGCACTCATAATCTAAAAAATATCGATTTAGACATTCCACGAGATAAGTTTGTGGTCATTACGGGTTTATCAGGCTCTGGTAAATCGTCATTGGCATTCGATACGCTGTATGCCGAAGGGCAACGTCGTTATGTCGAAAGCTTATCGGCGTATGCGCGTCAATTCCTCTCACAAATGGAGAAACCTGACGTCGATAGTATCGAAGGCTTGTCGCCAGCGATTGCTATCGAGCAAAAATCAACCAACCATAACCCGCGCTCTACCGTCGGGACGATTACTGAGATTTATGACTATTTGCGTCTGCTCTATGCGCGCATTGGTACGCCCTTTTGCCCAGAGCATGGTGAACCAATGGTCGCGCAATCAGTAACTGAGATGGTCGATCAAGTCATGGCGTTACCAAATGACACCAAAATCATGATCTTAGCTCCCGTGATTCGTGAGCGTAAAGGCGAGCATACGGTCTTACTTGAGCAGCTGATTGGACAAGGTTTCGTACGCGTACGTGTCGATGGTGATGTCTACGATACCGATGAATTACCAACACTCGATAAGAAGAAAAAGCATACCATTGAAGTCGTCGTTGACCGTTTTAAAGTCCGTGATGACTTGGGTAACCGTGTCGCTGAAAGTTTAGAGACAGCTTTACGTTTAGGTCAAGGTTTAGTGACGTTACACTTTATGGATGGCAATCCAAAAGAAGGCGGCGACGAAAACCAAGTGATGTCAGCCAAGCATTCATGCCCTGTCTGTGATCGTGCCGTACCTGAGCTTGAACCGCGTATGTTCAGTTTTAACAATCCATACGGCGCATGCCCAAGCTGTGACGGTCTTGGTAAACGTCAATACTTCGCGGCTGAAAAACTCATTACCCACCATGAAAAATCGCTCAATCAAGGCGCAATCAATGGTTGGGATAAACGTCATGCCTACTACTTTGGATTGCTATCGACCGTTTGTAATCATTTTAAAATTGATATGGATGCGCCGTGGCAAGAGCTGCCAAAAGCGCAACAAGACCTGATTATGCAAGGCTCTGGTAAAGAAAAGCTAACCTTTAATTTCACTGATGAGCGCGGTCGTAAAACCAATAAGACCGTGCCATTTGAAGGCGTATTGCCTTATTTAGAACGTCGCTATGCCAAAACGCAAAGCAATCTCGTGCGTGACGAGCTAGCCAAATATCTGGCTGATACCACTTGTAATGTCTGTGATGGCGCGCGACTCAATGAAATTTCACGTAACGTGCGTGTCGATGACCAAACCATCGCTCAAATCGTTAAACTCTCCATCGGTGACGCGGCTGACTATTATAAAACGCTAAAAATTGGCGGTCATAAAGGTGAAGTTGCAGAAAAAATCTTTAAAGAGATTAATGAGCGTCTAAACTTCCTCGTCAGTGTTGGACTTGATTATCTCTCCCTTGCACGTTCTGCTGAAACGCTATCGGGCGGTGAAGCACAGCGTATTCGTCTGGCTAGCCAAATTGGCGCAGGACTAATGGGCGTGATGTATGTCCTTGATGAACCATCGATTGGTCTACATCAACGCGACAATGATCGCTTGCTGAAAACTTTAACGCGCTTACGTGATTTGGGCAATACGGTACTGGTCGTTGAGCATGATGAAGACGCCATTCGCCAAGCAGATCATGTGATTGATATCGGTATTGGTGCAGGTGTACATGGCGGTCATATTATCGCTCAGGGCACGGTCGATGACATTATGGCAAACAAAGAATCGCTGACTGGACAATATATGTCTGGTAAGAAGAGAATCGAGATTCCAGCCATTCGTCATAAAGCCAAAACGATCGATATGGAAGTCAAAGGTAAAGCCAAACCCAAACAAGTTCCGATGACGATTGAGCTCAAAGGTGCGTCAGGCAATAACTTGCATGATGTAGATTTGACCATTCCCATTGGTATTATGACTTGTGTGACTGGTGTCTCAGGTTCGGGCAAATCAACGTTGATTAACCGTACCCTTATGCCATTGGCAGCGACGCAATTGAATAATGCCTCAACGCTCATCGCGGATAAGCATGACAGCATCAGCGGTCTTGAGCATCTGGACAAAATGGTTGACATCGATCAAAGCCCAATTGGGCGTACGCCGCGCTCAAACCCAGCGACTTATACGGGTGTGTTTACCCCTGTGCGTGAGATGTTTGCCCAAACTCAAGAAGCGCGTGCTCGTGGTTATAAGCCGGGCCGCTTTAGTTTCAACGTCAAAGGCGGACGCTGTGAGATGTGCCAAGGTGATGGTCTTATAAAGGTTGAGATGCATTTCTTACCTGATATGTATGTGCCATGTGATACCTGTGAAGGTAAGCGCTATAACCGCGAGACCTTAGAGATTCACTATAAAGGTAAAAATATTGCCGATGTCCTAGATATGACCGTCGAAGATGCCACTGAATTCTTCTCAGCCATTCCAGCGATTTATCGTCGTCTGCAAGCTTTGATGGATGTTGGTCTTAGCTATATTCGTTTAGGTCAGTCTGCGCCAACGCTATCAGGCGGTGAAGCGCAACGTGTCAAACTGGCGCGTGAGCTGGCCAAACGCGATACGGGACAGACACTCTATATCCTGGATGAGCCAACCACTGGTTTGCACTTCCATGATATCGATAAGCTGCTGCATATCTTGCATACGCTACGCGATAAAGGTAATACTATCGTGGTCATCGAGCACAATCTTGACGTCATCAAAACCGCAGATTGGGTGATTGATCTTGGCCCTGAAGGTGGTAAAGGTGGCGGCATGATCATCGCTGAAGGTACGCCTGAGCAAGTGGCAGAAGTTAAGGAGTCATACACTGGTATATTCTTAAAGCCGATGCTAGAGCAAGGCATGAAAGAAGTGAGTTAACAGAAATAGGTTAATAATTGATAAAAGGCCACTCTTTAAGGGGTGGCCTTTTTGTTGGTGGTGATATATAAAATAGACTTTAAAAACTCTATTTTAAAAAGTATAAAATCTTGACATTTGTTGCTCAAAAATTACTGATAAGTTATAATCTTTATCTTATTTACCAACAATTTAAACAACTTTGTAGTACTTACCCTTGCAGAAATGTGCTGATGATATTACACATGAAGATAAAGTAGAAAAAAATGGCTTTAATTAACTGTCCTGAATGTTCTAAAAGAATTAGTGATCAAAGTACTGCTTGTCCTAGTTGTGGTTTCCCTACTCCTTCAGAACAGATAGATAACAATAATTTGCTAGCAAGCAGTCGTCAAAGACAAAAGAATAGTGGCTGTTCTGGCGCAACTATCTTCCTAATCATTATTATAGTTCTTATCGGCTTTTGGCTTGTAAGTGCTTATGATGGCTATAGAGAAAAAGCAAGACAATACAATGAAGAGCAGTCAGAACCTGATAAAGAATCACCACAAGTCCAAGAATCAGTATTTGATTCTCCATTAACACAGATACCAATGTTACTTTCTGGTTCAGGTGAAAATGGACGCTATTTCCTCATCTCTCACTTTGCATCTTATGGCATTGAAAATGTTAAGTATGCACGTAGAGGGAACGAGAGTGATGCTTATGGAGAAATGCAAATTGACTGCGCAAACGATAAGATAAGAAAAACCTCATCAGATAATCTTGAGGCCTTAATATCAGCAGACCTAGGGGATTGGTATACGCCAACACCGGATTGGACAGATCAAGATATTGTTAACTTCATATGTCCAACCAAAAGAGTAGTGTCAAAAAACATAGAACATCATGAAGTAGTTGAGAAAGTAGTAACGCTAGAAGCTCCAAAGAACGAAGTAGTTGAAAAGGTAACATTGGAGCAATTCAAGCCAGAGCCGGTGATATCAGTAGAAGCAAGACCGAGGGAAGTTTTATTATCAAATGCCCCTTCGGGTAGTGAGAAAGAATATGAAGTACGCGAAACACCAATAAAAACAAAAGAATCTTACAACGAAAAAGTAGTTCATAAAGCAGCGGACGATAAAAAAGAGAGGGATATAGCACGCAGAAAAAGTGATGATCGAGCAATATGTGAACAAGCTATAAAAGTAAACAGTGCTTACCTAGGGAAGGACGAGCCGGAATATAGTCAGTGGAAGGCAATTGAGCGTGCCAATTGTATGCAAGATAAACTATATGAGTGAAATTAGTGGATACAAATCGGTGTTATTTGTAAGTAATGTATAGTCAGTCTATAATAAAAGAGATACAGCCCATATCCTGAAACAGTTTTGGTAAATTATTCTCCATCCACCCTTGGCGTAGAAACTTAGCCTGTGCCCACTTTTTCTCGATAGGGTTTAGATCAG
>NZ_CAJGZQ010000025.1 GCF_904846185.1 Psychrobacter immobilis | reverse complement strand
TCATAAGGCTCAAACATGTGATTCTTGCCTTGTTCATACTCAGGTTTTGGGTTAAAGTTTCACTAAGTCTGTTAAAGTTTGGCATGGTCTGATTCGTCTTAAAAATTACTATTATGCCTTTGCTTTAACAGACTTTTTTGTTTTTTTGTCGTGTGCAGAGTAAAATAATGTAAAACCAAGTAGTGTCAAACAAGGAATGTGATGCATGAAAATATACAGCCATGAAAACCTAAGTCTGCACAGACCGTTACCCTATTTTTCTTATGGAAAGATGCACGAACCGTTAGAAGTGCCAGAGCGTATGGTCGAGTTTTTAAAAGCACCAGCAGCTTTAGGGTTAGAGGTGACGACAGCTACAGATATTGGCATTGTGCCTATATTGGCGGTTCATGATTTCGGTTATGTTGAGTTTCTCAAGCATGGCTATGATCAATGGATGGCAGTTGAAGAAGATCTAGGCGCGCAGGTACAGACGGGGATTTTTGTGCCGTATGACAATTCCGGTATCGGTATCATGGCAAAAGCGGCAAAGTATCAAGCGGATGACAGTGCGCCCATCAGCGAGCACTCTTGGACATCTATTTATTGGTCTGCGCAGACTGCACTCAATGCGGCTGAAGCATTGCTGAACGATGATTTATCAGATACCGAGCGTGCCGAAAGTTATATACAGCTTTGCTTCTCACGGCCTCCTGGTCATCATGCTCGCAAGAGCGCCGCTGGCGGATTTTGCTATCTAAATAATGCAGCCATCATCGCTGAACATCTGCGGCAAAAATATGCAAAAATCGCCATCATAGACACCGACATGCATCACGGACAGGGTATCCAAGAAATATTTTATGATCGCAGCGATGTGCTTTATACCTCGGTTCACGGTGACCCCGTTAACTTTTATCCCGCAGTGACAGGGCATGCGTTTGAAAGGGGCACAGGCGTGGGTGAAGGCTATAACGTTAACTTTCCAATGTCGCACGGCACCGATGAAGCTGGGTTTTTTGAGTATGTTGATAAATCTATCGAAGCGATGACGCTATTTGACCCTGATGTCATCGTTCATGTCTTAGGTTTTGATGTTTATGAGAACGACCCAGAAGCGAGATGTGCGGTGAGTACGCAAGGATTTAAAATATTGGCACAAAAGATGAAAGCGCTAAACAAACCACTGATTGTTTTAGTCGAGGGCGGTTATTACTTGCAAAAGCTCAATGACAATTTGCAAGCATTTTTATCAGGGCTTATTTCAGAAGATTAACAGTTATCACCAAAATAACTGAAAGAGTTTGAAGTAAGCAAGAAACTAGCAGCGTTTTAACTTTATTTATTATCGATAAAACCCAAACGCTGCTCAATTTGCTGCGCTAATTCAATCAGAACAGCACTGACCTCAGCACGCTTGGACTCATATTCGCCTTGCAAAAAGCTAACTGCCATACCCGCAACGGCATTGCCTGACGCATTGCGAATATAAGTACCCAAACAATACATCCCTTCGCGCAGTTGCCCATCATCGAGTGAGATGCGACTGTTTTGAATGGCGGTCAACTCGGTGGACAAATCGCTAAAGTTATCAACACCGTGTTGGGTAATAGGTGCGGGGAAACCGGTAGCGTAGATAGATTTTATACTGTCCATAGAGAAGGTTGAGAGCATGGCTTTGCCGGTAGCAGAGAATACTGCTGGTACGCGAACACCAGCGCGAAAGGTAAAGCCAAGCGGGGCAGGCGCTTCATGACAGGCTAAAAATACCACTTCACCTAAATCAAGCTTAGATAAAGTAACTGTATGTTGAAGAAGAATCGGATACTGGACAATGAGGTCTTTAAATAACTGGATGACGCCTTGCTGCTGTTCATACTTACCCGCCCAATACATCAAATAAGAGCCTAAATGAAAGCGGCTATCGCTGTCTTTATAGATGACATGCTTGGTCAAAAGACTTTGCAAAATATTGTGGGTTGAGCTACGTGGTAGATTGAGCTCTTTAGCAATATGAGCTGCGGTTAAAGGCTGTGAGCTATCAGTAATTAAATCTAAAATCTGAAAGGTTTTGTCCAAGGCAGGAACGGCAGTTGAGCTCATAAGGAACCTATAAAAGTCAGTAAAATTGGGAAAATATAAAAATAACGCGATAAATCATCATTAAAATGAGAATAGGGGTTGCAAATAGCTGGCTATCATTCTTATAATGATGTCTCATATATAGAATAGATGTTCAGTATATTGAACACTTAACAAGTTATCAATAATTATTTAAATCATAACCTTCTATTTATTGTCATTCACTTATCGCTATAAATCTGCGAATCCTATTTGCAAACCTCAATTGACAAGGAGCGTCACAATGTCACAACTGTCACAGTCTACGCTACAGCTATCGAACCCAGATCTACTTAAACAGCAGTGTTTCATCAAAGATGGCTGGCATGCCGCTAGTGATGACTCGACTATTGATGTGAGCAATCCTTTTAACGGCGATATCATCGGTACGGTACCAAGCCTAACGACCAACGATGTGAACGACGCGGTTACCGCCTCTCATGAAGCCCAAATCACTTGGGCAGCCAAAACCCCAAAAGAGCGTGCTGATCTACTACAAAAGTGGGCAGACCTCATCGATGCCAATAAAGAAGATTTGGCTATCATCATGACCGCTGAGCAAGGCAAACCTTTAAACGAGTCGCGCGGTGAAGTGGGCTATGCCAATAGCTTTATCCGCTGGTTTGCCGAAGAAGGCAAGCGTGTTTATGGCGATGTTATCCCTGCCAATCAGTCACAACTGCGCCATGTCGTCCTAAAGCAGCCCGTTGGCGTTTGCGCGGCGATCACGCCTTGGAATTTCCCAGCAGCGATGATTACTCGTAAAGCCGCACCAGCATTGGCAGCAGGCTGTACGATGATTATTAAACCTGCGACTGAAACGCCATTTTCTGCCTTGGCACTGGCTGCCTTGGCTGAACAAGCAGGTATTCCAGCAGGCGTTATCCAAGTAGTGACGGGCAAATCATCAACCATTGGCGATATCCTAACGGGCGATGCACGTATTCATAAGCTTTCATTCACAGGCTCTACCGAAGTCGGTCGTACCTTGATGGCTCAATGTGCGACAACCATCAAAAAACTGTCGTTAGAGCTGGGCGGTAATGCGCCATTTATCGTCTTTGATGACGCTGATCTGGAAAAAGCAGCTGAAGGCTTAATCGCCTCTAAATATCGTAACGCTGGTCAAACTTGTGTTTGTGCCAACCGTGTCTATGTGCAAGATAGCATTAAAGATGAATTCTTAGATGTGTTTGTGAAAAAAGTCGCTGAATTAAATGTCGGTAACGGCATGGATGAAGGCGTGGATATTGGTCCTTTGATTAATCAAAAGGCGCTAGAAAAAGTGCAAGCGCTACTCAAAGATGCTTTAGACAAAGGCGCGACGCTTATCGCTGGCGGCAGCACCAATGACGCCTCAGAGCTTACTTACAATCCAACGGTCATTACCGATATCAGTGCTGAGATGGATATCGCGCACGAAGAAATCTTTGGCCCTATCGCCACTATCTTTACTTTTAAAGATGAGGCAGACGTTATTCGTCAGGCCAACGACACGATTTATGGCTTGGCTGCCTATTTCTACAGTGGCAATTATGCACGTTCATGGCGCGTTACCGAAGGTCTTGAATACGGCATTATTGGTCATAATACGGGTCTGATTTCTACCGAGGTCGCCCCATTTGGCGGTGTTAAGCAGTCTGGCTTTGGCCGCGAAGGATCAAAATACGGCATCGAAGAATATGTCGTGACCAAATACTGGTGCTCTGACGTCAGCTAACCGTTTAGCGACATACGCTCTCTTTTCAGGTTTTAATTGTCACACTGTATCGAACGGGATTCAGCACCATGAATCCCCTCTATAGCTAGCAACTAACAACTGTTAACTATTAGATAAACCATTCCTCAAAACCGCCATTCAATCATTGGCACTTATGTTAAAAATAAAGAAAAGGATATTCCCATGACGACTACCAATAAATCACTACTTGAGCGCCGTAAAGCTGTGTTACCAACAGGACTTGGCGTTGCCTATCCCATCTTTGCAGAAAAAGCAAAAAACTCAGAAGTTTGGGATGTTGAAGGCAATCGTTATATTGACTTCGTTGGTGGTATCTCAGTACTGAATACGGGACACAGCCATCCAAAAATCACCCAGCGCGTGCATGAGCAACTTGACAAGTTTACCCATACTGCGGCGCAAATGATCAACTACGAATGCTATGTAGATCTTGCCGAAAAACTTTGTGAAAAAGCGCCTATCAGCGGTGAGAAAAAAGCCTTCTTTTTAACGACTGGTGCAGAAGCCGTCGAAAACTGTATCAAGATTGCTCGTGCGAAAACTGGTCGCCCAGGTATCATCTCTTTCGTTGGTGGTTGGCATGGTCGTACTTTAATGTGCATGAGTTTGACAGGTAAAGTGCTGCCGTACAAAAAGAACTTTGGTCCAATGCCAGGCCCTGTATTCCATGCGCTATTCCCAGCTGAAGAGTTGAATGTCACAGAAGCACAAGCGCTGCATAGCCTTGAGATGATTTTTCAAGCGGATATTGATCCTAGCGAAGTGGCGGCGATGATTATCGAGCCAGTACAAGGCGAGGGTGGTTTTCATCAAGTCACCCCATCATTTGCCAAATCTCTACGCGATATCTGTGACGAGCATGGTATTGTCTTAATTTTTGATGAAGTGCAGTGTGGTTTTGCCCGTACGGGTACGTTGTTTGCCACCGAGCAGTTGGGCGTTGAGCCTGACTTAATGACCAGTGCCAAGAGCTTGGCGGGTGGTTATCCTATCTCTGCCGTTATCGGTCGCGCTGATATCATGGATGCGCCGCAAGTCGGCGGTTTGGGCGGTACATACTCTGGTAATCCACTGGCTTGTGTGGCTGCACTCGCTGTCATGGAAGTCATCGAAGAGGAAAACCTACTTGAGCGCAGTATTGAGATTGGCGACAAAATCGAAGCTTTCTTAAAGGGCTTAAACTTAAGCAGTATCGGTCATATTCGCCATAAAGGCGCGATGCTCGCGTTTGAATTAATCGATAGTGATGGCAAGCCTGATGTGGAAGCGACGACTAACCTAAAAGCAAAATCATTTGAGAAAGGTTTATTATTAGCGTCTTGCGGTATGTATGGCAATGCCATTCGCGTGATGGTGCCATTGACGGTTGAAGATGAAGTGCTCCAAGAAGGTCTAGATATTATCAAAGGTATCCTAACTGCTTAATAAGTATTCAGTATTTATTTATAGTGAAATACATCACTTTTAATCAAGCCTCGATCTTGGTTAGAAGGCTATTTTTAATAGCACAGCAAGATTGCCCATATGGCACTCGCTTTGAGTACATTTTTTACAACGGCGCCTTGCAAGTCAAGACGCCGTTGCTGTTTGTACTATTTGAATATGAAACAAGTAGTGCCGAACAGCTTCGATCAAAAGGTATATATGATAATTATGATGGGTACTATCCCACTAAACAAAAGATAGTGTGACCGTCAAGGGTTAACACGGATGACACACAGACAAGGAGCAGGTTATGTCTGAATTAAAAAAATCGTTAGGGACGCTAGATATTATCGCCTTAGCATTCGGTGCTATGGTTGGTTGGGGCTGGGTAGTCTTGGCTGGTGGTTGGATTTTATCTGCGGGGACGTGGGGCGCAATGCTAGCGTTCTTGATAGGCGGTTTGGCAGTGATACTGATTGGTGTGACTTATGCCGAGCTTGCTGCATCGATGCCGATTACGGGCGGTGAGCATACCTATACGCATAGAGCACTGGGGGTAAATGTCTCCTTTATCTGCTCATGGAGTATTCTATTTGGGTATTTTTCGGTGGTCGCGTTTGAGGCGGTTGCCTTGCCGACAGTCGTAGAGTATTTTATCCCCAATTACAATCAAGGGTATCTCTGGACCATCGCTGGTTGGGATGTTTATGCCACTTGGGTGGGCGTTGGGATGCTAGGCTCAGTCATCGTCACTTGGCTAAATATCCGCGGTATGGAAGTCAGTGCCTGGTTTCAAAAGACGGCCGTATTGGGCATCTTATTTGTTGGTACGTTGCTGTTCATTGGCGCAGTCATGTTTAATCCTGAAGGCTCAAACTCAGTACAAGCACCTGCATTTATCGGTGGTATTGGCGGTATGATGGCCGTTATTGTCATGGTGCCGTTTATGTTTGTCGGCTTTGACGTTATTCCGCAAGCGGCAGAAGAAATTGATCTGACTCGTCCTAATATTGGTAAATTTTTGATTTTATCGATTGTCGTTGCGGTAATGTGGTATGTGGGTATCGCTTGGAGTGTTGGCACGACCTTGCCACTCTTACAAGCCGAAAACTCAACGCTCGCCACTGCTGATGCGATGACCAATGCTTGGCATGGCAAGTGGGCAGGTATTTTATTAGTCATTGGCGGTGTGCTTGGTATTTTATCAAGTTGGAATGCCTTCTTGATTGGTGGTAGCCGCCTACTTTATGCCATGTCAAAAGCACGTATGTTGCCCGCCTTTTTAAGCAAGCTGCATCCAAAGTATAAGACGCCGTCGAATGCGATTTTATTGATTGGTGGCTTGGCGACACTAGCACCTTTGTTTGGTCGTAAAATGCTGGTGTGGATCGTAGATGCTGGTGGCTTTGGTATCGTTATTGCTTATACCTGTGTCGCTATCTCATTCTTAGTACTCCGCTACCGCGAGCCTGATATGGTACGCCCATTTAGAATACCAGCAGGTAAGCTCGTTGGCATGGTCACGATTGCGCTAAGTTTTGGAATACTCATGCTGTATATGCCAGGTATGCCATCCGCGCTAACCCCTATCGAGTGGTGGATTTTCTTTGGCTGGACAGTCTTAGGTATTGCGTTATATGGTTATGCAAGGGTGAAATATCCAGGTATTAGCGAGTCAATTATGGCAGAAGAGCTACGTGAATTAAAAATCGTCAATCAATTATGGTTAAAAGATAATCCACCTAAGCAATAGTTTTTTCGATGGGTTATTTTTAATAAAATTGTCCTACAAAAAAAGCCTAACAGTCAATGTTAGGCTTTTTATTTTTCTAAAAATGACTCTATCGATTACGACTTATCACGAATCAATTTATAATTTAAAAACTCAGTAATACCAAGAGTGCCAAGCTCGCGACCAAATCCTGAGCGTTTAACGCCGCCAAACGGGGTATTGGCTTCGCTACCAGAAGGCGCATTGATAGTGACCATACCGACTTCTAATTTGTCAGCAATCTCAGCGGCTAGCGCAGCATCTTGCGTTTGGATAGAAGCGCCAAGTCCGAAAGGCACATCATTAGCTATCTTGATGGCATGATCGATATCACAAGCTTTGTAGACGACCGCCACAGGACCAAATAGCTCCTCACGATAAACATCCATAGACTCAGTTACATCTGTCAATACCGCAGGCTTAAACCACGCACCCGGCTTGTCTTTGACCATGCCGCCTTCGACCAATACGGTCGCGCCTGCTTGAATGGCGCTATCGAGCTGTTCTTGCAAGTTAACTGCGGCTGCCTTTGAAGACATTGGACCAATGAAAGTATCTTCATTAAGTGGATCAGCGAGTGCCATATTGCTTACGGCATTAGTAAACCCTTCAACGAATTTATCATACACAGATTCGACGACGATAAGGCGTTTGGCAGCATTACACGCTTGTCCTGTATTGCCAAAACGACCAGAAATAGCCCCTTTTATAGCTTGTTCGATATCCGCATCAGCTGCAACGATAAAGGCGTCTGAGCCGCCAAGCTCTAGCACGACTTTTTTCAGCGCGCCGCCTGCTGTTTTAGCAACCGCTTGCCCAGCTCGCTCAGAACCTGTTAGCGAAACGCCTTGTACGCGGTTGTCTTCGATGATAGTCGCTGCTTGCTCATTGGTGGCAAACACATTGTTATAGACACCCTCAGGTAAGCCAGCATCTTTTAGGATATCAGCGATGGCTTCTGCAGTCTTAGGACATTGCGGCGCATGCTTTAGAATAACGGTATTGCCTGCCATAAAGTTTGGCGCGACAAAACGTGCCACTTGATAGTGCGGGTAGTTCCACGGCATGATACCTAATAAAGCGCCCACAGGACGTTTTTCTACCGAAGCTGACCCTGAATCAACATCAATGGTACTAGGTGTTAGTAGCTGCTCAGCGTTGTCTGCATAGTAGCGATAGATATCGGCAACTAGACCGATTTCACCTCTTGCTTGTGCAACGGGCTTGCCCATCTCATTGGCAACGACGCGGGCCAGCTCATCTTGACGTTCAAGATAGATATCGGCAATTTTATGAAGTATGGCACTGCGTTCATCCAATGAAACCTGACGCCAGTCTTGATAAGCGGTATCGGCTTGTGCAATAGCGTTCTGGATGTCCTGCTCAGTTGCCGTAGGGTAGGTGGCTTCTACTTCGCCAGTGGCTGGATTATTAACTTGATAATCGCTCATAGCTATGTCCTTTTTTAAAATATTATTGGGTTCAAAATCCATTTGGGTCTATATTTTTATGCGGGTGCTTTTGGTTAATGCTTTTAATTGATGATTTTGGCTGCTGCTGAGTAATACAGTGAATATTACCACCGCCAAAGACAACCTCCTTTGTGCGTACTCCCACTACCTGATGCTGAGGAAATACTTTTTCAAGCTGCTCGATGGCTAATGAATCATTTTCATCATCATATTGCGGTACGATGATAGCCTCATTACAAATTAAAAAATTGGCATACGAGGCGATACAAACATCACCAGTCTGACGCGCCTTGGCATCATCAGACTGCTCAATATCATAGTTCTCAGGTAAAGTAACAGGTTGCTTGGTACAGCAAAGCTTATGGACTTTTAGGCGGCGACCTTTGGCATCGGTCATATTTGAGAGCTGCTCATAGGCTTTTTGTGTTGCTTTATAAAATGGATGCTCAGAATCATCAGTGTATAAACAAACCACTTCACCAGGGCGCGCAAAGCAGGCAATATCATCAATATGACCAGTGGTTTCGTCAGGATCGATACCGTCATCAATCCACAGTACTTTTTGCACATTGAGATAGGCTTTTAACTTGTCTTCAATTTGATCTTCGGTTAGGTGCGGGTTACGCCCAGGGCTGAGCAGACACATGCGCGTGGTCAGAACCGTGCCTTCACCATCGACATGAAATGCACCGCCTTCCATCACAAAGTCATCCGTTCGATAGCGTTTGATACCTAGATGGTCACATAAGCGTTCAGCCAGCTTATCATCGTAATCCCACGGCGAGTATAGTCCGTCATAGTCGCCGCCCCATGCATTGAATGTCCAATCACAAGCGCGTAGCTCACCTTTATCATTGATTAAAAATGTCGGGACAGTATCACGCGCCCACGCATCGTTGCTGGGTATGGATATGACATCGATGTCAGCAGGTAGACTATCGCGGCATGATTGATAATCATCAGGATTGACCAGTACGCCAACCTCACAAAATCTGTTGATTGCCAATGCAACATCAGCATAAGCTTTCTGAGCAGGAGCGGCTTGCTGTCGCCAGTTATCAGCACGATATGGCCATACCATCCATATTTTTTGTATAGGCTCAAATTCTGCTGGCATGTAAAAGCCGTCTTGTTGTGGTGTTGAGCCAGTGATTAATCGGTTCGGTAATAATGACATATAGAGCACCTTATTTGACGATAGCGCGAGTGAGCTTGCTTGTTAACAAACTTTATCCATGAGTCAGCAACGTGCCATACGTCGATGGACGACGATCACGGAAAACGCCCCATTGCTGACGTTCGATAGTCAGTTGATCTAAGTCAAAAGTCGTACTAAGTATCTCTTCTTTATCTTTAGATGCTTCTTGGATGATCTCACCGCGAACATCCGTGATAAATGAGCTACCGTAGAATGCCATGACGCTATCGTTTCCGTTTTGAGTAATTGTCTCAGTGCCAATACGATTGGCTGCTACGACTGGCATGAGATTAGCGGCAGCATGACCTTGCATACAGCGCTGCCAATGACCTTTTGAGTCGATGTCCAATGTTGGCTCATCACCAATCGCAGTCGGATAAAACAGTATTTCTGCACCCATTAATGCCATGCTACGAGCACACTCCGGGAACCATTGATCCCAGCAAATACCGACACCGATTTTGGCATACTTGGTTTGCCAAATCTTGAATCCAGTATCGCCGGGGGTAAAGTAGAATTTTTCGGCATAAGGAATACCATCTGGTATATGCGTTTTACGATAAGTGCCAAGTATCTCGCCATCGGCATCAATCACGGTCACGCTATTAAAAAAGGTATTGCCTGACTTTTCATAAAAGCTAATAGGCAATACTACATCCAAGTCTTTAGCCAACTGCTTGAAGTGATTGATGGCCGCATTATCCTCAACTGAGGTCGCAAGGGCAAAGTAATCAAAGTCATGAACTTGGCAGAAGTAAGGCGTTTCAAACAACTCTTGTAGCAAAATGATATTAGCGCCAGCGTTGGCGGCTTTAGTGACCAACTCAGTCGCAGTGGCAATATTTTGTTGTATATTCCAACCACATGCCATTTGAGTCGTAGCAACGGTAACATTGCGCATGATCTAAATCCTTATCGTATTTATTAGTGAGTACCATATAAAAGGGCTGTTTTTATTGACTAACGAACCATCTCTCATTGCCCGTTAGTCAATGATTACAATAATAGCGTTAAGGTTGGCTTAAGCCATCATATAACCCAATCCTAAAAAGGTGACAACGGATAAGCCCGCACCGAGCATGGCATAGGGGAACTGGGTAAAAGCGTGCTGCATGGGGGAGCAGCCAGCACCTTGCGCGGCAAGTAGCGATGAATCACTAAAGAAGCAAGCATGGCTACCAAATGATGATGCTGATAACAATGCGCCAATCATAAGGGGAGTGCTAACGCCTAGTGCAATAGAAATTGGAAAGACAATCGGCATGGCAAGGACATACAAACCCCAGCTTGATGATGTGGCAAAAGTTAAGAAAGCCATGACGGCAAAAATGACGGCAGGGAAAATAATAATGGTCATATAAGGTGTGATAGCTTCAATCACATATGAGGTCATACCAAGTTCATCATTAATGGCTTTTAAGAAAAAACCACCGATGACGGTTGAGAGCGGATAAAGCATGACTTTAAAGCCTTTAAAGATGGCTTCAACTTGCGTCTCAAAACTTAAAATGCCTTGCATCCAATAGACAACGACGGTCACAAAACAGGTCAATAATGCACCGCGTAATAGATCGATTTCGAAGTAGACCGTCGAGACAATTAACAAAATCATTGGGAAAGCAAAGTTTGCGATATTGGCTTTGAACGATAGTTTACGTTTGGCTTGGACGTTTGAGATCAGTTGCTCTTCGACAAAGGCTTCAGGAACAGGATTACCCGCTTTGGCGCGTGCCTCGGCTTTTTTCATCGGACCCCAGTCACCCAAAATGCCATACGCGACCAAAAATACAATCAAAAGTGCAAACCAAGCATATGCCATATAAGGAATCGCGCTAATATAAAGCCCAATACCTTCACCATCGCCAGCCACGCCATTTTCTTCTAAAAGACCGGCAAAGTAGACCGCCCAAGTAGAAATAGGCACGATAATACACATCGGTGCGGCGGTTGAATCGACAATATAAGCAAGCTTCTCACGAGAAACGTTATAGACGTCAGTGAGTTTTTTGACGGAGGTTGATACGGCTAGACAGTTCAAATAGTCATCAATGAAAACCACCACGCCCAAAGCAAAGGTGGCCAACAATGACTGACGGCGCGACTTAATGATTTTTTGTAGCCATTCACTAAAGCCATCTAGACACCCACTAATCTCAAGCAGTTGAATGAGACCACCCATCAGACCGCAGACCAGAACAATCCAAATAATGGTCTCATTACCCAGCACCATCGACATGTTGTCTGCAAAAGGGGAGACCAAATCAAAAGGATTGAGCATCACAAGGCCAGCGACACAGCCTGCGATCATGGATTCAAATGGTCGCCTAGAGACAATGGCAGTGACTAATACTAGTAATGTTGGTAGTAAAGATAAGGCGCCCCAAGATTGGTCTGGGGCACGGCTGGTAGATAGCCAAGCAAAAGCCAGATAGATAACGACGGCTACTATGACGGTGAGAAATACTCGCTTATTATGATACTGTCCTTCGACCGCATCATTGAGCTTCATGTTCATATTTACGCTCCCTGTAAAACCTCATTGTTTTTTTAAACAAGCTCTATTCTATGGTTGACGCGCGACAGACAGTAGGACAGTAGCGAATCAACTGTCTATCGCGCCCTATCACAACAATCCGTTGCTATGATAGGTCACTGTAACGACCGCTTTTAAAATAAAAACACCTTATTCAATGTTTATTATTCAAAGTTTTTATGCGTTCACATGCCAGTGGTATCTTTTAGCGCATACCACCATGAGCCCATGACAGAGTAAGGGACTCGCAGCGCTCGACCACCTGGGAACGGAATCCAAGGAATTTGTGCAAAAGCATCGAACTCTTTGGTTTTACCATTGATGGCATCGGCTAATATTTGTCCAAATAGATGCGAGCCTGTCACGCCATGACCACTATAACCATGGGCAAAATATACTCGCTCATGTAGTTTGCCCATTTGTGGTACGCGAGAAAAAGACAACGCAAAGTTCCCACTCCACGCATAGTCAATTTTGACATCACTTAACTCTGGAAAAATCTTATTCATGTTTGGTCTAATTTTAGCTGTGATGTCGGCGGGGTCCTGACCACCGTAGACTGTACCGCCGCCAAATAACATGCGCTTGTCTGCTGAGAGGCGATAGTAATCCAAAATGTAGCGGACATCTTCGACACAAACATCGGTTGGCAGTAACTGGTCTGCTAAATCACCCAGCGGCTCGGTGGCGATAATTTGCGTCGATACAGGCATGACACGGTCAGTCAGCTTAGGGATGACTTTATTGAGATAGGCATTGCCGCATAGCACCGCTTGCTTACAAGTCACGGTGCCAAACTCTGTGATGACTTTGATAGCATCGTCAGCATATTCAATATCAACCACTAAGGTGTTTTCGTAAATGGTGCCGCCGCCTTGCTCAATGGCCGCTGCCTCACCTAGGGCAAGATTCAATGGATGGAAGTGTCCACCGGAATGATCGATGACTCCGCCCACATAGGCATCTGATTTTATATGCTCTTGGATACCGCGCTTATCGAGCATTTCTCGATCATGCATACCATGGCTCTCCCATAGTGCATGCGTTTCTTGCAAGTCTTTTAGCTGTCCATTATTTAATGCCGCAAAAATGTTTTTTTCTTTGAGATCACAGCTGATATCGTAGTCTCTAACAAAACGACGAATGATTTTGCCACCGCGGGTGACGAGCTGACCGACGAAGTCTGCATTTTCTTGGCCATAAGACTTTTTGATTTTTTGTAGGCTGGCATTTAGACCATTGACGATCTGACCACCATTACGACCTGATGCGCCCCAACCAATTTGCGCGCCTTCCAGTACCACGACTTCATGATCGGTTTCAATGAGATGCAGGGCAGTTGATAAACCGCTGTAGCCGCCGCCAACCACACATATTTCCACTTGGATGTCATTTTTTAGCGTTGGTCTATCCGGCTTAGGATTACGACTGGCCGCATAATAGCTATCAGGATATTGCCCTTTATCTGAATAATGCGGAATATTACGCGTGTTATTAGACGGCTGGTTTTGGTTCGTTGCTGTGTTGCCGTTTAAATTGCTACTTGAGTTGCTATTTGACATATCAAACATCCTGTAAATAGGTGAGGTATTCAAGGTTGGTTACTTGCTGAGCAAAGCGTTTGGCTTCTTGCTTTTTGACCGCGATCAACAGCTCAATCATCTCGCTTGGGAACAGCGAATCAATCACATCACTGCTTTCAAATTTGCGGATGGCGGACAGCCAGTCCAGTGGCAAGGTCTTAAGCTCTGCTTCGTCGTAAGTAATACTATTAATGGGTTCTGGCGCTTCCAGCTTGTTTTCGATGCCATACAGCATACCTGCCAGTACCGCACTACAGACCAGATAAGGATTGGCATCTGCCCCAGAGACACGGTGCTCGATACGGCGTGCTTTTGAGTCACCACCAGGGATACGTACTGCCGCCGTGCGGTTTTCATAACCCCATGACACATTGTTTGGCGCTAGCGTACCGGGTGTAAAGCGGCGATAAGAATTCACATGTGGGGCAAATAACAACGTGCAATCTGACATGGTCTTTAACAATCCGGCGACTGCATGGCGCAAGATATCTGAGCCTTCATCTGACCCATCATCAAAGACATTATTGCCGTCTTTATCTAATAAGCTGCAATGCACATGAAAACCATTCCCCGACTGCAGACCAAAAGGTTTTGCCATGAATGTCGCAGTGAGTTTACGGCGAGCAGCGACGGCTTTGACGACCTGTTTGAACAAAATCGCATCGTCAGCGGCTTTTAGTGGATCGTCTACGTGTAATAAATTAATCTCAAACTGACCACAGCCATTCTCTGCCAACGCGGCATCTGCTGGGATATCGAGATTTTTGCACTGTGCATAAACTTCGTCTAAAAATTCATCGAATTGTAATAGATCATTGATGCTTAAAATTGAGGTTTTATTCAGTCTTAGCCCACTTTTGGGGCGGATAGGTGGTCTTGGGGTTTCGCCTTCAGTATAGTCAACCAAATAAAATTCCAGCTCAGTGGCCATCACTGGGGTTAAACCAAGCGCTTTGAATTTTTTGCTAATGTAATCTAAAACGTGTCTGGCGTCACCGTAATAAGGTTCGTTGTTTTCTGTATAAAGCCAAACGGGCAATAGCGATGAAGGCGCACTGGTGTTGAGAAGTGGATAGGCGGCACGACCCGTAGGACGAGCAATGGCATCTATATCGCCATTACATTGAGAAGACTCGATGACATCAGCACCCCAAATATCAACGCCTAAGATAGATAAAGGCAATCGTATCGCACCGTTTTCAGCTTTTTCCATTTGATTGAAAGGGATGCGCTTACCACGAAGTAAGCCATTAATATCACCTGCCGCAACATACACATATTCTGTGTTGTTTGCAGATTCGACCATTCCATTGGTTGTCGTCATGTTTATTCTTCCTATGAATTTTTAGAATTACTGGGATTATTGTCAATACGGATACTGCTGGCGCATCGTCTTTTAGTGATATTTCTAACCAATGCTTGGTAAAACAGCGATTGATTACCTCTTATTTAAGCAGTTTCTATGTGTCTCTTTAGGTTTCTCTTTATATTTCTCAAAACCGATTTTATTAATAATATGAATTCTTTAGATTTCGCTGTTCTTAGCCCTTAACATCGAGATATAAACGTCAACCCTTGTCTAATGTCTCGCTGATGACTTCCAATATAGGTGTGAAAAATATAGTTGTCAATTTTTATTTAAAATTATCTTAAATTAATGCATTTTTCCAATTTTATTATTAATATCGGCAATATTGAAATTTATAGTTTACATTTTATGAGGTGCTGTGTTAAATTTCAGCTAAATAAAGGATTGAGCAATATAGACGATGAGGTCTATTTGTTATAACTAGGGAAGACGGTATGAAAAATTCTAGACCTATTATTGCTATTGTTTCTTGTCATAAGATGGTTGATGGGCAGCCAGCACAAGCGGTGTATCAAAAATATATCGATGCCGTGAATTTTTATGGTGGCAATCCCATACTGCTGCCAAATACTGCTGCCGATAGCGAAAACTTTGAGGCGCTACTGAATATCGCAGATGGGATTTTGTTGACGGGCAGTTATAGTAACGTGGCACCAACGCGCTATGGCGCGACGCATATTGAAGCGAAACAAGACTTGGGTCGTGATGAGCTGAGCTTTAAATTGTTGGATTATGCAGACAAGACTGGCACTCCATTACTAGCGGTTTGCCGAGGTTTGCAAGAGATGAATGTGCATTTTGGTGGCACACTACATCCTGATTGGCGGGAAGTAGAGGGGTTTTATGAGCCACATTTAGAGGACAATACTCAGCCACTTGAAGTGCAGTATCAGCCAGTTCATGACGTGATTATTCAAGCAAATGGCAGGCTTGCCGCCTTTGGTGAAAAATGGCACGTTAACTCGCTACATAAACAAGCAATCAATGGAGTAGGCGCGCGTTTATTCGTTGAGGCTCTAGCGCCTGATGGTTTGGTCGAAGCCATCAGCTTGTTGCAACATCCATTTATGATTGGTGTACAATGGCATCCTGAGTTAAATTATGCACAAGACGACTTGTCCAAATTTCTATTCACGGAATTCATTCACTATGCCAGCAAACCCCAAACTGAATAGCACTACTGAAGGCAATGTAGACAATGCCAGCACTGACATTGATATTAATAACGGCATTGACGCTGATGTTGCCAGCGATAAAGCGGCTGATATCGATACAGATGATGATATCAGTGAAGATGAGCTGACAGACTCTGAGACAGCGATGTCAGCCGAAAATGACGAGTCGCCAGAAGAGGATATCGGTAAAAAGATCAATCAGCTGCGTCTCGCAAAAGGCTACTCGCAACGTAAGCTTGCGAAATTGTCAGGATTAACCAATACTTCTATCAGCTCCATTGAGCGCAATAAAGTCAGTCCAGCAGTGAATACGCTAAAGGCAATTTTAGCGGTATTGGGTTCTGATTTAACCACGTTTTTTAGTGATGAATGGAAAGAACCAAAGGCGAGAGTCGTGGTAACGCCAAAGGATTTGTTGGAGCTGAGCGAACCGAGTAGCAGAGTGTCACTAAGACAGGTATATAACTGTAGTACCACCAAGAATTTGGGTTTTTTGATTGAGGTGTATCAACCGAACAGCTCAACGGAAGAAAAAATCGCCCACGAAGGTGAAGAGATTGGCACCGTTATTGAAGGCAAAATTCTTATCCGTATCGATGAGACGACGTATCTCTTAAACCAAGGGGATAGCTACGTAATTGATACCATTCGCCCGCATACTTTTATCAACCCTACTGATGGCGTGACTCGCATTGTTAGTGCGCACACCCCGACGACTTATTAGGTGAGCATTTTAATAGTTATTTAAGTTGATGTTTAAATGGCCATAGTGATTTCACGCGCGGCTTCTAAAAGTAGAAGCCGCGTTTTTTTGTATGAAATAATTCATTGTGAAAACACGCTCTAGCAGGCAGTTAGATATTAGCCTAAGTAATAAAGTAGTAGGCTTACGGGTCTTTATGATTTTGAAGCGTTTCTGAGTCAGTAAGCGGATTTAAGGGATTCATCGCTTTAGGTTTTTCTTTGATAAGCTTTACTTTAGTTTGTTTATCGGCTGGTGCAAGCGCGACATAAGCAGACTCAGGCTTCTTACTAGTGAGTTTAGAGGATTTTTTTAGCGTCTTGTTAATTCTTTTGACAGCAGCGGCATCGCTTGCAGCTTGTTCCTCTGCGAGCGAGTCGTCGTATAAACCTTGGTAGACAGCGAGGGTTTCTTCAATCATCTCACGCATGGTGAATTTATTGGTCATTTCAGGGCGTGTAATGCTTTCTAATTGATTTCTCACGGCTTTACATAGCGCATTGGCATTGTATTTTTTGACCAGCCCTTGAGGATATAGCGGTTGTAAAATCTCACTAAATGCGGCCTGATCCCAACCAATAACGGGCGTGCCTAAATGAATCGCTTGTAAGGCGTTGATGCCGATTGATTCAGGCTCATTAGCAAGCGCCATCACGATATTGGCGGCTGAGAGCCATTCACGCATGTCATTACGTTTGCTACCTACATAAGTAATTCGATCAGCCAACCCTAATGTATTAGTGCGTTGACGAAAATCTTCGTGTGCGACGTCACCATCTCTATAATCATCATCCATGATAATGACGTGGATGTTAGGGAACTGCTCTTGCAAGTTGCCCAAAATATCAATCAGCCATTCCTGACCATATTCGTTGCCAATAATGGTTGGAAATACCAGCCACTTTTTATGCTCAAGCTCAGGATATTCAGCAAAAGTATGCCGTAGCCAATAAACAGATGGATTATGACGATAAGGATAGCGGCGCGTATCGATACCACGGTAGATGCGTTTGATGACTTTAGGGTCTGCATCTTCTCGGCGCAGGCCTTTTTTTAGATAATTGGTCACACTATCGGAGACGGTAATGATGGTATCGACATCGAGTAAGGCTTGAGAATATTTATTGATCGGATAAAAACCATACATGGTTGACACTAGCTTTGGTATCCGCTTGACGCGGGCGCGGCGCAATGCCAAATGCAGTATCCATGCAGGTGTGCGTGAGTGCACATGGATCACGTCAGGGTCGTACTCTTCAATTAAACGCCGCAGCGCCGTGACTTGTAGTAACGACAGCCAAGACTTTTTATTCATGTGTAGCTGATGATAGTTATTGCCATCACGCTTTAGGCGTTTGACCAGATCATTATCTTCATCGGCGCTAGAGACGATGATGGAGGTATGGCCATTTTTGACCAATGCGCGCCCAAGATGAAAAATACCGCGCTCGGATTCATCATGCTTTAAAGACGATAATAGGCGCATAACTTTCATAATGGCATTGGTGACCAGTTGATAATAACAAGTGGCTATTGTCAGTTAAAAGCCGCCAAAACTCAACCATCAAGATAAAAAGATAAGGTTATATGGTCGAGTTTCTAAGAGAGAGACGCTTAAAAGCTTGAATCGAAGTATAAAAGTCATTAACGACATTTCTGTAAATGCTCAGCATTGGGCAGTACTTGTTTTTCGCTTAAGTATTTCCAATAGCGCTGCGGCAAGTATTGCTTATGCAAACGTGGGTTTTTACGCTCTTTGATGTTGACGTTAGTAAAGTAACCTTGCCAAAATTTTTGATAGCGCTGCTCATCCTCGCTATGAATACTGGCAGGATTGCGCAGCACGGTATCATCTAAATCAGTGATAGTTTGCAAGGTCGCAGGTCGTGATGGCGAGCTTTGGCTCTTGTCATAATAAATGCCATAGCCACGGGATAAATCATAAATCGCCCAGTGTTGGTCTTGGTAGCGCTGACGAAAATGCTCACCAATCAGCGGCAATACATTAAAATCAGGCTCTACTCGCGCAAAATAGATATCGTCAGTAGTATGCTCAAAACGTACAAAGGCTTCCATACGATGTTTCTCACGACCGACCGATTTGACAGTTTGCACCAGCTCTAAGACATTGAGATTACCCAAATCCTCCATAATATGGCGGCTAGGGTAGTCAATGGCATATTTGACCACTTGAAATAGAGTCGTACCGATATTGTCTTTTTCGGATAAAAATCCCCAGAGAATATTGCGCATACCTGAACGACCTAAGAGCTTATTCAGCTTTATCAGTACGCGTTCGGCATTGTCTTCATCAGTAGTAACGCTAGTCGCTTGTGCGATTAATGAAGGTATATAGCAGTCTTGAGCGATTAACTGTAGAGAATCATCGTTTTGCAGTTTATTGGCATAGACATAAAATACCGCACTCAGCCAACCCTCAAAACTTGGCTCATAAAGCACAATATTGGGCGTTAATTGCCCCAGATGATAAGGTTGGGTTTCAGCGATTTCTGACAATGACTGCGACATTATTTATCCTAATTTGCTGTCTCAAGTTGCTCTAATAGTGGTGGCTCACTTTATCAATAATCTTGATGCTTAAAACAAAGCCATTTGCCCATTACGCTGGTCTTTATACTTGGTCTGCGTCTGTGCCAATACATATTGCCGGAAGTTATCACGCGTTAAATGCGCTAAATGTTCGTTCTTACCCGTCGTCGCGATAAAGTATTTGGCGCGATTGACCGCCGCGCCCATTTTTTTGAGATGATAAAGTGTCAACTGATTAAACTTGCGCGCCTTTACTATCTTTTTAGCCGTCTTGGTGCCGATACCGGGTATACGCACAATCATCTCATAAGTGGCGGTTTGAATATTAACCGGAAAATGCTCACGGTGGCGGATTGCCCAAGCAAGCTTTGGGTCGCAGTCTAAGTCTAAAAATGGCGAGTCAGGTTCAACGATTTCATGCGCGCCAAAACCATAAAAACGCATCAGCCAATCCGCTTGATACAGACGGTTTTCACGTATCATCGGCACTGGCGTTCCAATCGCTGGCAGGCGACTGTCAGATAGCATCGGCACATAGCCAGAATAGTAAACGCGTTTTAAATCATACTGTTTATAAAAATGACTCGATAACTGAATCACTTGCAAGTCAGTCTCGTTACTCGCGCCAACAATCATCTGACTGGTTTGACCTGCTGGCACAAATTTCGGTGCTTTCTTATGGGTTTTACGGCTCTCTTTGATCGTAATAATTTCAGTTTTAACCGTTTCCATCGGTGCTTTTAATTCATCATGTGATTTTTCTGGGGCGAGCAGTGCTAGACCTGATTTGGTCGGAATCTCGATATTAACGCTTAAGCGGTCAGCATACAGACCAGCTTCTAACAGCAATTCTTTTGATGCACCGGGAATGGTCTTTAAATGGATATAGCCATTAAAACGCTCACGGGTACGTAGTATCTTAGCGACCTCAACCAGTCGCTCCATCGTATAATCGCCACTTTTAAAAATACCTGAGCTAAGAAACAGCCCTTCGATATAGTTACGGCGATAAAATTGCATGGTTAAATCAACCACTTCCTCGACGCTAAAAGCAGCGCGTGGGGTGTCATTACTTTTGCGTGAGGTGCAATAAGCGCAGTCGTAAATACAATGATTGGTTAGGAGGATTTTAAGGAGGCTCACGCAGCGACCATCTTCGGTATAGCTGTGACAAATACCTGTCGCTGAGGCATCGCCAAGACCGCCGCCTTGATTTTTGCGCGTACCAGCGGAGGATGAGCAAGAAACATCATATTTAGCAGCATCGGCTAAGATATTGAGTTTGCCTTGTAGTCGTTCATAATTGATGGTGGCCATAAGATTACCAATTCATTTATTAGCTATTATTTTAGCAAATTGGCTTGTAAGTCACTGGAATTATTGAAGAAATATTGATTTAATGCGACAACTGTTGTCGTGCTATTTATGAGATTTTTTAATTATGAGAGCAGGGATTAGGCAACGTTTGAACCACTTCCTCTGAGAAGTACTCTTTAATAATAAGACGTCCTTTTTTATCAAACTCGACGTTGTACTTGGGGTAAGCTGCAAAAGTGTCAGGGTCATAGGTCGAAGGAAAATCGATTTCTTTATCTGAAAAAAATCGGCTAGCCGTCCATAATTGTTTATCATTATTATATCTAACGCTACACCGACTGTTTAGGTCAAAGGTGAAATAACGGCCAAAGTATTGCTCCTTGCCGCCACGACCAAATAGCATGTTAGCACCGCACGGATTGCCACAGCCGATATAGACATGATAAGTATCTTTATCGATTTTTTTAAGCGAAGTATGGTTCCAGCCGTAATGACCTATTCCATCCATAAGCACAGTTTCTATTACTTCGCCATTATTTAACGTTTCGCTTTTAAGGATATAACCATCATCGCAATACTCATGACCGTCTTTACTCATATAGGCAGTACAAATTTTCGACATATAAAAGCTAGCGTCAAATTTTGGTTCGGCAGCTTCAGCCCAAGATATAGAACTCAAAATACAGCCATAAATGGTAAAAGCCAATGAATAGAGAGGAGTAAATTTATACATGGAAATAATGACCAGATATTTGTTTTGAGTTAATAGCACTATAGCAAAAGGTTGGTTGTTAAGGAATAAGGTACACTCATCAAAAAGGTCTTGCTGACTAGGAAATTAGCCGGCAAGACCTTTTATTAATTTTAAGATTAATTAAATAATAATACTTTCAAATCTAAACTTTCAAATCTAATTTTTACTGAACCTTCGCACGTATAACAACCGTTTGCGGTGCATTAGCAGGAAGATCTACCAAGTTCCATTTTAGTCCAGAATAGTTTTCTGTGATGACTACAGTATTGCCAACTTGTTGGATAGTCTGATAACTGTCGCCGCCTGTTGTCGCAAGCGTTGGTAGTGGGCTATTCAATGATACCAATTGCACGCCATTTGGCAGTGACACCATGGCATTGATGTCAGTGACGGGTTGTGCCGTGGTATTGGTATAAGTGGTGTGGTATTCGATGATGTCGCCAGGTGCGATATGGTTCGCAGGGACAGCCACTTCGCGACCATCTTTATTTTTTAATATTTTCATCACTTTGGTTTGTGCATTCACCACGTCAGGCGTACTAAAGGTCGGGGTAAGTTGCAGAGCATCTAAAGACGTAGATACTATTTGCGTCGTTGCAGGTTGGTTCGTCACTATGGTTGTCGTTGGCGTATTGATGACTGGCAATTGGGTAGCCGTCGTCACAGGCAATACTTGCGTCACGCTAGTCGTCGGCACAGCTATGACATCAACTTTGCTGGTTTGATTGGTGACTTGGTTGGTCACAGGTACGCTCGTAACCGTGGTGCTGCCTTGGGTGACGACCGTATTGCTCGCACCATTACTGGCGACTTGGCGAACCGTATAGCGTGGAACGTTAGTTACTTGAGTCACCGCATAAGGCATGCCGTCTTGCATAGTGATGCCGTGTGGTGTCGCTGTAATGGTCGCGGTTTTACCGTCAGAATACTGCTCAACGACGGTAGTGCTACTACCAGCAGACGAAGTGATGGCGATTTCAGGCGCAGCATGTGCGGTAGATACCGTCAATAAAGCGCCTGCTAAGATTGTTGGAATAGCAGTGCTTATCACGCTTTTTTTGACGAGGCTGTGCTGGGTAAACGCCTTCTTATTTATAGTCAGTAACGCTGGCATATCGATGTGTATGGTCATAATAGATTCCTTTAAAATAACAGTAAATAAAGCCGCTAATGTAGTAGCAGAAAGCAAAGCGTAAAAAATAACGCTTAGAAAACAACACCTAGAAAAGAAAAACCCCCGTCAAATGAGCATGTAAACCATGTCAAATAACGAGGGTAAAGATACTAATGATAGCCAACGTTCGCTATCTCTCCATCATTATTTTAGTCAGTTGCTAAGCACTGATGTCTAATGCTTATAATGAGACACTTGTAATAGTCACAAGGCTCAGTATCTATACTCGAGCAATTATGCGCTAAAACAAACAGACTAAAAAAGCAGCGTTGTGTAACTTCTGCTGTATGAATAATGAGGTTGTGTACTATTTTCTACGCTTATCAGCTAAGCAAGCTGCTGGCTTATTCGCGTCAAAAAGCTTTTGTTATCAAAGGCTTTCTATCCAGATATTTATCAAATCAGTCAAATTAATCGTAAATCACTTTCATGATTTCGTATTCGACCACACCTTTTGGCGTCTCAATACGCACTTCATCGCCTTCAGATTTACCAATCAGACCACGAGCAATTGGCGAGTTGACTGAGATTTTACCCGCTTTAAAATCTGCTTCGTCATCACCAACGATTTTGTATTGTTTTTCTTCTCCGGTGTCCATGTTTTCGATAACGACACTCACGCCGAATATCACACGACCATCTTTGGGCAGTGTCGCAGGATCAATCACTTGCGCGCCGCCAAGTTTGGCTTCGATATCACGAATACGCGCTTCACAAAAACCTTGCTGCTCTCGCGCTGCATGATATTCAGCGTTTTCTTTTAAATCGCCGTGTTCGCGGGCTTCAGCGATAGAAGCAGTGATGCGTGGACGATCGACACTTTTTAACTGTTTTAATTCGGCTTCTAGAGCCGCATGTCCTTGCGGAGTCATGGGATAACGTTGCATGTTTTTTCCTTAAACCAATAACATCACACCATCTCCTACTCTTAGTGAATAGTGAGATGGTGTCAGTGTTGTTGCAATGAGTATGAGATATAAAAAGAATGGGTTTTAGATTGCGTAACAACTAAACACGCGCTTATCTGTGAGCATAGATACACTGACAAACAATGCACATTAACCTTACGTAATAAAAAGCATAGTCGCAGTTTAGCCACTATGCTTTTTAGGTCTATCTTTTTAAAACTTTATTTTTCTAAAGTAATACGTTTTTTAAAGCACTACTGTTATATAAAAATCGATAACAAGTTTTGCCTCAGCTTTTAAACAAGCGTTGCAGTCATGCTTAATCTACTGAAATTATGCTGCTAAGTCAATAGAGCTAAGCGATAGTCTTTGCTTGTTCGTGCAAATCTTGTAGCTTATACACCTCAAATGGCAGGTCAATGGTATAAGATTTACAAACCGCATCTGCCGCACCCAAAGTCGTGACGTAGAATACTTTGCCCTGTAGAGCACTACGGCGGATAGAGAATGAATCCTCTTGAGCCTGTTTGCCTTCAGTGGTATTAATAATAAGGTCGATTTTACCATTTTTCAACGCATCGACGATATGCGGGCGACCTTCGGTGACTTTATTGATTTGCTTGCATTCAATACCGGCATCGGCCAATACTTTTTGCGTACCAGTGGTTGATACAATGTTAAAACCAAAGTCGGCAAGCTGGCGCGCGATCGGAGCGATTTGTGCTTTGTCGCTATCACGTACAGAGATAAAGACGGTCTTGGTTTCCCCTGCGGTCGGTAGACCTGGCAGACGCTCATTACTACCGATAATGGCTTTGTAAAATGCTTCGCCAAAGGTTTTACCAACACCCATCACTTCACCCGTTGATTTCATCTCAGGACTCAAGATTGGGTCAACACCAGGGAATTTAGCAAACGGGAATACCGCTTCTTTTACTGCAAAAAATGCCGGAACGATTTCAGTGGTAAAGCCTTGATCTTTTAGCGAGGTACCAGCCATACAGCGAGCCGCGATTTGCGCTAAAGAAGTACCGATACACTTAGAAACGAATGGCACGGTACGGGCGGCACGAGGGTTCACTTCTAAGATATAAATCGTTTCGCCTTTTACAGCAAACTGTACGTTCATCAAACCAACGACACCAAGCTCTTTTGCCATGGCGACGGTTTGTGCACGCATCATATCACATAGCTCATCAGACAATGAGTAAGGCGGCAATGAACAGGCTGAGTCGCCAGAGTGCACGCCTGCTTGTTCGATATGCTGCATGATACCGCCAATCACCACATCTGTACCATCACAAACGCAGTCAACATCGACTTCGATTGCATCATCTAAGAAGCGGTCTAGTAGTACTGGCGCTTCGTTTGATGCTTGTACCGCCGTACGTAGGTAATGTCTTAACTCATCTTCGTTATAGACGATTTCCATGGCACGGCCGCCTAGTACATAAGACGGGCGTACAACTAATGGATAGCCAACGTCTTTTGCTTTGACCAAACCATCTTCTAAGCTCGTTGCTAAGGCATTGGTTGGTTGAATAAGGTTCAATTGCTGAATCATATGTTGGAAGCGTTCGCGGTCTTCAGCGCGATCAATCGCATCAGGGCTAGTACCAATGATTTTTACGCCAGCCGCTTCAAGCGCGCGGGCTAGTTTCAATGGCGTTTGACCACCGAACTGCACAATCACGCCATCAGGATTTTCGATACGGACGATTTCTAGCACGTCTTCTAAGGTAATTGGCTCAAAATACAGACGATCTGAGGTGTCATAGTCGGTTGAAACCGTTTCAGGATTACAGTTGACCATGATGGTCTCGTAACCGTCTTCGCGCATGGCAAGAGCAGCGTGTACACAGCAATAGTCAAACTCAATACCTTGACCAATACGGTTAGGGCCGCCACCGATGACCATGATTTTCTTGTTATTTGTTGGATTAGCTTCACATTCGCTATCGTATGTTGAGTACATATAAGCGGTACTGGTCGCAAACTCTGCGGCACAAGTATCGACGCGCTTATAGACTGGATAGACGTTTAAATCCCAACGCTTTTTGCGCAGTTGCTTTTGTGAGACACCCAGCAATTTGGACAAACGTAAGTCTGATAGGCCTTTACGTTTAAAGCTACGTAAGTTCTTTTCGGTCAAACCGCCAAAACCAAGTGCTTTAACTTGTGCTTCAGTTTTCACGATGTCTTCAATCTGTACCAAGAACCATGGGTCGATCTTAGTGAAATTGAACACTTCATCGACACTCATACCGACGCGGAAAGCATCCGCAATATAATAAATGCGCTCAGGTGTTGGGATGGTTAAGCGATTAATAATTTCGCTACGAGCTTTATCAGCTGCCACTTTTGATAAGTCAATTTGCTCATCAAAACCGTCATTGCCTGTTTCCATACCGCGCAAGGCTTTTTGCATGGATTCTTGGAAGTTACGACCAATCGCCATGACTTCGCCAACCGATTTCATTTGGGTTGATAAAACACTATCGGCTTGTGCGAATTTTTCAAAGTTAAAACGTGGAATCTTGGTCACAACATAATCAAGCGCAGGCTCAAAGCTGGCTGGCGTTTTGCCACCTGTAATGTCATTTTGCAATTCATCTAGCGTGTAACCAATTGCCAGTTTTGCCGCGATTTTAGCAATCGGGAAGCCAGTGGCTTTTGAGGCTAGGGCAGACGAGCGTGATACACGTGGGTTCATCTCGATGACAACCATGCGACCCGTATCAGGGTTAATACCGAACTGAACGTTTGAGCCGCCTGTTTCAACGCCGATTTCACGTAGTACTGCCAATGAGGCATTACGCATGATTTGGTATTCTTTGTCGGTCAAAGTCTGTGCTGGCGCAACTGTGATTGAGTCGCCGGTGTGCACGCCCATTGGGTCAAAGTTTTCAATCGCGCAGATGATGATGCAGTTGTCGTTTTTGTCACGAACCACTTCCATCTCATACTCTTTCCAACCGATTAATGATTCATCGATGAGCAATTGATGGTTTGGTGATAAGTCAAAGCCGCGCTCACAAATCTCGATAAATTCATCGCGGTTATAAGCGATACCGCCGCCTGAGCCGCCCATGGTAAATGATGGACGAATGATACAGGGATAGCCCATTTTTTCTTGGGTCGCAAAGGCTTCTTCCATCGTCTCAGCGGTTTCAGCGCGCGGGCATTCAAGGCCGATACGCTTCATGGCTTTATCAAATAAGTTGCGATCTTCTGCCATCTCGATTGAGTCTTTGGTCGCGCCAATCAATTCGCAGTTATACTTGGTCAAGACGCCGTGTTTGTCTAATTCTAAGGCACAGTTCAGCGCCGTCTGACCACCCATGGTTGGCAAGATCGCATCAGGGCGTTCTTTGGCAATGATTTGCTCAACCGTCTGCCAAGTAATGGGCTCAATATAAGTCGCGTCCGCCATGGTAGGGTCAGTCATGATGGTCGCAGGGTTTGAGTTGACCAAGATGACGCGATAGCCTTCTTCTTTTAGCGCTTTACAGGCCTGTGCACCCGAATAATCAAACTCACATGCTTGACCGATGACGATAGGACCTGCGCCTATGATAAGAATGCTTTTTATGTCGATACGTTTTGGCATAGTTAGGGCTACCTTCGTTAGTATGATATTTTAATTGATTTATATTCGGCTAAAATCGTATTTGAACAGTGCTATATTTTAATAAAACAACACTTTAATAAAACGATATTTTGCGTGGCTTAGCTTAAACCATCATGCGTGATCTAAGCTGTATAACGAATACTTACTGTGTGCTAATGACTGATACTTAAAAGCTGATTAAGCTTTAGCCTTTGCCATCATATCTGCAAACTTATCAAACAGTGGCGCGCAGTCATGTGGACCAGGGCTGGCTTCTGGGTGACCTTGGAAGCTAAAGACTGGCTTGTTGGTCAGCTCGATACCTTGGTTGGTACCATCGAATAATGAGCGATGGGTAGATTTAACATTAGCAGGCAGTGTGTCTTCATCAACCGCGAAACCATGGTTCTGACTGGTAATCATAACCGTGCCAGCTGCTAAGTCTTGAACTGGATGGTTGGCGCCGTGATGACCGGTTTTCATTTTAATGGTGTTTGCGCCGCTAGCTAGACCAATCAGCTGATGACCTAAACAGATGCCAAAGGTTGGCACATCAGTTTTTTCAATGATATGACGTACGGCATCGATAGCATAGTCGCAGGCTGCAGGGTCGCCAGGACCGTTTGATAAAAAGATACCATCTGGGTTCATCGCCAGCACATCTGCGATAGGCGTTTGTGCAGGAACGACGGTTACATGACAGCCGCGGTCAACCAGCATACGCAAGATATTGGTTTTGCTACCGAAATCGTAGGCAACCACGTTATATTTTGAGTCAACATGCGTGCCCAACTGCTTAAAGAAGCCACCGGTACCGCTATCATGACTGCCAATGGCATCACGGTTAAGTAGGGTATCTGATAAATCCCACGTACCTGCTGTCCATTCGAAGCACTCTTTCGAGCAGCATTCTTTTGCCAAGTCCATGCCTTCGATACCAGCAAATTCTTGTGCCAATTTGATGGCTTGTTGCTCGTCAGCAGCGCTGATTGTCTCGCCGTCTGAGGCGGTCATAATACAGCCATTTTGTGCGCCTTTATCACGTAGTAGACGAGTCAATTGACGGGTATCAATCTCAGCGATTGCAACGGTATCGTTACGTGATAAATAGTCGCTTAATGATTCTGAGTTACGGAAGTTTGAGGTAACCATGGTGGCATCACGGATGATAAGACCGTCGGCCCACACTTTATGACCATTGCCAGACTCAGTGTCCTCGCTATTGGTACCAGTATTGCCGATGTGCGGATAGGTTAGGGTGACCAGCTGGCGCGCATAACTTGGGTCGGTTAGGATTTCTTGATACCCTGTCATGGCTGTATTAAACACCACCTCACCGACACGATGACCGAGACTGCCGATACTCACACCGCGAAAAATCGTACCGTCTGCTAATGCCAAAATTGCTTGTATTTCTGCCGATGAATTCAAGGGTTGCCTCCGCTGTTATTAGTGAGTGCCATAATTTTTTATGATTAAATTTCAGATTAGAAATGGCTTTTTTGTATCGCAAAAATTGCTATTACTGGATACTAAAAAACACCTAAACCCAAAATTTTTCCACAAAAAAGCGAGAAGACATTATTGATGGAAACTACAAAACCCACTAGATAGTGAATAGGTAACTTGCATCATGTCCGCTCGCTTAGGCACAGATTTTGCGCATTATATACAATATGCCCGCAGATAGCCAGCCGATTTTTAGATTGAAAAGTATGCCTTTAATTATTAGCCATTAATAGCGCTGGATTTTCCCTTTTGGCTTTGCCACAATGGACAGCAAATCAAGATATCTGGTTTTCATGATTCGCTTTCATGACTAATTTTCATGATTGACCTATTTCATTACTATATATAACAAGGAACCGTTATGATTTATCAATATTTAGACAAGGTGCCCGAATTCGCGGTACCTTTTAATGGTTGGGTCGCAGACTCAGCACGAGTGATAGGTGATGTCTATTTGGGTCATCAAGCTAACGTGTGGTTTGGGGCAGTGATTCGCGGTGACAATGAACGCATTCATATCGGCGATTATAGTAATGTGCAAGAAAACAGCGTCATTCATACTGATGCAGGCATTGAGGTCAAAATCGGCAACTATGTCACCATTGGTCATTTAGCGATGCTGCACGGCTGCGAAGTCGGTGACAATAGCTTAATTGGTATCGGTGCAGTGGTATTGAACAATGCCAAAATTGGTAAAAATTGCATTATTGGTGCTAAGGCATTGGTCACTGAAGGCAAAGAGATTCCAGACAACTCACTCGTCATGGGTGCGCCTGCGAAGGTGGTCAAAACCTTAACGGACGAGCAAGCAGCGATGTTGAAATTATCAGCGATGCATTATGCGGAGCGTTGTCAAAAATTTAAAACGGGCTTAACAGAAGTAGCTATGCCTGATTAAGTATAAATTTATAAAGCATCCGCGAACTGTCTGATATTGATCTATTTTTTTATATAAATCAGGCAAACGTTTTTTACATAGAGAGGCTTTATACAATCAGTTTATACCATCAGCATCATGACCAGCCAAATGATGGCAAAAATGATAATACCAATAATCAGTCCGCGAAAAATATCGTGGCGTATAGAGTAGTCATTAAGGTAAGCGTTATGATTGGTTGTTTCGTTGATGTTGAGCGCATTGACGCTTTCAGCACCAGCATTTTTACCAACGATAAAACCCATGATTGCGCCTACGACCAACATAAATGGGGTGAATAACCAAAAAACGTCGCCATTACCTATACCAGCTATTGAGCGAATAACCACAATAGCAAGATCGATCAGTAAACCGCCAACGCCGTACATGACACCATTTAAGAACGTATACAGTATACGGTCGAAAGGTGATTGATAGCTTTTACCCAACTGACGTTGTCTGATTTCTTTGATCGAACGGGCAGGGCGACGCGTTTTACTTGGCAAAACATTTTTGACATCAGGCGCTTCCATGCGATTCTCTATTTTTATGATGAAGTAAGCAAAACAGATACTAGGGCGTGTCACCATTTTTAGCCCATTTGGGCGCTTTCGTTCAGAGTGAGGACACGCCCTAACCACAAGTTATATAAATAAATTTACCATAATTTTGTTTGGTAAGCAGTAGCATTAACGAAAAATTATTGAGAAATTTTTCATATCATTATCTATCTCCAAAGCGGAAGTTATTAAAAACCAGTTGTATTTCTGTCCTTTAACAAACAATAATAAGGTCTCATTATGCAGGCAACACAAGCACAAATTTTTCCAAAAGAGCTGGCACTTTTTGATTTAGATCATACTTTGCTCGACGTCGATAGCGACTATTTATGGGGCGAGTATATCGTCAAACACGACCTCGTCGATGAAGCGCAATATCGCACGGCCAATCAAAAGTTTTACCAAGACTATATCGAAGGTACGCTTGATGCGACGGAATATAATGAATTTGTGGCACAGTTTTTAAGTAGCTTGCCGATGGATAGATTGCATGAGCTACGAGAAGACTATATTAAAAGTGAAATTGAGCCACACATACGCCCAAAAGCGATGGAAGTCCTCTGTCAGCATGTTGAAAAAGGTCATGAGGTGGTGATCATTTCTGCAACCAATGATTTTGTGGTATCCGCCATTGCCAAGCGTTTTGGTATCGAAGGTGCCAATGTGCTATCAACGCCGCTTGAGATAAAAAATGAGCGCTATACGGGTAAACTTACCGACAAGCCAAACTTTAAAGAAGGTAAGATTTATCATCTTAATAAATGGATAGATAAGCAAAAATCAGCGGGTGTTGAGTTTGATAAAACTTATGCTTATTCAGATTCCAAAAATGACATTCCATTGCTTGAGTGGGCGGATGTGGCTATTTGTGTGTCACCCGACGATGCGCTACATGCGCATGCGTTGTCGCATCGCTGGGCAGTAGAGGATTGGTCGATTTAGGCTGTTTAACGTTATTTAATATAAAGCCAGTCATAATTAGCCAACTATTTATTGTCAATCTCATTTAAAATAGCGCCATATCAGTGAGATATTTATTTAAAAAGACAGGAAACCTTATGGAAATCAATCCGTATCAAGAACGAATCAAAGATTTATTAGAGCGTGGGCAGGACTTGCGGAGGTATCTTTGACTTCGATGGTAAGCAAGAACGCTTAGAAGAAGTCAATTTAGAGTTAGAAAACCCCGAGCTATGGAATGATCCAGAGCGTGCGACTAAAATTAATAAAGAAAAAAGCCAGCTTGATGGCGTCATCGATGTTGTGGTGTCGCTTGAGAGCACATTGGAAGATGCGTCTGCCATGCTTGAGCTGGCGGTAGAAGCAGAGGATGAATCCTTGCTGGCGGATGTGCAAGCAGAGCTCGACAATGCGGAGAAACGCGTTGCTGATTTAGAGTTCCGTCGCATGTTTAGCGGTGAGATGGATCCTAATAACTGCTACTTAGATATCCAGTCGGGTAGTGGTGGCACTGAGGCGCAGGATTGGGCAGAGATGCTGTTGCGTATGTATACACGCTGGGCGGAATCGCATGGCTTCAAAGTTGAAGTTATTGAAGTGTCTTCTGGTAGCGTGGCTGGTATTAAATCAGCAACGATTGAGATTAAAGGGGATTACGCTTTTGGTTGGTTACGTACCGAAATCGGCGTGCATCGCTTAGTCCGTAAATCACCATTTGATAGCAATAACGGTCGTCATACCTCGTTTGCTGCCGTTTTTGTGTCGCCTGAAATTGATGATAATATCGAGATTGACATCAATCCAGCAGATTTGCGTATTGATACTTATCGTTCATCTGGCGCAGGTGGTCAGCATGTGAACACGACTGATTCTGCGGTACGTATCACCCACGAGCCAAGTGGCGTGGTGGTCACTTGTCAGAACGAGCGTAGCCAGCATGGGAACAAAGCGACGGCGATGAAGTTGTTACGTGCTAAGCTTTATGAGCTTGAGATGCAAAAACGCATGGAATCTCAGCAAGCGGTCGAGGATGGCAAGTCAGACGTCGGTTGGGGCAGTCAAATTCGCTCTTATGTACTCGATGATTCACGTATCAAAGACTTGCGTACTGGCGTTGAAACCTTTAATACTGGTGCGGTACTCGATGGTGACCTCGATCAGTTTATCGAAGCGAGTCTAAAAGCGGGATTGTAAAATAAAATAGTAATTAATATTTAATTAAGGAAAATTATGCCAAGTGTTAACAGTTATTTTGATAATAAAGTCACTTCTATTGCCTTTCAAACGGCAACTAAGCCTGCAACAGTTGGCGTGATGGAAATTGGCGAGTACGAGTTTGGTACCAGCGAATTTGAAACCATGAGCGTGGTCAGTGGTGCATTGACGGTCAAATTGCCAGAAAGTGATGAGTGGCAAACCTTTAATGCGGGTGAGCAATTTACCGTTGAAGCCAATCAGAAGTTTCAAGTAAAAGTGGCAGTAGAAACGGCTTATTTATGTGTTTATGGTAAATAAGCATTTTTAGAGTAGTAGTCAACAGATTAACGCCAAGTGTTTAACGCTTGGCGTTTTTTTTATGATTGCATTTTGAGATAAATTTGAGTCATAAAGCATTGAACAACCATTATAGGTTTTTACGATACTGCACCATATCTGTTAAGCTTGCGACATTGTCATACAATCGGCGTGCGTCGGTATTACTTTCTTGAGTTTTCCAATAAACGTGATTACAGCCTTTCTCATCGGCAAAATTATATACGCCTTCAATTAAAATTCGTCCAATACTTTGTCCACGTACAGACTCATCGACATAAAGATCTTGTAAATAACAACATGCCATGCTGCTCCATGTCGTTGGATGTAGCACCACATGGGTAATACCTACTAACTTGTCGTCCTGCCAAGCACCAAAACCATAAATCGGCACGTTACTATCGAGCAAACTGTGCCACGTGTTTTGGATGGTACTTGATGGCAAACTGGTCTCATAAAATTTTAGATAGTTTTGCCACAAAGGTAACCAAAATTCGTAATCGTCTTTAGATAATGCTGCTATCTTTATAGAAGTATTTTTCATTGTGTTTTATTCAAATTAAATTGTGATTGTTGTCAAATTATGGCTCAAAAGCTCATTATTTAGAACCCTTTTAAGCGTGTTTTTTTACACATCGATTACACTTTGCTCGTGGCAAATAAACAGCAAAAACCATCGCAATTCATTATGCTAAAACGACTATTTTATCAATCGAGTATGTATTATGGCGACGCTAAATGACCAAACAACCACGCAAGACATACGCCATGATTATGAAAAACTCGCTCGCCTTGCTAATCTGCGCTATGTCAGTGATGATGAGCTTGGGTTTACGCGTAGGCGTTGGGGGCGCGGGTTTACTTATAAAGATGCCACAGGCAAAACGGTCAAAGACAAAGCCTTGCGACAGCGTTTTAATGCGCTAGTGATACCACCGATGTGGTCAGAGGTTTGGATATGCCAAGACGATAAAGGGCACTTGCAATCGACGGGGCGCGATGACAAAGCACGAAAACAGTATCTGTATCACCCTGAGTGGGATCGCGTACGTGATCAAGCCAAGTTCGATGCCATGATAGGCTTCGCTAGAGCATTGCCGAATCTACGTGCGCAAGTCGAAAAAGACTTGAAAGCTAAATCATTATCCCGTGAAAATGTCTTATCAGCAGTGGTCAAACTATTAGAAACGACCTTGATTCGTATCGGTAACAGCCGCTATGCCAAGATCAATAAGAGCTATGGTTTGAGTACTTTACGCAGTAAGCATGTGAGCGAAACTGATAATGGACTGGCGTTTGATTTCTTCGGTAAAAGTGCCAAAGAGCATCATATTGAATTGCAAGATGAGCGTTTGATTGAGATTGTACAGGCATGTTCCGAGTTACCTGGTTATCAGATTTTTAAATATTTAGATGACAAGGGTCATAAGCAAGTCGTCGACAGTAGCGATATCAACGACTATCTACGCACGCATACTAGCGGTCATGGTCGTGACAGTGAGATGCATAGCGGTAATTTATATAGCGCAAAGGACTTTCGTACTTGGATGGCCAGTGTCCTTGCCGCCAGTTACTTGCATGATGAGCTACAGAGCGCTCAGGGCAAAGCAATATTAGCCAGTGAACCTGATAGCAAAGAACGTCAGCAACTGGTGACTGATATGGTAAAAAGTGTCGCTGATGAGCTGGGAAATACGCCAACGGTGTGCCGATCTTCTTATATTAATCCCATTATTATAGAGCGCTTTTTGGCGGGGCAGTTCTTTGAACCTTATAAACAAGCGCGCCGTGGTCGTACTAAACAGCATCAAAGTTATGAAGAAAAGGCGCTGCTAGGATTTTTAAGTGGCTGCTGAATGCTTTGAAATAAAGTTCCATTGAGAGTTTGTGATTGAATTATAAAAATGATACGTTATGTATTGAAATAAATATTAAAATGCGTTACTAATAGAGTCTATGCACATTGATATGTGCGAACAAGCAGAAAAAACAGTTGCTAGGATATGCCTGTTTTTCTGCTGACAATTCTCTTATTTCGCCCGTTACCTGCTATTGCTAAAGGATTAGCTTATGAACACCTCTTCTACAGACCCATCATTTGTAAATACCACTTCAAATCATACTGCACACCCGCCAATGAGCTACAGCGATTACTATCATAACTTTGATATGAACGCGCTATTGACAGAAATATTTGGCGAGCATTTAGACGATCGCTTGAATGCTTATATGGCATGCTGTGGTCGTCATGTGCGTGATGGTCGCGGTGATAATATTGCACTGGTGCATGAAGATACGTCGGGCAATGTAACGCGCATGAGCTTTGCTGAGCTTGATAAGGCAAGTGCACAAGTCGCCAATTTATTGTTGTCTTATGGCGTGCAAGTTGGTGACCAAGTGGCAACCATGCTACCTCGCACCCCTGAGCTGCTCACCATTGTACTCGCGACTTGGCGGATCGGTGCGGTTTATCAACCGTTATTTACCGCCTTTGGCTATGATTCAATTAAGTATCGGATGGACAAAGCCAATACCAAAGTGGTTTTCACCAATCAAGAAAATCGTGGCAAGTTTGACGACTTGGCTAAGCAAACCAAAATGGTGCTGGTTGGTAGCAAGGTAGATGCGCAAAGCTGGGGTGATGATAGCTACGCTGAAAAGGTCGCAACGCAGTCGCAAACGGTAGACGCGGTTTCATTAAATACCGATGCTCCCTTTCTGCAAATGTTTACCTCGGGTACGGTTGGTAAATCAAAAGGCGTTAGTGTGCCGCTAAGTGCGCTCTCAGCGTTTTATCTCTACATGCGCTATGCGATTGACTTGCGAGCAGATGATAATTACTGGAACATGGCAGATCCAGGCTGGGCATACGGTCTTTATTATGCGATTACAGGACCTTTGTTATTAGGGGTAACAACGTATTTTAATGAAGCCGGCTTTGATGCACAAAATACTCGCGATTTTATGGTACGTCATAAAATTAGTAATTTAGCGTCCTCACCGACAGCGTTTCGGATGATGAAATCGAGTGGCGTCTTTGAAGCTGCTCACAATGACAATAGTAATGACAATGAGGCTAAATTATCACTGCGCTGTGCCAATTCAGCAGGCGAGACCTTAAATACCGAAGTGGTCAATTGGGTTGAAACCTATTTAAACTGTAAAGTCTGCGATCAGTACGGGCAGACCGAAACGGGTATGACTTGCTGTGAGCATCATGCGTTAGCACATGAATGTCCGGTTGGCTCGATGGGCATGGCGCTACCGGGGCACACATTGGTAGTGTTAGACGATGAGATGAATATATTAGCTGATGGCGAACAAGGACAGCTTGCCGTAGTGGTCAGTCAATCCCCCGCATTTTATTTCCGTGGTTATAGCTGGAACGAAAAAGACGCTTTCGCTGATGATTACTATTTAACAGGCGACGTGGTTGAGCGCCATAGTGATGGCAGCTATTGGTTTTCAGGGCGTGATGACGACATTATCATTACCGCAGGTTATCGCGTTGGACCAACCGATGTTGAAAATACCGTGTTGGAGCATGAGGCAGTCGCAGAGTCAGCGGCAGTTGGAGTGCCAGACGAAGTGCGTGGTCATACCATTAAGTCGTATGTAGTACTAAAAGACGGTATCGAAGGCACAGACGAGATTGCTAAAGAGATTCAAGATTTGGTGCGCAAGCGTTTATCAACGCACGCTTATCCACGTGAGGTTGAGTTTGTGAAAGAGTTGCCAAAAACCCCAAGTGGTAAAATTCAGCGCTTTTTGCTGCGCAGTTTATCTGCGGCTTAATAAAGCAATGCATTCATATCGTCAGGTTAAGATAAAAGTCGATGACTGATAAAAATAACAGTAAAAACATTAATAAAAGGAATAATTATGCAAATTGAACAACAGAGCTTTTTGGTCACAGGCGGTGCATCAGGTTTGGGAGAGGCAGTGGTTCGCGCTATTGTCAAGCAAGGCGGTAACGTCGTCATCGCAGATCTTAATGAATCAGCTGGTCAAGCGTTGGTGGCGGAACTAGGCGATAACGTTCGCTTTGCACGCTGTGATGTGACCAGTGGTGATGAGGTGCAAGCGGCTGTAGATACGGCTGAAAAAGAATTTGGCGGCTTACAAGGATCTATCAACTGTGCGGGTATCGCTGTGGTACAAAAGCTGCTGGACCGTGATAATAACCCAGCAGATCTCGATGCTTTCAGTCGTGGCGTCAATATTAATCTTGTCGGTTCTTTTAATGTCGCGCGTTTGGTTGCAGCCAGTATTGCAAAGCGTGTAGCAAATGCCAATAACGCAGACAGCTCTGTAGAGAAGAACGCTGATAATGGCGTCATTATTAATACGGCTTCTATCGCAGCTTTTGATGGGCAAGTAGGACAAGCAAGCTATTCATCGTCAAAAGCAGGTGTCGTCGGTCTCACTTTACCGCTAGCACGTGAGCTGGCACGTCATGGTATTCGCGTGATGACTATCGCGCCGGGCGTCTTTGCCACACCGATGATGGAGACTATCCCTGAAAAAGCGCGCGAACAACTAGAGGCAGGCGTACCTTATCCTAAGCGTCTGGGCAATCCCAATGAGTTTGCCAAGTTGGTCATGCATATCATTGATAATGCCTATCTCAATGGAGAAGTCATTCGCTTAGATGGCGCGATTCGTATGGTGTAATGGTATTAACGAAGTTTTTATGTTCAAAAGACCCTAATGTTATCCATGAAATTTTCACAAAAACTGGCATGGTGCTTTGGTAAGTTAATAGCGTGGTATGTTGCCATTTCACTCTCTAACGCTAAACGGAGTTATTAAAGCCTATGTCATTTTTTTCTCTGAATTTCAGCAAAAAGCCGCGTCGATTGTTTGTCGTGATAGGACTGGGACTGACCACTATTATGAGCACCAGTGCGATAGGGTATGTCAAAACAGCCTCCTCAGATACAAAAAGTACAGGCAATAATGGTCAGCCTATTTCCAGCACGGTGATTATCGATAAAGTTTTTGTCGATAAATCCGATCGTATTTTGCAGCTATTGAGTGGTGATAAAGTCATTAAGTCCTATCGTATTGCGCTAGGGGATAGTCCAGTTGGTCATAAACAGCAGCAAGGCGATGAGCGCACACCCGTGGGGGCGTACATCTTAGATTATAAGAATGAGAACTCTATTGCCCATCGCTCCATCCATATAAGCTACCCCAATGCTGCTGACAAAGCTCGGGCACGATCACGCGGTGTTCATCCTGGTGGTGATATTATGATTCATGGGCAGATGAACGGCTTCGGTCATCTAGCGTGGATTAACCAACAACGTGATTGGACCGATGGTTGCATTGCGGTCACTGACAATGAGATGGATGAGATTATGGCGGCAGTTAAGGTTGGTACATCGATAGAAATTGTAGAATGAGTGTTATGTTAATGCTGGCTATCGTGTAGTAAATTTTTAGCAGTTACTAGCGCATTAGAATCTCTGCTATAGCTCTCTCTTGCTTGCCTTTCATTGTTGAGCAAGCTTCTCTTTTAGTTATTTTTTTTATTTATCCTCTTGAAATACTCTCTTAGTGTGCCTATTGATAGTTTGTGATAATATCATTGCTATGGGTAAGGTTTTTACCTATATAAAATCTTACTATTTTTCAGTATTTACTAATAAGTCATAGATATTGATTGACAACTTGCATAGGTAGGTTGAAATATTGTATGTTATACCCTATATATATAACAACTAACGGTGATTGATACGTGGTAAAGTTGATGATAAACGTGATGTTTTAAACGTCGCTCTTTTATCATTTTATGTTGCATCCACTGACTGAAAATACTAATTATAAAAGGACACAATTATGAGGTTCGAAAAATTTACCCAGAAGCTGCAATCTGCCATTCAAGAAGCACAGAGCTTAGCATTAGGACGTGACCATACAGGTATTGACCCTGTGCATCTGCTTGCAGTATTGCTACAAGACGAGTCTAATCTATCTATTTGCCAACAGGCAGGCGCGTCTATTCCTGCGCTAAAAAATGGCGTGGCAAAGGCGCTCGACAATCAAGCAACGATTAGTGAGCCAACAGGTGACGTTAATTTAAACCCAAATTCGGTTAAGATTTTGAACTTGGCAGACCGTCAAGCGCAAAAAGAAGGCGATGATTTTATCGCCACTGAATGGGTAATGTTGGCACTTGCTGAACAAGGCGAAACCAAAAAGATATTTGAGAGTGCTGGCGTAACAGCGAGCAAACTAAAAACAGTGATTGAACAATTGCGTGGTGATGAAACCGTGAATAATCAAAATGCTGAAGATCAGCGTGATGCGCTGAATAAATATACGATTAACTTAACTGAACAGGCGGAACTTGGTAAGCTTGACCCTGTGATTGGTCGCGATGAAGAGATTCGTCGTACCATTCAGGTGCTCTCGCGCCGCACCAAAAACAACCCCGTGCTCATCGGTGAACCGGGTGTCGGTAAGACAGCCATCGTCGAAGGCCTAGCACAAAAAATCATCAATGGCGACGTGCCAGAAGGGCTTCGTAATAAAGAAGTATTGTCGTTAGATCTAGGCTCATTGATTGCGGGTGCAAAATTCCGTGGTGAGTTTGAAGAGCGACTCAAAGCGGTACTTAGCGATTTATCAAAGCAAGAAGGCAATGTCATCTTATTTATCGATGAGTTGCATACTTTAGTAGGTGCTGGTAAAGCTGACGGCGCGATGGATGCCGGTAATATGCTAAAGCCTGCGCTTGCGCGTGGTGAGCTACACTGTGTCGGTGCGACGACATTAGATGAGTATCGCCAGTATATCGAAAAAGATGCGGCTCTTGAGCGTCGTTTCCAAAAGGTACTGGTCGATGAGCCAACGGTCGAAGACACCATTGCGATTTTGCGTGGTCTAAAAGAGCGTTATGAGCTGCATCACGGTGTTGATATCCAAGACAGCGCGATTATTGCTGCTGCCCGGATGAGCCATCGTTATATTACCGATCGCAAGCTGCCAGATAAAGCGATTGACTTGATTGATGAAGCGGCGAGTCGTTTACGTATGGAGATGGACAGCAAGCCTGAAGCCTTAGGTAAGCTTGATAGTCGCTTGATTCAGTTGAAAATGCAGCGCGAAGTGCTTAAAAATGAAGAAGACGCTGGTGCGCAAGCCGAGCGTAAAGTGCTCGATGCACAAATTGAAGAGCTAGAAAAAGAGTACGCTGACCTTAATGAGATTTGGCAAGCAGAAAAAGCCTTGGTCAAAGGCAGTCAGCAGCTAAAAGACGAGCTGGACAAAGCGCGTATCGCTTATGATAAAGCCAGCCGCGAAGGTGACTACGAGACCATGAGTAAGCTGCAGTACGAGACGATTCCACAGCTTGAGCGCCGTATCACAGAGTCTGATTTGGCCGAGCAAAAAGAGCTGGCAGGTGATAATGGCGGTGCCAAACTGCTACGTAACAAAGTCACGGACAACGAGATCGCAGAGGTGGTGGCAGCCGCGACGGGTATTCCTGTCAGCAAAATGCTGCAAGGCGAGCGTGACAAGATGCTGGCGATGGAAGAGAAGCTGCATGAGCGCGTCATCGGTCAAGATGAAGCGGTCAAAGCAGTCGCCAACGCTGTGCGCCGTAGCCGAGCTGGGTTGTCTGATCCCAACCGCCCATTGGGTTCGTTCTTATTTTTAGGGCCTACGGGGGTTGGTAAAACTGAGCTGACCAAATCACTGGCCAACTTCTTGTTTGATAGTGAGGATGCCATCATCCGTATCGACATGAGTGAGTATATGGAGAAACACAGCGTCAGCCGCTTAGTGGGCGCGCCTCCAGGCTATGTCGGTTATGAAGAAGGCGGCACCTTGACCGAAGCGGTACGCCGTAAGCCTTATAGCGTGATACTGTTTGATGAGGTCGAAAAAGCGCATCCTGATGTGTTTAATATCTTGCTACAAGTGTTAGACGATGGACGTTTGACCGACTCACAAGGCCGCGTGGTTGACTTCAAAAACACGGTGATTGTGATGACCAGTAACTTGGGTTCGCACAAAATCCAAGAGATGGTCGGTGAAAGTTACGAAGACATCAAAGCTGAGGTGATGGAATCAGTTGGGCAGCATTTCCGCCCAGAGTTTGTCAACCGTATCGACGAGATTGTGGTATTCCATCCGCTCGGTATGTCGCAGATGTCAGGTATTGCTGCGATTCAGTTGGATCGCTTGCGCCAGCGCTTGCATGAGCGTGAGATGGATATTGAGTTATCAGCTGATGCGATGAACAAACTGGTTGCGATTGGTTATGATCCTGTCTATGGCGCACGTCCACTAAAACGTGCGATCCAACAGGAAATTGAAAACCCATTGTCATTGAAGCTATTGGCTGGTGATTTTGGCGCAGGAGATATCATCAAAGTCGATGTCGGCGCAGATGATAAGTTGGTGTTTGAGAAACGTAGCATGAATTAATATCTAACCCTAACTGACCGTGGTTTAAAACCAACCTCTTACTTGCCTATTTTTTCTACAGGCAGGTAAGGGGTTTTTTTGTGCGCCATTATTATTTACGGTTTGAGTGCTTTGACTATGTTATAAATAAACTAAGCACTAAAAATTAAGCACTAAAAATTAAGCACTAAAAATTAAGCACTAAAAATTAAGCACTAGGAATAAGACATCAACAGTTACGGAGACGACAAAATGACGATCATCAGTATGCAGCACCTAAGCACGCCATTAATGTTACCGATAATGATCAGCGCACTGCTGTTTAGTGCTCCTGCTTGCTCCAATCAAACTGCCGTCAATACCCATGAAGACCTGACAGACTATAAAGAAGGGCAAGCCTCTGCTAGTGAATCGCTAGCAAGTACCGAAAAACCCGCCTTTATCACCAAGAAAATTGCCACGTTTGATGAACCTTGGGCAATGACAGCATTACCTACCGTTAATAATGAGCCCCCTAAATTACTTGTCACCCAAAAGACAGGCGAGTTATTCATTGTTGATACGGCAACAGGTGCCAAGACAGCCATCAGTGGTATACCGAAAGTGGCTTATGGTGGGCAAGGTGGTCTTGGCGATATCGTTTTTGCACCAGATTTTGCTACTTCTAATCATGTCTATATGAGCTACGTTGAAGCAGGGAATGACACTGATAATAATAAATTTGGTGCTAAAGTTATCAAAGCGACATTGATAGGGTTGGATACAGCCAAGCCTCGTTTGCAGAATCTTACGCCCATTTGGGAGCAAACACCGAAAGTAAAAGGGCAGGGGCATTATAGTCATCGCTTGCTTTTTTCACCTGACGGAAAATATTTATATATCAGTTCAGGCGAGCGCCAAGAAAAAACACCAGCACAGGATATGAGCGTCAATTTGGGCAAAATTATTAGGTTAAATCTTGATGGCTCAGTGCCAGCAGACAATCCTTTTGTAGATAATAGCAATGACATTGCCGCACAGTTTTGGAGTATAGGACATCGTAATGTATTGGGTATGGAATTCGATGAAAAAGGTAGGCTTTGGGCGCATGAGATGGGACCACGGGGCGGTGATGAATTCAATCTCATTGAAAAAGGTCATAACTACGGCTGGCCAATCGTCTCAAATGGGCGTAACTATACAGGCACGGATATTCCTGACCATGAGACGCGTCCTGAGTTTACGCCGCCCAAAATTAGTTGGACGCCAGTGATATCACCGTCATCGATAAGTATTTATAACGCTGGACAATATAATGATTTCCCAGCGTGGCAAGGTGATGCGCTCATTAGTGGCTTATCATCTAAAGCGCTGATAGTCGTCGATTTTGATGAAAATAGCCGCGCGACTGAGCGCTATCGCTATGATATGGGCGAGCGTATTCGTAGTGTGTTAAATGTAGATGGACAAGTTTGGGTATTAGAAGATGGCGATAATAGTGGATTATTACAATTGATTCCGCAGTAGTGATTAGTAGCCATTGCTCTTCAACTTTCCAAGCGTTTGCACTATTGTAGGTTAGGCTGATAAATGGTTTTGGTCTATTTCTGTCAATAAGAAAAACGTAAATAGCTAATTAGATTTGATAGTTGAGAGGTATCTTGTTAAGGTATTCTTCCTAAAAAACTAAGGCTAACAAACAAATGGATCATGTAAAAGTTGGCAGGTTAGGCCCTTTTCCACGGGTAAGTAAACCTGTATTTATTACTTCAGCGCTACTTATCGTTGGATTTATTATCTTTGGTGCTTTCTTTACTGAAACCGCTGGTGCACTATTTAGCTTTTTGCAGAATTTTATTACAGATAAGTTCGGCTGGATGTTTGTTATATTAATGAACGTTGCGCTGGTATTCTGTATTTATCTAGCAGCGAGTCGTTATGGTGACATCCGTTTAGGTCAACAAACAGAAAAACCGCAGTATAGTTTGTTTTCTTGGATAGGGATGTTGTTCTCTGCTGGTATCGGTATTGGACTGGTATATTGGGGAACGGCTGAGCCCTTGTATCACTTTATGGCACCACCACTCGGTGAGGCGGAAACAATAGAAGCCGCCAAGCAAGCCATGAGTATCTCATTTTTACATTGGGGACTACATGCTTGGGCGATTTATACCATTGTGGCATTGGCACTGGCTTACTTCCACTTTCGCCGTGGACTGCCATTGTCGATTCGCTCGACGCTATACCCGTTATTAGGCGAGAAAATATATGGTCGCTGGGGTCATACGGTAGATATTCTAGCCGTGTTCGGCACGATGTTTGGTGTGGTAACTTCTTTAGGTCTAGGGGTTATGCAGATCAACTCAGGTCTTGAAAATCTATTCGGTATACCCAATTCTTTAACCGTACAGTTTATTATTATTGCCTTTGTGACCGCATTGGCATGTGGCTCATTGATGCTTGGTCTTGATAAAGGTATCAAGCGCCTAAGTGACATTAATATGGGTTTTACAGGTGTGCTCTTGGCCTTTATGGTCATCTTAGGACCAACCTTATTTATTTTTGATAGTTTTATAGAAAATATTGGTAATTATGTCGTTGCCATGATTCCGTTATCAACATGGGGCGAGGCTTATAGTAATACGGATTGGCAGAGTGGTTGGACGATATTCTATTGGGCGTGGTGGGTAAGTTGGGCACCGTTTGTCGGCGTATTTATCGCTCGTATCAGTCGCGGTCGTACCATTCGTGAGTTTGTATTGGGTGTATTATTGATTCCAATGCTGATTTTGTTTTTCTGGTTCACCACTTTCGGTGGTGTCGCTATCCATATGGAGCTTTTAGCGGCGCTTGATCCGGCTATGGCCAGTCCAGGATTGGTGGAAGCGGTGCAAGCAGATACGGGTAGCGCTATTTTCAAGCTGGTTGAGTATTATCCATTCGCGAAACCAATTACCTTGCTCATCGTTGTTATGATTGTTTTATGGTTCGTGACTTCATCGGATTCAGCAAGTTTCGTCATTGATATGTTGACGGCGGGCGGCGATACCAACCCACCTAAGATTCAACGTTTATTTTGGGCGATTATGGAAGGTTTGATTGCCGCTATATTGTTAGCAGCAGGCGGATTAGGCGCATTGCAAGCCGCCGCTATTGTGGCTGGACTGCCATTTGCTTTAGTGATATTTGTCATGATGTATGCCTTACTTCGTGGCTTAAGCCGAGATCGATTGATACTGTATCGCGCTCAGCAGCACTTTATCACCGAAGAATCTGCAGATCATAATTCAGCCAATGAGTTTGCTGATGAGCACTTGTTAAAAGGACCGCCTAAAATCGTGAAAGGTGATTAGCAGATTATATATATCAGCTTTAATACTGTTTTTATTAAATGAATCAGGCAGTTAGCTTCTTCTTTTTTTACGTAAAAATACAATATAACAATTGTGATTTGAAATCCTAAGATGCATCGTTATCTTAGGATTTTTTTATTTGTTGACCAATAGCAAGGTTATAAAGTGTCTGATTCGATTTGATAGTTGTGCAGTATCTTGTTAAGGTGAGCCCCTTCAAAAATTGAGATGACTAAATGGATCATGTAAAAGTTGGCCGCTTAGGCCCTTTTCCGCGGGTAAGTAAACCTGTGTTTTTAACTTCAGCGTTATTAATTCTTGTGTTCATTATTTTTGGTGCTCTTTTTAATGAGCAAGCAGAATTGTTGTTTGGTCATGCCAAAGCATTCGTGTCTTTGCGTTTTGGCTGGTTCTTTATTGTGGTGGTCAACTTAACGTTGGTGATGAGTATTTACATGATATTTAGTCGTTATGGCGATATCAGGCTTGGTCATCAAAATGAGAAACCAGAATACAATCTAGTATCTTGGATCGGCATGCTATTTTCAGCAGGCATCGGTATAGGCCTGCTCTATTGGGGTACAGCTGAACCCTTGTATCATTTTATGGCGCCGCCATTAGGAGAAGCTGAAACAGTGGCTGCCGCCAAGCAAGCGATGAATATCTCGTTCTTGCACTATGGTTTGCATGTGTGGGCGCTCTATGGCATGGTCGCGTTGTCATTGGCTTATTTTCATTACCGAGTGGGCTTACCGCTGGCTATTCGTTCGACACTATATCCTATATTGGGCAAAAAGATTTATGGTGGCTGGGGTCATACGGTCGATACACTAGCGGTATTTGGTACGATGTTTGGAGTAGTGACCACTTTAGGTCTTGGGGTGTTGCAAATTAACTCAGGTCTTGAGACGTTATTTGGTATACCCAATAATATTACAGTGCAAATTATTTTGATTGCCTTAATCACTATGTTGGCAGGTCTGTCTCTATTTATGGGGCTAGATAAAGGGATTAAGCGCTTAAGTGATACCAATATATTATTTACTGTGATATTGCTCAGCTTTGTGATTATTTTAGGACCGACCCAGTTTATATTTAATAGCTTTGTAGAAAATATTGGCAATTATTTACATCAAATTGTGCCATTAGGTCTTTGGACAGAATCGTATGATGGTCAAGAAAACTGGCAAGCATCATGGACGATTTTCTATTGGGCATGGTGGATAAGCTGGTCGCCTTTCGTCGGTGTGTTCGTGGCTCGTATCTCTCGTGGTCGAACCATTCGTGAGTTTATCTTAGGGGTGTTATTAATTCCTATTACTATTTTGTTCTTATGGTTCACGGCATTCGGTGGTTCAGCCGTTAATATGGAATTAATGGCAGCCGCTGATCCCAACCTCATTAGTCCTGGCTTGATTGAGGCTGTCCAAGCAGATACTGGCAGTGCCATCTTTAAGCTGATGGAATCTTATCCATTTACGTCAGCTTTGAACTTGCTTATCGTAGTGATGATTGTGCTTTGGTTTGTCACGTCATCGGATTCTGCCAGTTTTGTGATTGATATGTTGACCTCAGGTGGCGATGCCAATCCACCTAAAATTCAGCGCCTATTTTGGGCGGGTACAGAGGGTGTCATCGCTGCCGTACTATTAGCAGCAGGTGGCTTGAGTGCGCTACAAGCGGCTTCAATTGTGTCAGGTTTCCCTTTTGCGATTGTGATAGTCGTTATGATGTACTCCTTATTACGCGGCTTGAGTCGAGATCGTTTGATACTGTATCGCAACCAGCAATGGTTTGTCACCGAAGAGTCAGCAGAGCATAATTCAGCCAATGAATTTCGTGATGAAGATTTGCTGACAGGTCCACCTGATATTGAAAAACCTGAAGGTTAGATTTTATCGATCTAAAAAATAATAAAAAAGCACCCGCTTATGATTAAGCGGGTGCTTTTTTGTATGATTTAATTGTCTTTTTTAGTTTGATATAAAGTATTTACACAAAGTTATGAAGCAAGGTTATGAAGCGTTATGAAGCAAAGTTATGAGCACTGTCCTTTGACATAACCTACTGCTGCCGTTGTGCCACATGCCGAACATGAGTTGCCCGCAGTGCGATAACTAAATCCTGAGCCAGTTTTTACTTTGACACACACAGGATCATATTGCGCGGTACACATCGTTTGCTCAGGGTTGTAAGGTGGGCACTTGATAAAAGGGTTGTCGCTGTTCTGTTGGCTGTGCCCAGTGCTATGAATAGGGGCGGTATCAGGCGTATCGATGCTTTGGATGTTATTACAGCCAGCTAAGGCAATAGTGACTGATAACCCTAATAATGACAGGCATGATCGCCATGATTTGAATAAGTGGTTCATAATCATATGTCCTTATAAATAGTGTTCGGTAAGTCCCTGTTATCGATAGCTGGTTGCAACCATGTGATGAACAAGGTGGTTTTAATTGATAGTAGCCTATTTATCAGCAGTCATCTACCAAATCATGATTAATAAAAAACCCAAGCCTATGATTAAGCTTGGGTTTGAGCACCACTATAGTCATTCCACTATAAAAATATTACTGCGTTAACCTCGCTTGAAGTATTAAATATACATCTACACTCGGTTGCCTTGTACTACTTTTAAATTGAACCGACTATACCAGCCGTTTTATAAATGCCAGCTAAAGGCGATAGAACTATTTGGCTGCTTTGTCATCTTGATTAAGCTGAACATATTTATCAAAGTTCTGCGCATAATCAGTCAGGTTGTCGCTCAGCATTTGGCGATACTGTTTGACATAAAATTCAACGATATCATCTTTTTCTTTGGCAAAGTCATCGCCTTTGACAAAGCCGATAGAGGCGACTGAAGCGCTATAACGTGCGGCTGCATAAAGTAGTGATGCACCTACTTGTCCTGAATGTGCTTCAGAACCCAACTGACTGTTTGCGATACCAATAATGGCATCAGCACGTTGGTAAAATGCCTGCATTTCAGGGGTAATCTCAATGTTAGCGTCAACATTGCTTTCTTGAATGTTGCTTTCTTGAATGTTGCTGTCTTGCATATTGTCTTGAGACATAAGCGACTCCTAATAAGTGTCGGTAATTTTAAATTTATAAAGAGGGTTTGTAGGTGGTGCAACGTTATATTTTTACAAACCAGCGTCTGCTTTTAAGATCTCAGCTTTGTCTGTTTTTTCCCATGTAAAAGCAGTTTCTGAACCTGGACGACCAAAATGACCAAAAGTCGCCGTTTGCTGATACATTGGTTGTAATAAGTTTAGCATACGGGTAATGCCATAAGGGCGCAGGTCAAAATGGGTGCGAATCAGACGGATGATTTCATCATTGCTGATTTTATTCGTACCAAAGGTATTGACCGAGATAGAGGTTGGCTCAGCGACACCGATGGCATAGCTGACCTGTATTTCACAGCGCTCAGCAAGTCCTGCAGCAACGATATTCTTAGCCACATAACGCACGGCGTACGCAGCACTACGATCGACTTTCGATGGATCTTTACCACTGAATGCACCGCCGCCATGACGCGCCATACCGCCATACGTATCAACAATAATTTTACGACCTGTTAATCCAGCATCACCTACAGGCCCGCCAATCACAAACTTACCCGTTGGGTTGATATGATAGCGCGTGCCAGCATGCAATAATTCAGCAGGCAATACTTGTTTAATGATAGATTCCATTATTGCTTCTTGCAGATCTTTTTGCGAGATACTTGGATCGTGTTGCGTTGATAGCACCACGGCATCAATGGCAACAGGCTTGCTACCGTCATATCTTAACGTCACTTGTGCTTTGGCATCTGGACGTAACCACGGCAACTCGCCTGCGCGGCGCAGCTCAGATTGGCGTTCCATCAAGCGATGAGCAAATTCGATAGGGGCTGGCATTAATACGTCTGTTTCGTTACTGGCATATCCAAACATAAGACCTTGGTCACCTGCACCTTGCTCTTCAGGGTCGCTACGATCGACACCTTGAGCGATTTCAGGAGATTGTTTGCCGAGCATGTTGATGACCGCGCATGTTTCGCCATCAAAGCCTAAGTCTGAGTGGTGGTAACCAATACCGTTTACAGTATCACGCACGATACGCTCAACATCGATATTTGCCGTCGTGGTGACTTCACCTGCTAGTATCACAGCACCTGTCTTAACCAAGGTTTCGCATGCCACGCGTGCATGCAAATCTTCACGTAAGATGGCGTCAAGGATGGCATCTGATATTTGGTCAGCCATTTTATCAGGATGACCTTCGCTCACAGATTCTGAGGTAAATAAGTTGTATTCACGCATAATGGGATCGCTTAATTGCAGGGACTGTATTCTACGAACTCAGTCATTATTAAATGTATATAAAAATAAAAGGCGAAAACGAATAAAAAAATTAGCACATTTTACCGTGTATCGAGGTAAAACTCTAGCGATGGATAATACTAAGAAGTAACTAGGCATGGATTAACCATGGTAAAAGTCATCAATCTCGCTATTTTCTTGCCAGCGATATTCAGTATAGTGAGCGATCTGGCGCGCTGTATCGATGTCATGTCTGTCGGCGATAAAACCAAGCGCCATGTCCATACCTGCACTGACACCTGAGGACGTATAAAATTTGCCATCAACAACCCAGCGTGCTTGCTCGGCCCAATAGACTTTGTCAGATTGCGCTATCACCCATTGCCATGACAGCTTATTAGACGTTGCGCGCTTGTCATCTAAGACGCCAGCCTTAGCCAACAATGCGCTACCCGTACAAACGCTAAGTACCCAATCAGCATGGTCAACCAAGGTTATTAACGTCTGCAAAAATGGTCGGTGATTGATTTGCTGGCGAGTACCCATGCCGCCAACCATCAACAAGATATCAGTCTGATGCGCTAACTCGCTGACAGCGACTGTCTGCATCGCAACGCCATGCTTACTATGGATAATGCCGCCGTTTAAGGAGGCAAATTGCAGACGATAATGCTCAGGTAAGCAGCCAAACATCTCGATAGGTCCAAATAGATCCAAAGTCTCAAAATCATCGAATAATAGCGTGGTCAGTGTCTGCATCTGGCTTCCTGATTTTTAAAATAACGTTTACAAAGATAAGTGGCGGTCTATGGCGTCTTGTAACCACGAGATTTATATTTTATTTCTCTGCACACGACAAAAAAATCATCCCCACCCGATTTTCATAGGTTTAGGGGTTAAAAAGCTAACTAACTGTCGAAATACAGTCTTATCATTGTTAAAGAACACCAAGTGAAGGCCCTCAATCA
>NZ_CAJGZQ010000024.1 GCF_904846185.1 Psychrobacter immobilis | reverse complement strand
ATTTGGTAGTCACTATTTGGTAGTCACTATTTGGTAGTCACTATTTGGTAGTCACTATTTGGTAGTCACTATTTGGTAGTCACTATTTGGTAGTCACTATTTGGTAGTCACTATTTGGTAGTCACTATTTGATAATCACTATTTGGTAGTCACTATATGATTTTTAACAATGATTTGTTTTTCTTTAGCTCAATAGCCAAGCGATAATAAGCCCTCATTCTATGAGGGCTTATTTATTTTTATAAAAGCAATTCTATACTCTGAACATGGCTGCATTTGGGGTCAATCCGACATAAGCCATGCCAGCTTGCTCCATCCAATGTGGCTGCACGATACCATGTTGTAAAATAGCATGAATGTCTCGATGCGCTCTTTCTATTCTATGTTTTTTATATAGCGAGACCGTACCAGCGACCGCATAAATCTCCGATACCATGGCTCTGGCTTCTCTCGCTGCCTCACAGGCTGCTGCCCACACATCAGCCAGCTGTATATCGGTAAAGGCATACTGTTGCTGTGCTTCGTTCCATAATACCTCGACACTATTGTGTAGTTGTGCGCGCCTAGACGCTAATAGTGTTTTGCTTTTAGCAATAGTCGCTTGTACTGCTGCACGATCACGCAAATCTGGGCTTTTACCGGGCGTTACTTTCTCAAGGCAAATTTGGATTAACTCATCTGTCGCTGCTTTTAAGACACCCAGTGCCATCGCTGCACAGCCAGCGGCATTAATACAGCCGATTGGTAGGCGGCTATACGCATTATCGATGGCGACAGGGCTATCAAAATCGACCGCATAACGTTCCTGCACAAACGCGTCTTTGATGACGATGTCATGACTGCCTGTACCATTTAGTCCACCAACATGCCAAGTATCAATCACTTCCACATCTTCTTTTGGAATAAAGAACAACTTTAGATTTGCACCCGGTCCAAGGGTCGTAGGCGAGCCTTCAGATATTACCAAGCAGCGCAGCACAAACCAGTCTGCCAATTCACAACCTGATACTAATGTCCATTGACCTGAGACCGTATATCCTTCAGCGGTTTGTTTAGCAATCCCTTCAGGGCGTGCAGAGTTCGCATAGACATGAGAGGGGTCACTGTATATTTCCTTCATGCTAGGCTCGTCTAAAAACCGTCCAAATGTGCAGGCCAAATGATTGTTCCAAACGATCCAAGCAACTGAGGCTTCAGCACTGGCTAGCGTCTCATAAACTTTTAATGTTTCCACAGGATTGCCTTGCCATCCTCCCAACGATTTTGGCAGTCCCATCCTAAATAGCGACAACTCTGACAGTTTTTTGACCACTGTCGGTGCAATTTTTCTACAGGTTTCTGTTTCTTCTCTAGCCGATAGGGCTAAATCATAAATATCTTGAGCGGCATGGGATGGTAGAGCGTCTTTGTTATTTGATAAAGGTGTATAACTCATAATATCCAACCTTATTTTAATGTATAAAACAGTATGTTTATCTAAAATCAATTCTAAATTTGAGATATAACAACGCCTATACCAAGAATAGCCAACAGTTGACTGCTATACAACCAATAATTTGAATATATGGAATATTATATTGAGATGAAAAGTAGAGGTGATGATTCGATGAAATATTGAATACTATGTTTGGCTTAAGAGTATCAATGCTTTGCCTGTTTTCAGGCAGTCATTCGCTTTGATTGCTTTGTCTGAGCTCTGAGTCCAGAAATTATAAGGGCGTTTTGTTATTAAATTCTCTAGTCATTTAATAGCAAAACACCCTTACTGAAAGCACCCTGTTTGATTATTTATTGAGACTTGGGCGCATCAGGCTGCATGCTAGGATCAGCGTCGGCAAATGCTTTGAGCGTACGGCAATGCGTGTCAATTTCGACGATATTGGGATAGGTACTTAAATCCACGTTAAAACGTCGCGCCGAAGAGACCTGAGGAATCAAATAGCAATCTGCAAAAGTAGGGCTGTCACCGTAGCAAAATTTTCCACGGCTTTTGTCTTTTGCTAGTATTTTTTCTAACGCCGCAAAGCCCTCACTCATCCAACGGTTGCACCACGCCATGACTTTTTCTTCGTCTACCGCCAGCTCATTGCGTAGATATTGTAAGATACGGCGATTATTAATAGGATGAATATCACAACCAATCATAGCGCTAATGGCACGTACTTGCATACGTCCAGCCGCGTCTTTAGGCAATAGCGGGTTTTCAGAATGAACCTCTTCTAACCATTCTAAAATGGCTGGGCTTTGATATAGTAATAAATCATCGGTCTGTAAAACAGGCACCAATCCTTGTGGGTTGAGTGATTTAAACGCATCTGCTAACTGCTCATCTTTTGCTAAATTGACCGAAATATAGTCATAGTCTAAGCCTTTGAGATTCATCGCTATGCGAGTACGATACGAGGTGCTGCTGCGAAAGTAGCCATAAAGTGTCATCATTGTGAATTCCTTTTATTATGGTAGGTTGTGAATGAGATAAGCAGTTATAATTAATAATACGAAATGTATGTTATACAATTAAATAACTCTTATGACGTTACCTCTTCATTTCAGTTTTTCATGAATATATTAGATTAATATGCCAAGTAAATTACTCATTGAGCAAAATATGCCAGCAGCTGAAAACCCTTTAGAAAATCCCGTGACAACCAATAAAAGTCAAAGTGGCGTCCAGTCACTGGAGATTGGATTGTCGGTGTTAGACGTTCTTATCGATCATAATGAGCCGATGATGCTAAAAGATATTGCGCAAGTGATGCAAATGCATCCAGCAAAGTGTCACCGTTATTTGGTCAGCCTCATACGTAAAAACTATGCGCGTAAGCTTGATGATGGTCGCTACGGGCTAGGCGATAGGGTTAACACATTGGCAGCATTGTGGCACTCTGGATTTAGTCAAAACAATATTTTAGAGCGGCTGACGCACATCGCTAATGAAATCAAAGACACCCTGAATTGCGGTGTGCAGATTGCCAAATGGTTTAGCGAAGGTCCTATTATTATTCAGTCCGTTGAACCAGATAGCCCGATTAGTATTATCACTCGTATCGGTTCACGTATGCCGCTGACGACATCGGCGACGGGGCAATTATTTGCCAGTTATCAGCCAGATGCCGTCATTCAGCCATTGGTAACAGCTGAATGGCAGACAGACAATGAAGCAATAATCACAGAAAAATGGCAGAATTTCAGTCATTTGCAAGCCAAGATTCGTACCCAAGGCTATGCGACGGTCACGGGTGATATGCTCATGGGGATTAATGCCATCACCATTCCTGTCATAGTGCCGTCGTTTGCTAATGGCGCTGTTAATTTATCTGCTGTTAGTGACAAAACTGCTAGCAAAGGACTACCACTAGAATACGCCATCACTATCATTGGAACGACAGAGCAATTGCCCATGAGTGAGCAACACAACGTGGTTGAGCAAATTCTAGCGATAGCGCAGCGTTATCAAATTGCGTAGCTGGTGCTTTTGCTACATAATTTTCACCATATAAACCGACTGTTTTTTGGTAGAAAACCACTGCGTAATTATTTTACTTCTTTAAACGAGACAGGCGCTACTTGCTGCTTTAGCTTTTTCGTATACATTATTAGCATCTAGACCAGTGGCATTCACTTCGTCAAGGTAATGCTGCGAGCCTTCCATTAATGGACCTTTCCAGTCTGGGTCATTGAGTGGATCAGGGATATCGATCATGATATCGCCTTTTTCTTTAGCGGCAGCCATTGCTTTGGCGTTACTGACGTCAAATACTTTGGAGACACGTGCTGCCATCTCGGCACCTGAATTGTCATCAATTACTTTCTTGAGATCATCGGGCAAATTATCATATTTATCTTTGTTCATACTGATAACAAAAGTAGAATTATAAAAAGGTATGTTGGTATGTGTATTGATGAGCTCATCAAGACGAAAAGCTTGAATGGGCTGCCAAGTAAAGCTGAGTCCGTCAATGACACCGCGCTGAAGCGAGGTATAAGTATCACTGGCAGGCATGCCAACGGGTGCGGCACCAGTCGCCTCGATAATGTGGCTAGCAACGGCCGAAGGTTGGCGAATACGCAAACCTTTCATATCGGCTGGCGTGCGAATGGGTTTATCAACCGTATGAAGAGCGCCTTGTCCAGTGCCTATCAGCGCTAGCAGGTGAGTATCTTCGTACTCATTTTTAATGACACCATCATCATACAGTTTATGAAGTATGCAGCTCTGCTGCTGTGCAGTATTGGTGATACCTGGCAGCTCTACAATTTGAGTCAAAGGAAATCGCCCTGCTGTATATCCTTGCGCTTGCATACCAATATCAACGATACCTTTTACGGTAGCATCATAAGTAGCCCCCGGTTTGCTAAGAGTAGCAGAAGGGTAGATCTCAATCTTTAAGCGGCCTTTTGATTCTTCTTCAATTTTCTTTGCCCATGGCTGCAATGCTTCGGTGTTTATGTTGTCATTGGCAGTCATAAAGTGTGAGAATCTTAGAGTAGTCACATCGCCTGTATCTACATCAGCGTTTATTGCTGGGTCGTTATTAGAACAACCAGTCATCGCGAGCGAGGTCGCTAAGAGTATTCCTAAAGGGGGTCTTATTTTCATCATTGAATCCTTTCATGATGGTTAGATATTGTTCGCTACCTAGGGCGTGTCATCAATTAGTATATTGATGCATTTAGTGGTCTTAAAATGATGGCACGCCCTAATTAGTCATATAAAAAGAGATAACGAACACAATAACAGGTCAATCACTCACCGACAGGCGCGCCTTCTCTTGCTTCAGCCAGTTCCTCTGCATGTAAAAACTGGGTATGAGCTGGTGCGCGTTTGGTAAGTGACCATTCTTCTAACATCTCATACTTCATGGCTTCAGTAATCATCGAGACTTTTTCTTCTGAGGTAATATCATCGTAGGTGAGTTCCATACGATGGCCGTTAGGATCAAAGAAATAGATAGAATGGAAGATACCGTGATTGGTCACGCCGACCACATCAATACCATTTTCTTCTAAATGCTTTTTTGCTGCCATTAAGGCATCACGGTCTTTTACCTTCATGGCTAAGTGTTGCACCCAATTTGGGGTATTCGGATCAAAACCCATTTCAGGCTGATTGGGCACTTCAAAAAACGCCAATACGTTGCCATTACCAGCATCTAAAAACACATGCATATAAGGATCAAAGGCTTTGGTCGAAGGCACGTGGTCTTCAGCAAATGCAAGGATGAAATCCATGTTTAGGTATTTTTGATACCATTCAACGGTTTCTTTGGCGTCTTTGCAGCGATAAGCCACATGATGGATTTTTTCAATTTTAAAGCTCATATCAAACTCCTTTTGATAGGGAATGCAGTGAGTAATAGGCTGCCAGTACCGATTGACTATAGGTCGATGGTTGCTTGGCAGCTCAAAACAATAGTGCTCACATTTTTTCTAGACTATTTGTCAAAATCAAAGTTAAGCGCGGGCAGTACTTTGCCGCGTACTTCACCAAAGCCGACACGAATGCCGTCTTTTTCGCTATAGCCTTTCATGATTACTGTGTCGCCATCTTCAATAAAACTGCGGGTCTCGCCGCCTTTTAAAGTGACAGGTTTGGTCGCATTCCAAGCAATCTCTAACATTGAGCCATAAGAATCTGGCGTTGGTCCTGAAATCGTACCTGAGCCCATCATATCGCCAACTTCCACTTTACAGCCAGTGATGGTGTGGTGGGTTAGCTGCTGCGCCATTGACCAATACATATGTTTGAAGTTGGTCTCACAAACCACAGTGGCGCTATCTGAGTTTTCAGGCAATAACTCAACTGATAGATGAATGTCATAGCTATTATTGCTGTCTTTTTCGTTTAGATATGCCAATGGTTTTGGCTCTTGAATCGGGCATGCCGTTTTAAAAGGTGCCAACGCATCCATAGTCACAATCCAAGGCGAGACTTCAGAAGCAAAGGTTTTAGCATTAAATGGACCTAAAGGCACGTATTCCCATTTTTGAATGTCACGGGCTGACCAGTCGTTGAGCAAAACCATGCCAAAAATATGCTCAGAGGCATTGTCTACTGCAATTGGTTGACCAATGCTATTACCTTTACCAACTACAAAAGCAGTCTCAAGCTCAAAATCTAAACGCTTGCAGGCTGAGAAAATAGGGCGGTCGTCAGCGTTTGGCTTTAATTGACCAGAGGGGCGTATCACATCAGTGCCACTGACGATGACGGTGCTGGCGCGTCCGTTATAGCCGACGGGCATTTCAGTCCAGTTAGGTAATAGCGCGTTGTTTGGATCACGGAACATAGTGCCGACGTTGGTGGCGTGCTCTTTAGATGAATAGAAATCGGTAAAACCTGGGACGTGAACAGGCAGATGCATGGTGACGTCTGCTTGATTAAATAGCGCTTTTTTCTGCAAGTCTTGATTATCACGTAAGGCGTCGCTGGCACTAGATAGGAGGGTTTGGATGGTTTTTCGTGCTTGAGTCCAATTGTCTCGACCTGAGTCAATAAAAGCGTTTAGCGTTGGTTGATCAAAATATGGACCGCCCTCTAAGCTCAGTAAACCTTCTGCTTCGAGCACAGCCAAATCCAATACGTACTCACCGATAGCCACACCAGCGCGGCGCTTGTTATTACCAGCAGCGTCTTTGGCATCACTAAAAATACCATAAGGTAGGTTATGAATGGAGAAGTCAGAATCAGCGGCGATATCGATAAAGGATGTGAGGGTGTTGTCAATCTTTGACATAGGTTGCTCCTTGCTAAAGCATATAATGAATTACGTTATAATTAACTACTTACGCATAATGTAATTTATCAAAGTGGAGATTGCAAGGGTTTTTGTGCAGTGTTTTCTTAAAAGAGACGTGATACTAGGGACATTGATGTTCTTTGGTAAAATAAATAGGAAAACGCAGGACATAAAAAAGGCTGAGCACTCGCTCAACCTTCTTATGAATCGCTATTACTGACTACCGCACCGCTTTAATGCGTGCTCACTCAGTCTTTCAAGACGTCTGCCATGGCATTGGCCACATAGTCGATGTTGCTGGTGTTCAGTCCAGCCACACACATACGTGAGTTGGAAACCATGTAAATGCCAAACTCGCTTTGTAAGCGTTCGACTTGTTCAGGCGTTAGACCAGTAAAGCTAAACATGCCGTTTTGACGGGTAATATAGTCAAAGTTGCGGTTCGGGATTTTGGCTTCTAACACTGATTTTAGCTGTAAACGCATGGCTTTGATACGGTCACGCATCGCATAAACTTCGCCAACCCATTGCTTATGTAGTGCTTCGTCGTTCATAACGATATCGACCACACGACCACCATGTGATGGCGGGCTTGAGTAAATACGGCGTACGGTAGCATTCAGCTGACCGAAGACGCGCTCTGTCTCGTCAATCGTTGGACAAACAACTGATAGACCGCCGACACGCTCACCATATAGTGATAAGTTTTTAGAGAATGAGTTGCTGACAAACAATGGCAAGCCCATATCGACAGTTTTACGAATCGCATAAGCATCGCTGTCCATGTCTTCGCCAAAGCCTTGGTAGGCAATATCCATAAATGGAATCAGTTCGCGCGCTTGAATGACGTTCAGCACGGTATCCCATTGCTCACGGGTCAAATCTAGACCTGTTGGATTGTGGCAACAAGGATGCAGCAAGATCACATCATTTTTGTTCAACGTCTCAAAAAACGCAATCATTTCATCGAACTTGATGCTGCTGTTGGCTTTGTCATAGTACGGGTATTTACCCACTTCGACATCAGAGCCTTCAAAAATAGCAATGTGGTTGCCCCATGTTGGATCACTCACATAGCATTTAGATTGTGGGAACCATTCATGGATGAACTCAGCGCCGACTTTTAACGCGCCAGAACCGCCAATCGTAGCGATAGTGGCGACCAAACCGTCTTTTAAAATCTGTGCGTCTTTACCGAACAGTAATTCCTGACAGCCTTTACGATGTCCTGGTAAGCCTGCCATCGGCAGATATGGACGCGGCGCAATAGGATCGGCAATGCGTTCTTCGGCTGTTTTTACACAGTCAAGTACAGGCAATACACCATTTTCATCATAATAAATACCAATGCCTAAATTGACCTTTTTAGGATTGTTATCTGCTGTATATTTTTCCATCAGCCCTAAAATTGGATCACCAGCGTAATAGTCGATACGTTCAAACATGTTGTTTCCTTATGAAATATAAATCAAGCCGCCAAAAATCATAGAGCAAATTGACGGTTAACTCAATATGAGATTCAATTATCTTGCATAATTAATAAAATAGTTGGTTGAAACCATCGTGTTTCAAAGCTTTTTAAGCATCAACCATGCCTGTGTCAGCGATACTTAAATATGCTGTAAGTCATTAAAATGACTGGAAAAATAGCTCTGCAAGAAGTCTTTGAAAGCAATGGTAGCAGGCGATAACGCACGAGAAGAACGCTGATAGATAAAAAACTGCCGCATTTTAACGGGTTGTGCCAGCGGCCTCATTTGTAAGCCATTGGCGCTAACCCAGTCGATGACTTCGGGCATATAGGGTAAACATAAGGTAATGCCGAAGCCTTGACGGGTCATCTCAAGCGCGGTGGACATAAAATTGACCTTGTAACGCGCCTGTTGAATATGGCTGGCGATCCGGTCGTCCAATTCGGCTGTCACTTGTTCAATGAAAGGGCCTTGCAGCGTGATGAGCGGAATGTCTAATAAATCCTGCCACGTTATTTCATGTTCTTGTGCCAGCGCATGGTTGTCAGGCATCACCACACAAAATGGTAGCTGATATAACAAATCAGCATTGATATCGTCCTCAGTCTCCATAAATCCAAGCTCAGTACCGACACCCAAATCTACTTCAATGTCCTGAATATGTCTGAGTAAGTTTTCTGCCGAACAATCTAATAGCGACACGCCAATCTCGGGGTATTGTTTGGAGAACTGGGCGATGACTGCTGGCATAGAGGAGGCGGCAAACTGCGAAACAGCGAGTCGGACTTGACCTTGCGCCAAGCTTGTTAAGCTGCTCGCCTCATTTTCAAACAGCTGCATCTCATTTAAGATACGCCGTGCTTGCGGCAATAAATGCCGTCCTACTACCGACAACGACAGCTGGCGGGTAGTACGGTCGAACAGCACAATACCGAGGCTGGACTCTAGCTCTTTAATCAAGCCGCTAACGGCAGATTGGGTCAAATGCATCTGATCGCTGGCACGGGTAAAACTGCCATTGTCAGCGACTTGGATAAAAGCGGTTAATTGGCGAATGCTGATATTCATAAGTAAACCTGATAAATAAATCATAAAAAACAATTAGTCTTATAAATAAACCTAATCTAATATAAATACACCGTCAATAAGAATTATTGATTGAAGACATTTTTTATCGCATTTTTACCACCAATTGAAATTAAGGATGATTACAATGGCAGATTTATTTGACAACCCAATGAGCCTGAATGGGTTTGATTTTGTTGAATTCGCCTCACCTCAACCGGATGCGGTCGACGCATTGTTCAAACAGCTTGGCTTTGCCCATGTCGCCAACCATCGCTCAAAAGATGTGGCGCTATACCGTCAAGGTGACATCAATCTTATTCTAAATCGTGAACCAAAAAGCGAAGCCAGCTATTTCGTTGAAGAGCATGGTGCTGGCGCTTGTAGCATGGGTTTTCGTGTGCAGAATTCCAAAAAAGCTTATGAGCGTGCCATCGAAATGGGCGCGCAGCCAGTAGACGTACCCACTGGTGTGATGGAGCTGCGCCTGCCTGCTATCAAGGGTATCGGTGGCTCACTGATTTATCTCATCGATCGTTATAAAGATGGTGAGTCTATTTATGACGTCGATTTCGAGTTTTTTGCTGATGTAGACCGTCGTCCTGTCGGGCATGGTTTCAAAGTTATCGACCATTTAACCCATAACGTTTACCGTGGTCGTATGGCTTATTGGGCAAACTTTTATGAGCGCATTTTTAACTTCCGCGAAATCCGCTTTTTTGACATCAAAGGTGAATATACGGGTTTGACCAGTAAAGCCATGACGGCGCCTGATGGCAAAATCCGTATTCCATTGAACGAAGAGTCAAAGCAGGGCGGCGGTCAAATCGAAGAATACTTGATGCATTTCAACGGTGAAGGTATTCAGCATATTGCTTTGGCCAGCGATGATTTGTTTGCCAGTATCGACAAGTTAAAAGCAGCGGGTATCCCGCTCATGACCGCTCCAACCGCGACTTACTATGAAATGCTGAGTGAGCGTCTACCAGGTCATGGCGAAAATGTCTCTGAGCTACAGATGCGCGGTATCTTGTTAGATGGCACCACTGAAGGCGGCACACCGCGTCTGCTGCTACAGATCTTCTCTGAAACTATCTTAGGTAGCCCTGTTTTCTTCGAGTTTATCCAGCGTAAAGGTGATTACGAAGATGGCTTTGGCGAAGGTAACTTCAAAGCCCTATTTGAATCCATCGAGCGCGATCAAGTCCGTCGTGGCACGGTTGGTCAGCCAGAAACTGAAACACCGTAAGCGCCTCTACATTTAGGGAAAAATCCATAAAATAAACGGGCAGGGCAAAAGGAGTTTGTCTTGTCCCTAATAACCACTGCGCTCTGTAATGCCATGTGTTCAATGCGATGACTGGGCTATGGTTCAGTCATGATTGCGAACGAATAGCAAAAACTCAGAGCGCTATTCAGAGTGCCAATGGCAATAAAAGGAATACAGGCATGGAACGCCTACCACATACGAATTCTGTTAATAAAGCTATCGGTGCCAACAGCGTTGCTTGCAAAACGCTAGGCACTGATGCCAGTCACGATGATTCTGCTCATAAAAAGCAGGATTCTATGCCTAAAAAACAACCTTACGTGTCGCATCAGCCAGATAGCCATGGTCATATTCATTATAGTGATGATGAAAATGGTATGTGGCAGGCATTACTTGAGCGTCAAGCCGAGCAAATACCCAATCGCGCCTGCCCAGCCTATCTAGACGGTTTAAAAAAACTGAATTTGCCCGCTACGCGTATTCCGCAGCTGCAAGATATTGATGCAGTATTGCAAGCCACGACTGGCTGGCAAACTGCCGCTGTCCCTGCATTAATCAGTTTTGGTAAGTTTTTTAAATTGCTTGCCAATAAATCCTTTCCGGTGGCAACTTTTATCCGTCGATTTGATGATATGGACTATATCGAAGAGCCTGATATTTTTCATGAAATCGTTGGACATTGTCCGCTTTTGACCCATCCTGCCTTTGCGACGTTCAATGAAACTTATGGCAAGCTGGGTCTTAATGCCACTAAAGAAGAACGGTGGTTTTTGGCACGGCTCTATTGGTTCACCATCGAGTTTGGTTTGGTGGGACAAAATAAAGGCAGTCGCCGAATCTATGGCGGAGGCATCTTAAGCTCACCGTCTGAGACGGTTTATGCGCTCAATGCTGGTTCTGAGCAGCAAGCAGAACCTCAGCATCAACCGCAAAATCAACCAGAGCACCGAGCGTTTGACTTGCTTGATGTGTTACGTACCCCTTATCGTATCGATCATATCCAGCCGATTTATTATGTCATTGATGATTTGGATACATTATTTGATATCGTCAATAGCGATGTCATGGGAATGGTCAAACAAGCCATGTCGCTAGGATTGTTCGAGCCTAGTTATGCGGTAAAAAACGCCTAATACATGGTTAAGAAAAACGGCATCATTTGAATGATGCAGTCGTAAATGACAGCGTCAACATGGACGTAACTGTATTAAAAGTAACAGTATTAAAAAAATGAATAGTTAACATAAAAGGACATTATAATGACGACATTATCACAAGCCAGCTGTGAGGCCTGCCGCATTGGCGCGCCAACGGTCAGCGACATCGAAGCACAAGAACTATTACAGCAAATTCCAGATTGGTCATTGATCGAGGTTGATGGCATTAAGCAATTACAACGTCAATATAAATTCAAAAACTTCGTCAAGGCGATGGAGTTTGCTAACCAATTAGCAGACATCGCCGAAGCAGAAGGGCATCATCCTGGCATATTGATAGAGTGGGGCAAGGTGACGGTTACGTGGTGGTCACACAGCATTAAAGGTCTGCATCGCAATGATTTTGTCATGGCAGCTAAGACCGATAGTCTGCTGGATCAATAATGAGGGTAGCAATCGCTATTGCAACTCATTAAACTTGTCCGACTCAAAGCCAACCCTAACGCCAGATTTGACTGGCAAGCTAAGGATGTGTGATGCCTCCAAAAATATTAACCCAAATTTCACCTCAACTGGCATTTATGATTTCTGCCATTGTCATCGCTATTATGGGCGTTACCATGATAGGTTTTGGCTGGGTACCGCATTTATCATTGATACTCGCTATTTGTGTCTTGCTGGGCATTGGTCTGTTTAAAGGCTTGACCTTTGATGACATGCAAGCGCAAATGGCATCGGGTGTCATGCGTGGTATCGGTGCGATCTATCTATTCTTCTTTATTGGTTTGATGGTCGCCGCTTTAATGATGTCTGGTGCTATTCCAACGCTGATGTATTTTGGTTTTCAGTTGATTTCACCAGAGTATTATTACATTTCAGCCTTTGTATTGACCTCTATTATTGGTATTGCCTTGGGCAGTAGTTTGACCACCGCGGCGACATTGGGCGTGGCTTTTATTGGTATGAGTAATGCCTTTGATGCCAACGTGGCGATTGCGGCTGGTGCGGTGGTTTCAGGGGCGTTTTTCGGTGATAAAATGTCGCCGTTATCAGATACCTGTACCATTGCTTCATCGGTGGTGGGTATTGATTTGTTTGAGCATATTCGCAATATGATGTATACCACGGTACCAGCGTGGATACTCACGGTCATTATTTTTTGGTTTTTCTCTGGGCAGACCGCAGGCTCTGACTTGAGTCAAGTAACCGTATTGCAAGGTCAGTTGATTGAAAGTGGCTTGGTACATGGTTATGCGGTATTGCCATTTGTGGTACTGGTTGGGTTGGCAGTTTTTCGTGTCAATGCCATTTATACGATTATTTGTACCATTGTGGCAGCATTGATTATTACTTATTTGCACAGCTCGCCGAGCTTTGGACAATTAGGCGGCTATTTATTTGCAGGCTATGCACCGGCTGAATCGTTAGAGCTGGGTGAAGTCGGTGGTATGCTATCGCGCGGCGGTGTGCAGAGTATGTTCTTCACTCAAGCGATTGTAATATTGGCACTCAGTCTCGGTGGCTTGCTCACAGCATTGGGTATTTTGCCAGCACTGTTATCAGGGATTAAAGACACATTAACCACATCAGGACGCGCCATATTTGCCGCTGCCATGTCTGCTCTGAGTATTAACGTGCTTATTGGCGAGCAGTATTTGAGTATTTTATTATCTGGTACTGCCTTTCGTCCGACGTTTGAGCGGTTGAATTTACACCCAAAAAACCTGTCTCGTACCATTGAAGATGCAGGTACGGTCATCAATCCTCTAGTGCCTTGGAGTGTGTGCGGTGTGTTTATCAGCCAAGCATTAGGCGTGCCCGTGCTTGATTATCTGCCTTATGCGTTCTTCTGTTATTTATCGCTGTTACTAACGATATTGTTTGGTTTTACGGGAATTACCATCAGCCGACTCAAGAGTCAGTGACCCGAAAAACTTTTGTCTCTAAACTCTGCATTAAAACGCTAGGGCTTGTGTCTTCTAAGACAACATAACAAGCCCTAGTTTTTATTTATACCCTTGCAATCATGACATTGTTGTCATTTAAGACGACCTGATATGCATCCAGCATCACGCTCTCATCATCTAAACACTGACCAGTAGCTAGGTTAAAGCGTTGCTTATAGATGGGCGAGGCCACATAAAGTACTTCTTTTGCTGTTCCTGTGTCATCTGTAACTGTGGTACCACCAATTAAACCTCGAGATAGTACATTAGCCTGACTGAATGGATCGTAATTATCAAGAGCAAATAAATCGTTCTGTTTGGTACGAAAAATAGCAATTTGTTTGCCATCTATTAGTGCACACACACCAGTTTCAGGAATGATATCGTCAAGTGTACAAATAGTCTGTTGGTTCATGAGGCGGTATCCTTAGTGATGATAATATTGCTCTGTATGAGTGATAAATCGTGAGCGACAAGTTGTGAGTTGCAAAGCGTGAGTCGAGAAACTCATCGAAAAAACAGCACCTTGAATTTTGTGATAACAAACAAGGTATTCATCACTGGCTAAGCCAATTCAACCAGTTTAATGGTTGCTTTCTCAGCATCAGTCGCTGGGCGAATCTGCTCACGATCGGTCACGAAAACGACATTTTCATCGCCTTGCTCACTGTTTACAAAATGACGGAAACGTTTGAGTTTTTCAGTGTCGTTAATCGTCGCCGCCCACTCACACACGTAATTGTCGACCAACAATTGCATTTGAGCTTCAAGCTCATCTGCTATGCCTAAGCTGTCTTCGATAATGACAGCCTTCAGATAGTCAAGTCCGCCATCTAAGCTTTCACGCCACTTTGAGGTACGCTGTAGCTTGTCTGCTGTTTTGATATAGAACATAATGATGCGGTCGATGTATTTGACCATGGTCTCGGTATCGAGATCAGTGGCGAACAGCTCACCATGACGCGGGGTAATACCACCATTACCGCAGACAAATAAATTCCAGCCGTTTTCAGTCGCAATCATGCCAAAGTCTTTACTTTGCGCCTCAGCACATTCGCGCATACAGCCTGATACACCCATTTTGATTTTGTGCGGTGAGCGCACACCTTTATAACGATCCTCTAACCTCAAGGCTAGGCCAATGCTGTCATCGACGCCGTAGCGGCACCAGTTATTGCCAATACAAGATTTCACGGTACGTAAAGATTTACCATAGGCATGGCCAGTCTCAAAGCCTGCTTGTACCAGTTGCGTCCAAATATCAGGCAATTGCTCCATGCGCGCGCCAAACAGATCGACCCGCATCCCACCAGTGATTTTGGTGTACAAATTAAATTGCTTCGCCACTTGACCCAGTATGATGAGCTTATCTGCAGTAATTTCACCACCCGGTACACGCGGCACGACGGAATAAGTGCCGTCTTTTTGGATATTGCCTAAGTAGTAATCGTTACTGTCCTGTAGTGGTGTGAGCTCAGTTTTGAGTACGTAGTCATTCCAGCATGATGCTAAAATAGAGGCGACTGTCGGTTTACAGATCTCACAGCCATGACCGCTACCATGTTCAGTCAGTAACTCATCAAAGGTTTTGATACCGTGCACGCGAATCAGGCTATATAAATCTTGACGAGAGTAAGCAAAGTGCTCACACAAGTCATTGTTTACTTCAAAGCCCATGGCGGTGAGTTGATAGCTGACTGTATCTTTGACCATAGGGGCACAGCCACCACAGCCACTACTGGCACTGGTCATGGTTTTTACATCGCTGACGGAGTATGCGCCGTTTTCGACGGCGGAGCAGATAGCGCCTTTGGTCACGTTATAACAAGAGCAAATCGTGGCGGTATCTGGCAGATTGTCGATGCCCATCACGGGTTTTTCGACATTGGGTAATATCAGACTTTCGGGATGTGCAGGTAGGTCAATGTCATTTAAATACAATTGCAATAGGTTGTTATAGTCTTCGGTGTCGCCTACCAATACGGCACCAAGCAAGCGCTTGTTATCCGGTGTAGTAACCAGTTTTTTATAGATGCCCTCAGCAGGGTTTTGATACAGATAGCTTAAGCTACCGTCACTCGTACCATGTGCATCGCCAATACTACCCACATCCACACCCATCAGTTTTAACTTGGTGCTCATGTCAGCACCCGTAAATATCTGCTTGCTATCACCAGCAATTTGCGCGGCACAGATACTGGCCATATTGTAACCGGGAGCCACCAGACCAAATACTTTGTTGTCCCATACTGCGCATTCGCCTACGGCATAAACATGATCAGCGTTGGTGCGACATTGCTCATTGATCAAGATGCCACCGCGCCCGCCCATTTCGATACCGCACTCGGGGTTGTTTTTAATGAGACCATCTTGCGGTCTAATACCGGCGCTAAACACAATCATATCGGTCGTTAGAGAGGTGCCATCTGTAAACTGCATGGTTAAATGTTGATCATCACCGCTGGTGTCATCAGAGTTCGGCGCAGTGTTAGATAGAATCTCTTTGGTGTTTTTCCCCGTCAGTACTTTGACACCCAGTGCTTCTATTTTTCGCTTTAAAATCTCACCGCCAGCGGCATCAAGCTGAACACCCATCAATTGCGGCGCAAACTCGACCACATAGGTATCAAGACCTAGCGTCACGAGTGCTTTTGCAGCCTCAAGCCCCAGTAAACCGCCACCGACTACCACACCTTTTTTGACAGTGGGCAGTTCAGCAATCGCTAAAATCTCATCTAAATCTGCAATGGTACGGTATACGTGGCAGTGCGGATGCTCGCGGCCTGGGATAGGCGGCACAAAAGGATATGAACCAGTCGCTAGTACCAACTCAGAGTACTCAATAATCTCGCCTGCCTCAGTAGTAATACGCTGACTGGCCGAATCGATATCTACAATACACTGATTCAAATGCAAATTAACTTTTGATAATTCATAAGCCGTTAAATCTACTAGGTTCAGCTTACTGGCATCTTTATGTTCAAAGTAGCTCGACAAATAAACACGGTCATAAGCAGGGCGGTCTTCTTCAGCAAATACATGAATGTCAAATTGCTGGTGTAGACCTTGCTCAATTGCTCGTTCAATAAAGTGATGACCGACCATACCGTTGCCAATCACCACCAAATTGCCTTTACTTTTTGTGCTCAATGCAGTGCTACTCATGCGTCTGTCCTTAGTAATGGGGTTGGTTGGGTACGGTCGTCGTTTATTTTTTTATCACGCTATAAACGGCTCCGTCCCTCAACAACAGCTGATAAACAGCATTTAATACCTACTATTACAGAGCATTCAATAATCATGCCATGGCACTTTGATTAGCTGGGTTTTTACGCGTTGCTATTAGGCATAAAGGCATGCCATATCGGGACCAGTCGCTTATGTATAAAGGTTTTTATGTCAGCATAATTAGCGCTATGACTTGCCAAAAATCAGGATAGATGCCGTTATTGCCGACTGCGATGTCAGAAATTAATGCACCAAAATAGACACTACTGTGCCCCACGTTGGATGTTATTGCTGTTTATAAGGGAGACTGATGGAATGTTTTAAACCTGCTGTGTTAATGCTTTATTAGCATAAGCGTCAGGTGTGGCGATGGTTATAGACCCGCTAGTAAAGGCGCCTGGATAATTAACGTGCACTGGCCTTTATACAGATTTGGCAATGTACACAAATAACTGGCATAACCATTGCACCGCCTGAAACATCGCTACTTATCATTTTTGAATACTGTATTTTTTGAACATTTAGTACGTTGCCAGAACCCTGAAGTTAATCATTTGAGGAAGTTGCCTATGTCATCATCAGCCCCCGTTGCGCCTAGTAAAGACAAGCTTAATGTTTTGTCATTTACGGGTAAAAATAAAATCCTTCATTTAGGTTGGATGGCATTTTTCCTTACCTTTTTTGTATGGTTCAACCATGCACCATTTCTATCAGCGATTGGAGAAACACTCAATCTGAGTAAAGATCAAATCAAAACGTTACTTATTTTAAACGTGGCATTGACCATTCCTGCCCGCGTGATTATCGGGATGCTGACAGACCGTTTTGGCCCTCGCATTGTATATACCGCTATTTTAGCCATTGGTGCTATTCCTTGTTTTACCTTTGCATTCGCGCAGGATTACAACACTTTGGCGCTGTCTCGGTTTTTACTGGGTTTTGTGGGTGCAGGTTTTGTGGTGGGTATTCGTTTGATGAGTGATTGGTTTCCAACCAATGAATTGGGGACAGCTGAGGGTATTTATGGGGGTTGGGGTAATTTTGGTTCGGCAGCAGCGGCACTATTATTACCAACTATAGCGATTGGTGCCGCAGCAGTGTTCGGCGGTGATGAAGGGTGGCGTTATGCAACAGCCACATCAGGGGTGGTGATGGCGCTTTATAGCATCATTTTTTATAAGATGGCACGTAATACACCCAAAGGGGCTACTTATTTTAAACCCAAAAAATCAGGTGCCATGATGGTGACGTCATCGGGTGATTTTTGGTTAATGATGGTTTTTAAACTGCCTATGTATTTGGCATTGGCATTATTGGCATGGAAACTATCACCTGATGGTGTGAGCTTACTGAGCCAGTCTAGTGTCACCATGGTCTATATTGGCCTTGCGATACTGTATGTTTACGAGTTCATCAGTAGCTACCGTTTTAATAAAGAGGTATTCACTACGCCTGTACCAGCGGCGCATCGTTATGATTTTAAGCAAGTAGGTATCTTAAATATTTTGTATTTTGCCACGTTCGGCTCAGAGCTTGCCGTCGTGTCGATGCTACCTTTGTTTTACCAAGAAACTTTTAGTTTATCGATTGTGATGGCAGGGGTATTGGCATCGAGCTATGCCTTTATGAATCTCATGTCACGCCCAGGTGGCGGTTGGCTCAGTGATAAGTTTGGTCGCAAAATAACTTTATTGATTTTGACAGCTGGTTTGGCCATCGGGTATCTGTTGATGGGCTTCCTTGACTCAACGTGGCCACTTGCATTGGCATTGTTAATCACGATGTTTTGCTCATTCTTTGTACAAGCAGGTGAGGGTGCTGTTTTTGCAGTGATTCCTCTGATCAAACGCAGTATGACAGGGCAGTTTGCAGGGATGACAGGCGCGTATGGCAATGTTGGTTCAGTGGTGTATTTAACGGTGCTTAGTCTGGTGTCTTATCAGGTGTTTTTCTTTGTGATTGCCGCGACAGCAGTGGCTGGATTCTTTGCCTTGTTTTTCTTAAAAGAGCCAGAAGGCATCATTATTGAAGAGATGCCAGATGGCACATTTGCCGAAATACAAGTGAGTCATAGATAACACGGGGTGCAGACAGATGACGATAGCAAGCGTAGCAAACGCCAATAGACATAATAGTCAAAGTGCTGATGGTGATGTGTACCAAAACGCTGATGATATGGCAGCTAATATCAATAACAGTCAGTCGTCATCTGCAATAGAAACAGATCAGTTTGTTGCCAATGAGGCCATCAAGAATATGGAGAGTATTGATAGGCACTCTATTGATGAGACTGGTGAAAGTAAGAATTTTGATGATGCTAGTACTGCATTATGGTGGCTTGATTTTTTCACGATGGCAGGACGCAAGACGGAAAATCAAGACAGTTTACTTATTACCACCTGTCTACCATATCAATGTTCAGGTACAGAATCATCTAGTGCCAATCGCTCAATATCTCAAGCAAGATCTCACCCGTCATCATCAGCCCCATTATTGGTGTTGATGGCAGATGGGGTCAGCGCTTGTCAGTTTCCAAAACAGGCAAGTCGATTGGTGGTGAATACCATTGCTCACAAAATCACATTGGGGTTGACCGCACTGGCACAATCACAAGATGAGACGTCATCCATCAGTTTTGACGATGATCAAGTCGCTAGTCTCATCAAAACAGCAGTCAACAAAGCCAACGATATCCTATATTTCCCTCAAGCGTATCAACGGGTACCGCCATTGTTGTCTACGTTATCAGGCTTGCTCTGTATTGGTGACCGTATTCACCTGTTTCATACAGGCGACTCTCGAATATACCGCGTTGGGGTAGATTGTCTGACGGTATTGAGCAAAGATCACCGCGTGCACCGCGGCCAAGACAAAGGAGCGCTTGCTGCAGCTATTGGCGCAGATAGCCAGTTAGAGCTACAACAATCTGTATTTACCCTCCATCAAAACGAGTGTTTGGCCATCATGACAGATGGGGTTTATGAGCATATAGAGCCCACAGAGCTACAATTTGAGCTGTGCAGCAGTGCGACTGATATATTTCAGTTGATGGCTACTACGCACAAATTACCGCTAGGGTTTAACACCAGTCAAGCCGTGTGCGAGCAAGCCTTTAGTGCAGGCAGTCATGACAATCTAAGCATGGTTATGCTGAGTATGAACACACGATCAGCCCATTTTACTTCTATCAATGGCTCTAAAGGTGTTGGTCATTTTGATGGTATTGACTTTGATAATCTGGATACGATCATACATGATGTGAATCGCTACCAGCTGCCAACCGATTTACAGATAGGCGACCATATTGATGGTTTTACTGTGATTGGTATCATTGCTCGTACGGCTCGCAGTCACGTGTACTGGGTGCAAGATGAATACAACCATGACTTTGTTCTAAAATCACCCAGTTTAGATTCGGTCGCCGATGGTCACTATCTGCGTGATTTTTTAAAAGAACGCAAAATTGGTTTGAGCCTATCAAAACATCGCCGCGCGGGTGAGTCGGCTTACAATCAAGCTGATCCCAATCGATTGCCTGTCAATCCTGCATCCAACAATATTGGTCATAACGTGGGTTCTGGGCTCAGTGAGTCAGGGCTGCTGCGTTACTATCCAGTACCAGCAAGTACCACATACTTATATCATTTGACTGAATATATCGCTGGTGAGAGTTTACGGGACTTTATGGATCGTCATGCGCCTTGTGATGTGTGGCAAACCTTTGATTTACTCACCAAAATTGGCATGGCGGTTCGAGTCATGCATCGCAACTATCTGCTACATCAAGATATCAAACCTGAAAACATTCTTTTAACCAAATCAGGCGCGGTCAAACTGATTGATTTTGGTTCCGCCAGTTCCTCTATCTTAAAAGACAGCACCCGACCACCAAATGGTGATTTGCACTATGCTGCACCAGAATATTACACCGATGCACCAAAAGGCGTGCATTCTGACTTGTTCTCGATTGCAGTGATTGGCTATGAATTGCTGACAGGGCAATTGCCATTTAATACCCAAACACTAATGATGCCAAACCAAACATTACTGATGCCCGCGCAGCCGCTACGGCAACAGAACGTACCGGACGCCAGCCAACAGGCACTCATGCGTGCGCTACATGTCAACACTAACGCGCGCTATCAAGCCATTGGCGAGTTTTTACAAGATTTTAACCCCGATAATAAGGCGCACAGCCGTGACCCAGAACCCCTCATTAAGCGTAACCCTCTACTGGTATGGCATGGCATTTGCTTCATAGAGTTTGTCATCATTTTATTGCTGTTGGCGTACTTTTCATGACACGCTGTTTTGCATTCAATGCTGCTCCGCGCGGCTAAGGGATTTACTGTCTATGTCATTATCTATATCGCAAGCCACCACTACGGTAGATACTCATACCAACACTCACGCCTTAGCATCAGGTCATCAAAAAAACGCTGGCATCGTTATCATCGGGGCGGGCATGGCAGGCAGTCGTTTTGCCATTGAGCTTGCTCGCACACAATCGAATGATGACACCGCCCGTTTGCCAATTACTTTAATCAGTAAAGAGCCGCACGTGGGCTATAACCGCATTATGTTATCACCCGTATTGGCTGGCGATACAGCGTTTGAAGATACTTATTTGTACGACAAAACAGAGTATGAGCAGCTAGGTATCACCGTATTGGCTGGGGTTGCGGTAGAGAAAATAGATACCAAGTGTCAATGTATCGAGTTGGATGATGGGCAAACACTCAATTATGCCAAGTTAGTGATGGCCACAGGATCAACTGCCCGAGTCATTCCGTTTCCCAATTACACAGCTAAAGGTGTGCATGTGTTTCGAGACCTTGCCGATGTGACCGCCCTGATGGACTATGCCCGCCAAGGAAAAACGGGTTTGGTGATTGGTGGTGGCGTACTGGGATTGGAGGCTGCGTGCGCGTTGGCGGCACAGGGCGCGAGCATGACGGTCATTCATATGGATGGCTATGTACTCAATCGTCAACTAGACCTGCCAGCTGCTGAGCTTTTGCAAGCTGAGCTCAGTCGCCGAGGGGTTAGTCTTGAGGTTTCTGCACATACTGAGGCCATTGAGATGAATGATGCAGGAGAAGTATGTGGATTGTCTTTAAAAGACGGGCGCATGCTAGCGGCCGATTTCATCGTGATGGCAGTGGGCGTGATACCTAATACACCGCTTGCCAAACAAAGCGGGCTTGAGGTTAATCGCGGTATTGTCGTCGATGATTTTATGCACACCAGTTGTCCCAATGTTTATGCCATTGGTGAGTGTATAGAGCGAGAGGGGGAGCTATTTGGAATGGTGGCGCCAGTCAATCAGCAAGTGGATACATTGGTTACGGTTTTAAAAGATGCTTTGATAGAAAATGATATAAATGTGATAGATGGTAAAGCCGCCGTGCCAGACCACTGGATTCCTTTTGTGAGCAAACCGCTATCATTAAAATTAAAAGTGTCTGGTATGTCGGCATTTTCTGCAGGGCAAATCGCTTTTGATGACGAAGCAGCTGACACCATTGAGACCCTCGTATATCGTCAGCCTGACTTAAACCATTATCATTGTCTGTACCTCAAAGAAAACAAACTCATTGGTGCTGTGCTTTATGGAGACACCAGTGATGGCAGATTTTATAGTCAGTTAATTATAGATAACGTTGATATTACGCCTATCAAAGACACACTCATATTTGGCGAAGCATATTGTCATTTGGATGAAATTACGCTTAACAATTCGCCAACTACGGAAGTCGATGTAGAGCTTGATGATACGGACAAGAACATCAATCATCATAAAGCGGCCGAACTGTTAGAGGAGGCATTATGAATGATGCTACCGCCAATAAATCTGCTGCTAGCAAAGTAGTGTCAGCTAATAAATCGAACAACCTACCTAATAGCGTACAAAAAACGACAGGCCACGTCATTGAGACACATGACATAAGTGCCGCCAAAAATATCAAAAAAGCAATATCATTATCGTCGTCCTCTGATGGTGATTTGATTGATAGCTCGACCATTACTATCCGTACGACGTGCCCTTATTGCGGAGTGGGGTGTGGTGTTTTAGCAAGCGTGAATGCAACAGAGGTGCTGAGCGTCAAAGGAGATCCTGAACATCCTGCTAATTTTGGTAAATTGTGCTCCAAAGGGAGTGCGCTGGCACAAACATTGGGAACCGCGCGCCGCTTGACCGAGCCATATTATCAAAACAAGCAAGCAGTAATGCAACAGCATCAGCCTATGCAATTGGATAACGATTTTAATGCCAAACGTAAATCTGACAAGCCACTTATAAAGCAGACAGACTGGGACACCGTACTAGAGGATGTTGCCAGTCGTTTAAATGACACCATCGACAAACACGGTCGAGACAGCATTATGTTTTATGTCTCAGGTCAATTACTAACTGAAGATTACTACGTCGCCAATAAATTTATTAAAGGGTTTATTGGTAATAACAATATCGACTCCAACTCTCGCCTGTGTATGTCTTCCGCAGTAGCAGGGCACCAACGTGCGTTTGGCGCAGACCTTGTGCCGGGTAATTACGAGGATTTAGAGGCTTGCGATTTGTTGGTGCTGATAGGTTCAAACATGGCATGGTGCCACCCTATTTTGTTTGGTCGATTTTTAGCCGCCAAAGAAGCCAATCCTAATAAAAAAATGATTGTGATAGACCCGCGCCGTACCGACTCTTGTGAATTTGCCGATTTACATTTACCAATTGCTGCGGGCACGGATACACATTTATATAATGGGTTGCTGCATTACCTAGATCAGCACGGTTGCCAAAATGATGAATATGTTAACCAAAGTTTGGGCGTTGATGATGCGGTGAATGCGGCCAAAGCATGGAGCATCGACAAAGTTGCACACGCCTGCCAAGTATCGGCGGACAGTATCCGCCAGTTTTATGAATGCGTTGCTGCCACTGATAAAACAGTCACTGCTTTTAGCATGGGTGTCAATCAGTCACAAAGTGGGACTGATAAGGTCAATGCCATTATTAATACTCATCTGTTCACAGGGCGTGTGGGCAAAGTAGGGGCCAGTCCGTTTTCACTCACTGGACAGCCTAATGCGATGGGCGGACGAGAAGTAGGCGCTCTTGCTAATCTATTAGCGGCTCATTTAGAACTAGACGATGCCGATCATCGTCAGCTCGTGGCAGACTTTTGGCATTCGCCTCAGCCTATCTCGCCAAACGTGGGTGTGAAAGCCTGCGATGCTGCCGCTGCGATATTAGATGGTCGTATCAAGGCTATTTGGATTATGGCAACCAACCCTGTGGTCAGCTTGCCAGATGCCGATAATTTTCGTCGAGCGCTTGCTGAGTGCGATCTAGTGATTGTCTCTGATTGCTCGGTAGACAGTGACACGGTGCAGTGTGCCGACATTGTATTGCCCGCTCAAGGGTGGGGTGAAAAATCTGGAACGGTCACCAATTCTGAACGGCGCATTTCTCGGCAGCGGACATTAATGCCTGCGGTAGGGCTTGCCAAACCAGATTGGTGGATACTGTCTCAAGTTGCCACACGCATGGGGTTAACGGGATTTGATTACCAACAGCCAAGCGAGATATTCAATGAGCATGTGGCATTGACCGCTTATGGTAACGCAGACGACCAAAGCACATCCAATTCTAATAAGAACTATCCTCGCTATCTGAATCTTAGTAAAGACTTGTCTGCTTTAATGACAGAAATGACAAATGAGGTACCAGTCAATCAATCTATTCGCCAGCCTATTAACCAGAACGTCAATCAAATATATACCCCAGTCGCACTCAGTAAGCAAGCATACGAGGAGATGTTGCCGTTTCAATGGGGTGGCACACGTATCTCTATGATTGATGAGATTAAACCTTTAACAAATGAGGTCGTTAATTCCACTGCTAGTGTTATCAAGTCACAGTTAATCGCGATTACGCCCTCTGACGAGGCGAGCGTAGCCAATGTGCATCGACGTCAAAGAAGGCAGAATACCCAACGGATTGTTGAGAATCGAGCATCCTTTGAACATGAATCTGATTATCATACTCAATTTGAGAGCCAAGCGGTTCATTTACGCCTGATTACGGGCAGGCTGCGCGATCAATGGCATACCATGACTCGCACTGGCCTTGCACCGCAGTTAAATCAACATCAGCCAGTACCGACACTTTCCATACACGCTAACGATGCACGGCAGCTTGGCGTTCAAGATAATGATTTTGTGCAACTGCATCGCAGGTATGAAAGCTATGAGAACGGTATGACCAGTAATGAGGCAGCCAGTGACACCTCGATGAATACAGCTATGGATGGCAACGAGTCCACAAGTACCGTACTAGCTCAAGTTGCCATTAGCGATATGTTGCGCGTTGGTGATGCGTTTATGCCCATGCATTGGAGCAATGCTTTTGCTAGCTTTGCCCGAGTTGGCCCACTTATTCCAACAGTGGTCGATCCATATTCAGGGCAGCCAGAGCTCAAAAATTCAGCCATTAGCGTCACGCCTGTTCCTATGCAATCATTTGGCAAGATTTTGGTGCATCCTGAGTGGCAAGACGCTGTTATAGTGCAATTACGTACTATTTTGGCCAATTTTTCTGCCAAAGCATCAGAGAAAGAATTATCTGAAACAAAATGCGAAGCACGTTCAAATAATATTGTGCCAGAGGCATTACCTGCACTTACTTGGAGCTTGAGTCATCAAAGTAACAGCGTCTTGATTACTCTCGCTAGCCCGATGATGGAGTCTAGCAGTACCTTAGCGTGCCCCGAGTTTTGGCAGCAGTTTATGACCTCTATGCAATCATTATCACCGCCAAACTCTCAAAAGGGTGTCATGCATACGGCGTTTACTGTCGATAATGTGCAGAATCAATTACGTTTTATCGTGACCCAAACTGAGTCTAAGGTAGGAGCAGATAGCCCTGTTATCAACCGTCAAGTGTCCGATGGTAAAAGCTCTAGCGCACAACTGATAATGGCAGTCTATATTGCCCCAATGCAAAAGCAATTACCGAGTGTACGCTGGCTCGATAGCTGCTTTACGGATACTAGCCAGATACCTGTTAATCAACGATACAAGTGGTTGCTCGCGGGGCGGCCTGCCAGTGGTTATGTTGATCCAGGACCTTTGGTCTGCTCTTGTATGTCGGTTGGAAAAAATGCCATTCTCAACGCTATTACGCAGCATAATTGTAGTAGTGCGGCGGCAGTGGGTAAGCAGTGCCGCGCAGGTAATAATTGTGGGTCTTGCGTGGGGCAAATCAACGCATTAATCGCAGAATACGCCTCATTGGCGCAAGCTTAAATGATGGGATGGCACGTCGCTTGCAACTTGTTATGTAGAATTAGTTGCACTGTGTTAACACAGGTTAGCCGAGCCTGAGCGCTTATCTGGTCGGTCGATTTCTATCGAATAACCTTATTTTTATTACATGGTTTTCTGTATTTATACTGTCATTAGGAACTATCGTCATGATTGATTTATCTGTCCTTATTGCAAACAGCCCAACATCTGACTTGGCAGGGCAAAACTGTATAGAAAATGCTAAAAATTCTCATAAAAAAGGCATGGTATATTTGGTCGGCGCAGGCTCTGGTGATCCTGAGTTATTAACCTTAAAAGCATGGCGAGTGATGCAGCGCGCAGAAGTAGTGTTATATGACAGTTTAGTATCCGAAGATGTTTTGGATATGTGCGCGAGCACGGCCGAAAAAATATTCGTCGGTAAGCGCCGCGCCAATCATGCCTTATCACAACAGAGCATTAACGAGCTATTGGTCAAACACGCGCTGGCAGGTAAAACGGTGGTGAGGCTAAAAGGTGGTGACCCTTTTATTTTTGGACGCGGTGGTGAAGAGCTGCAAGAGGTGGTACGTCATGGTATTTATTTTGAATCTATTCCGGGTATTACGGCTGCCAGTGCTGCTGCAAGCCGCGCAGGGATTCCACTAACGCACCGTGATCATGCGCAATCGGTTAAGTTCATCACTGCTTGCAAAAAAAATGGCGCGCCGAATAACGATTATAAAGAATTGCTTGATACTACCCAAACGGTTGTTTTTTATATGGGCTTACACCGTTTGCATGAGATGACGAAAGGCTTGATAGAGGCTGGTCGAGACAGTGAAACCCCTTTTGCTATTATCAGTCATGCCAGTCTACCTACGCAGCAATTGCTTGTCGGTACGCTTGCCAGCATCGCTGAATTACAAGCCACCGCCAAGCTACCGACACCTGCTTTACTTATCATGGGTGATGTGGTCACTCTGCATGCCGAGCTTATCGATTACAATATAAATGCTATCAAACAAAAGGCGCTTCACTTCATCAATCATAGCAATATCACGCCCAGTGGCAAGCCAGACAATGTTTTGCCCGCTGTGAGTGTTGCTTAAAGACTGGGTTTGTCTCTCAGCTTGCGCTGTCAAAACGAACTTTTTATATGCTTACTGTTTGAGCAAAATTTACCGGGTTGGCAGCTCGCTAAGTTGTGTAGTAGGCGCTGTACAGGGGAGTAAAAACGTTTGTTCAAGAGAGTGAGCAGACGTTTTTTTGTGTCTTTCAATGATACTTGTACAGCCATCGCTTCGGCATAGATAGCTGTTACTGACGTTGGTACTAGATAGCTCTTTGGTGGTTAAAGAAAAAAAGCGACTAAAAAACCAATTAGCTTATCTCAACTCATCGAAGTGTTCTTCATTGATATGAGTAATGGTTTGTGCGAGTTCAAAAATGATTAAGGTGATAAAGAATTAGGCTTGTATTTGAGGGTTACGTGTCACAGATAAAAGAAAATCGGTCGTATATATACTTACAAGCAACAGCGAGCGGGAACAAAAAGAATAATATTTTAAGTTAATGATAATTGTTTTTATTATCGTTTACGAGTAAAATCGGTTTTTATTGGCTGTCCAATATAAATACAACGATTTAAATTAATGATGAGTACAGATATGTTACGTGCAAACCAATTGACCATCAGTCGCCAAGGTAATACCTTACTAGACAATGTAAGCTGTGAGATTGATAGCAACCAATTGGTCGCTTTGGTTGGACATAATGGTTCAGGAAAATCGACTTTAATCAAAGCGCTGGCAGGCGAGATGATAAGTAATGGCGGTAGTATCAGCTTGGATGAGCGCCGTATCAGTGATTACAGTAGCAAAGCGCTGGCGCGACAAATGGCATATTTGCCACAGCAACTACCAGAAGCCGCTGGGTTTTCAGTACGTGAGCTGGTCATGTTAGGACGTTATCCGCATCAAAAATGGCTGCAAAAGCCCAACCAAATAGACAAAGATAAAGTAATAGAAGCCATGCGCATCACCCAAACAGAGGCGTTCGCTGACCGCATTACGGCCACGCTTTCAGGTGGCGAGCGCGCTCGCGTTTGGCTTGCTATGTGTCTGGCACAAGACACCAGATATTTATTACTTGATGAGCCATTAGCCGCGCTTGATATGCACTATCAGCTTGAAGTTATCCAGCTTATACGTCGTTTGGTGGATGAGCAGGGCTTGAGTGTGGTTATTATTTTGCATGATATTAATTTGGCCGCGCAGTATGCCGATCGAGTTATCGCCTTAAAAAACGGTCGTATTTGCCATAACGGTGATATCGGCAGCACCATGCAACCGACAGTATTGCACAAGATTTTTAACGTCGATATGCAGCTGCTTAGTCATCCTATAACGGGGCAGCCAGTCGCCGTTGCCTAGTAGGACATATCATCAATCTGAACGAAAATGAATAAGTAGGCTAAAAAGGGTTAAATTTTTATAACCATTTTTAAAATGAGGGCATGCCCTAGTATTTGCCTCATCTTTTTCATTTCTTATTTTCTCTTATTCGCGCAAAAGATAGGCCGCTATGTTTCCTGCTCTTTATAAATCTCTGTTCTCTTTAATAGCCGTAAAATCTTTCATAAAACATTTTATAAAAGCTGGCTCAAATCTCACTATCAGTAAATATAAGTGGTTGCCGCTCATAGCAAGCTTAACACTGACCACCGTGCTGACGGCCTGTCACCAACCAATAACGGCGCAAAAAGACGCTCAAGTGGGCAATGCAGATAACGCTAACATCAATATAGTCTCACCTGATTGGGGCAATGCGGCAACCTTGACCGCTATGGGTTACCCCCCGATAGCGACGGGTGATGTGAGGGTGTGGGACAGATGGGTAGGTACGCCTGAATTGCCAACCTCAATCATTGATTTGGGCATTCGCTATCAGCCTAATGCGGAATTGGTTGCCCAATTGCCTGTCGATTTGGTCATCGATAACTTTTTTTATGAGCATGCCCGCAATCTCTATGAAGATGTGCCCTCTGAGTCAGTCATGTTCGCTGCTAAAGGTGATACTGCAACTTGGGCAGATTATACTGAGCCAACTCGTCAGTTGGGGCAGCTAATTGATGAACCAGCCTTGGCTGAAAGCTATATTACAAAAAGTCAGAAGGATATCAAACTGGCAAGTGAGCGTCTGCAGCAGCGCTATCCAAAAGTAAAGAGATTTGCCATTGTGCAGTTTGCTGATGCTAATAACATGCGCATGTATGTCAAAAATAGTTTGTTTCAGCCCGTGCTAAGTCAGATGGGCAAAGGGCTTGATGTATTGGGCAAAGGCAATCAATGGGGGTTTGTCCCCATTCGAATGGGCGACTTGGCTCAATTGGATAATGAGACCTGCCTATTAATCATCGATCCTTTAAGTCCGATAACCCGAGCTGAGATTAAAGACAGTTTGGTTTGGCAGCGTCTAGGCTATGGCGACAAGCGCTGCCTGGGTGAGCTGCCACCCATATGGATTTATGGTGGCATGTCGTCACTGGTCGGCTTGGCAAATAATTTATCAACAGTGACATTAAAAGGTGGGGCAGCATCATGACTATTAATACTGCCGCACAGACTCATCACTCTCATACCAATAATACTACTGATTATGTCAAACCTATGACTTCACTTGCAGCGTCTCAGTCGCCCACATTGAAAACACCATCAGAGCAACACTCCAAGCTTATGCAAAAACCTCCCAATCCAGCACCAAAATTACCTAGGAAACTACCTTCGGTATTTGAGGATACATGGCGCATCTGGGCAGTAATGATTATCCTTGTAATATTGTCAGTATGGAGCACGTGGGCATTAATCGCTCAGGAGTGGACACGCCCAATCAGTGATTTGTTTATTCCAAGCTCGCAATTGGACATTATCAGTCTTGCGACGCAGCTGCATATAGTGGCGACTAGCATAGTGGCGCTATTGGCAGGTGGTCTGCTTGGGGTTGTCAGTATTTTGCTACAGCAGCTGGTCAAAAACCCATTAGCGTCAGACACCACATTGGGCGTCGGCGTTGGTGCACAATTGGCCATGCTCATTGTGACCTTGTTTTTGCCAAGCTTAGCGATTTATGGCGGACTTTATGTGGCCTTTGTCGGCGCGCTTATTAGTATGGGACTGGTCTTTGTATTGTCAGCACCCAGTCGTTTTAATCCGCTCATTTTAATATTGGCAGGCTTGGTGGTAAACATTCTACTTGCCGCCGTTGCCAATGTTTTGGTGTTGTTTTTTGCTGAACGTAGTAATGGTATGCTGTCGTGGGCGGCGGGATTTTTGGCACAGAATAGCTGGTATACCAGTACGATGCTAGCGATAACAGCCGTCGTGATGGCGGTTGTCTGTCTACCCTTGTTAAAACCATTAACCTTGATGAGTCTCGATGACTCACAAGCCAAGCGCTTGGGCGTGCCGATTAACGGTATTCGTGCATTGGTAGTGCTTATTGTGGCGGTCGTTACCGCTTTGGTGGTTAGCGAAGTTGGTCTAATCGGTTTTATCGGTCTTGGCGCTGCCAGTCTGGTCAATGCACTGGGAGTCGCTTCTATTAGCAAACGTCTGCTTGCAGCCTTTGTCTTAGGGGCGTTGCTTTTATGGCTGACTAGCAATGTTGCTTTATTACTCGAACCCATACTAAATATGCAAATTCCAGCAGGGGCGATGACGGGTATTCTTGGTGCACCACTGATTATTTGGCTGATTTTGCGTCAGCGCCGCGAGCGGATAGAAACAGTAACCCCGATGCTAACGGGCAAGCATGCACCTGTGGCATGGTGGCGCTGGACTCTTGGCGTGGTAATGATAATCATACTTGCCTGTTTTTTTGTCCAAGACGTCAGTGGCTGGGGACTAAGTACCGATTGGGCGATCACCCAGCAGTATCGGCTACCGCGCAGTTTGAGCGCTGCGGCAACAGGTCTGATGTTGGCCATCGCTGGTGTGTTATTGCAAACACTCACCCGCAATCCGATGGCAAGTCCAGAAGTATTGGGTGTGAGCTCGGGCGCGGCGCTTGGGGTTATCTTAGGATTTTTACTGCTACCAAGCTTAGGGCTATCTGCCGGAGCTGGTACTTTATTAATCTCAGGATTATCAGGAGCGATGGCTGTGTTATTGCTGGTTATTTGGCTGGCACGTAAGGTAAGTTCTGGCTATCTATTACTGGTCGGTATCGGTATTGCCGCGATGATGGATGGGGTGATGCACATGGTCAAGCTGTCTGGCGATCCACGCCTAGAAGCGATGCTTAGCTGGCTATCGGGAACGACTTATAGCGCTCAGCCTAGCACCGTGTGGTATCTTATCGGCATTGCCCTCATTTTATTTGCCCTCAGCTTATTGCTTATCAAACCCTTAAGAGTGCTTGGTTTGGGTACAGGGGTCGCTCGTAATTTAGGGGTGGCAGTGACACCAGTGACACTCGCGTTATTGGTGTTGGTGGCGGCGCTAAGTACTGCCAGTACGCTTGCGGTTGGGCCATTGAGTTTCATTGGTCTAATGGTGCCACATTTGGCGACGTCACTCGGTGCGGTAAGGCTTGAGCGCCAATTGCCATTAGCGGCTTTGTTAGGCACAGGGGTGATGGTAATAGCAGACTGGATTGGGCGTTATATCATTTTCCCTTATGAGCTGCCTGCGGGTACTATTGCGGCTATCATTGGTGGGGCGTACTTTTTATGGCTGATTCGTAAAGTGCCAGTCGCAGTAAGTGGATAGTTTTTATGGGAAATTAATGACTGACGAATAATCATGATCAGTCATTAATACATACCGTCCAGCGCTTGAATAGCGCTATATCTTAAAATCACCAATGTTCGTCATATTCAGTAAGTCATTTGACATTACTTTTAAGGGGCTTTAAGCTTTTTTATTCAAGCTCTTTTTTAATAAATGATCGAATATAAATGGACCAAGGGGTAAAAAGGATCCGAGTACCCCTGCTGGCATCGCCCAAAGCGGCATTTTGATTTTGGTGATGGCTATCAACAGCATTAAAATATACGCGATGAACAATCCGCCATGAGCCATCCCTATGTAGGTGACCGCTTCTGCAATACCCATCATGTACTTTAGCGGCATGGCGATGCAAAGTAATAATAAAAAGGACGTACCTTCTAAATAACCCATGATCGTAAGAATCTTTAATACAGAGTTCTGATCTTTTGTGAGATTAGGTGTTTCTGTGATAGTTGTCTGAGCCTGCGACACTATATCTTCCTTTTGTTTATAATAAATAAGGTAAGGGTTTTTCAATGCCGCTATGATACTGGCTTTGTTCAATGCTTTGAAGTATTAATTTTACCAACCCTTAATAGAGATCAGTAACGAAACTAAATGACTCTTGATGTCAGTAACTCTAAGGCTACTGATCTCGTTTTAACTGTGAAAAAAAATATGACTGCTTACTCCCTTTCTTGTCTTTACTCTTTTCGTCGCTGTCCTTATGCCATGCGCGCGCGTCTTGGCCTGTTGTTTGCCGAGTTGCCAGTAGAGCTACGGGAGATCACCTTAAAAAACAAACCTGCCAAAATGCTAGCGATTAGCCCAAAAGGCACCGTGCCCGTTTTACAGCTCGCTGATGGTGTTGTGATTGAAGAGAGTCGGGAAATAATGGAGTGGGCGCTTGAACAGCAAGACCCACAAGAGCTGATGAACCCTAAGACTTTGCATCAAGGTAATACGTTAATTGAGCAAAACGATCAGGAGTTTAAGCATTGGCTAGATCGCTATAAATATGCTGACCGTCATCTTGAAATTACCCAAACAGAATATCGGAAAAAAGGAGAAGCATTTCTACAGATTTTAGAAGAGTTGCTTACTAAAAATACTTATTTGCTAGGAGACAGTGTGACCATTGCCGATATCGGCATTATGCCATTTGTCCGCCAATTTGCTCATGTAGATCGCGACGTTTTTTACAGTTTGCCTTATCCTAAACTGCAAATATGGCTAAAAAACTGGCTTGCACATCCATTATTTATACAAGCCATGACCAAGTTTCAACCTTGGCAAGATGGCGATGAGCCAGTGATTTTTCCTTCTTAGCAAAAGTAGCTCACTCATTTCTTTGTAAATATTTCATCAATCTATTTTAGATATGTCTAGCAAGAATCCACGCGTCATTAAACTATTCCTAATAGTGAGGGAGTTGTTTAACCTCATCATTTTGATAGACCTCAACAGTACTATTCTCAAAATAAATATCAATCTATGGCAGTTTGATAGCCGCTTTTCATAACCTTTGTATTAAAAGGGTTGAATGCCTATTGTGTACACTTGTACTCTTAGGTTAGAATGAACATAAGTGTATCAATATATAAATATTCTTGAGTGACCTCTATTACGAATTGATTGGCATGGTTGTTAAAGTAACTTTTATACGAGTGTGAATATAAGAGTGCGCAAACAACGAATCCACGTGCCAATTATAGTGACGCCGATGGCTTTGCTTTTTATACGCGATAACCACTTAATTCAACCCTAATCCCAACATTTACGAAGGACTGTTTGAAATGTTAAAAAGTGCCATTAAAGAGACTGAGTTAGAAAAAATCGATATCATATTAGTAAAAAATATTTTAGAGATTGGTATTCAAGATGATTATGCTGACAAGATAGCGGCTGATTATATCGAGACGTTAGCCCGCGCAAAAAGTGATAAAAACAGTCTCTTATATAAATCATCTAAGGTAAAAGAGTGCTATAGACAGTCGGATCTGCATAAATCTATCAACCGTATTATTTATAAGATCGAGCCTTTAAGGGTTTCTATTATGCGTGAAGGCCTAGCATTGCAGCAGGCAGTGGCTGAAGGCAATAAAGAGATAGCTGATGAGATTATTAAGGTTGTCGTTAGAATGAAGCTAGAAAAAAGTAAGCTTGAGAAAAATCTTAGCGCACTTATGGGTAACGTAAAAAAGCTTCAGCTCGCTAGCTAATAAAATAATAACAAAGCAAGGCCATGCTTGAAAGTGGCGTCAGCCTTTTTGAGCTACGTAGCCAAGCTGCGTCTGGTGCACCCGCTGACCATCTAGGAGCGTTCAGATCGTCAAAAGCCAGTCTTCACGCGAAAACCTTTGCGGTAGATGGAAAGCGCATTTTTATTGGCTCGTTCAATTTTGACCTCCGTTCGACTGCGCTCAATACCGAAATGGGTTTAATGATTAACAGTGAACAGATGGCACAGAAACTGCACAAAGCATTTGACGAGGGCATGGTTGGCCTTACTTGGCGAGTAGAGCAGCGTAATGGAAGGCTCGTCTGGATCGATGAGCGTCTCGGAGCCTGGACAAAGTACCCTGCTTAACATTATCTTGACGATAATAGGGTGGTTACCAGTTGAGTGGCTTTTGTAGCTATAGAGAATAGTACTATATATGATGAACAGTGCTATATGGGATTATGAGCTATAATATCCAAAATCTGACACATTCATTCAGCAATGTGATAAATATAAAAAATTAGCTAATGCTATGTCTGTCATAATGCTTGGAATGTTTTTACGTTCTTTTAATTAAAAAAAGCAGCGATGCTACAACTATTAATCATTATTTTTACTATTTTTTAAGATGATTTGTTAGCGTCTCTATCCTGCTTGTTTTTAATCGTTTATGCTCAAGTATTTTACAGATACTCACTAAGATATCTAAAAAACAATTAAGGAAAATTTATGCATATCACTGCTAATTTCGATGCTGGTAATATTGAGGTTATTAATTTAGAAGATAAAAAAAATGTCCAATTGGCTATTCGTCCGGACGTCGGTGGCGAGTTTTTTCAGTGGTTTAATTTTCGCCTGACAGGTCAGGTTGGCGAGCAATATGTGCTCAATATTCTGAATGCAGGGGATGCAGCATTCCCTGCAGGGTGGGAGAATTACCAAGCGGTGGCGTCGTACGATCGCGACTATTGGTTTCGTCTACCCACCTCTTATAAAGACGGAAAGTTAACCATAACGGCAGAGTTGGAATGTGAAACCATTCAAATTGCGTTTTTTGCCCCTTACAGTGATGAGCGTCATCAAGATTTATTAGCAGCGGTGCAAATGCATCCATTAGTGACGTTAGAGCATTTGGGAGAAACCCTTGATAATCGCGATTTAACCTTAGTCAAAATTAGTGATGGCGCTAGCAATAATGATGCGCCTAAACGCAATATTTGGATTACGGCACGTCAACATCCTGGTGAAACGATGGCTGAATGGTTGGTCGATGGTCTACTGCATAGCCTGTTAGATGGTGATAATGCCACGGGTAAATTATTATTAGATAAAGCTAACTTTTACATCGTGCCCAATATGAACCCAGATGGCAGCGTGAGAGGTCATCTGCGTACCAACGCAGTTGGGACTAACCTAAACCGTGCTTGGTCAAATCCAAATTTGGAAACCAGCCCTGAAGTCTTTCATGTCATTAATAAAATGGAAGAAACGGGTGTTGATCTATTTTATGATGTACACGGTGATGAAGAAATACCTTTTGTATTCCTTGCTGGCTCGCAGGGTACGCCAAATTATAGCGACCGCCTCGCGCGTCTACGTGATAGATTCTCAGAAGTGTTAAAGATTGCCAGTGCTGACTTTCAGACGGAAGAGGGCTATGACGTTGATGCACCGGGTACAGCGAATATGACGCTTGCGACTCACTGGGTTGCCGAACGTTTTGACTGCCTTGCCAATACCTTGGAGATGCCATTTATAGATAACAATAATGTCCCCGATGCGGATACAGGTTGGTCACCAGAGCGCTCTATGAAATTAGGGGAAGCCTCATTAGTGGCTATGTTGGCAGTCGTGGATGATTTACGTGAGTGAATCATTTAGGTAGATTGTTTGGGTTATGAAATCAGTCCATCTACTCAATGGTTACTTGTTCAACATTCTCTATGCCATGCCAAATTTCCTTAGATACGCCATCAGGTTGATCTGCTGCCAGACCTTGCGAGTGCCATAACGGCACTTGCAATCCTACCGGACGCGCTCACTCTTACCGATATAACAATCGTTGTGCTAACTGTGCTGTGAGCGTTTGGGTAGGCGAATCTTACTCATAATGCTATTTCTCCATAAAACTATCCCAGATTATTTTGCTTATCTAAGACAGCTCTGAAGATTAAATATCCTTTAATGTAAATATACAGGTATGTTAGCTTTGTGCTTTAATAAGTGACAGCTGTCATTTACGAGCATGGTTAATGTAAGTGACATAGATAGCCTTGATTTTATCAACGAGTAGTTTTTGGACTTATGGAGCGAGCTATGAATAAAGTATTTAAAAAGATTTGGAGTCAATCACTAGGTTGTATAGTGGTGGTGTCTGAAAATACCAAGAGCGTTGGTAAGACCAGCGGCACGACTGGCACTATCGCCCTGATAGCTCGCTCAAATAACTATAAGATGTTGACTGTGAAAGGGCTTGCCTTCAGTATTGCAGCGATCAGTGGCTCTACAGTGTGGGCAGGCGTGGTATGCGTAACGGATCCTGTCTCTGGAGGAAGTACAGCAACAGGTGTAATTGCACTAGCCTGTGGAATAAATAATGCAGCAGACGGTCTCAATAGCAGTGCTTTAGGTATTGATAATGAAGCATTGAGTGAAGCTACTGCGCTAGGCTATGCAAATAAAGCAAAGGGCAGTTATAGCAGCGCAACAGGTATTTCTAATGAGTCTTCGGGTATTTATAGCAGTGCGGTTGGTTATACTAATGCAGCATCAGGTGATTATAGTAGTGCGTTAGGTGCTAATAATGAAGCATCAGTTAAGTACAGTAGTGCCGTTGGTTATAACAATACCGCATCGCGTATCAATAGCAGTGCGGTAGGCTCTAATAATATCGCATCAGAGGGTTATAGTAGTGCATTTGGTTATAACAACACGGCATCGAACATAAATAGCAGTGCAATTGGCTATAAAAACACCGCCTCGAATGTAAATAGCAGTGCCGTCGGTTATAATAATACAGCATCAGGTGAGGACAGTAGTGCCGTCGGTTTTGAAAATACATCAGAGGGTGACTATAGTATTACAGTTGGTTATCAGAATACCGCATCAGGTACAGACAGCAGCGTGTTTGGCAGTAATAGCCAAGCCACTGCGACAGGCGCAACCGCCATCGGTAGTTTCTCCATTGCAGATGAAAGGGATACGATTTCAGTTGGTAGCAAGGGTTTCGAAAAACGTATCACTAACGTGGCAGATGCAATAAATGATACAGATGCGGTAAATAAACGATATACCGACGACAAAGCGACTGAAACTTTAACCGCCTCAAAAGGTTATACCGACGGCAAAGCAACCGAGACTTTGACTGCATCAAAAGGCTACACCGACGACAAAGCAACTGAAACTTTAACCGCATCAAAAGGTTACACCGACGACAAAGCGACTGAAACTTTAACCGCCTCAAAAGGTTATACCGACGGCAAAGCAACCGAGACTTTGACTGCATCAAAAGGCTACACCGACGACAAAGCAACCGAAACCTTAACTGCCTCAAAAGGTTATACCGACGGCAAAGCAACCGAGACTTTGACTGCATCAAAAGGCTACACCGACGACAAAGCAACTGAAACTTTAACCGCATCAAAAGGTTACACCGACGACAAAGCAACTGAAACTTTAACCGCATCGAAAGGCTACACCGATGGCAAAGCCACCGAGACTCTAGCATCGTCACAAATTTATACGAATGATCAGGTATTGAGCGTTAAACAGGACATTGCTGCACAGCATAAATACCTAAGCATCAATGGTGGTACGTCTGCAGAAGCGATTGCTAGTGGAGACAACGCAATGGCTTTAGGCGCTAATGCGGCGGCGCAGGGCAAGCAATCTATTGCAATGGGAGATGGTGCTCAAGCAATCGGCGAGCAAGCTATCAGCATTGGCACTGGTAATAAAGTGACTGGAAATCATTCAGGTGCGATTGGCGATCCAAGTACGGTCAGTGGCAATAACAGCTATAGTATGGGCAATAATAATACCGTGTCTGGCGACAATACTTTTGTGCTCGGTAATAATGTCAATACTACTGCAAAAAACGCCGTGGTACTCGGCAATGACTCTAGCTCTAACCGTGAAAACACAGTGTCGGTTGGTTCGGATCTTAACCAACGTCAGATTATCAATGTTGCTAATGGTACCGCTGATAATGACGCAGTCAATGTCAGTCAGTTACAAGACGCAAAAACAAGCGCTATCGAAACCTCGAACACTTATACTGATACTAAATTTAATGCTCTAAATGACTCTATTCAAAATTATCTGCAAGACAATGGACAGCGCTTTAAGGAAATTGATGATCGTTTTGATCGTCAAGGTGCGATGTTAAACATGGCAACCAGCACGTCAGGTTTACAAGGTAAGAACCGTATAGGCGTGGGCGCAGGGTTTCAGGGCTCCGAGCAAGCGGTCTCATTGGGGTATCAGCGTGTCATTAATCCCAATACCAGCTTTAGTCTCGGTGGTGCTTTCACGAAAGATGAGAACTCTGGTGGCATGGGTATGGGCTTTAGCTGGTAAGCATTGAGTAAACCAAAAGCCAGAAAAAGGACATTAATTTGTCCTTTTTTTCTGATGACCATTTCATACTTATTATCTAAAGCTTCTTATAGCCCAAACCTTTTTGAATGCTAATCCTGCTGTGAGCTAAGCGGTCGCTTGCGCGGCCTTATTTCTTTAAGAGTTTCTTTAAGAGCTGTCATAAGCTCAGGGGCATAAGGCAATGTCACAAGGCAATTTAGATAATGTCACCTGCGTGCATTACACTTCAACTTACTACCGTGTTAAATAACTCTGTGTATAAATTAACAAAGTTAACCTAACAGCACACCGCATAAACCGACAACAGCTATAACACGTTGAATAATCAAGCTGTCTTGCAGGTGAGTGTTTAGATAAGTGGCAAATCCTTTGCCGATAGTATATAGACCTAGCATGGCCACAATCATACCCGTAAAGAAGCCAGCGGTATTACTGTTTGCAGGCACTTCGATTGCATGAGCAGCACCGTGGAACATAGCAAGCGCACCAAAGCCAATGATTAAGAATTTATACACGGTTTTGACGGACATCTCGTGGTTTTGATTCAATGCTACATTAAAGTAGCGGCTCATAAGTGCCATGGTCAGGAGTACGATAGAGAGTAGAATACCGTATTCAATAAACAGGCTATTCAAGCTCACACTTAAACTCAGTAAAAATCCTGTTACTAGACCAATTAACAGTGCTACAAAGCCTTTTTTAAAGCTGTGCATTTGAGTAAATAGCATCCCCATGCCCAGCGCTAACATCAGATGGTCGAACCCAGTTAAAGGGTGCAACATACCAGACAATATTGAAAGGCCAAATGAGCCATCTGCTGCCATCAAGCCATGCCCAGGGTGAGCAAACGCGAGTGTTGGTAGTAACGATAACAGCGCTAAGCCACTGATTATGGTGGTTTTTTGGAAGAGGTTTTTGCGTGTCATCGTTTTGGCTGTGTCTGTTGTCATGATAAATCCTTAATAAATAAACAAATCGATATAAAAACTGACTCATAATCCACTGATCCATCAGCGGTTTGTAGAGCACTTATTAATGCCATTACCTAAGGCATTCTACGCCACATTTAACATGCCTTTATCTAAGATAAAAGCAACAATGTCATCAAGACCTTCGCCTGTTTTCATGTTGCTGAATACCACAGGCTTATCACCGCGCATTTTTTTGGCATCATGTGCCATTACCTCAAGTGACGCGCCTACGAAAGGGGCAAGGTCGGTTTTATTGATAATGAGCAAGTCCGATTTCATGATACCAGGGCCGCCTTTACGAGGAATTTTATCGCCTGCAGACACGTCAATGACATATAGTGTCAAGTCGGACAATTCAGGGCTAAAAGTTGCTGCCAAATTATCACCACCAGACTCGATGATAATGAGCTCAAGACCTGCAAATTGCTGCTGTAATTCGGCGATGGCAGATAAGTTAATTGAGGCATCTTCACGAATGGCAGTATGCGGGCAGCCACCGGTTTCAACACCGCGAATGCGCTCAGCTGGCATCGCCTCATTGCGGGTTAAGAATTCAGAGTCTTCTTTGGTATAAATATCATTGGTCACCACTGCCATATTGATGTCATCCCGCAGGCGTTGACATAGTCTCAGCGTCAATGCCGTTTTTCCTGAGCCTACAGGGCCACCAATGCCTAAACGTAGCGGAGAGAGCGTCGTTTCTAAATTTTTGTTTTCGACTTTGGGTGTTAGTGCCATAAATAAAGTTCCTTGATGAGAGTTGTGTTTATTAGCGATTAAGAGCGAAATAGGCGGCTGTATTGCCTTTCATGCTGGCAAGACAGTATGGCTAAATTTGGTAGGTTAGCGGACATATGTAGCTTTTGATAAAGTAGATTCAGCTTTACGTTAGCCTCTAAAGGCATATTTTGAACTTGCAAAAATCTTTGCTTGACGTTGGCAGCCAATGCCTGTATCTGCTGACTTAATAACTGTTGTAGCTGCCAAATAATGCGCTGTCCTGCCATTTGCCCAAGCGGTACGGTCTTGACCGCAGCCAACACCATATTTTCGATTTGACCAAAGGCGTAGGTGGTCAAGGCTTGTACAGGCTTAAGCTGCCAGTGCGAGCTGATATGGGCAAAGAGGGGTAAAAATCCATGGGCAAGTAAGCTGTCAGGCACGTCGAGCTCAAGGACATCACCAAGCCATGCTGATAAAGAAAGAGCCAATTGGCTTGACTCATAGACAAACTCTTTACTTTCACGGCTGGCATGGTAATCTGTACCTAAAGCGTCAGCAAGCGCAACGTCATCAACCATAAGTGCTTCAATCATAAGCGCCAGTAGCGGTAGCTCATACCGACATAATGCCAGCTCCAGATAATCACTCATAAACGCTAAACTACTGCTTTCATTATGAATCAGCCCTGCCTCAATAGCGGGTTCGATGCCTTGCGAGTAGGTATAACTGCCAATAGGTAGGTTACTTGACGCCAGAATGAACAAAAGTCCAGTTACTTCTGTATTATTCAGATCATTTATACCTTGTGCGGTACAGGTAGTCTGCTGTGAGTGTGTGGCGTGATTAGTCATGAGAGTTGCCGTGGGTATGTGAATGGTCATGGTCGTGACCATGATGACTATGACCATGAGAGTGAGAATGTCCGCCTTGATTGCCTTTATAGGCACCCGTTTCTGGCTCAAACGGCGCTTGTACGGCTTGGGTATGTAGTCCAAGTTGATTTAACATCGCTTCTAAAACATGATCAGGCTCAAAGTACAGGGCCTTAGTTGTAATCATTAATGGCACATGACGATTACCTAAATGGTAAGCGCCTTTCATAAGGTCAAAACCATTATCAGCAGTCACTTCGATTAAGGCTTGATTAGCGGCCATAATCTGTATCAAGTTGCCTTGATGGTCTGCCAGTACACTGCCATTCTTAATAGTTTCCGTACGTGGTAAATCAACACCAATGATTGCGTGGTGCTGTGTTTCTGCTTTAAAACGGCTACGCTGACGGGTATCGAAATCTAAATATAAAAAGTTTTCTGCCTGTTTTTGCCTATCAATAATCGCCTGTTGTTCAGCGCTAAGGGTTGATAGATCAAGACGTTGCGTATAAATGTTCATAATTATGTTTATAGTCCGTTAAAGTAGATGGTTGACAGCTGATGGTGGATTATCAGCACGACAATAAAAAGCAGCTAGAATAAAAAATAGCGCTGTGCCATCGGTAGATAGTCGGCAGGCTCACAGGTCAACAGCTCACCATCGGCGTACACTTCATAAGTCTCAGGGTTAACCTCCATCTTAGGACAGTAGCTGTTGAATTTCATGTCTTGTTTGCGTACCTTGCGAATGTTATGTACTGCTTTGATGACCTTTTCTAACCCTAATTGCCTATCAACACCTTTGTCTATCGCAGCACTTGACATAAAGGTGATACAAGTCTGCGCCACTGTTTTGGGGAAGCTACCAAACATGCTGCGATAGTGCACAGGCTGCGGGGTTGAAATGGAAGCATTGAGGTCGCCCATGGACGCTGCCGCAATCAAGCCGCCTTTAATGATAAGGTCAGGCTTTACGCCAAAAAATGCAGGCGACCATAAAATTAAATCCGCCCATTTATCTACTTCAATGGATCCCACTTCGTCACTAATGCCATGAGTGATGGCAGGATTGATGGTGTATTTTGCGAGGTAGCGTTTGATACGAAAATTATCATTGCTGCTATTAGAGTCAGTGGGATTTAGCATGATATTTTCTAAGGACTGCTCCGTTTTAGCTGATTGATCAGGAGCCAGATGACCGCGTTGGGCTTTCATTTTATCAGCCGTTTGCCACGTGCGAATAATGACTTCTCCCACGCGTCCCATCGCTTGCGAGTCACTACTCATCATGGAGATGGCACCCATGTCTTGTAAAATATCTTCGGCGGCAATGGTTTCTTTACGAATACGACTCTCGGCAAAAGCGACATCTTCAGCAATGGCTGGGCTTAAGTGATGACAAACCATGAGCATGTCGAGATGCTCGTCAATGGTATTAATGGTGAAAGGGCGCGTCGGGTTGGTTGATGAGGGTAAGACGTTGGTTTCGCCAATAGCTTTTAAGATATCTGGGGCATGACCGCCGCCAGCGCCTTCGGTATGGAAGGTATGAATACAGCGGTCTTTAAACGCGCCGAGAGTGCTATCTAAATAGCCGCTTTCATTTAACGTATCAGTATGAATAGCCACTTGCACATCATATTCTTCAGCCACGCTAAGGCAGTTATCAATGGCTTTGGGCGTGGAGCCCCAGTCTTCATGAAGCTTAAGCCCGATAGCACCCGCTTCAATCTGCTCAACAATGGGAGCAGGTAAACTGACGTTGCCTTTACCCAAGAATCCGATATTCATCGGAATAGAGTCGGTGGCTTTTAGCATGCTGTGAATATGATAGGCACCAGGCGTACAAGTAGTGGCAAGAGTACCTTCAGCAGGTCCCGTACCACCGCCTAACATCGTAGTCACACCAGACATTAGCGCCGTTTCACATTGCTGAGGTGCAATGAAGTGAATATGGCTATCGATTCCGCCAGCAGTCAAAATTTTACCTTCTCCTGCGATAATTTCGGTAGCCGCGCCAATAGGTAACGTCACATTAGGCTGAATATCAGGGTTGCCAGCTTTACCAATGCCGCTAATGCGACCGCCCTTAATAGCGACATCTGCCTTATAGATACCGCTGTAGTCCACAATCAAAGCATTGGTAATAATAGTATCGGCAATTTGCTCACCCAGCAGCTGTGATTGACCCATCCCATCGCGGATTACCTTGCCGCCACCAAATTTGACCTCTTCACCAATGCTGACGCTATCAATATCAGGCTGGTGGTCAATATGACTGGTCAAATCATACTCAACCTCAAGCCATAAATTCGTATCGGCTAAGCGTACCTTATCCCCTGTGGTAGGGCCAAAATGCTCGGCATAGATACGTCGGTCAATGCGTTTTTTCGAGGTGTTTTGAGAGGTTTTAGGGTCTACAACGCCCATAACCTCGCCTGAAAAACCATAAATGTGCTGTCTACCTGAGATGGCAACCAGTTCCACTTCGCGCGCTTGTCCTGGCTCAAAACGTACCGCAGTGCCAGATAGGATATTGAGTCGATAGCCAAGCGTCGACTCTCGATCAAAGCTCAGTGCTGCATTGACTTCATAGAAGTGATAGTGAGAACCGATTTGAATAGGGCGGTCGCCAGTATTGATTACCGTTATGGTTTGAACATATCGACCAGCATTCAAAGCCATATCGCCTGCTTTAATATTATATTCGCCTGCTTTTATCGTCATTTTTATTATCCTTAATCGTCTTATGGCAATGGCTCTAGTTCAATATCGTTTTATACGGCTTTACAACAAGCAAGCTATACGATGGGGTTATGTACCGTCACCAGCTTAGTGCCATCGGGGAAAGTGGCTTCAACTTGGACATCGTGTATCATCTCTGCAATGCCTTCCATGACGTCATCGGCAGAGAGATAAGTGGATCCTTCACTCATTAGTTGCGCCACGGTTTTGCCATCACGCGCGCCTTCCATTAGTAACATGCTAATGTAAGCGATAGACTCAGGATAATTGAGCTTTACACCGCGATTTTTACGACGTTCCGCCACCATGCCTGCGGTAAATAGTAAGAGTTTATCTTTCTCTGTAGGATTTAATTGCATAAAGCTTCCTTAATAATTATTGTGCTTTAAAGACTATGAACCGTTTTTAATCTTCATAAAGTAAAGGTGCTAAGTTAAATGTACTAAGTAGAGTCATTCTGGTTTGATTCAGCATTGTTCAGGGATGAGAGTATGCAGGAGCACATGGTATTAGGTGTCCCAAATTCTCGGTCGATGAGGCTCAAGCTTGTACCATTTAGACCTGATAAGCTCGCGGACTTGGTAAAAAGCCTCAAAGCAGGCACGCACATCTACCCCTAAATAACGGCAATTAATACCTTGAAAATTGTGAGTACAGTGAATAGGTAGTGACTGCGTATCAATGAGATGGCGTATCTCGGTAATAGTGGCATCTAAATACTGACCAAGCTTGAGCGGATTATTCTGTAACTCAGGTGCAATGATCTCTGTGCTAGGTATTGCCCAAAAAGAGCCATGCACATGTTGATTATTCAGTCCTAATGGTGAGGTAAACCAGCGCGTATTTGCTGGCTGGGAGGTGCATTCGCTGACCAATAAATTACTCTCACGCCATATCTCTAAGCGGTTGGCATAATGACCATTAGCAAACGTCTCTTGATACGCTTGACGTCCAAATACCGCAATATCCCAAGTCAATAAACTTGCTGTCTTAGCTAAATAAAAGCGGCTATTGGCATTAGAGTTGGAATAATCGTAATAAATGCTTTCTTGAGGTAGCCATTCAAGGACAGCGTGATCATCGAGGCGGGCGTCGATATGCTGTTCTGCGCTGACAACATCATTAAAACAGTCGTTAGAAGTGTTGCTGTTTGCCGATTGAGTACCGTTGTTAAATTTTGATGAGTCGCTGGGTCTAGAGGATCGCAACGATTTGCGTTGCCCGTACCATTTTCCGGCTCCAGGGGTGGTAATCACCGCATGGCTATTAGAGTGTAGGTTAAACTCCAATGTTAAGCGGTCATCATCGGCGATACCAGCAGGAGGATACAACACATAAATATGGCAAATCCCTGCTTGGCTGTTATCAGTACTATCAGGCTCAGGATACAGCGCGCGCTGCACCATGAGTGCGCCAGTATGGGCACGATGACACAGCCGAGTTTTTGCAGCAGTAGAGGCGCAGTCGAAATGGAGCTGTAGTGAGGATTGCCAAGTCAAAATTGTATTCCCTTTTATAAAGTGTCTTTTTATAAAGTTTCCTTTTAGATTGCCACCAACTCTTGAATATTGTTTTTTGCCATGTCACATCCAGCCCCCTGAGCTACGACTTGTCCTCTAGAAAGCACGGTATAGTTATCGGCAAGCTCTTCTGCAAACTCATAAAACTGCTCGACTAAAACAATTGCCATATCGCCTTTATTAGCAAGACTACGAATGACTCTACCAATGTCTTTAATAATGGACGGTTGGATACCTTCAGTCGGCTCATCAAGTACTAGTACTCGAGGCTCTGATGCAAGCGCACGAGCAATAGCGAGTTGCTGCTGCTGACCGCCAGATAGATCGCCACCACGGCGATGCTTCATCTCGTCCAGCACTGGAAATATATCATACAAGTGTTTGGGTACTTTACTTGCTTTTCGTTGAGAAAATTTCGCCATTCCAATCAGAATGTTTTCTTCAACGGTCAAAGTAGAAAATATATCACGTCCTTGCGGCACATAAGCGAGTCCTGCGCGCACACGTTGCTCAGGTGTCATCTGACTAATATCCTTACCGTCCAATAAAATCTCACCTGATTTGATTGGTAGGATGCCCATCAAGCATTTAAGCAAGGTGGTTTTACCGACGCCATTACGACCCAGTACCACGCTACATTCTCCTACAGGGGCGGCGAGGGTGACATCACGTAAAATGTGACTGCCACCGTAATATTGATTTATGGCATTGATTTCTAACATATAAGCACCTCTATTTTTTAGGTCTATTTCTAAGTGTTACTATTTGTTATCGACCTGAGCTTATTACCGACCCAAATAGGTCTCAATAACGGCCTCATTATTCTGTACTTCACTCAACGTGCCTTCAGCCAAAATAGCGCCATTTGCCAAAACCGTTACTTTCTCACTTATGGCATCAATAAAGGTCATGTCATGCTCAACCACGATCAAGGTGTGATTCTTTTTAAGGCGTAGACATAACTCAGCGGTATGTTCAGTTTCGGCATCGGTCATGCCTGCTACTGGTTCATCAAGTAAGATAAGTTTTGGTCTTTGCATCAGTAACATTCCAATCTCTAGCCACTGCTTTTGACCATGAGACAATAATCCTGCTGGCTTGTTAATCAGCTCTTTTAGGCGTATTTGATCAAGCGTTGAGTCAAGGGTATCTTGGATTTCTGTGTCAATACGAGTAAACCAGCTCTTTGATACCCGTTTGTCCTTTGGCGCAGCCAGCATTAAGTTATCAAGTACGGTAAATTTCTCAAATACGGTAGGTTTTTGAAACTTACGGCCAATGCCTGCTTCCGCTATTTCTTCGGTAGATAGTTTGGCTAAATTATGTACTTGACCGAAAAATGCACTGCCTTTAGTGGGGCGCGTTTTACCCGTAATAACATCCATTAAAGTTGTTTTGCCTGCGCCATTAGGGCCGATGATGCAGCGTAGCTCGCCTGCCTCAATGTATAAAGATAAATCATTGAGTGCGCGGAACGAGTCAAACCACACGCTAACGTCTTCTAAATACAGCGCAATACCATGTCTCATATCTGGCCCTGATTTGGGAACAGGATGCGCTAAGCCTCCGCTATCTCCGTAATCTTCAGCCAAAGTAGTGACTGGTCGGGTAGGCATGTTTTCTGCGACCGTTATGTGTGGTGTATTTTTAGATTTTTTCATTGGATTATTGATACTAGGATTGTTTTTAACAAGCGTATCGTTAGTAACTTTTTGGGAAGTAGCAGCATTAGTTATTAACATTATTCTTTTTCCTTTTTAAAACGATCAAGTACGCCAATGATGCCGTTAGGGAGAAATAAAGTAACCACCACAAATAATCCACCTAGAATAAGTAACCAAAACTCCGGATAGGCGACGGTAAAATACGTTTTAATCACATTAATTGTACCAGCGCCTACAATGGCACCGATTAATGAACCTCTACCTCCAGCAGCCACCCATACTGCCATCTCGATAGAGTTGACGGGGTTCATCTCACCTGGATTAATGATGCCAACTTGCGGTACATATAGAGCACCAGCGATACCAGCTATTATTGCAGACAATACCCAAGCTGAAAGCTTGTACCAAAGCGTGCGATAGCCTAAATACTGCAAGCGATTTTCACTATCACGAATGGCACCGAGCACGCGCCCATAAGGCTGGCTCATCAGATAGCGTAGTCCAAGATATGACAGTAGCAGCGCCAAAGCAGTCGTAAAACACAGTACAGCCCTCGTTGAAGAGGCAGTGATGTCATAACCTAGTAGCGTAGTAAAACCTGTGAAACCATTGTTACCACCAAAGCCTGTTTCGTTACGGAAGAATAATAAGGCTGCCGCGTAAGTCATGGCCTGAGTAATAATCGAAAAATAAACCCCTTTAATCTTTGAGCGAAAAGCAAAATAGCCAAAGATAAAAGCGACTAGACCGGGAACTAGCACCACTAGAGCCATCGCCCACCAGAAATGTTGAGTGCCTGCCCAATACCAGGGTAGCTCTGTCCAACTTAAGAAACGCATAAAGTCTGGCAAGTCTGTGCCAGCAGTTTCACGCGTCAAATACATACCAAAAGCATAACCTCCTAGCGCAAAATAAAGACCATGACCTAAGCTTAGAATGCCGGCATAGCCCCAGACCAAGTCTAAAGCCAGTGCTACCATGGCGAGCGCCATTATTTTACCAATCAAAGTTATCCAATAAGCAGACAGGTGAAAACTAGAGGTTTCAGGTAATAAATGGAGCCAAGGCAATATCAGTAGCACTAAAAAACACAAACCAATCAGAATGGCATTACGTGGGGAATCAGATAATAATTGAGTCAAACGCATGAGGTTCTCCTTAATCCACAAAACGGCCTTTGAGGGCGAATAAACCTTGTGGACGTTTTTGAATAAACAAAATCACAAGAACCAGTAACACAATCTTAGCCATCACAGCACCAATGCCAATCTCAAGCACCGTACCACTGACACCAAGACCTAAAGATGCCAATACCGCGCCCCATACTTGCCCAACACCGCCAACCACAACGACTAAGAACGCATCAATAATATAAGTTTGACCTAAGTCAGGTCCGACGTTGCCCACTTGCGCCAAAGCACAGCCAGCGAGACCGGCCAACCCTGAACCAAGGCCGAATGCCAACATGTCGATGCGAGCAGATGAGATACCAACTGCACGTGCCATTTGCCGGTTTTGAGTGACAGCGCGCACAAACAACCCAAAGCGAGTCTTGTTCAGTAAGTACACCAGTAGCATAAGAATAATGATGGTAAAGCCAATAATAGCGATACGATTGAAGGGAAGTACAAGGCTTGAGGACACTTGATAGGCCCCGCTCAACCAGTCGACATTGCTGACTTCGACGTTTTGCGCGCCAAATATCATTCGAACCAACTGCATAAGAATCAGACTGACACCAAAGGTTGCCAGTAAGGTTTCAAGCTCACGACCGTAAAGCGGGCGAATAATGATTCGTTCAATAATCATGCCGATAATGGCACTGACTAAGAAAGCGACGGGTATAGCAGCAACCAGATACCATCCAGTCATACTAGGAAAATACGCTTGAAAGAGATTTTGCACCATATAAGTGGCGTAAGCACCAATCATAATGAGCTCACCATGAGCCATATTGATGACACCCAGTAGCCCAAAAGTAATGGCAAGCCCTAATGCCGCGAGTAGTAAGATACTTGCCGTACTAAGCCCCGTGAATAGATGACCGATCCAAGTACTGATGGTAATGCGCTGCTCAATACTATCCTCAGCGTCTAACAGCGCAGATTTGAGCACAGGATCGATATCATCTGCCGCCAATGCTTTTTTGACATCCACTAAGACTTGCGGGTTATCGCTATCAGCAAGCACGGTAAGCGCGGCAATTTGCTTGGTGACGTCGCCGTCTCTAAAATCAATCCTCGCTTGTAAAGTACTCAACGCTGTTTTGACGTCGTCGTCTTGCTCGGTAGCAGCAGCAGTACTTATGAGTGTTGGATCTAGCTGTTCGATATTGTCCGCTAAGATGGCAACTGCCTGCATACGTTGCGTAGGAACGTTTGACTCAAGCTTAACCTTGGCTTGTCCAAACACTAGGGCTGAGCGTAGCGTATTGGTTAAAGTCACTTGCGCCAAGTCACTCGGCCACTCGGTGGTCAGCTGCTTAGCAGGATAAGTAAATAGCTCATCTTCGCTGTTAAGTAGGTAGGTTTGCCCACCATTGCCTTGATATAACTCATCTTTCTTTATCAGCTCAACTAAAGTATCCAAACTCTCAACTGACCCCGGCCACTGGTTGAGCATGGTTTGGCGAATGGTGAAGTCAGCAGCAACGAACTGCTCGATAGCATCCCCTTTACTTATCGCAAGATTAGCTGGCGTAGTAAGAGACTGCTTGTTTTGAGCAAGCAAGGTGTCGTCTTGAGCAAGTAAGGTCTCTTCACTTACAGCATTGGATGTCGCTGCCACAGTATTAGTCGATAGTTTCTCGCCATGGCTGTGTACTGCTGATGTCTCGTGAGCATGAGCAGCTGATGTGATAGCAATGAGGAGGAGTAAAGATAGTAAGGCGAGTATAAAAGTCTTGTTAAAATAATTGGCTTGCGCGTCACTTTTATAATAGGAAGGGTAATGTGACATGATGGTTCCTTTTTTGCAGTCAACACTCCTTTAACCTCTACTAAAAACTGTTTTATCAGTAGAGGAGCTAAAGGGTTGCTGGTTTTGATACCATTAAGGGGCTAAGGATTAGGGACTAAGGCTTGGGTGATCACAACCTTATTTAGGAATGTATTGACTCCATGGCTCAGCACGAATGACTTTTGGAGTTTTGCTGATCACATCGAACTGACCATCGGCACGGATTTGACCGATCATGACAGGCTTCCATAAATGATGGTTTTCCTCATCCATTTTCAATGTATACCCTGATGGCGCGTCAAAAGTCTGACCTCCCATACTAATGCGCACTTTATCGACATTAGTCGTACCAGCTTTTTCGACTGCTTGTTTCCACATATTGATACCCACGTAGGTGGCTTCCATAGGATCATTGGTCACGACTTTGTCAGCATTGGGTAGCTTATGATCCAGCGCATATTTCTTATACTTTTTAGTGAAGTCGCTGTTGACAGGATTTTTAACCGACATAAAGTAGTTCCATGACGCTAAATGCCCTTGCAATAAGCTGGTATCGATACCGCGAAGCTCTTCTTCTCCCACTGAGAATGCCATGACTGGGATATCAGACGCTTTAATACCTTGGTTGGCAAGCTCACGATAAAAAGGTACGTTTGAATCCCCATTAATGGTAGAGATAACCGCCGTCTTTTTACCAGTAGAGAAGCTTTTAATATTGCCAACGATGGTCTGATAGTTGCTAAAACCGAAAGGGGTGTACTCTTCCATGATATCTGTTTCAGCGACGCCTTTAGATTTTAAGAAAGCCCGCAGTATCTGGTTAGTAGTCCGAGGATAAACATAATCTGTCCCAAGTAAGACAAAGCGTTCTGCACTACCACCCTCTGGACTCATTAAGTATTCAACGGCAGGAATAGCTTGTTGGTTTGGTGCAGCACCAGTGTAGAAAATGTTTTCTGACTGTTCTTGACCCTCATACTGCACGGGGTAGAACATGAGGCCATTTAGTTCTTCAACGACAGGTAGCACAGACTTACGTGATACCGACGTCCAACCCCCAAATATCACATCCACTTTATCTTGGGTTAACAGCTGACGAGCTTTTTCAGCGAATAACGGCCAATCAGAAGCGGGATCTACGACGATTGGCTCTAGCTGCTTACCTAACACACCGCCATTGGCATTAATTTCATCAATGGTCATGAGCGCCGTATCTTTTAATGACGTCTCAGAGATGGCCATCGTTCCAGATAAAGAATGCAAGATACCAACTTTGATGGTGTCACCATCTGCCGCAGTGGTAGCAGCCGTCTCAGAGGTGTCCGTTTTTGTGGCGGTAGAATTGGTTTCTGCACTGGTTTCCGCAGGTTTTTGACAACCCATAAGACTTAAGCTGCCGACAACGGCTACTGCTAGTAGAGACAAACGTGATGTCAATTTTGAGTCGATACGATAATTTGTACTTATAGGAGTAGCAGTGATAAGCGTTGGCAATAAAGACATATATTTCTCCAGAAAGATAAAGTAGCAGCATGGTAGGCCGAGTGAACGAGCCATTCCTAACTATTATTAATACTTCAATATCTATGCCAATATAAAATACTAGACAAATGCACCAATATTGGTCTTTATCAGGAGCTAGGGCACTTTTGTGCACCATAATTGGTTTTTATGATTTTCTATGCACCATTTATGTCTGGTTAAGGAATGCTAAAGCGGTATAAAAAATGATGACATCAGAAGCGATGTTTTTTTTTGAGTTCAGGAAGTGTGAACAGAAGGAAATTAAGAAGCAAACGTACTAAATGATGTCAACTTAACTAAAGGTAGGTTTTTTTTAGCTAAAGCACGTTAGCCATTAGGCTTGGTAGCTAGCTTGGGATGAAGTCTGACATTTAGTTTTTATAATAGGATGCTGATCTATGCTGAAGAAACCGTAAATTCACCCTGCGTAAGTAAAATATTTATTCGCTTATTTGTACCAGTACCAGTAAAATGCGAGACTGTTTTCTACACGAGTTTATGAGTAACCAATGATACGTTTAACTGAAATTAAATTGCCATTAAATCATGCACCTGAAGATTTAACGACTGCGATAACGACAAAACTTAAAATCTCTGCTGAGCAAATGGCGTCATTTGTGATGTTTAAACGTGGTTATGATGCTCGTAATAAAAGAAATATCCAATTAATTTATACGCTAGACATCACCCTGACCGACTCGGATTTAACCAATGATTTACTGGTTCAATTTGAGTCAGACAACTATGTTAAGCCAACACCAGATACCAGCTACAAATATTTAGGTGAAGCGCCAGAGAATTTAACTGAGCGTCCTGTTGTTATTGGTTTTGGTCCTTGTGGATTAATGGCTGGACTCACCCTTGCTCAAATGGGTTTTAAACCTATTATCATTGAACGTGGTAATGAAGTCAGACAACGCACCAAAGACACCTTTGGCTTTTGGCGTCAGCGCAAATTAAACACAGAATCTAACGTACAGTTCGGTGAAGGCGGAGCGGGTACTTTTTCTGACGGTAAATTATATAGCCAAGTGAAAGATCCCAATCATTATGGCCGTAAAGTCATGACTGAATTTGTAAAAGCTGGCGCACCAGATGAGATTTTATTTGTCAGTAAGCCGCACATAGGTACTTATAAGTTAGTCACCATGGTAGAAAAAATGCGTGCCGAGATCATAGCACTCGGTGGGGAAGTCCGTTTTGCGACTCGCGTAGACGACTTGCACATCACTGACTCAAAAGTAACAGGCGTGACCCTTAATACTGGCGAAACCTTAAAAACCAACCATGTTGTTCTTGCTGTTGGTCATAGCGCCCGAGACACTTTTGAGATGATCCATGATAAAGGTGTGTATATTGAAGCAAAACCTTTTTCAATTGGCTTTAGGATTGAACATAAACAGTCAACCATAGACCAAGCACGCTTTGGTGACAATGCTGGAAACGAGATACTTGGCGCTGCGGATTACAAACTGGTTCATCATTGTAAAAATGGTCGTTCTGTTTATAGCTTCTGTATGTGTCCAGGTGGAACCGTTGTTGCCGCTGCATCAGAAGAAGGCCGTGTTGTCACTAATGGTATGAGCCAATATTCAAGAAATGAGCGTAACGCCAACAGTGCTATTGTGGTAGGTATCGACCCAGAGCGAGATTACCCAAACCATCCCCTTGCTGGCATTGACTTACAAAGACAATTAGAAAGCTTAGCATTTGAATTAGGCGGCAAAGACTACAACGCACCAGCGCAAACCATTGGTGACTTCTTAAAAGGCAAACCAGACTCAGAATTAGGCGATGTAAAACCGTCTTACACTCCTGGTATTACCTTAACCGACTTAAGCAAAGCGTTACCTGAATTTGCCGTGGATGCCATACGTGAAGCCATTCCAGCGTTTAATAAAAAAATCCAAGGATTTTCATCTGATGATGGGTTACTCACTGGCGTAGAAACCAGAACATCGTCACCAATCAGCATTAAACGCAATAAAGAATTCCAAAGCATTAACACCAAAGGCTTATTCCCTGCAGGTGAAGGCGCAGGATACGCAGGTGGCATATTATCAGCAGGGATTGATGGCATTAAAGTGGCAGAAGCCGTGGCAAAATCGATGTTGAACCTAGAGTAAGAGCGGCTCTAAACGGTAAGCAAATCCTAATATTAAAACGCTTACCTAGGGCGTGTCATCAATTAGCATAGATATTTCAGAATAAGCTATACTTAGATCGTATTTAGGAATTTGAGCTCAATGACTATGACAAGACGACATGCCCTACGTGATGACCAATGGGAGAGAATTAA